>JAZNHF010000016.1:0-169720 GCA_045576835.1 Clostridia bacterium
CTAGATGCACTTCCATATTCCCCGTACCCTTGAACTCCTCAAATATCACATCGTCCATTCGGCTTCCCGTTTCTATAAGTGCCGTCGCAAGAATTGTAAGGCTTCCGCCCTCTTCAACCTTTCTCGCTGCACCGAAAAACCTCTTCGGCCGATAAAGTGCTCCGGGGTCAAGTCCGCCCGAAAGAGTTCTGCCCGAGGGCGAAACAACAAGGTTATATGCCCTTGAAAGTCTTGTAATGCTGTCGAGAAGTATCACAACATCCCGTTTATGCTCAACAAGTCTTTTTGCCCTTTCTATCACAATTTCTGCAACCTTTGCGTGATTTTGAGGTTCTTCGTCAAAGGTCGAAAAGATTACATCGCCCTTTATGCTTCTTTGCATATCGGTAACCTCTTCGGGCCGCTCATCAATCAGAAGTACAATAAGCGATACCTCAGGGTTATTTTCTGTAATACTGTTGGCAATACTTTTAAGAAGAGTGGTTTTGCCTGCCTTGGGCGGTGCAACAATAATTCCTCTCTGGCCCTTGCCTATTGGTGCAACAAGGTCGATAAGCCGCATCGCATAATCACGACTGTTTTTTTCAAGTCTTAATCTCTCGGTCGGGTATACGGGCGTCAAATCGTCAAACGACCGTCTGCGGATTGACACATCAACAGGGTCGCCGTTTACACTCTGCACATAGAGAAGTGCCTGAAACCTCTCGCCCTCGTGTTGCATACGACTGTTGCCGATTATAAAATCGCCCGTTTTTAAATTAAATCTTCTTATTAAATTTTGCGGAACATAAACATCATTCTCTCCCGATTGATAATTGTCGCTTCGTAAAAATCCGTATCCGTCTGCAAGAATTTCAAGCACTCCGCTCATAAGATTGGTTCTTCTTATCGGGTCTGAATACTCATTTTTATCAGATTTATCAGAGCAATCCTGCGATTTGACACCAGTTATATTTTTCTCTCTTTGCGTAGGTTTATTCCTGTCCTCGGCTTCGTTTTCGCAGTCTTTTTTTATATCATTTTCGGTCGCTTTGATAATTTTTTCTATAAGCTCGCTTTTTTTAAGTCCGCTGACACCCGTCAAGCCTGCCAGCTTCGCTCTCTCACGAAGCTCTGTTATCTTTAGATCATTGAGTTGCTTTTCCATAGTCACTCTCCGTTCGCATTTCTTCTTTTCCGTCCTCGTCTGTTTTTCCGTCATCAACAAAAATTTTGACAAGCGGATTTGCTTCATATAATTTCCCTGCTATAACAGAGTTCTCTATTGCCTCTCCTATGCCGCTATCTTCATTGAGCGGAACCGTCGCATATATAATTGTAAATACAATAAACACAATTAACAATCCCTGAATTGCACCAAAGGCAAGACCTGCAAGCTTATTGAAAAAGCCGATAAGCGGAAGCTCTGACAAAACTATCAAAAGCTTTTGTGCAATAAATATTATAATCCGTGATAAAATCAAAACCGCTATAAACGAAATAATGTTAAGCACCATATCGGTTGCGGTATTCGTTGCCTCCAAAATCAGCTCCTGCCTGCCTGACTCTATTGCGTCTTTCATAAATATCGGCAGTGCCATACCCTCTCCCGATACACCTATGCAGTCGGTCAGAACATCAAGTATCTTCTCGTATATAGCCGTGCCAACCCCGATAGTTTTAAACAAATCCGACACAACGGGATATAGAAGCCACGCAAGAAGTATTGACGCACCGAGGGATATAATCCCCACAATCGAACGGACAAATCCCCGCTTTATACCGATTAGTGCAAACACCGCTATTATTCCGATTACTATGAAATCCATATAGCTAAACGCCACGCCCTGCATATTTACACCTGCCTCAAAATATTACTTTACGCTTACGACCTCCGCTTGAGCAGAGCCGATAACCAGTGCTCTCTTTCCCTTGCCGAAATAACCCAAGCTCTTTACATCATGAGAGACATTGACAATACTCTTTTCCTTTCCGCTTCCGCTGACGCGGGTAACGCCCTTTTGTTGAGCAACAACCGCACCCCTTCCGCTGACCGAAAGTGCCCTGATGTCGCCCGTCGCAGTATATTCCCCGCGAAGTCTGCCCGACACGGAATAAAGCTCAAGCACCGAATTGCCGCTGCTGCCTTGAGTTACGACCGCAATCGTATTGTCGCTGTCTATATTATAAAGCGACGGACCTCGGCCGATTAAGGATATTTCAAACTTGTTCCTGCCGTTCGTGCCCAATCCGAGTATATGTTTGTCCGTAACTGCAATAAGCTTGCTTCCTGATATAAATTTGAGATTTACAACAACCTCGTCACTACGCTCTGCAGTTGCGACCACCTCGCCACGCCTCGTGTCAATAAACTGTATTTTTGTATCTGCCGAATCGCCCTCGCTTATAAGCTGGGCAACCGCAAGGTATCTGCCGTTTTCAGTAATGTCAACATCTGTTATATATCCGCTTCCGCTGTTCCATTGGTAAATCTCCTTGCCACGCTTGTTGTATACAACCGCACGGCCCTTATACCCGTCTGTGTCTGTCGCAAATACACAAAAACCTCTGTCTGTTATCTTGGCGGATATTATGTCGTTTTCCATTACAAATTCATGTTTAAGCTTCCCGTTTTTGTAGCTTGACGCAAAATGATTTCCCGAGAGGTCGTACATTAAAACATAGTCACCCGAAACCTCCGCAATCGGTTCAGACATTGCCCTCTCTATCTCCCACTCGGTCTCGCCTCTTTGGTTTATAGCCTTGGCGCCACGATTGTTATACATCAGAACATCGCTTCCGATGACCTTGGTTTTGTACTCGTTTCCGCTCTCAAAGCCTATCTCAAGATGACTTACCCCGATTCTGTGCAAAAGTGTTGACGCAACCGCCGAGACCGCAACAATTACTGCGACCAAAAACACCAGCAGCTTGACGGGATATATGGTATGCCTTTTGCCCGCAAGCTTAAGCGTCGCTTTTGTGCCGAAAAGCCTCTTTATTTTAAACCAAGCGTATTCAAATATTTTTTCTCTTTTTCTATTCATATTTGAATTCATGCTTGTTCATTCCTTTCAATTTAAGATTAGCAGATATATTTTATCAATAAAGAACCTCTTTAAGAAAAAGTCCCTCGGGCGGTGCGGTTGCACCGCTTCTCGTTCTGTCCCCGCTCCTTATGATTTCGGGAATAGCTTCAGGCTCAATCCTTCCAAAGCCGACCTCTGCTATTGTTCCCGTTATTATTCTTACCATATTATAAAGAAAAGCATTTGCCTCTATCGTTATTGTGATAAGCTCGGGAATTTCTCCGCTCTCGGTAACCGAGCATTCTCGTATCTCCCTTATGGTGGTTTTCTGGCTTCCGCCTGCTGCCATAAATGCAGAAAAATCATGCTCGCCCACAAAATATGCGGCAGCCTTCTTCATCCTTTCGCGGTCAAGCCTGTAGGGAAGATACCAGCTGTAATTCACAAAAAACGGATTTCGCATCCGCCCGTTCCAGATTTGGTATTGATACCTCTTGCCGAGCGACGAAAACCGAGCGTTGAAATCATCGTCTGCCTCCCACGCCTCAACTACGGTTATATCGTTTCCGAGCCGAT
Organism: Clostridia bacterium; assembly: GCA_045576835.1. Taxonomy (GTDB): domain Bacteria; phylum Bacillota; class Clostridia; order Monoglobales; family Monoglobaceae; genus UMGS1820. Next base: position 3,585 of record JAZNHF010000016.1, read on the forward strand.
AATTGACCGCATACGGAAGCTTGTCGGTCGGGATTTCGGTGCTTGTCCGAAAATTCAGAACAAAATCAAGAGCGTGAACCCCTGCATCTGTTCTGCTGCAACCCGTAACCTTTATATCCTCACCCGTAATTTTCGAGAGAGCCGTCTCGAGCGTTTCCTGTATGCTTATCCCGTTTTTCTGATATTGCCAACCGTGGTATCTGCTTCCGTCATAGACAAGCCTCATTGCAACATTCTTCATTTTATCTACCTCTTTTAAGCGGTGAATATATTCAATAAAATCACCGACGCAATCAAAGCACAAACCACAAGCACTGCAACGGCATCACTTTTGCCAAGCTTCAGCTCGTTCAGGCTTGTCCGCCCGTTTCCGCCGTGATAGCATCGACACTCCATAGCTGTTGCAAGCTCATCTGCACGCCTGAATGCACTTATAAATAAAGGTACCAAAATCGGCACCATAGCCTTTGCCCTTCTCACAAGGCTTCCCGACTCAAAATCCGCACCCCTTGCCGCTTGTGCTTTCATAATTTTGTCGGTTTCCTCCATAAGCGTCGGGATAAACCTCATTGCAATCGACATCATCATCGACAGCTCGTGTGCAGGCAGTCCGATTTTTGAAAAGGGCGAGAGCAACCTCTCCATACCGTCGGTCAACGAAATCGGAGAGGTCGTAAGGGTGAGCAGGGATGTTCCGAAAATCAAAAAAGTCAGCCGCAAAACCATAAAGACTGCAAATCGTATGCCTTCCTTGGTTATTTTCAGAATTCCCCATTGCCACACAATCTCTCCGCCTGTTAAAAACAGATTAAAGAGTCCTGTGAAAACAATAAAAACCATTATCGGCTTTAAGCCCCGTACAACAAACGAGGGCGGAATTTTTGATATCAAAACACAAGCTATAACAAATATTGCAAGTGCAATATATCCGAAAAAGGTCTGCACACAAAAGGTTATTACAATATACGCAAGCATAGCCAAAATCTTAACTCTCGGGTCAAGTCGGTGTATGCCCGTATCCCCGGGAAAGTATTGACCAAGCGTTATATCCTTCAGCATCCGCTATCGCCCCCTTTGAGTGCCTCTTTTATATAATACAGAGCCTCGTTCATTGTATATATCCCCTCTTTAAGGGGCATACCTCTCCTGCGAAGCTCATCCGTAATCTCGGTTATCTGCGGAACCTTAAGTCCAATGTCGACAAGTCTCTCTGCCCTTGCAAACACCCGTGCGGGGGTATCAAACATCTCAACCCTGCCACTGTTCATAACAAGAATTCTGTCTGCAAGCCTTGCTACATCCTCCATACTGTGCGAAACAAGAATGACCGTGAGGTCCATTCTCTCGTGCATATCCTTTATCTTGAACAAAATCTCGTCTCTGCCCGCGGGGTCAAGTCCTGCCGTCGGCTCGTCAAGTATAAGCACCTTTGGCTCCATCGCAAGCACGCCCGCTATTGCAACACGCCGCTTTTGTCCGCCCGAGAGGTCAAAGGGCGACTTGTCAAGCTGTTCTTTTGAAAGCCCGACCAGATTTGCCGAAAATTCTACCCTTTGCTTTATTTCATCCTCAGGAAGACCCATATTTGAAGGGCCAAAGGCAATGTCTCTATAGACCGTCTCTTCAAAGAGCTGATATTCAGGATACTGCATAACAAGGCCGACAGAGAACCTTACATCACGCATTTTTGTCTTTTTGTCGGTCAAGTCAAAGCCGTTTACCGTTATACTGCCCTCGCTCGGCTTGAGCAATCCGTTAAGAAGCTGTATCAATGTAGATTTTCCCGAGCCCGTATGGCCTATAAGACCGATAAACTCACCCTTGCCAATATCTATACTGACCTTGTCAAGGGCCTTTTTCTCAAACGGCCCGCCCTGCATATATATATAGCTAACATCCTTTAACTTTATCATACCATCACCTTATTGCCTTGCCATTTCCATAATTATGTCGGCACACTCTCCAACCGTGAGTGCGTCACCTTGTGCGATATATCCGTCTTTTCTTAATTTATATACAAGCTCCGTCGCCTGCGGGGTATCAAGTCCAAGGCTCTTCATTCTCTCTATTTGCGGAAAAACCTCTCCCGGCGTACCCTCCATCTCGATTTCACCCTTGTCAAGAACTATAACACGGTCTGCACAAACCGCCTCTTCCATATAATGAGTAATAAGCACAACCGTCATATTTCTGTCCGTGTTAAGTCTCTTTACCGTATCTATTATCTCTCTCCTGCCGACGGGGTCAAGCATAGCGGTCGGCTCGTCAAGAACAAGAATTTCAGGGTTCATCGCAAGAACGCCCGCGATTGCAATCCTTTGCTTTTGCCCGCCCGAGAGCATATGCGGTGCATGCTTTGCAAAGCCCGACATATTTACCGCAGAGAGTGCATCGTCTACCCGTTTGCGTATCTCGTCTCTCGGTACACCGAGGTTCTCGGGGGCAAACGCCACATCCTCCTCAACTATGTTTGCAACCATCTGATTGTCAGGGTTCTGAAAAACCATTCCGACCCTTTTTCGTATCTCAAACAGATTTTTTTCATCAGAGGTGTCGGTGCCGTCTATCGTAATTCTGCCCGAGGTCGGCACAAGTATCGCATTGAGGTGCTTTGCAAGCGTAGACTTACCCGAGCCGTTATGCCCAAGAACTGCAACAAATTCGCCCCGCGTTATATCGGCCGAAATTCCGCAAAGCACTGGTGATACCACACCTGTTTCCTCGTCTGTATATTCAAATTTAAGATTTTCTATTTTTATAATTATATCATTATTGCCATGCTCCACGCTTTTCTACCTCCGCAAAATGCGTCTATCTTTGCCACCTTGTACTGTATCCGCAAGGCAAGGTAAGTCCGCAACCCTCAATCGGCAAACCAACCTCGTCACCGGCAATTTTCCCGCCAAACCTTTTTTGTATCGTAAGCTTGCATATATTTTCAATTACACTTCCCGAAAGTCCCGTTGTGTACGAATTTATAAGAACAAATATGGGGGCATCGGACAAAAGCTCTGTGCAAAGCTCAATTAAATCAAAGATTTCGTCTTCTATCTTCCAGACCTCACCGCCCGGACCTCTGCCGTAAGAGGGCGGGTCCATTATAATCCCATCGTATTTGTTTCCACGCCGAATTTCGCGTTGAACAAACTTTTTTACATCGTCTACTATATAACGGATTGGATGGTCAGAGAGTCCCGATAAAACTGCGTTTTCCTTCGCCCATGCAACCATTCCCTTTGACGCATCGACATGGCAGACGCTTGCACCGGCCGCCGCTGCTGCAACCGTAGCCCCGCCCGTATACGCAAAAAGATTGAGGACCTTGGGTTGTCTGCCCTTTTCGTTTTTCAAAAGCTCTGCAAACCAATCCCAGTTCGCCGCCTGTTCGGGGAAAAGACCCGTATGCTTAAACCCCATAGGCTTAATACCAAATGTCAGATTTCTGTATGCTACCGTCCACGACTCGGGGAGCTTTTTATAGCATTGCCAGCTGCCGCCGCCCGTTTTACTTCTGTTGTATCTGGCATCGGCAGTTTTCCATTCGGACAAATTTCTGTCCGACCGCCACACAACCTGCGGGTCGGGTCTGACCAATATCTTGTTTGCCCATCTCTCAAGCTTTTCGCCGTTTGAACAGTCTAAAATTTTATAATCCTTCCAACCATCGGCAAGAAACATTACCCTTCACCGCCTTCATTCTTTGTAAAAAGGTGAGCCTCGAGCATTTTCTGCAAAAGCAGCGGCTCTTTTGAATTGAAAATATCTGATTTAAAAATTTGAAAAATACATAATTAAATAAGTATATACATTATATAACAGATTGACTTAAAAGTAAACACTAACCACAAAAATTAACATAAATTTAAAGTAAACAAAGGCGAGTGTTTCCCCAAGGGCACACCCGCCTTTTCCCTTTATTCCTCAAACTCAAACATTTCCTCGTTACGCTCTCTGAATATTTCGTACACGGGAGCAATGATGTCAGGCTCAAGCATTTGAGAGAGAACCTCTTCCCCGCTCTCATCCTCGTCTATACGGAAAATCACAACCTCTGTGACCTCCTCCTCGTCATCATCATAGGGGATACAAATAACATATTCCCTCTCCTTGTAGACAACGGTGTCAAGATGCTCAAAAACAACCTTGTTTCCGTCCTCGTCAAACAAATCAATCAAATGTGTGTTTTCGGGTAATTCTGGCATAATAGTTTCCTTTCTGTCGGCAATTCCGACCCTTTTTATCTTATACTGTCAAGGTAGCCCTGCAGGATATACGCCGCCGAGATACTGTCGACGCCCGCCTTCCGCTTGGCACCCCTTACATTTGTTTCATTCATCAGGTTATGGGCAGAAACAGTTGTAAGCCTCTCGTCCCATAAAACAACGGGAATGTCTGCCCTATCCTCGAGCATCTGCTTGAGGCTCTGCGTCTTTTCCGCACGGGGGCCGAGACTGCCGTTCATATTTTTGGGATAACCAAGGATAATCTTCTCAACACCAAGCTCTCTTGCAAGCTCAATCGTATGGTCGGCAACGCTCTTCATGCTTTTGCTGTGATACGCCTGAAGCACATTTGAGGCAAATCCCAAAGCATCAGAGATTGCATAACCCGTTCGGCTGTCACCGAAATCAACCCCCAGTATCTTCATTCTAATCCCCATTTCCTCATAAATCTTTTGTAATTGTATCATTTTGCATATAATCTGTCAAGGGCAGGCGACAAACACAAATTTCTACATTCTTTGACTTTTATTTTACATTTTGTGAACAAAAATTGAACAAAAAACCATCAGAGTTGAATTTTATTTATTTTTGTGGTAAAATAAGAATGTAATTTTATAACAATCAGATTTTTGAGGTGAATCTTTATATGAGAAAAATAACAGGAAGAGTCATAAGCATTATGCTTTCACTGCTTATACTTATGCAGTTTCCCGTGTCCGCCGCATACGAGCCTGCCTTCTGGGCGGCAGACGCGGTAGAGAGTGCAACTAAATTGAGCATTATCTCGGAGGAATTTGCAAACAAGCCCTTTACAGAGGCAATCTCAAGAAGCGACTTTATAAATATTGCGGTAAATCTTTATGCAACCCTTACGGCAGAAAATGTTTCAACTCACTCAAGACAGCCGTTTACCGATACCTCTGACCCATTCCCGAATATGGCATATTATGCAGGCCTTGTAAGCGGCGACGGTGAGGGGCATTTCTTCCCGCGGGGCACGCTTACCCGTCAGGAATTGTGTAAGATTATAACAAGTCTATTAGACTCGGCGGGCGTTCTTGGTCCGTATTTCCCGTCGGAAAATGTTTTTGATGGAATAGTCGACGCAGACAAGATTGCGTATTGGGCAGAAAACCATGTCGCATTTATGCTTGACAACCACCTTATGGCAGGTGATGATACAGGCACCTTCAGACCGACAGACGCAGTCACCAGACAAGAGGCAGCGATTATTGCATATCGTTGCTTTGTTCTCTACGGAAAAAATTTGGAGGGCAAAATAAACACCAATATCCGTGAAACAAAGGATGCAAACGGTGCCACAATATATACACTCGTAAAGACACTCACAACCCCCGCGGGTGCAACTATTGCTCTGCGTTATGCAGATAACCCCGACGCTGCAAATGACAACAATCTGTGGGTTGCAGGGCCTACCGCCGCACCGAGCGGTACACCGCTTCAAATTCCCGGTGCCGACGGTCTTTACCGACTTAAAACCTACACCGAAACCCTTGCCTCGGGTGAGGCGGCAGAAAAAGAGGCTCGCATTTTCCCCGACGGCGAATATTATACCTCACAGGCAGAGGCGGACTCGCATATGTCAGAGGTTACGGTAAAGGTCTGGATGCTCGACAAGAACAACGCCAAGTATGCATCTACGCTGACCTTCAAAATAAATACCGTACTGAAAGACGATGTTATTGCAATCTTTGATGAGATATTTAATTCTGACGATAAACCGCCTCTAAAAAATGCCGCCGCATACGCTTGGCGCAGTGCAATGGCAAGCGGCGTATATTCAGACCACAACTACGGAACAGTAATAGATTTGAATTACAACGAAAATTATTGCGTTTATAAAAGCGGCACCACCATTGGCAGCTTTTATGACCCCGGAAAATCAATCTATTCCTTCCCGTCTGACGGCACGGTTGTTCAGACCTTTGCCAAATACGGATGGTTGTGGGGCGGAAATGCGTGGATAAACGGCACGGTTGATTATATGCATTTCACCTATCTCGGTAAATAACAAAAGAGGCAGAAACAAAAGCGTTTCTGCCTCAACTTAATGACAAAGTCATTAAGTTGAGCAGACGATGAGAAACGAAGTTATATTTTGTAAAATCGTTTTCGTCGGCGTACAAATGTACGGCAGAGAACGATTTTGCAAAAAACAAGCAACGGCGGGTGCTTCCTCGATGGGAGCCCCGCCGTTTTAATATCAGTGTATCAAAAGCACCAAACTATATATAATTTTTATTTTAAAACCCGCTTGTGGTAGAACAAGTTTGTCAGTAGTCTGAGGCAGAAACGCTTTTGTTTCTGCCTCTTTTATACTATAAATCTCGGATATTTTTTAAGTGGCTCTGTATCAAGCGGACTATAATCCCTCGGCTTCTTTGGCGGGGGATTTTTAAGTGCTATCGGATCGGACATCAGAAAATATTTCAGAGCATCATACAAATGGTCCTCCTGCCCCGTGTTTACATCCTCGGGCCGTGTCGGGTCATAGCATAATTGAGGAATTGTTCTTATCATATTTCTGCAATCCTCAAAAAAATATAACATAGGAAGCCCCTCGTCATCAAAAGCAAGCCTGTTGTGAACCTGCATCTTTCCCGCAAGACGGTCGTGGTTTCCTTTTTCAAAGAAAACGCCTCTTCTCTCCATTATTTCTGCGATACTCCCCTCGCTCGTTCCCGTGCTGTTCCATATTGCAGGGTCAGCATAGCCCGTAATATGCACTCCCTCATCCTCGGTCTCTTCAATTCTTCTTATTTCATCGGCTATTTTTTGTGCAGTCCACCTGACCCCCTCATCGGGGCGTCCCGTGCATCCGTAAAGCTCTCTGTAATTATAGGCACGCCCGTCGTTGTCAACCGCAAACCAACAAACCGCAAACGGCTTTGAATATCCGAAGTCAAACGCACGAAATCTTCGCCACTGCTTGGGAATTTTAAACGGCTCTATTACATGCGACCACCGACGGGTCTTTCTGCCAAAGGCAGAGTTTTTCCATTCGGTAAAAACCTGACCGTCAAATATATCCCACTCACCGAAGAGCAACGCTTTTTTCTCGTTCTCGGGAAGAAGCTTAAGCCTTTTAACATAGTCGGCGTCCGCCTTCATAAGAAATACATTATCATATACCTGCGATGGTATGAATATCCGCCTTATCCCCATTTCGTCTGTGTGCACCTCGTTTGGCAAAAAGCCGTCTATAAACCGCCTCTTTACCCAGGTATGCCCTATCCCGCCGGGGTTGGTGCTCGACTTTACCATTTTGGGGTAGGGATTTACTCCCCTCACTCTTGATATGAGATAGGTATACTGCTCCTCGGTAAAATGCGTAAGCTCATCAAACCTCACCACATCATACTCTGCCCCCTGATATCTGAACACATCTGACTTGCTTGCACAAAAACCAAACTCAACCACCGAGCCGTTTATAAAGCTCCACTTTCTTGTGCTTGAAGAATAGGTACAAACACTTCTGGGATAAAACCCGAGCGAGGTAAATATCATAGAATGCTCAAGCTCGGGAAAGGTCTTTCTTAAAATAAGCTGACGGCTTTTAGGATATTTCAGTGCATAAAGCAGTGCATCAACAAGCTGACCGTAGGATTTTCCCCCGCCTGCCGCACCTCCGAACAGCACCTCGTCGGCGTCTGCCTCCATAAACGCCCTCTGTGTTTTTGTAAGCTCAAGATTAAGGCTTATCCTTTTCATCTGCATCCCCTCGTTCCTCGATTGGTTCCTTTATTACAATATTCACCTCTAACCGCACCTCCTTGTCATCGCTCTCTGATTGCTTTCCGTACATTGTCATTATTTCCTTTGCTGCAGCAAGCTCAACCCTTTCATTTCCGCATTTGAGAAGCTCGTTGAGCTTGTCCTGTGCCTCGTCTGTTATCCTTGCTTCAAAATTATCTTTCATTTTTGTCACTCCCCTACCGTATGGCCAACAAGCTTTTTAAGTGCGTTATCGTGAATTCTTATCGCCTGTCTGCGGCTGTAAAATACCTGAAATTGAATATAATCCCATCTTATAAGCTTTATGTATCTTGCAATCATTATCATTTTCTCATTTTCATCAAGCAAGGAGAAAAGTCTGTCGGTATCCCTTATATATCCGTCAAGTCTGTCCTTTAGCTCGCATATCTTCTTTTCGTATTCTTCACCATACCTTTTAAGCCCGTCACTGTCCTTAAAATCACTCTCCAGCTCTTGGTAGAACTTGATTTTAAGCCCAAGCTCCGCCTTTACAATCGCAAGATTTCTCAACCATTTCTTTACTTCCTTTTCATTAGTAAGCGTCATATTCTCGATTCCTTTCCTGATAAAAATTTATCGCAGTATTACAATCTTCTTATCTCGTAATACTCGCAACAACACTCCATATTACAGAACAATCCGTCTGTGCTCATCGTTGCGTCGCCATTGTCATCATACACATCGGCTTCGCAATAAAGACACTCTCCTATTTTATGTGCTCTTCTCTCCCGCACGCCTCCGAACCTTTCTGCATCAATTATATCGGGGTGAGTCATCCTGAAATCCCTCCTTTGTATTGCATCAATTTTCTCCCCGATACAACGAATTATTTGTTATATTTAATATTATATATCTATTTTTTCGTTTGTCAAGAAGAATTTATTGAAATTTTCGTTGTTTAGGTTGACAAATATCATTATATGTGTTATTATAGGATAGGGGCAAAATGTATGCCTCTTTATGTTTTGACTAAAGGACAGGTGATAGTATGGCAGACAGGACCATAAGCAAAAAACTCAAGCAAGCACGAAAGGATGCAGGGCTTACACAATATGATGTTTATAACTGGCTTGGTGTGAACCAGTCCACCTTCAGCTCGTGGGAAACAGGCAAGTCAGAGCCGTCTGTTTCCGTCTTTCTTCAACTTTGTGCAAAGTACGAAATTGACGATATTTCGGCGTATTTTCTCGGCGATGGTGCAGGCAGTCCGAGACGGGTGCTTGACAGCAAAATGCTTATAAAGCTTGCAAACCTCTCCCCACGGGGGATGTTGGCAGTCTGCAACTGTCTTGATTTTGAATACAGTAATATGCGGATGGAGCAGCTTACAACACGCCGCACCCTGCCTGTTTATATGCAGCCTGCGGCAGCGGGGCTTGGCAACTACCTCGGCGATAACAACTACGAGGAATTAGAGCTCGACGCACCCGATAGTGCAGATGCAGGCATCCGCATATCGGGTGACAGTATGGAGCCTGTTATAAGCGACGAGGAGGTTGTGTTTGTAAAGTTTCAACCCCAGATTCTCGGCGACCAGGTTGGCATTTTTGTACTCAACGGCGAGGCGTACTGCAAGCGTCTTGAATATCGTGCGGGCGAGCCTTATTTATGCTCGTTTAATCCGAAATACTCACCTATCCGCATCAGGCCGAGCGACGACCTTCGGGTCATCGGCAAGGTTTTGCTCTGATGCGAGCCTTCTTAAACCTTCTATGAGCTTTTCCTTTCCGTCAAGATGCAGGCTCTCAAGCAAAAGTAACGATTCCTGTATACTTTCCCTGCGGAAAAGCCCCATTTTCCATAAATCCGTCAGCGTTTGATTTTGAGCAATCCGACTGTACGGATTATTTTTTTCTGCACTTACTGCAATATCAAGCTCTATCGGAAGGTCACGGTCTTTTGCCATTATTTCGCTGTTTGAAAAGGATACATATTCAAGCTTTCCGTCTTCTCCGCATATCCTGTAACACCTCGGCTCGTCATAGAATTGGCGTATAAGCTCGATGCAGAAATATATAATTTTTTTGTATGCCTCGTAGCTCTCTGCAATCATATCACGAGACAGCTTTTCACCCGCTTGCTGCAGGGCGACTATTGCCGAATATGCCGTAACTCCGCCCGTTGTATTTCCCTGTTGAAAATCCATATTACCCGAAACTTCTTTTAGCTCATCAATCTTGTTTTGACGGTGTTGAATAATAAACGAATGCAGGGGCTTTGTCTGAAGCTCGCGTATGTTTTCATCACTGACAGAGCCTGCAACATGAATAATGTCCTTCGAGAGGTCGGTCAGCTCATATTCATTGAGCCCGCCGTTGTCCTTGACCATAAATCTTGTTTTTCCCGAAATCATTGCATTTTTACTTATAATTCCATCTAATTTGTCAATATACATCTGCGGATTTTTTATTATGTCAACCAAACCGAAGCCGACCGGAGAGTCCTCGTCGGGATAAAGTACATCCAAAACGAACGGATATTTGCCATGCTCATAGAGGCCCCGCTCGCCTCTGTCCTCTGACGCATCAAGAATAATATCATCATAAAACTTAATCAGCTCTACCGTCTGTATTTCGCCTCTCTGTTTTTTGTAATAGCAATCCACCACAAGACATTTATCCCTTAATATGTCGGCAGAGGCCGAGCTTTCAAGGTCGTCGTAGGTTTGTGCATTCATTGCGGTCTCACCCGAAAATCTGTCCGCATATTGCGGATACCTTATCTTCATCGTATCGCTGTCGCAAAGTGCGGTAACAAATAAAAATTTACTGTCTTGAATATCGGTTATTCCCGGCTCCCAGAACATATTTAAAAGGTCAATCTTTTTTATATCTATCTCGCCGTGTCCCGCCCTGAGCGATGGATTGAAGAACACACCATAGCAGGATGCTCCGTTTTTAAGCTTGTACCACCACGCCCTACTGTAAGTGTTCTTAAATCCGCAAAGCTCTAACTGTTGCGGAAGTATTTTTGTAAAGGTTTCCGCTATTTGGCGGTCGCCCTCTTCTCTCTCTAAAATGTTCGGTGCAGGGTAGTTATCCATTGCATCTGCGTGCTTGTTTGCAATTACATTAAAGAGATATGGGGTTGTCGGCTCGGGAAACTCCCCGCCGTTTGAATCATATCTTGCCTTAAACCATCTGTTGTTTTCGATTATTCTTTTGTCGAGAATACTTTTGTTTTCTTTATAGAGCGTGTAGCTCTCGAGTATTTTTGAGAAAAATTCCGGCTTGATTTTGCCGTTGTATGAATTGTTTTGCATATTTTTCTTCCTTTCTTTTGGTTTATTCCTGATTTACAGTTGTTGTTGTCATTGAATTCAGTCTTTTTTGTATAGATGATATATCTGCTTCTATGTCGTCTATCTTCGCCTTAATATCAGTCCCGTTGAGCAAAACTCTGTTTCCGCTAAGCCATAGCTCGCCCGAGTCCTCCCAGAAATGTATAAATGGTGCAGAGCCGACAATTCCAAGATTTGCATAGCTCTCGTTTTTCTCAATTTTGAACGAGCCGTTGGTATATACAACACCATTTATGTTGGTTCTTCCGCTGCCATTTCCCGCACCGAGTATCATATACGAGGTGCCGTCATCTGAAACAGACATACCGATTTTCTGCAACCGCTCGCCGTCACTGTCCTGCATAACCTTTATTCCCGTTTTGTCGATGTCGGCAAAAACCCCTCCGTCACCGCTTTCGTAAGAGTCACTGTCTGTCCCTATAATTGTCGAGGCATACATTCTCGCCCCTTCAAGCTCTCCGCAGAAAACGGCGTCTCCGTTACTGTTGATGGTTACCGTCGGCTCTCCCCTTTCGTTATAAAGCTCGAACCTGAACACCCTGTCATACTTGTCATACGCCGCGACAAAACGGTTTCGGTTTCGGTCGCTTATCCTGATTTCAGAACCGTTGATTTCAAGCTTTCCGTTTGAGTCTCCAACCGTTACAAGGCTTGTGTCCAGACTTCCCGTCTGAAGCTTGTCCGCGGTCAGTGCCCCTATCTGGGCGTTTGAAATTTTTGCATTGTTTGTTTCAATGTTTTCCGCCTTGACGGACGCCGCCTCAATTACATTACTGCTGTCAAGGTTGTTAAACAAATACACAAGCTCGTCTATCAGTGCCGTTCCCCAATGCTTAAGTGCCTTAATGTCCGCCTCGGTGTTCCCCGTGAGCTTCGGCGGTATAGGAGTTGTTAAATTTGGCATATCGCCACTTCCTTTCTTTGTTTGATAATTTTATTGTATATGAAAAAAAGTGTCATAGCGTGCCACTACAATATAGACATCTGTCGGCTTTTGTGATATTATGTTTTAAGATTAAAATATCAAAAAACGAGGTGCAGAAAATGAGCAAGGGAGAAGTGGCAGTAAAATTATTCAAGCAAGGCTACAACTGTTCCCAAGCAGTTGTGGGTGCGTTTTGCGACGAGCTTTCTATCAGCAAGGAGGAGGCTTTTAAGCTTTCCTCGTCTTTTGGCGGCGGAATGGGCAGACTTCGCGAGGTGTGCGGTGCCGTATCCGGAATGTTTATTGTCGCAGGGTTGACGGTCGGTTATTCCGACCCAAAGGATACCGAGGCAAAGAAAAACCACTATGCCCTTATTCAAAAAATGGCAAAGCGGTTTTCAGACGAATTCGGTTCGATTGTGTGCAGGGATTTGCTCGGTCTTTCAAAGGCAGAAAACGAGCCCACGCCGACGCCCAGAACCGAGGAGTTCTATAAAAAAAGACCTTGTGCGGACTTGGTGTATTTTGCCGCAGAGGTCGCAGACGATGTTTTGTTTAAAAATTGATTTTCAGTAAAATTCTGCATCAGTTTACTTATTTATATAGAATATTTGTATTGAATTACACCAAAATAAAATTGAGGAGTTGGTGTGATTTATATGAAAAATTCAAGAGAAAATAAACAATCAAATCCTGAACTTCTTCACAATAGGGCCGAGAGGCAAAGCTCTTCCCGACTTTATGAAAATTACGAGGATTGGGACGAGGCTTTTGACGATTATGAATTTGGCTCGATGCTCTATCCCGATTATTTTCGGGCAAACGCCGCCTCTGGCACAGAGGCAACGGGACTTATCCAATCTGTCCCGGTCAGCAACGCCGAGCTTGCGTCATATTTTGCAGTATACAACTATTGTATGCCAAAGCCTATTGTCCAAGAAGAAGATGACTAATAGAAAAGGAGATGCAACGCATCTCCTTTTTTGCATTATTTTAAATAAATCAACAAAACCGCTATATCCGCGGGCGAAACGCCCGAAATTCTTGACGCCTGCCCGAGTGATACGGGTCGTATCTTGTCAAGCTTTTGTCTTGCTTCAATCCTGAGCCCGTCTATTTTATTATAATCAATACCCGTCGGAAGCTTTTTGTTTTCAAGCTTTGAAAATTGTTCTGCCTGAAGCTTTTGACGGTTTATATAGCCCTCATACTTTATACTGATTTCCACCTGTTCGCATATATCGGGCGAAAGCTTTGGTCTGTCTGGGTCTGCAGGTGCTAAACAAGCATAGGTTATTTCGGGACGCTTAAGCAGGGCATCTGCGTGTATTCCCGTAGTAATAGGGGTGCTTCCCGCCTCTGTCAATACCTTCTGCACAACCTCTGACGGTGGGAAAACAAGGCTTTTCAATCTTGCCGTTTCCTTATCTATTGCTTCTTTTTTCGCAAGAAATTTCTCGTATCTCTCATCTGAAATCAATCCTATCTCGTAGCCAAGCGGGGTAAGTCTTAAATCAGCGTTGTCCTGTCTCAACAAAAGCCGATATTCCGAGCGTGAAGTCATCATACGATACGGCTCGTTCGTGCCCTTTGTCACAAGGTCGTCGATAAGTGTGCCGATATACGCTTGCGAACGCTCAAGCACAAACGGCTCTCTTCCAAGCAGCTTAAGTGCCGCATTTATTCCCGCCATAAGCCCTTGTGCCGCCGCCTCCTCATAGCCTGAACTGCCGTTAAACTGACCCGCACCGTATAGTCCGCCAATTTTCTTGAACTCAAGCGTGGGCTTGAGTTGAAGCGGATTTGCACAATCGTACTCGATTGCGTATGCGTTTCTTGTAACTTGAGCATTTTCAAATCCGGGCAGAGATTTTATCATTTGCAGCTGAACATCCTCGGGCATACTGCTTGAAAAACCCTGAAGGTACATCTCCTCTGTGTCAAGCCCCATCGGCTCTACAAAAAGCTGATGCCTCTCTTTATCCTTAAACCTTACAATCTTATCCTCAATCGACGGACAATACCTCGGTCCTACGCCCTTGATGTCACCGCCGTAGAGAGGCGACCTGTCAAGGTTGTCAAGAATAATCCTGTGCGTTTTTTCGTTTGTGTATGTAATGTGACACGAAATCCGATTTTCAAGCTCTTCCTCTGTTTCAAACGAGAACGGAACTATCTCTTCATCACCGAGCTGTTCCTCAAGCTTGGAAAAATCTATGCTTCTTCTGTTTATACGAGACGGTGTACCCGTCTTAAACCTGACAAGCTCTACACCGAGCCTCTTCAGGCTCTCGGACAGCTTTGTTGCGGGGAATACCCCGTCAGGTCCGCTCTCCTGACTGAATTCGCCAATTATAATTCTACCTCTTAAATATGTTCCCGTACAGATTATTGCAGCACGGCAAAGGTATTCGGCCCCTGCCATGGTAATGACCGAGCGGACAGAGCTGTCATCATTTACGGTTATATCCACAATTTCTGCCTGACGGACATCTAAATTCACGCACTGCTCTAACCTGTGCTTCATATCTGTTTGGTAGCTTCGTCTGTCAATCTGTGCACGAAGCGAATGAACCGCAGGCCCCTTGCCCCGATTAAGCATTCTTGATTGTATGAGGTTGGCGTCTGCCGCCTTTCCCATCTCTCCGCCCAGAGCGTCTATCTCCCGTACAAGATGCCCCTTTGCAGTTCCCCCAATGCTTGGATTACAAGGAAGGTTAGCAACTCCGTCAAGAGTAATCGAAAATATGCAGGTTTTAAGTCCAAGGCGTGCCGAGGCAAATGCCGCCTCAATTCCGGCGTGACCTCCGCCTATAACCACTACATCATAAGAATCTGCCGTAAACAAATTTTGTCAACTCCCATTACATAATGTTAATTATCAATCAGAACAAGCCTGTTATTCTGCCGTCGCCGTCAACGCTCATATTATTTGCCGCAGGAACTTTAGGCAGTCCCGGCATTGTCATAACATCGCCCGTCAGTGCAACAACAAATCCCGCACCTGCCGAGACGCGAACCTCACGGACAGTAATTTCAAAGCCCTCGGGTCTGCCGAGCAGTGCAGGGTTGTCCGATAATGAATACTGGGTTTTCGCCATACAAATCGGGGTTTTGTCAAACCCAAGCTCTGTCAGCATCTTTATATCCTTTTCTGCCTTGGGCGTGTATATTACACCGTCTGCACCATATATCTCTTTTGCTATAATTCCGATTTTTTCCTTGATGGGAAGCTTCTCATCATATATCGGTGCAAAGTTAATTTCACCGCACTTTTCGGCTTTTTCTATTGTGTCTACCACCTTTTGTGCCAAATCAAGTCCGCCGTCTCCGCCCTTTGCAAAGACCTCGCACATAGATGCACATACACCCATCCTCTCGCAATAATCTTCAACAATTTTTAGCTCGGCATCGGTGTCTGTGCCGAAACGGTTTATTGCAACCACAACGGGAAGTCCGTATTTCTTCATATTTTCGATATGCTTGCCGAGGTTTACAATCCCGCGTGAGAGTGCTTGCGTATCTTCATTTGCAAGCTCTGTCTTTGGAACTCCGCCGTTATATTTAAGTGCACGAACCGTCGCAACAAGCACGACGCAAGACGGCTTTAATCCGCCAAAACGGCACTTTATATCAAAGAACTTTTCCGCACCAAGGTCAGAGCCAAAGCCCGCCTCGGTTATGCAGTAATCTGCAAGCTTAATTCCAAGCTTGGTCGCACGAATAGAGTTACAACCGTGTGCAATATTGGCAAACGGCCCGCCGTGCATAAGGCAAGGCGTGTTCTCAAGCGTCTGAACAAGGTTTGGAAGAAGAGCATCCTTTAAAAGAAGCGTCATTGCACCCTCTACCTTTAAATCGCCCGCCGTTACAGGCTCTCCGTCTGTGTTATAGCCGATTACAATTCTTGAGATGCGAAGTCGCAAATCTTCTAAATCATCAGCAAGACATAAAATTGCCATTATCTCACTTGCGACGGTAATCATAAAACCGTCCTCTCTCGGAAAACCGTTAACCTTTCCGCCAAGAGCAACAATAACCTCACGAAGTGCTCTGTCGTTCATATCAAGGCAACGCTTCCAGGTAATCCGTCTCTGGTCTATCTTAAGGGCGTTACCGTGATGAATATGGTTATCTATTGCCGCCGATAACAAATTGTTTGCAGAGGTAATAGCGTGCATATCACCCGTAAAGTGAAGATTTATATCCTCCATCGGTACAACCTGAGCATAGCCGCCGCCTGCTGCACCGCCCTTGACACCCATAACAGGCCCCATTGACGGCTCTCGCAGAGCAATAATCGCAGACTTGCCAAGCTTGGGCATAGCTTCACCCAAACCGACGGTAGTCGTGGTCTTTCCCTCACCTGCGGGGGTCGGATTTATAGCCGTAACAAGAATAAGCTTTCCTTCCTTTGCGTTCTCTTTAGACTTTATCAGCTCGCTTGAAAGCTTCGCCTTATACTTGCCGTAAAATTCAAGCTCGTCCTCTTTTATTCCAAGCCTGCCTGCAACCTCTTTTATAGGCAACATTTTCGCCTCTTGTGCAATTTCAATATCCGTTTTCATTGGTATCCCTCCAAAATCAAATATTTTTATTATGATACCACACATTACCACCCTTTGTAAACACTAATAAAAAATTTTTATTTATTTCCTGCCTCTCTCTTGTAACCAAAAAACTTATTCCGCGTATGATAAAGTGTAAGCTACAGGAGATATCACTCCTGTATCTAAAAAATTTTGGAGGTGCAAATATATGTTTGGTAATGGCTGTGGTGATAATGGTTGCTTGTGGATTATAATCCTTATAATCCTCATTAGTTGCTGTTGCGGAAATAACAACGGCAGAAACAGCATCGGAAACTCTTGCTGTTGTGACTGATTTTTCTCGCGTACATAATTCGCCAATACGGAATTATGTGCTGCACCCGCCCCAAGCATTGGGGCAAAGACCTTACCGAGAGGAGGTGTAGGGTATATGTCATGCTTCGGTAACGGTTGCTTCGGCGACAACAACTGCTTATGGATAATCATTCTTATAATCCTTATTTTCTGCTGTTGCGGAGATAACAATAACGGCAACTGCGGTTGCGGTTGCTAATACTGCATAAAAATGAGAGCGTGAGAAAATTTTTCTCACGCTCTCAAATTATTATTGTAAACCATTTGTCATATATTTCCAAGTCATTTTTTGCCGTAAAATCGCCGCCTGTGGATAACTTTTCAAAAACTGTGGATTTTGGTTTTTTTCATATCAAAACCTGTGGAAAATGTGTATAAGCCTGTTAATAACTATAAAAACGCCCCTTTATAAAGTGGAGAAAATGTCAAAGCTTTTTCTGTTGTGTTACATTTATGTTACAAATGAGTTTACATAATATCTATAAAATTTTTCTTGACTTTTTTAGTCTTTAAGTTCTAATTGCAAAGTTATGTCTAAACGGCTTTTATTTTACGATAATCTGAATGTGGCTGTTGTCAATTCTCTTTATTACCTTGTAGCCCGAACTGCTTGCAGTTGCAATTCCGTCTCTGCCCGGGGCACAATATCCGCCTGCCTCGCAAGAGCCGTCATCTGTTGCCACAAGCTTGCCGACCATACCTACGGTTGTCCATTCGGGTCTCTTTTCACGGCTTATATACTCCATTTCAGGATTATACTCGGGATTTAAAACTCTTTCCCTGTATGTATAGCCCTCTCTTTCGATCTCCCCCGTTCGTTCATTTATAACTGCAGGGACCTCTATCGGCTCGGTAATATAGTTTCCAAACACATCCTTAAGATACATTCCCTGCCATATTTCCGACTGACTGTCACCCACAATCGAAGGTGTTGAGGAGACAACTCCGAGAATATAATCATCCTCTGCCGTCGCAAGCCTTATCTTATCGCCGTCAAGTGCCACAAATTTGCCTCGTCTGTCCTCTCCGTCTGCATTGGCATCTGCCCACTCGAAATATTCTGCATAGTCGGCACCGCTTGAGTTAAAAGCAGACAAGCCGTATACAGAGCCGTCATATGTTACGCGAAAGGCAGCCGTACGGACAGAATCCGAGGTTCCGTTTCCTATAACAAAAGCATCTCCGACTGTACCCGTTTCATTTGCCTCCACCGGCCAGGGCGAAAAATGTCCGCCAACAATCTGGTTTGGTCCACAGACATTGTTGTTTCCGCTGAGCAGCACACTGTTGTTGCAGTGGTCCCATATGCTGGTTACATTGTTATTTTTTCCGCCTAAAATAATGGTGTTTTCCGCATGGCCGTCGATAGTATTCCCGCGTCCGCCTACAACTACACAGTTGTCGCCCCCGTCAAGGTTTATTGTATTGTCACGGCCGCCAACTATTGTTGCGGGGCATCCCTTTTCAGGCTCGTTTGCTTCGGTATCGTAAGTAAACCATATTTCATTGTTGTAGCCGCCAACCACTGTCGAATTTGGGCGTGCGTGAATTTTATTCTTCTTTCCGCCAATTATTGCCGAACCGCTTACAAACGAAGAACAGGCGGCACCGTCAAACATTAAGTCAATTACATTTTCGGTTCCTCCGACCACGGCAGATGATATACCTGCGGTAGAGTTTCCTGCATCACTTACGCTTTGCGTTCCGTTGTCTGCAACCGTAAGCTTAAGTCCGCCTGTTATAACGCTTCCCTTTTCCAAAGCAGTGTTGCTTTTACCGACCGTCAGATGGGTCGGTATAAGGTCACCGTCTGTTGCAGCCGGATTTTTTCTTATGTTACCCAAATCCTCTGCAAGAGCATAGCCTGACAAGTCAATCTCTCCGCCCGAGCTGATGCTTGCAACAGTTTCATCAACATATTTTTTTGTTGCAGGATTATAGCCCTCGGTCGGGTTATACTCAATTGTGTTCGTTTTTGTAAGAACCTCGCTCACGCTTGCCTTTTCATTTAAAGCAGACACCGACGCCTTTTCATTAAGTGCCGCTTGAACCGCCGTCGAAATCGGTTTGCTTGCATCAGAGGTATTGTCAACATTTGAAAGTCCGACATCCTCCTTGGTAAGCGTTATTACACCCTTTTTACCTGCAACAGATTTTACGAGATTAACCTGTGCTCCGTCTTCAATCAGCGAAAGCTTTTCCTTGTATGTATTAGTGAAGTCGTTTGTCGAGAGTCCCTTTCCGCTTATCTTGTCCACCTTCAGCGAAAGTGCGGAATTTCTTGCTCTTGTTTCTGCATCAATGTTCTCTTGCAGAGTTTGCAGTGCACCTTCTCTCTCGGCGGTCTCATTTTTCACCATATCTGCAAGAGCCTCATCGCCCGCTTGTCTGCTTTGTGCCTCTGCATTTACATTGTTCTGCACCTGCGTAACCGCAATTCTGCGATTTTCAGCCTCTGCCTCAATCTGTTCCTCAAGGATTGAATCGGCATTTTGCCTGCCCGCAGCCTCTGCGAGCAACGCTTGTTCTACATTGTTTCCGCTTTCGCATTCAACATCGCTTGCACTATGACGCCCAACATCTCCTGAATAATGACTGCCAAGCGTCGTGTTTACCTCGCCTCTGATAGCAGAGACAAGTCTTTCGACATAGCTTTTAATCCAGCTTGTTTTTGCATCATATGCGTAGCTTTTCTTTTTAACATCATACCATAATGACATTATTACCACTCCTTTATATTTTTTCGTCTGCATACAGAGTATATACGATTTTAAAGTGTCATAATGTGCCAACGCCCATTCACCAATGCGTCGTTTTTTACATACATTATTACAGAGGTGTTTTATATTGAATAAGCTATTAACATTTTCTTTTATAGGCGGAGATATGCGACAGCTTCGTGCCATCTCGGCACTCTCTGCCGACGGCTTTCACATAAAGGTTTACGGACTGTCGCATAACTTATTTGCCGACAATGTTTATATAACCGATTCTTTAGGCTCTTGCACCGCAGGGGCGGATGTAATTGTTCTTCCCCTCCCATTTTCGACGGACGCTCCTTCAATTCCCGACCGCCGAATAAATGCACCGCTTTTTGACAAACCGCTTTATATAAACAATCTGACAGACTGCGTAGGACAGGATACAATAATATTTGCAGGCAAGGCAGATGCCGAGTTTACCGACTTATGCTCCTGCAAAAATCTCACTGTTATCGATTACGCCAACCGCGAAGAGCTTGCCGTTATGAACGCCATTCCTACGGCAGAGGGTGCAATAGAGGTTGCAATGTCAAACACACCCTTTACCATACACGGCAGTCGGTGTCTCGTGGTCGGCTATGGTAAGATAGGTAAAATTCTCTCTTCAAGGCTTTCCTCACTCGGTGCAAAGGTTACGGCTTCTGCACGCCGATGCAGTGACCTTGCGTGGATAGAGGCAAACGGCTTTAAGAGTGTTCATACCTCGGATTTGAGCAGTGTCGCAGACGAATTTGATATAATTTTTAATACCGTACCAAAGGTGGTTCTTGATTTTCGTGTGATTTCTAAAACAAAACCCGATGTGCTTATAATCGACCTTGCTTCAAAACCCGGCGGGGTGGATTTCGAGGTAGCACACGAGCTTGGCCGAAAGACCATCTCTGCCCTGTCGCTTCCGGGCAGGGTCGCACCTGACACCGCCGGTCTTATTATCAAAAACACTCTTATAAATATATTGGAGGAATTGGGGGTGTAATAATGGAAAAGGAACTTACAGTCGGCTTTGCCTTTACGGGTTCTTATTGCACCTTTTCAAAAGCAATACCCTCGGTAAAGGCTCTATTGAAAGAGGGGATACGGGTTGTCCCTATATTTTCCGAAAGAAGTGCCTCAACCGATACAAGGTTTGGCAAGGCATCGGATTTTATAACCGAGCTTGAAACCCTCTCGGGCAACAAGGCTATACTCTCGGTATCAGAGGCAGAGCCAATCGGTCCGAAGAAGCTTATAGATGTTCTGGTAATAGCTCCTTGTACGGGTAACACTATTGCAAAGCTCGCAAACGGAATAGCAGATACCTCCGTAACTCTCTCGGCAAAATCTCATTTGCGTAACAACCGTCCGGTTGTCATTGCGGTTTCTACCAATGACGGTCTCGGGGCAAACGCGGTAAACATCGGCAAGCTTCTTGCGAGAAAGAACATTTATTTAGTTCCATTCGGACAAGACGATTGCATTGAAAAGGAAAATTCTCTGGTTGCAGACTTTGGTCTTATACTGCCTACGGTATATGCCGCTCTTGAGCATCGTCAGCTACAACCTTTGCTTATATAAAATTATCTCCACCACCCGCACCTTGCGGGTGGTTTTTAAAACCCCTTGATTATTTAAGTTTTTTGTGGTATAGTTATATTATATATAAATTTTGACAACGGGGGTGATTTTGTGGGCGAGGAATTCATCGAACAAGAAATTAACGAAAAAATTACAGAGCTTATAAATGACAAGAAGATTGGTCTGGTCCGAAGTATGCTTGTTGAAATGAACTCTGCCGACATAGCCGCTCTTTTTGGCGAAATAGAAGAGGAGCACCTTCCGCTCCTGTTCCGCATACTTCCAAAGGAGCTTGCGGCGGAGACCTTTGTCGAGATGGACACCGACGAGCAGGAGCTTTTGATTAGTGTCTTTTCAGACCGGGAGCTCAGCGATGTCATCAATGAGCTTTTTGTCGATGATGCCGTTGACCTTGTAGAGGAAATGCCCGCTTTGATGGTTCAGCGTATTTTAAAGCATGCTCATCCTGAAATGCGAAAGAGCATAAACGAGCTTTTAAAGTATCCAAAGGACAGTGCGGGAAGCATAATGACAACCGAATATGTCAGCCTCAAAAAGGATATGACCGTCTCGCAATCGTTTGAGCGTATACGGAAAACAGGGGTTGATAAGGAAACAATCTACACCTGCTATGTTACCGACAGCTCGCGGTATCTGCTCGGACTGATTACGGCAAAGCAGCTTCTCTTGTCAGACGGCGACGCAATTATCGGCGACATAATGGAGAAGAATGTTATTTCTGTCAAAACACTTGAGGACAAGGAAGATGTCGCACTTATGTTCGACAAGTATGGCTTTCTTGCCATGCCCGTTGTCGACGCAGAGGGTCGCCTTGTAGGTATCGTAACCGTCGACGACGCTATTGATGTTATTCAGGACGAGTACACAGAGGACCTTGAAAAGATGGCGGCAATCGTGCCAAGTGAAGACACTTATCTCAAAATCCCTGCGTGGAAGCACGCAAGAAATCGGGTTCCGTGGCTGCTCTTCCTTATGCTGTCCGCAACAATTACGGGTGCAATTCTTCAATACTACGAGAATGCCTTTATAGCAATTCCGATACTGGTCGCTTTTGTTCCGATGCTTATGGGTACAGGCGGAAACTGCAGCTCGCAAAGCTCCACCACCATTATCCGCGGACTCGCTCTTGATGAGCTTAAAACCCGAGATTTCTGGAGGGTTTTGTTCAAGGAATGCCGAATTGCTCTTATATCCGGAACAGCCCTTGCTCTCGTCAACGCTCTGCGTGTCTTTATTATGTATAACAACAACGCAGAGGTTTTGGCACAGATACCGCTTATAAAGCTTATCACCATCTCGGGCTTCAGCCTTATCGGCACGGTTCTGCTTGCAAAATGTATGGGCTGCGTTCTGCCGATGCTTGCAAAGAAAATTAAGCTTGACCCTGCCTTAATGGCAGCACCGCTTTTGTCAACAATTCTTGACGCACTTTCGGTTTTGATTTTCTTTACGATTTCAACACATATGCTCGGTCTGTAAAAAATTTTTAAAAAAATTTTTGTAACCTAAAATTCAAATATGTTGTTACCCCCAAAAGCTTGTTCAACTACATTTTGTGTGTTTCTCGTTTTTGGGGGATTTTTAACCCGTTTTTGATAAAAATTAGGTGTTGATTTCTTATTTTTTTTCTGCTATTATTATTGTTACAGAAATATTACACTTAAATTTTCTTGGGGAATTTACTCGATATATGCAGAAAAACGCTGTTGGCATAAAGCAATTGCACTTTGATATTGTTGATTTTTCTCGAATTGTCTGTTTTGTTTTCAAAACAGGCTTTTTATGCGATAATGGAGGTTTTACCCGATTTCAGGGAGGATAGAAATATGACTGAACTAAAGGAAATATGGGACAGTGTTCTCGCCCAGATGGCAGAGGAGATTTCGGCTGTTTCTTTTGATACCTGGATAAAGCCTGTTAAGGCGGTTTCCCTTGACGCAAGCACTCTTGTCTTGTCCGTCGGAAGCAGTACAAACAAAAATATGTTGTTGACCAAGTTCCGCTCAATGATAGAGAGCTGTCTTGAGTTTGCGGCAGGCCGCTCGTATGGGATTGAGGTTGTTGTCGAAAACGATTCGGGCGATGACAAGTACAAGACACAATCCGCTGATGACCCAATCAATCGTCAAAGCACCTTGAATCCGAGATATTCATTTGAAAGCTTTGTAGTGGGTGTGAACAACAACTTGGCTCACGGTGCTGCACTCGGCGTTGCAGAGTCACCGGGGCAGAAATACAACCCCTTGTTTCTCTATGGCGGAAGCGGTCTCGGTAAGACGCATCTTCTTCAGGCTATCGGCAACAGATTTTCAGAGCTGTATCCTGACAAAAAGGTGCTGTATACTACAAGTGAAAAATTTACATATGAGCTGGTTACCGCTATCCGCGAAAAGACCAACCAGGATTTTCGCAACAAATACCGTACGGTAGACCTTCTTTTGGTTGATGATATACAATTTCTTGCCACAAAAGAGCTTGCACAGGACGAGTTCTTCCATACCTTTAACGCAATATACGAGGCAGGAAATCAGATTGTTCTTACCTCTGACAGATTGCCGTCAGAGACCCCGCATCTTACCGACAGACTCAAGGGCAGATTTCAGATGGGACTTCTTGCAGATGTTCAACCGCCCGACTACGAGACACGGCTTGCAATTCTCCGTTCAAAGATAGAGGCGGAATACTTTACCTTTGACGAGGAAATAATCGAGTATGTTGCAAACAACATACGCTCCAATGTCCGCGACCTTGAGGGTGCGGTGAAGCGAATTCTTGCGTACGCGGGGATTGAACGCACAAACACAATTTCAATCGAGCTTGCACAAAAGGCTCTTAAGGAGATAATATCGACTCTTCCGCAACGAAACATTACTACTGCGGTTATAATAGACGAGGTTGAAAAATATTATCATCTGCCCAAGGGCTCTCTTGTTACCAAAAAACGCTCTAATGATGTTGCGTACCCGAGACATATTGCAATGTACCTTGCAAGAGAGGTTCTGAGCGAATCCTATCCCCAGATAGGCGAGGTTTTCAACCGTGACCACTCTACCGTTATGAGTGCGGTCAGAAAGGTCAGTGCAAACCTAAGCGGCGACAAGGAGCTTGCCGAAAAGCTTAAGGAGCTGGTTGAAAATATCCGCAAAAATTAACATTTATCGGAGATATATATGAAGCTTAATGATACCATTGCGGCAATCGCCACCCCGAGGGGTGCGGGTGGCATTGCCATCATAAGAATAAGCGGCGAGTCTGCCGAGGCGATTGCAGACAAGGTGGTTTATCCCCACAGCGGAAAGTCAGTCGCCGAGCTTGAGAGCCATAAGCTTACTCTTTGCAAAATAACCAAGGCAGAGAGAACAGACCTCATATTGGATGAGGCTCTTGTAGCGGTTATGCGTGCACCCAAATCATATACAGGTGAGAGCGTCGTGGAAATTAACTGCCACGGCGGTTTTTTAGCAGCGGATAAAATTCTGACCGAGCTTTTGCGTGTTGGAGCAAGACTTGCAGAAAAAGGCGAGTTTACCCGCCGTGCCTTTATCAACGGAAAAACCGACCTTACAGGGGCGGAAGCCGTTATGGATATTTTAAACTCAAGCTCCGAGGCGGGTCTGCACAATTCCGCCAAGCTTTTGACGGGTGCTCTTGCCGAGAAAATTGCAGGGCTTCGCACAAGAGTAATGACTCTTGCGTCTCATATTTCGGCGGTAGCAGACTTTCCCGACGAGGTTGACCCTCTCCCCGAGGGTGAGCTTCTGACCCAATTTTCGGCTCTTAAATCAGAAATATCCTCGCTTCTTTCGGGCTTTGAAACGGGCAGAATTATGCGTGACGGTGTCCGCTCTGTCATTGTAGGCAAGCCGAATGTCGGCAAGTCCTCTATCCTCAATGCACTTCTTCGTTGCGAGAGGGCTATTGTAACCGATGTTCCCGGGACAACACGAGATACAATAGAAGAAGCAATTTCAATCGGCGGCATAGCCTTGAAGCTGATTGACACAGCTGGAATACGCACGGCATCTGACGAGGTTGAAAAAATCGGGATTGAACGCTCAAAGGAAAATATATATCTTGCAGATTTGTGTCTTTTTGTTATCGACAGCTCTGCTGTGCTTGACGACGAGGACAGACAGATTGCAGAAACTCTTTCGGGCAAGCGAACAATTCTTATAATAAACAAAACCGACAAGCCATCTGCCATCTCCGGCATTGATATTGCCTCTGACCTTAAACTTACACCCGAAGCGGTGATTTATACATCTGCCCCAAAAGGCAGTGAGCCTTGCGGGATTGACCGAATTGAAGAGACTATTTCAGATATGTTTAAAACGGGCACTCTTGACCCAAGCTCTGTATATCTTGCAAACGAACGCCAGCGTGATTCGCTTCTCCGTGCACTTGCATCGCTGAACAATGCAGAGCAGGGTCTAATCGACGGAATGCCCTTTGACCTTTTGTTTATTGACCTTGAAGACACGCTCTTTGCACTTGGCGAGGTTACGGGAGAGACGGTTCAGGAGGAGATAATAGATAAGGTGTTTGAAAACTTTTGCGTAGGCAAGTAACGACTTTCTGATTTTGAAAGGTATAATAAAGATGGAAAATTCAGTTTCAGTTTCTTTTGATTTTATAGAAAAATATGTGAGATTTACCAAGCCCGAATATCTTCAGGTTTATTTGTATGTCTGCTACTGTGTGCAAAAGCAGGGGCATTTCCCGTCAGCAGAAGAGGTTGCCTCTGCACTTGATATATCCCCCGCAAAGGCAGAATTCATATTTGAATATTGGTCAAGCCGAGACGAGTTTTCATCCTGCAAAGAGGGTTACACCTTAAATGAGCATAACAAACCCGACAGGGGTGAGAGAACGACTGCAAAAACTCAAAAACTTAAACGGATTTTGAGCAGCAAGCCCGCATATTCACAGGACGAAATTAACACCGTGGCTATGGGCAACAAACAAATATCAGGTCTTTTTTATCAGGCAGAGACAATTTTGAACAAGGTTCTCACCGCATCGGAAATGGAAATGCTTTATTCCTTCCACGATTGGCTGGGTCTTCCAGTTGAGGTTATAATGATGCTCTTGTCATACGCGTCTAAAGCGGGCAAAACCACCAAGCGTTATCTCGAAACGGTTGCGATTGACTGGGCAGACAGAGGAATTGACACATACGAGGCGGCGGAGGAATATGTCACCGAGCTTGAGGCGATTGCCTCAGCAGAGCGTTCCGTTCGTTCGGTTCTGGGTATTTATGACCGTGCTCTTACCGCTACCGAAAAAAAATACATACGGTTATGGACAGAGGAGTTTAAAATTCCGACTGAGCTTATTTCTCTTGCTTATGATAAGACCGTAACCTATACAGGGAAATTGAGCTGGAGCTATATGGATAAGCTTGTGCAAAGCTGGCTCGCAAATGGTTATACTACTGTTGATGAGGTAAAGACAGCAGATGAGGAGTTTTACCGAGACGGAAAGAACAAAACCAAAAATCCCAAAAAAAGTAAGTTTAATAACTATGATGATGATAACAAGTCCGATTACAAGGATTTAGAAGAGGAAATCCTCAATATGATGCTCGAGGATACCCCGCTATAAATATTGAAAGGGTGTGAGACATAATGGAATCTGCATACTCTCTTGCAAATTCAGAAATCGCTGAAATAAGACGCAAAAATAAAGCCGAGCGGTCACGCAGAGAGGCAGAAGTTCGCCTCTCTGCCCCCGATTACCAAGAGGTTGAAGCAAAGCTCTCGGCTCTCGGTTACGCTTTGTGCAGCTGCGTACTAAACGGAAACGGAGACATTTCCGCTATCCGGGAGCGTATACAGTCGGCACAAGCCGAAAAGGCTGCTATTTTAAAGAGGCTATCGCTTCCGCAGGATTATCTTGACGAAATATATTCCTGCCAGAAATGCAGGGACACAGGCTTTGACGAAAAGGGTCTGCGTTGCGAATGTCTCAAAAATATGGTTTCAAAATATGTCGGGGTAAATTCAAACCTGACTACCGCTATGAGGGAACAAACCTTTGAAAATTTTGATTTTTCAATTTTTTCTTCTCTTCCTGATATAAAAGGCACTCCCGCATTGACGCTCGCTAAAAAGCTGTATAACAAATGTTTTGAATTTGCAAACAGCTTTGAAACAGAAAAATCGAATTTGTTTATGTACGGCAGTGCAGGCACGGGCAAAACATATCTCTCGTCTTGTATTGCAAACCTTGTCTTGTCGCGTGGTTTTTCGGTTTATTATCAGTCTGCCTTTCAGCTGCTTGACACGCTTGAAAAGCTCAAGTTCGGCAGGTTTGACGAGGACGAAGCATCCCACGCAGAATATGCGTCAAAATATGCATATAGCGTAGATTTGCTTATAATTGACGATGTTGGTACCGAATTCGTAAGCGGATATTCCTCTGCTGCACTTTTTGATATAGTAAACTCAAGGCTCATCTCGGGCAAAAGTACGGTAATTTCCTCAAACTTAAGCCCGAGCAAAATTGATGAGATTTACGGCGGTCGAATGGCGTCACGAATTACAGGGTCATTTGATATGCTTGCCTTTGTCGGCACCGATTTACGAAGAATAAAAAAATAAACAACGGCGGGTGCTTCCTCGATGGGACACCTGCCGTTTTAATATTGGTGTATCAAAATCACTAAATGATATAATATTTATTTTTTATGCCCGCTTGTGGTAGAACGAGTTTGTCAGTTGTCCCAGACCAACAGCATTTATATTGTTGGACTGTTGTATTTTGTTTGTATATTATGTGATTTTTGGTGCAAAATAAGAATGAAAAAATCAAAAATAATTATTTGCAGTATAACTGAAGAAGGGAGAAATATAACAATGGATGCAATAGCTTTGATTTTAGTAATAGTTGGTGCACTTAACTGGGGAAGCATCGGTCTTTTCGGCTTTGATTTTGTCGGTGCTCTGTTTGGCGGTCAGCTATCGGTGCTCAGCCGTATAATCTTTGCATTGGTCGGTCTTGGCGGCCTCTGGACAATTACCTTTTTCTTCAAGGACAAGGTTTTGAATAAAAGAGAGAAATAACCCCTGACAAATACGCCTGCATTGATAATGCGGGCGTATTTTTTGGTCTTGTTGACGGAATATTTCCCTATTTAGGCAAAATAATTAAGAAATTTTAATAAACCCCTTGATTTTTTATAAAAGTTAGTTTAAAATTATAAAGACTGTAATATAAATTTAATATACATATATTAAATTTGGAGTGAGTTAAATGTATTACAGTCGAAAAAAATCCGTTTCCGCCTCGTATTTTATAGGCGGGATAGCACGGGCAATCTTTGTTTTCGCAGTTGCAATATGGTTTTGCAGCAGTACAAGCCTTTCGCCTGACACATCCAGCGAAGAATGTATGCCTGCATCGGCAGGTGCTCCGCCGATTACAGCAATGACGGCAGAGGAAGAGAACGACAGCCGCCTCTTTATCAACCCGACGGACGGGGTGTTGACCTCCTCCTTTGGTATGAGAGACGGGCGTAACCACGACGGCATTGACATTGGTGCAGAAAGTGGGACGGAGATTTATGCCGCAGCAGGCGGCACAGTCGTCTTTGCCGGTGTTGTTTCGGGCTATGGCAACTATGTCGTGCTTGAGCATGCAGACGGATATGAAACCGCATACGCACATTGCAGTAAAATTGCAGTAAACCTTGGCGACGAGGTTTCGGTAGGCGATGTGATTGCATATGTGGGCAGTACGGGTAACAGCACAGGGCCTCATCTGCATTTTGAGGTCAAGCATAGCGGTGAGCTTTGCGACCCGCTTGACTATGTGGTTTACTGATACTGAATTAAAAAACCAAAGGGGTAATAACTATGGGAAAAAAGATACTTGTGGTCGATGACGAAAAAAATATTGTAGACATTCTAAAGCTCAATCTCCAGAAGGAGGGCTACACTGTTTTTGAGGCGTACGACGGTGTTACTGCCGTTGACAAGGCACTTACCCGCAACGCCGACGAAAAGCCCGATTTGATATTACTTGATGTAATGCTTCCCGAAATGAACGGCTTTGAGGTCTGCAAAAAGGTCAGAGAAGCATCGTCTGTTCCGATACTTATGATAACGGCCCGCGAGGAAGAGGTGGACAAGGTTCTTGGCCTTGAAATCGGTGCCGATGACTATGTGACCAAGCCGTTCAGTATGAGAGAATTGCTTGCTCGCGTTCGTGCAAATATGCGTCGTATGGAGGCTGACCCCGTACGGAGCGATGATACCGAGATTATTGAAGTTGGAGATTTTAAGCTTGACTGCAACCGATACGAGCTTTACAAGAATGGTGAGCTTATAGATTTGACTGTCCGCGAATTTGAGCTTATTAAATTCCTTTCGGCACAGCCAAACAAGATTTATTCAAGAAAGAATTTGCTTGAATATGTATGGGATTATGAATATTACGGTGATGTGAGGACGGTTGATGTAACAGTCCGCCGTGTAAGAGAGAAGATAGAGGATGACCCCTCACAACCCAAGCATATAATGACAAAGCGTGGCGTTGGATATTATTTTGCTCTTTAAATCTGAATAATACAGGAAAAAATCGGGCGATATCGCCCGATTTTTGTGTAAGCTAAATCATCTTTAAACGAAAGGAGAGCAATTATGCATAGCATAACAATAATTTCTGTTGGAAAAATAAAGGAGAAATATTTTACAGACGCAATAAACGAATACTCTAAACGCCTCGGTCGATATTGCCGCCTCAATATAATCGAGCTAAAGGACGAGCCAACCATTGACGAGCCTACAGAAAGAGAACGGGAGATTATTCTCGAGAGGGAGGGCGTTCGGATAGAAGAGGCTCTGCCAAAGAGTGCTTATAAGATTGCCCTGTGCATAGAGGGAAAAATGCAAACCTCGCTTGAATTTTCAAGCTTTATTGAGGGGGTCGGTCTCAACGGCAAAAGTGATATAGTATTTATTATTGGCGGTTCAATGGGAATTTGCGACAGAATAAAGTCGATGTGTGATTATAGGTTGAGTTTTTCCAAAATGACATTTCCGCATCAGCTTATGCGTGTAGTTCTTCTTGAACAGTTGTATCGTGCGTATAACATATCAAACGGCGGAAAATACCATAAATAATTTTTTATGCCTCCCGTCTTATAAATTCTTGTATTCTGCACAAAAGGAGAGCTTCTATGAATTCCAACACAGAAATTTCTTTTGCTTTTAACCGTCGTTATCTTACAGTTTTATGTCTTGTTTATGTCATAGGCACATATTTGGGATTAAAGCTTGATTTTCTCACCAAAATTTCGCTCAGAGCATTTGCGATATATACTGGAGTTTTTGCGTGGATAATAATTTTTCTTTCTCTTTTCCTGTGGCTTCCCCTTCGCAAACAACGCGAGGCTGCCACCCTAATCCTGGCGTGCGGAATTTCGGTCTTGATTTTTATCGGGGCAGTATCCCGTTGTTATTTCTTTTTTGATTCATACAACAAAACCCGTTTTCGTTTAGCAGAACACCCGTCTATAGAGGGCGTTGTCAAAAGCGAACCCCTTTTGAACAAGAGCGGTAACAGTTATATCGTAAACCTTGATGTCTACACTGCCTCAAACGACACCGAGACGGTGACATTTGATAAAAAATGTCTGACCCGCATTTATATTGCAGAGGACAAGCTCCCTGAGGGTTTGTCGGTCGGCGACTCTGTCCGCGTGATAATCAACCTTCCCGTATCGAAGGTCGCATCGTTCGAGGGCGGTTTCGACTTTGACAGGAGCTTGCTCCAAAAAGGCATAGCATATGTGGGCTTTTCAAACAAGGCAGAGCTTATTACCCCGTTTGCACCTCGACACGGTTTTTCTGCCTGGCTTGATAGGATAGGTCTTTCTCTTCGTGCCCGCATACTTAATTCTGCCGAATATTATAACTATTCAAACGACGAAAAGCAACTGCTGAAAGGAATTCTTGTCGGTGAAACTGATGACTTTTCAGACGAGCTTTACTATAAATATTCGACCTCGGGCTTTATACATATTGCATCCGTATCAGGTATGCACACATCGTATCTGTTTCTCGCTCTGGCTGTACTTCTTGGCTTTTTCAAGCTTCCAAAACGCGGAATATGTCTTATAACAATTCCAGTTCTCATTTTGTTTGCTTCGGTTGCAGGCTTTACCCCATCTGTTATGCGTGCGGTAATAATGACAGGTACATTTCTCCTTGCATCGGTTTTCAGGCGACAAAATGACGGTATAACCTCTCTGTCAATGGCAGGCGTCTCATTGCTGATTTATAACCCGCTTACCCTTGAGAGCGTAGGTGCTCTGCTCTCGTTTGGTGCAACCCTTGGAATTCTTATCTTTTGTCCGCCTATTACAAAACAGGCAGAGAAGCTTGTGCCCTATCTCCGTAGAAGCAGACCTCAAAAAAGCGGCCTTACAGCTTTTATTGATGAAACACCACGCTATCTTGCCCGCTATTGTTCAAACTCGTTTATATTGTCATTTTCAGCAACAATCGGGATTGCATATTTTATGGCATACTTTTTCGGCAAGCTTCAATGGGGAAGCATTTTCGGTAATATACTTGTCTCTCCCCTTGTTGCAATGGCATTTATATTTGGTTATGTTAACAGTGCTATCGGTGCAGTATCAAAATTTCTTGGCTTTTTGATAGGCAAGCTGTTCATCAATCCGCCGTTATATCTGATAAATGCCATAACCGCATTTTTTGCAAATGATTTCTTTGTGTTTTCTGTTCCGTCACCGCCTGACTCATTCTTTGTAATTTATGTTATAATCTGCACCGCCTTTCGTCTGCTTTTATATTTCTAGCGTGCACAGCAACGCACTCCTCTCTTTTTTACAACAAAAAAAGGTGTTTGGGCAATGCCCAAACACCTTTTAATTTTAATCTCTTATTCAGCTGCAGGAGCGTCAGTAGGTGCAATAACACCAAGAGCGCCAGCCAAAATCTTAGCAGCCTCTGCACGAGTAATGTTGTTTGCAGGAGCAAATGAGCCATCCTCGTAGCCATTGATAATACCAAGTTTTGCAAGAGCTGCAACAAAGCTTTCTGCGTAATCAGAAATCTCGCCTGCGTCTGTGAATGCAGCTTCAACCTCTGCATCTGTGAGACCGAGTGCACGGCCAAGAATTGTGCAAGCCTGCTCACGGGTAATTGTTGCATCAGGAGCAAACTCTGTCTCGCTTACACCATTGATGATACCAGCCTTTGCAGCAGCTGCAACATAAGGTGCGAACCAAGCATCAGCTGCACAGTCAGCAAATGCAGGAGCCTCTTCTGTAATCTCAAGACCGAGAAGAACAACCATCATCTTGGTGAACTCTGCACGGGTAATCTCGCCTGCGGGTACAAAGTCGCCGTTTTCGTTACCATTGATAACGCCGAGGTCCTTAAGTGTAGCAATAGAATCTACTGCCCATCTGTACTCTTCGGTAATATCTCCGAAAGGTGCACCCTCGATAGGAGTATCTATAGCAGGAGCATCTGTACCAGGCTCTTCTGTGCCGGGCTCTTCTGTACCGGGTTCTTCTGTACCAGGCTCTTCTGTGCCGGGCTCATCAGGTGTTACAGGTGTCATAGGTTTAGCAGGTGTAGTCGGAATACCAATACCGCCAACTGTTGTGTTGTCGCCAACTGCCATAATCTTTCCTGTTACGCCAAGAATGTTTGCACCGCCTTCAGTTGTACCAACAACCAATGCTGCGTTGTTGTAGTAAACTGATACTGTAAACTCTGAATCAACACTATCGTCAGAAAGAATGTTCTTAAGCTTCTTGTCTGATACAAGCTCGATAGTAGCTGTAGCTACACCGTCTTTTACAACAGGCTGAATTTCTGCACTGAGCACGATGTCATTAGCATTATCGTGTATTTCCTTAACAGCTGAACCCTCGTCAACTGCGAGTGTGAAGGTTCCGTCATAAACAACAGGAGCATCTCCGAGTACATCATCTTCGCCAACTGTAACATCAATTGAGTCGATTTCTTCGTCACCCTTGTATGCCTTGATGGTGTATACGCCACCGTCTACAACATCCTCGGTTGCAGCGTTGGGGCTCTCCTGATTAAATGTCCAGTAGAAAACAACCTCGTCTTTTACTGCTGTATACTCCATTGAAGTATTTGAAAGGTCAACTTCTGTTCCGTCTGCCTTGAATACTTTTATGCTATATACCGCACTCTCTTCAAGATTGTTAAGACCTACATACATTGTCTTGATATCAACATCGGATGTCTCAACATCGTCAGCAGCTCTGCCCATAGCTAACTTCATAGCTTCAATAGCAGCCTTTGCTGCTGCAGATTCAGCCTTGTAGCCTGCACCATGGATAGCGGTTACAGGAATAGCGGTAAGAGCCTCTACGGGAAGACTTGCCTTAACCTTAACATAATCGTCAGCAGTGGTAGCACCCTCGATTGTTACAGCAGCATCCTCGATTTCAGCAGGAACAATAGTCAACGCAATTGTTGCAGCGTCTGTCTTTACAACGCCATCAAATATACCATCTTCAGAGTCAACATCATTGAATTCAACTGTTATAGCAATCTCTGTATCAATTACTTCTGTACCATCGAGAGCAACCTCCGCCTTGTTGAAGTTGATGTTCGCAGCATCCTTGCTGATTTCGCGTGTAAGACCATTGCCTGTGAACTCAATCTTTGTGATAGCAGCCTTAACTATAGCTGCAACTTCTTCAGCAGTCTTAGTTTCGCCCTCTTTTACTTCCAGAGCGTCTTCATCAACAGTAATAGTAACTGTTGTATCTTCTGTTACCAAGGGCAACAAATCAACAGTCGCCTCGATTACTGCATCAGATGCAATGCTTACGCCTTCGCCATCGCCATCAGGATCTGTAAGTGTACCTGTCAAGTGCTGTTCTGTAAGAGCAAGCGGATCATAGCCCGACCATGTAACAGCTACATCTGGAACATTAGCAGCAGCGGATCCGCCTACTGCCTTTACTGCAGTTGCAGTAACTGTAGCAGGAAGACCAAGAGCATTCTGTGCTGTACCAACCTTCTTGTCAGTTATGTTTATCTCTTCTACGATTCCAGTAAGCTCAACTGCGTCTTCAAGTGTAAGTGTGTATGAACCCTGACCTTCTGCAGTATCCATAACTTCGCCTGTGAAACCTTCCCCATCACCAACTGTTGCTGTCTGTGTATTTGCAGTCAATGTAATAGTTTCCAAGGCTGCCAATTCACCATCGTCAAAGTTAAGTGTTATTGTAGCAATTTTAGTGTCTGCATCGATTTCTTGGGTTGCACCATTCTGCAACGATAACGCTACACCAGCTTTGTAAGCAAAAGGAATGTTGTTGTCTGTAGCATTTTGAATCTTGTCAGTAACAACAGCAGAATTAACCCAATCAGGATAAACCATCTGATAAGCAAAACCACCTGTTGTTATATCACTGCCATCCGCCGCAGAGAAAAACAAGTCAAAAGAAAGACTTGTAAGTCCCGCTGTCTTATACGCTACGCCCGTGTTTGCTGCACCCGCAAATTTCAAAGTAAACTTTGCAGTAGGAGCATCAGCTGATACGCTGATTGTCACAAGTCCGAGAACCATTGTAATAGCAATCAACAAAGCTAAGCTTTTCTTTAAAATTCTCATCTTAAAATTCTCCTCTCGAATTTCTTAAATTTATAATGTGTTTAATTATTTTTCTTATCTCTGCCTCCCTCTACAAAGAGGGTCTTTCGGGAGGAGCTCCCCCCTCCCATATGAATCATTTATTCTTGTGGTTGTAACACCGGGAATACATAAGGCTCATAGTCAGGATTTGCGCCCTGTGCTGACTGCTTGTTAACATACCTAATAATTTCGTTAACATCGTTACCTGTAATATAGGTATCGTTATCTACGTCGCCATAGATTTCAGGAATAGGCTCTTGTGTTGTTCCATTTATGAATACATAAGGCTCATAATCCGGATTTGCGCCCTGTGCTGACTGCTTGTTAACATACTTAATTGCTTCGTTAACATCATTACCTGTGATATATCCGTCGCCATCCAAATCAGCATATGTGCCTGTCTCAACAGTTACTGTACCAGCGATGCCTGGGATTTCAATTTTTGCTGTCAAGTTACCAACTACATCCTGTGCAACATCAATATCAACATTTGTTTCAACAGTAATAGTTGCTGTGTAGTCACCTGTTGTTTCAGAGTCTCCAAGAGTCGGTGCAGTAACATCGATCATGTCTGCAGTTACAGGGATAAGAACACTTTCAACATATGTGCCTCTTGTAAGAGTTGCCTTTACCTTCAGACCCTCTGCAACCATAGCTTCCGCAATCTTTGCTGCAGTGTTTTTGTCAACAGTTACATCAAAGTCTGCAAGTGTAACATCTGTGTTTCCATCACCCTTTACAAGTGTAGCACCGCTTGCCGTAAATGTTCCGTCGTTTTCAGCATACTTAATAACAATTTCTACATCAATACCGCCCTCAGGAACAACAGCTACGCCATAAGTTTCCTCAGGGATTGTAATTGTTGCAACTGCATCTTCTTCCGTAATATCTGTAAATTCAGCTACGTTTGCAACATCTGCTATAATTGGATAGATTTGCTCCTGACCGTCCTCTGTGCCCTCAAGTAAAACTGTCTTGCCAACAAGTGCAGCCGTAGCTTTTTCAACCTTGTCTCTTCCATCAGGCCAATCGTAGGTAACTGTCAACTTATCACCTGTCGGATACTGGAAGGTTGCAGTTTCTACACCCCAGTTTGCAACAAACTTGGTAATAGTAGCCGTAATTGTCATATCAGCTATGCTTGCAATACCCTCGGGCATAACTCCGTCAAATACTACGGTAAAGCTCAACACTTGTGCTCCGTCTGCCATAATATTATCCTCAACATAGTTATCTCCTGTTGCAGCCTCAACCGTAACACTTGCAAGGTCAGCAGCGTTCAATGTCTTTGACATTCCGTTTTCAGAGTTAGAAACCTTAATTCCGTTTGCCTTAATCTGTGCTTCTATATAATCAGCAATTTTTGCCTCGGCATCTGTCAAGGTCGGATTTTCTGTATCGTAATCATCAAACGCACCCACACCAAGAGCGGCAATAGAGAATGTCATTGCATTTGAGCCATCAGCAAGTTTAACTGTATCTGCTGCCCAAGGTGCAAATTCAACATCAATAGCAAGCGGAGTTGTTGTTGTAAGAGGGATACCATTCGTATGTACGCCTACGCCTGCAGTGTCTTTAGCAACTGCGGGTACTGTAAATGTTGCTGTGAAACCATCGGTTGCATTACCTGCGATTGTAGAGGTAACGCCTTCTGTGCTAGCAAGGACCTCTGTAACTTCATCTGCAGCTCTGCCATAGGTGAGTGTAACACCTGATGTTTCGTCTTCAAGTGCTTCATCAAGAGCGGTCTTGATGTTTGCCAAAACAACAGCGTTGTCCGCGTTAGGCTCAATACCTGTTAATGAAACAGTACCGCTTGCCTCAACCGTCTCTGCCTTCCACTGTGCAGCAAAGAGTGCCATTGCAGGTGCATCAATACCGTCACCGCCGAGCATTACAAGACCTGTGCTGCCTGCGTCCATTTCAACATTGAATGTAATTGTGCCTGATGCTTCAGCATCTTCATACTGATTGATACCAACGATTGTTTTGGTATCATCATAATAGGTTCTGTCATCTGCGTCGGGAGTTTCTTCTCTATCCTCCGCAACAAGCGGATCGCCTGTATATGTAAGCATTGTTATACCATACTCACCGAGTGTTCCGGTTACTGTGTAGGGAACAGAAACCTCATATACGCCCTCTGAAACTATATCAACCGCAACAGTAGCAATCTCAATCGTGGGAGCAGGGTCAGCTTCAACAGCAGCAGCTCCAAAAGATGAGAACATTGCAATCACTGTAACGATTGCACTTATCTTCTTAAATAATTTTAATCCTTTCATTTCTATCATGCCTCCTAAATAAAACTAACATTTTTTTCATTTCGTTATTCCAAAATGGGAGAGCCCATCAAAGAATCATTTTTGCGATTATAAAAATCGGTATCACAAAATCATTTAGCTTTAAGGCTTTCCTCCTTTCTTATAAATATATGTGGATAAATACGGGTTGCACAAAGGGGCATCCCCCTTTGACCCCCAGCAGAGATGGTTTGTAAAATCCCACAAACGCTATGACTGCAATAAATTTTGGTCACAACATCCCGTATTCTAATTTATTTTCAATTATATATTATGTATTATAATACACTATTCTTAATTTTTCAATAGTTTTTTGAGAAATTTTTAAAATTTTTATATATTTTTTGTTTCATTTCTGTTAAATTGGAAAATATTGAAAACAGTTGTTTTTTGCAGAATTTGTTCGCTGCACAAGGTGTTGTTTTTTGTATGTTTTGCACCCACAATAAGTAGTTTACAATTAACAATCAGGGGTTAGAATTTTATATTTGTAAAGAGGTCAATTTTTTTGGAATGAATAAAAAATTTCTTCATATTATATATATAGACGCTATAAAAAAGGCAGGTTTTTCTTTTGACAGATGTTTATACCTACACCAAACTGACTGCCGAGCTTGACGCTCTTCACTCTCGGCATCGTGATATTCCAATTTTCTCCATCGGTCAGAGTGTCGAAGGTCGGAATATTTTTGCAATTAAGCTTGGCAGCGGCTCACGGCGGGTTTTTTACAATGCCGCTCATCATGGAATGGAGTGGCTTACCTCAAAGGTTCTGTGTCGTTTTGTCTCTGAGCTTGCAGACGGAAAGCTCTGTGCCGACGAACTTCTAAACTCGGTCAGTCTCTACGCCGTACCGATGGTCAACCCCGACGGGGTGGAACGATCCGCCTGCGGCGAGCGATGGCAAGCCAATGCACGCGGCGTTGACCTCAACCACAATTACGACGCTATGTGGCAGTTATCCAAAAGCCTTGAGGAAAAATGGGGAGTTGTTTCTCCTGGTCCGACACGCTTTGGCGGAGCCTTCCCTGAATCCGAACCCGAAAGCCGTGCCGTTGCAAATTTCACACGGCAGAACAAGTTTGATATGGCAATGGCTTTGCATAGCCAGGGCGAGGTCATATATTATGATTTTTGCGGAAGCGTGCCAAACGGAACGGAAGAATACCTCGCCCGTTTTGAAAAGGTCAGCCGATATAGGCGGGATATGCCGAGCGGAATTTCCGCCTACGGCGGTTTTAAGGATTGGTTTATCAAAAAATACAAAAAGCCCGCCTTTACAATCGAAATCGGTATCGGCGAAAATCCGTTGCCCCTTTCAATGCTCGACGAGGTTTACGAGGGTGTTCTTCCAATCCTAATCGAGGGGTTACGATAACAGACGCTGAGAAACTCACTTTTACGCAAGCGGGCATAAAAACAAGAGACGCACAG
This sequence comes from Clostridia bacterium, assembly GCA_045576835.1. Taxonomy (GTDB): domain Bacteria; phylum Bacillota; class Clostridia; order Monoglobales; family Monoglobaceae; genus UMGS1820. The sequence goes on from JAZNHF010000016.1 coordinate 42,445, forward strand.
ACAAAAGTCTGTGCGTCTGTTATTATTCTTCATACATCGGGAAGAAATCCACCCTTGGTTCAAGAAATTTAAGCTTATGCTCCTTTTCGCCGCAAAAGTCGTTCAGCGTGTCAAAAATTCTCTCCCAGCTCCAGAAATCCTCGCCAAAGCCGAGGTATTCTCTTATCATTTCTGTCCCCTTTGGTGCAATCGGGTGCATAAGCACTGATGCCGTTCTTACCATATGCAGGGCGTTTCTCACTACCCTTGCCCTCATTTCGTTGTCGTCTGCCTTGTCCGCCTCTGCAATGTTCTTTGCCCAATACTTGTTCGCATTTCTTATATATGTGTCAAGCAAGCTCATTACCGTATGGAACTCGGTCATATACATTGCTCTCTCATACTTTAAGATTACCTCTTTTGCTTCGGTCATTACTTCCTCGTCTATCTCGCCGAGCGGAAGAGAGCCGTCCAAATATTTCTGTGCCGTATAGAAGCAAGAGCGTGCAACTCTGTTAAATACATTCGAGAGAAGCTTGCCCTCCTTCATTACGGGGTCAGCATCGTTTTCGCTTGCTGTGGGGTTGAGGGGCTTGGGCTGGAAGCTTACGCTCTTTAAGCCGAGGCCAAGTCCGAGAAAATGTGCACGAAGATGCTCGGGCAGATAATACTCAAGCAAATCCTCTGCCATAGGCGGTTTTACGGCACCGCTGCTGCTTGCCTTCTTGTTTAAAAACAGTATATGGTTGTTGGCAACAAGAGTCGGCATCTTTATGTCACCGTCTTTGGGGTTAGCCGTAAGCTCGCCGTCTTGCGTCGCCATAAAGAGTGCGGGTTCTGCAATTCCGTAAAAATATATGTTGTCCTGACCAATAAACTGATAAATTTCTGCGTCGTCGCTGCACCAATATTTCTTCCACTCGTCATCGCTTTTCCCAACGCTCTTCAAATATGCTTTAGTAAACGAAATAGGTGCCCACAAGGATTCGGGCCAAACCCAGATTGTCAAGCCCTCCTCTCCGTCAAGCACAGGGGCGGGTACACCCCATTCTATATTGCCTGTAAGCCTGAACGGAACAAGCGTCTTGCCCGCACGGAAACGGATGTTGTTTTCAGACAAAACGGCTCTCGCCTTGTCTCTGTCGTCTAAATCCGCAAACTCAAGCGAGAACGAGGTTTTGTTCGCACCTGTATCAATCCTGTGGGGCGGAAGCTTTGACTTAATCCCCTCGTAATCCTCTGAAAACTCGTTCTTGACATAAACAAGAGGCGGGGTCATAAACTCCTTTATTGTGTTTGAAACGAGTGCCCTCACACTTTCCTTGTTTGTTATATCCTCAACATATTTCTCCAAGAGAGGCTTGAACTTTGTCAAGTCAATATACCAATTTGCAACATCACGCATCTCGGGGGTATCGCCCGTAAGTGTGCTTTTGGGGTTGATAAGCTCTTCGGGCATATACTGATGTCCCATCGAGCATTCGTCTGCATAGCCCTTGTCGGAATTGCAATTTTCAACAGGGCATTTGCCCACAACCTGTCTTCCGTTTAAGAACTGCCCCGCTTTTACATCATAAAACTGCGAGGTAACAAGCTTCTCAAGATACCCGCTTGAGTACCACTTTTCCATAAGCTCTTCGCTGAACTTATGGTGAATTTCCGCCGTTTCGCCAATGCCCGACGCACCAAACAAATCAAGACTGATTTCATACTTTTGAAGAGTCTCTCTCTGGCTCTCGTGGTTCTCCCGCACAAAATCCTCAATCGTTCCGCAATATCCCTCTTCACATTTTTTGCGATAGCTCTCTGCAATCGGCGAGCCGTAACAATCCGTGCCCGAAACGAAAATTACATTCTCGGCACCTATGCGGTCACGCAAAAACCTCGCCATCATATCGGCATGAACAAACATTCCGCCGACATGGCCAAAGTGAAGCTTCTTGTTGCCGTAAGGCATTCCGCCCGTGACAACCGCACGCTTGGGGAAGCTTGGTCTTTCCATATCAAATATACTCTGCTTTTCCTTACGGAATTCTCTGTAATCGTCGCCCATTTTTGCCTCCTATTTCTTCGCAGACTCTACTCTGCGACGCATTGCATCCTCGCCAATTATATGACATATCTCCCACAAATCAGGGGAATTTGTCCTGCCCGTAAGTGCAACCCTTATAACATTGCTGACATCGGTTATACTCCCCTTATACAGCTCGGGGTTTTTCTTGTAATCCTTTGGCTTGACTGCATAACCCATATCGCCCGCAATGCTTCGCACCTTCTCAAACCACTCTGAATTATCGTCATTATGATTATACCCCGAAAGGTATCTGTCTATAATCTCGGCTCTGTCCCCGCAGCTCACATTCTCGGGGAAGTCGCTCTCCATTTTAAGGCTCTCGTCGTAGTAAATCGAGAGGAACTCCCTCGCCTGACGCCAATTTGTCAAGTCCTTTCTCGGCCGTGCTGCGTCTCTGCCCACATTTATGGCTTTCTTGGTAAGCTCTGCGTCTCTTGTAAACAAAGCATAAAACTCTTTGTCGTATTCATAAAGCCACGCCGACATCTTTTCATATATCTCATCAGGAGTCATGCGGAAGATAAGCTCTCTGCTTATATCGTCAAACTTCATTATATCAAAGAGTGCACCCGAGTTGCTCATCTTCTCGAGCGTGAACTCAAAATCGTCAATTTCGCTGTCGGGATTTGCCATACGCCATTCCTCAAAATTGGAATTGAGCACCGTCATAAGATATTCCCATACCGCCTCGGGCAGATACCCCTCTGACCGATAATAGTCAAGTCCAAGCTCGGGGTCCTTTCTCTTTGAAAGCTTACGCTTGGTTTCGCCGTCCATCTTCATTAAGACGGGGGTGTGACAGTATACAGGCCTCTCAAACCCGAGTGCGTCAAAAAGCTGTGCGTGAATCGGCAGAGTTGACAACCATTCCTCGCCCCTCACTACATGGGTTGTATGCATAAGATGGTCGTCTACCGCATGTGCAAAATGATAGGTCGGTATTCCGTCAGATTTGAGCAATACAAAATCCTGATAGTTTTCCTGAAGCTTGAGCAGTCCGCGTATTCCGTCGTAAACCTCAACCGTGTTTTCTATATCCCCGCTTGAGAGAAATCTCAACACATATTCCTCGCCCGCTTCAATCCTTGTCTTTATCTCATCAAAGGAAAGCTGTCTGCAAACTGCCCACTCGCCATAATAGCCGAAATTCAGCTTTTTGGCAATCTGTGTTTCACGCATTTTGGCAAGCTTATCCTCACTGCAAAAGCAGGGGTATGCAAGTCCCAATTCCACCAGCTTCTTTGCATAACACTGATAAATGTCCTTACGCAGTCTCTGCCGATACGGCCCATACTCACCTCTGCAGCCATCACCCGCAGTTACACCCTCGTCAAACTCTATCCCAAAGTACGCCATTGCAGACAGCACAAGCTCAACCGCACCCTCGACCTCTCGTTTTGCATCGGTGTCCTCTACCCTCAGATAAAATACCCCTCCGCTCTGGCGGGCGAGACGCTCACCAATTATGGCATTATATAAATTACCGAGATGCACAAATCCCGTCGGGCTCGGCCCGATACGGGTAACCCTTGCTCCGTCAGGGAGCTCCCGCTCAGGATAGATTTCTTCATAATAGTCAGGCGTTTTGTCAATATGCGGAAACAACAGCTCTGCAAGCTGTTTTGACGCAGTTTTATCAGTATTCATCAATATATCCTCCGATGCTTTAGTTTGCATTTACACTATCGTATAATTCTACACTTTTTTTTCAAAAAAGTCAAGAGAACGCCTATTTTTAATATTGAGCTTCTTGACAGGATTTATATATAGTGATAGACTTACCTTGTTTATTTTATTTAAAGGGGTTGGTTTATCCTATGAACATCAAAAATGCGAAAATGAACTTTCTCGGCGACAGTATAACCTTTGGTGCCGGTGTCGCCGATAAGAATAATACTTATTGGAAGAGATTTGAAACCAGCGACGGCTGTCTTGTTCGCGGTTACGGTATAAGCGGCACACGAATTGCAAGACAACATACTCCGTCGGATACACCCGAGTATGACGCCGACTTTGGCTCTCGTGTGGCAGATATGGACAAGGACGCCGATGTCATAGTGGTTTTCGGCGGTACGAACGATTACGGACACGGCGACGCACCGCTCGGGAAAATGAGCGACCGCACCACCGACACCTTCTATGGGGCACTTCATTGCCTATACACATCACTGATAAACAAATATCCGCACTCGCAACTCGTTGTTATGACGCCTCTTCACAGACTGAACGAAAGCAGCCTTATAAACACCCGAGGTCTGCGAACAGCCGGTACGCTTGAGGATTATGTGAATATTATAACCGAGGTCGCAGGGTATTACGCAATTCCCGTACTTGACCTTTACAGAACGAGCGGGCTTCAACCCGAAATTGAAATACTCCGCACCACATATATCCCCGACGGTCTGCATCCAAACGATGCAGGGCACGAGCGGATTTTCAACCGTCTCCGCAATTTTTTAATAAGCTTGTAAGTAAAAAAGCAACGGCGGGTGCTTCCTCGATGGGAGCCCCGCCGTTTTAACATCAGTGCATCAAAATCACTAAGCCATATAATGTTTATTTTTATTACCCGCTTGTGGTAGAACGAGTTTGTCATCAGTCTGAGGAACGGCAGAGCCGTTCCTTTTCAAATACCCAACAGATTTATTATAGCACAGATATTTGTAATTGTAAAGCAAAATCGCAGCAAGCCTTGTTTTTTCTGCATTTTTGCCAAAAAATATATTCCATTTTTTTATATTTTGCCAGTTGAAAACCATGTTAAAATGTGGTATGCTTAAATCAAGGAAAGGAAGGTACAGTCCAATGAAAAGTTAAGCTTCCGACTTTTAAAAATTAAATGATGTTTGAGCCTTGCAGGAAACACGACGGTGCTACGTTTTATATATATAGAAAAATAAATTCAGCTCAAATCATTTTTAATTGTTTTAAAAGTTCAAGGTTTTCGTCTTTTGGTGTATTTCAACAAGACCCTGCGGTATTCTCGATTGAGAAATTTTGGTTTTTGGTCTCTGGGTTGAGAGCTTGCAACAAAAGGCAGAAAAGGAAAGAGAGGTAACCAACGATGTTAGATATCAAGAACGAACAGAAGTGACCTTTGATTGCGAAGAGGAAAAGCAATCAAAGGTCACTTCGTTTGTTAAGGTATTTACATCTGTCAAAAAAGGGAGAGATTCATTATTATGCAAAGAGAACAATTAAAATCAATGGCAAAGGAACAAATCAAGGGGAAAATAGGTGTTTTATTCGTAATCTCGCTTATAGTATTCGGCATATCGCTTTTGCCGTCGTTTATCCCATACATAGGCGGCTTGGTTTCTGAAATTTTTATTATTCCGGCATTTTCGCTTTCGCTATGCCTGATTTACCTCAAGATTGCAGACGGAAGGGAAATCGCTATCGGTAATGTTTTTGATGGCTTTAATTATTTCTGGGGAGCGTTTAAAGTAACATTTTTGACAAGCTTGTTCACCTTCCTCTGGACACTGCTTTTTATTGTCCCCGGAATTATTAAGGCTTATTCATACTCGATGGCTCTGTATATCTATGCAGACAACCCCGATATGGGTGCTTTGGACGCAATAAACAAATCCAGGGAAATTATGAACGGACACAAAATGGACCTCTTTGTTCTTATGCTTTCATTTATTGGTTGGGGACTGTTGTCGGTAATAACCTTTGGAATAGTCGGCATTTATGCAATCCCATATATAAGTGCGACCTACGCAGGCTTTTATCGTAGTCTTTGCGACAATACGCAAACGCCCGAACAGGCTTTCACTACAGACGAGTTTGCTGTCGAATAAGATATTCGCCTTTTTCATAACGAAGTGTATTTCGTTGAAAAAAGACTATTCTTTAGAATAGTCTTTTTTTCTATGGGAAAGCAGAATTGTTTAGATGCCACGGTTTCAACTATTATTTTCCTAATTTTTCGAAAATTTCCCTCTCACTCTCCGAGAATTCCTCGTATGATGATAGATATTTAATATGTTCATCCTCTATTGTTCCATAATTCTGCGATGAATACCCAAGCTCTTCTTTCGGTGTGAAAATAAAAACCCGACAATGATTGTCATTATCTATCACTGCATACCCATCATCGGAAAGCACATATAAAGTTTTCTTATAAATATAATGATCCTTTACTTTATCTAACACCACTTGCTCGTCGCCATCTATGTAAATCAGCAACAACTTTGTATTCGATGATTTGCAAATATCATATTTATCCCGCCAGATTAACACCGTGTCTTTCCCGCGGATAGGCAAACCGGCTTCTATTCTTTTTTCCCGTTCAGCCTCCTCTTTGTCAAGCTGTATAAATATCGAATTCCAAAATATTCTTCCCAAAAGCGGCATATCTTCTTGCCAAGCTTTTTGTTCTGCCTTTTTTTCCGGCGTATCATTTTTTGTAGCCAAATCAAAGATTATCTTATCGGCTATATGCAGAACAAAATTAAGCACTGTTAAAATAACAATAATGCCGACAACAACAGATGAAATTATCATTATTTTCTTTTTATTTTTCACACAAATCACCTCGTCGTCCAAAAATCAACCGTAACATAATATGGTTGTATTGCACCTGTTAACTGCGAAACAACCGCAACATCATTAGCAACTGTTCCTAATCCAATTTCTTTTGACCATTCGTATTTTTCATCTCCCATAAATGATGTTATTTCCGTAAAATCATACCAGTCTCCCCCATGTGCATTGATAATCCACTTTCCATCTTCTCTTTTATAACCATTAAGATATATATCCATCTTATGAATAGAGTAATAAAGGTCTCCTGTTTTAAATCTAACAGATATTTCTTCGTTATCAATCCAATCTCTTTTCTCGTTTTCTGCTTTTGCAATTTTTTCATCTAATCCTTGTAGATATGCCGAATCATGATTCATTAAATATGCAATTCTCGAATCATTACCTCTCCATATATCACTTGGATTATCCTGAAGAGAATGTTCGAGCATCCATGCGGATGTATAAAACCTTCTTTTCTTTTTTAAATATATATGGGAGCCAAGGTTCCAAAATGCTCTTTGAAGTGTTTTTTGCTCTTCATTATCGCTTACGGCATCCCCAAAGCGTGTCAAACCATCCTCAAATTTATTCCACGCTTTTATCGATTTGTCTTGCACCCATTTTTTCACATTATCCACAAATTCATTCCATAAAAATCCCTCATCAATAGATTGTTCTGTATGAAAAACTCTGTTATCGGCAAGATAGGTTGACCTATATGTATTATACAACTTTAGTGCATCTCCGTCAAGGATACTTTTCGCTTCTTTATCATAGTTTGCTCCTACTATTTTTGCACACCACCAACCGTAATTGGCGGTTGGGTCACTAAGCGGTCGGTCGCATCTTCTGCACCGATTTCGTCCGTCATCCTTTTTGTTTTGATTTTCTTTTGACATAATTCATAACTCCTTTTACATTTTTGTTTTTAGTATAATGTAAAAGAAAATGCCATAGCGTGACATATCGCTTGGCATGAGTAATAAGTAAAACCATAAAGATATTTAATTTTATAATGATTTGACAACTTTGTTGTCATGAATTGGTTTCACCATAAGTTGTTGCTTTGCAACATGAATAGAATTGTCTTAATGCACCGTAAGGTGCAATTCATGAGCTGTCAGGCTCAATTCATGAAATCTTTGATTTCAATTCGTGCCGTCAGGCAATTCATTGAAAAAAGCATCGACTTTGTCGGTGCTTTTTTCTGGCAAATCCGAATTGTTTAGACGCAATGGTTTATGCAACTATTTTCTTAACTTTTCAAAAATTTCCCTCTCACTCTCTGAAAATTCCTCGTATGATGATAGGTACTTAATATGTTCATCCTCTATTGATCCATAATGTTGCGATGAATACTCAAGTTCCTCTTTCGGCGTGGAAATAAAAACACGACAATTGTTTTCGTTATCTATCACTGCGTACCCATCATCGGAAAGCACATATAAAGTTTTCTTATCAATATTAGTTTCCTTTACTTTATCTAACACCATTTGTGTATCACCATCTATGTATATATCTAAACTTGCCCCACTTGCAGAAACAGTTATATCATATTTATCCCGCCAAATTAACGCTGTGTCTTTTCCACGGATAGGCAAACCGGCTTCTATTCTTTTTTCCCGTTCAGCCTCCTCTTTGTCAAGCTGTATAAATATCGAATTCCAAAATATTCTTCCCAAAAGTGGCATATCTTCTTGCCAAGCTTTTTGTTCTGCCTTTTTTTCCGGCGTATCATTTTTTGTAGCCAAATCAAAGATTATCTTATCGGCTGTTTTCAGAGCAAGATTAAACATAATCAAAATGACAATAACGCCTGCAACAACAGATGAAATTATCATTATTTTCTTTTTATTTTTCACACAAATCACCTCGTCGTCCAAAAATCAACCGTAACATAATATAGTTGTCTTGCACCTGTTTTTTCACATTATCCACAAATTCATTCCATAAAAATCTATCATCAATAGGTTGTTCTGTATGAAAAACTCTGTTATCGGCAAGATAGGTTGACATACAGTTATTATACTTCTTTATCGTGTTTCCGTCAAGCATATTCACTATCTCGTTATACCTATTAACTCTTACAATCAGGGACAACGACTCGCTAACGCTCCCATGCATAAGTGCTGTCACCAATCAAACTTCGCAAGCTTGTTTTCTTTGGACATTACTAATCGAACCAATGGCTTTTCGTCAATACTAAAATTACACCAACGCAAAAAAGGACACCTTTCGGTGTCCTTTTTTGCGTTGGTACACCTTCGGGGATTCGAACCCCGGACACCCTGATTAAGAGTCAGGTGCTCTAGCCAGCTGAGCTAAAGGTGCAAATTTCAAACGCAAGCATTATTATACTACGGCGGTTTTGATTTGTCAAGCATTTTTTATAAAAATTTTCATAAAAAATGCGGACAAGCACCCAGCTTGTCCGCATTGCAAAATCTTTCTTATTTGTTGATAAGGTCTTTGAGAGCCTTGCCTGCCTTAAATGTAGGAACCTTAGCTGCAGCAATCTTCATCTCAGCACCGGTCTGAGGATTTCTGCCAACTCTTGCAGCTCTTTCTCTTACTTCAAAGCTGCCAAAGCCAACTAATTGAACCTTGTCACCCTTCTTAAGGGCACCCTCAACTGCACCAACAAATGCACCGAGAGCAGCCTCTGCATCCTTCTTTGAAAGATTAGCCTTTTCAGCAATAGCTGAAATCAAGTCTTGTTTGTTCATATTAAACACCCCTTGTTAAAACTTAAAATTATCTTTGACTTTTATTTTACTATAAATGTTTTAAAATTTCTACATATTTTTTAAAATTCTTATATTTTTGTAAGTTTGCACAATTACAGCCTTTTGGTTATGGTAAAAATGCCAATAAAATCGTGCATTTTTACACATTTGACGCTCTATATTTTGTATAAACAACTATTCCTCGGGGTTATTCATACGCATTTCTGCGAACTCCTGACGGGTAATAAGCACCGCACGGGGCTTTGTCCCCTCGTACGGGCCGATAATTTTGTACTGCTCCATCTGGTCGATAAGGCGTGCCGCTCTTTGATAGCCTATCTTAAATCTGCGTTGGAACATGGCGACAGATGCCTGTCCGTTTTCGAGTATAAGCTCTACCGCCTCCCAGAAAAGCTTATCTCTCTGTCCGCCACGCTCTTCGTCGTCCTCAGGCTCTTCTGAACTGATGTTGGCAGCGACTTGTTCTCTTTCGCGTTCTATATTTTCAATTATGCTCTCATCATACTCTGCCTCGTATTGACTCTTTATATAATCAATGACTGCTTCTATTTCATGGTCGGAGACAAAATTTCCCTGAATTCGTATAGGCTTGGTTGCACCTCTTGGATGATAGAGCATATCTCCCTTGCCGAGAAGCTTTTCCGCACCGACACAATCAAGGATTGTTCGGCTGTCCACATTTGAGGTAACCGCAAACGCAATTCGAGTGGGTATATTATTCTTGATTACGCCCGTAACAACATTTACAGATGGTCTTTGGGTTGCAATGATAAGGTACATTCCCGCTGCTCTTGCAAGTGCGGCGAGGCTGTTTATCGCACCCTCTACCTCGTTCTTTGCCGCCATCATCAAATCGGCAAGCTCGTCTATTATTATAACAATCTCGGGAAGCTTGGCATCAGGCTCGCCAATCTCATCCATAAGCTTGTTATAGCCTTTCAGGTTTCTCACCTTGTTGTCCTTTAAAAGGGCGTATCTGTTCTTCATTTCGCCAACCGCCCAATTCAGTGCCCCCGCTGCGTGCTTGGGGTCGGTAACCACAGGAATTAAAAGATGCGGAATTCCGTTATACACACCAAGCTCAACCATTTTGGGGTCGACCATTATCATTTTGACCTCGTCGGGCCGAGCCTTAAAGAGTATGCTTGTTATAAGCGAGTTTATGCACACACTCTTCCCCGAGCCCGTCGCACCTGCAATAAGCCCGTGAGGAAAATCTGCGATATCTGCTACTACACAATTTCCGCTTATGTCCTTGCCGAGGGCAAAAGCCGTCTTTGACTTGAAGCTTTTGAACTTCTCGCTCGATATAACCTCTCTTATAGGAACGGCACTCGGGGCTTTGTTGGGAATTTCAATTCCGATTGCCGACTTGCCCGGAACAGGCTCTATTCGTACGCCCGACGCTGCAAGACTGAGTGCAATATCATCGGCGAGATTTGTTATTTTTGAAACCTTTACGCCAAATCCCGGTTGAAGCTCAAACCTCGTGACCGACGGACCTTGTGTTATGTTTATTATTGTAGCCTCTACCTTAAAGCTCGCTAATGTGTCGAGCAATTTGTTCGCCTTTTCTTCAAGCTCTGTTTTAAGTTCGTCTCTTGTTTTTTCGTACGGCTTCGGCATCTCTAAAAGCTCAATCGGCGGAAGCTGGTACTTTATAATCTTTGGTTTTTCCGCCTCTGCCTTGACCTGATTTTCTATTTTTGCCTCGGCGGTTTCCTCAATCGCCTCCTCGGTTGCCATTCGCCGTCCTGCCAGAACCGCACGGTCAAGAGGAATGCCCGCATCTACCGCTCTTTGGGTAAGCGGGTCAAGCGTATCCTTAAGCTTTGCCTCTGACGGCGGCTCATAATCCGTCCCCTCTTCGTTTTCGACAGGGCCTTTATAGTTCCCGTCTTTATCGGGAAGCTCGGTCAGAATTCCCGTTTTCATATTATCTATTGTAAACGGAAGAACCTCTGTATCATCAAAGCTATCCCTGGCATCACCGAACATATCTCCAAACAGCTTGTCGTCCTCTTTAAACTCAAACCGTTTCGGCAGAATGTCTGCGTCTATGTCGTCGCTTGTCGGGTTGTCGTCATCGTTTATGGTTTCCTCTCCGTCAAAATATCCCTCGAAAAAGCCCTTGCCCGATTTTCTTTTGCGAAGCTTTTCCTTTACTCGGTCTGACTGCACCGAATATTCGGGAAGTTCAAAATCAACATCACCATTTGCGGCCTCTTTAAATTCCTCTTTTCTTCTGCCAAACGCTCTGCCAATACTTCTGAAAAGCTTTTCTATTGATACGCCCGTCAAAAGAATTATAAGTATAAGCTCTGCCGCAATGGAGAGCACCCACGCTCCCGCCTTGCCTATAAGCGAGGTCAAAAGCAAATGCAGTCCTCCGCCGATTACTCCGCCGCCCTCTATCTCAAGTCCCGAGTTCCAGAGAATTGCAACATTCTCGGCAAGACTTGTGCCGTCAAGCTCTTTCCCTCCCATAAAGAGGGTAACAAGAACAGAGGTGGCAACAATTATAAGCGAAAGTAGTACAAAACGGAACGAGTTCCTCTCGCCTCCTTTATCTGTAAACACATTTATCCCCGTCACGATTATAAAGAGACAGCTTATCGCAATAGACACGCCAAACAGCCCATAGCACACATTTCGTATAAATGCACCTACCGCACCCGTCGTTTTTGTAAGAAACGCAAACGCAAGAAAAACCCCGATTGCAATAAGAACAATCCCCTGTATTTCGTTAGAAAGCTTTTTTCCGCCCGAATTTGTCTTGCCCGCAGCTGTTTTTGTTTCAGGTCTTTTATTTGTCTGCTTACGCGTGGTCGGCTTTCGCTTCGCACTTGTCGAAGCTGTCGGTCTGTTTGAAGCGACGGTTTTTTTCGTTTTCTTTTTTTCAGACATATCAATCTCCCCTCCGCCGCTTTGCCTCGGCGTATCGTTTTATGCCGCTCTTGTCCGCAAAGTAAAAACACAAGAGCATCTATAATTACAAGCTGTGCTGTTTATTCCTGAAAAAGTGTATAATTCACTTACAGTATAACACATAATCAACCGCAGAAACATTACATTTTTATTTCATTTATGTAAACTCCGTCTTATTTCGGAGCTTAAAAATACTATTGACAAAATCACGCCGATGTCGTATGATATGTAGGTGTACCGAAAGAGGCCGCACGCCCCCGTAGCATCTGAGGATATAAGAACCGCTCGCCGTTTGCAAAATCAAAGATTTTGACGGCTGGGCGAACCTTTTTACTCGCTACGCTCGTAATTTACAAGCCCTTTTATTTAATGTTAGGAGGGGCTTGTAATATGAAAATATTAGGGGGCAAATAAACAGAATAATTCGCCCCCGTAGTAAAGAGGATATTACAAGCCCCTCCTAAGGGTTAGTCATCGGTTCGATTCCGGTCGGGGGTGCCAGAGAAAAGACATCCTGCGGATGTCTTTTCTCAGTTGTCTTTCTTTTTTACAAATACCTTACGAAAATGATTTATTGCTTGAAAAAATCCGTAATATATGATACAATAATTAAATGATTAACAGGTAGGATTTACATATGGCATATAAAGGAGAACTCATATGAAAAAACTTAAATTGATACTTCTCGGCGGCGGCGACCGAGGCAGCAGTTACCTGAAATATCTGCAAATACAACCGGACAAATTTGAGGTTGTCGGGCTTGCCGAACCGGTAGCGGAAAAAAGAAGCTATCTTCGGGATTTATACAATATTCCTGCCGATATGTGTTTTGAAAGCTATGAGAAGCTTCTCTCCTTCCCGAAAATTGCAGATATAGCCATGATTTGCACTCAGGACAAGATGCATTTTGAGCCTGCGATGATGGCGATTGAAAAGAAGTATGACCTTCTTCTTGAAAAGCCCGTTGCAACCACCGCAGAGGAATGCTTTAAGATTTCCGAGGCGGCGACCGCCAACGGCGTCAAGGTATTGGTGTGTCATGTCCTGCGCTATACGCCGTTTTATAAAACGCTTAAACGAATTTTAGACGAGGGCAAAATCGGTGAGATAACCAACATTTCGCATTCAGAGGGTGTCGGCAACATTCATATGAGCCATAGCTTTGTAAGGGGCAACTGGAGAAGCAAAGCCGAATCGACCCCGATGATACTTGCAAAATGCTGTCACGACACCGACCTTTTGCAATGGCTTATTGGCGAGCCTTGTAAAAAGGTTTCATCGTTTGGTACGCTCTCGCACTTCTGCGAGAAAAACGCACCCGAGGGTGCACCGCTTCGTTGTCTTGATGGTTGTCCTCACAAGGACACCTGCTTCTACTACGCACCGACGCTGTATCGCATTGATACTGCCGAGGTTCAGCATTTCAGAGCTATTGCCGCAAACAAGTTCAATCCGACAGACGAAGAGGTTGACGAAATTTTAAAGACCTCGCCCTACGGCAGGTGTGTATACCGCTGCGACAACGATGTTGTTGACAGACAGACCGTTAATATGCAGTTTGGCAACGATAAGTGTGTAACCCTTACCATGTCCGCTTTTAACAAGGGCGGGCGAGTGTCTGCAATTATGGGCACAAAGGGTGAGCTTTATGCCGATATGGAAAATCAATCCATAATTCTCTATGATTTTGCAACCAGAGAAAGGTCGGAGCTTTTCACCCCCGATGCAGAGTTTGACCAGAGTATTGCGGGCGGTCACGGCGGCGGGGATTCCGGTATTATGGAAGACCTTTATGAATATATCGCAAACGACAACCCCTCGGGTTCTATTTCCGATATTTCGGTGTCGTGTATGAGCCATCTTATCGCCTTTGCCGCAGAGGACGCAAGAGTAACCTCGTCTGTAATTGATATGGACGAATATATAAAAAGCTTATAATGCCCAAATTGCACCTGCCCGCAAATATGCCCGGCGGGTGCAATTTTGATTTTAAAAAGAGAGGTTTTAAAAATGAGCGTACGAGAATATCCTTCAAAAGAACTACTTAAAAGAATACTTCCCTATTTCAAGCCGTACAGAAAAACTCTTGTGCTTGATTTGTTTTGTGCTTCTCTTACGACAATATGCGAGATAGTTCTGCCAATGATAATCCGAACGATAACCAACACCGCACTTGAAAATGTTGCCTACCTTACTGTCCGCACCGTTTTAAGCCTGGGTCTTTTATACTTTGTGCTTCGCATAATTGACTGCTTTGCCAACTACTATATGGCAAACACAGGACATGTTATGGGTACAAAAATTGAGACGGATATGCGAAGAGACGCTTACTCGCATCTGCAAAAGCTCTCTAACACCTATTTCAATAATACTAAAGTAGGCCAGATTATGGGCAGGCTTACAAACGACCTCTTCGATATTACCGAGTTTTCTCACCACTGCCCTGAGGAATTTTTTATTGCAGGCATAAAAATTATTGTGGCGTTTGTAATTCTGGCAAGAATAAGCCTTCCGCTTACCATAATCATATTTATGTTTGTTCCGACTATGACGGTGGTATGCCGAATAATAAACAAGCGTATGCGAAGAGCCTTCAGCCGCCAACGCCACCAGATAGGCGAGCTTAATGCGGGCATCGAGGACAGTCTGCTCGGGCAGAAGGTTGTCAAAGCCTTTGCAAACGAGGATATTGAAAATGCCAAGTTTGAAAAGGGCAATCTGGAATTTTTGAATATAAAGAAATATTCCTACAAGATTATGGCTCTTTTTCAGACCTCAACAAGGGCGTTTGACGGTTTGATGCATCTTGCGGCAATTATTTTCGGCGGATTGTTCCTTATTAAGGGCACAATTACTCCCGGGGATATGGTGGCCTTTGTTATGTATATTTCGACCTTGATTGCTACAATTCGCAGAATTATTGAGTTTACCGAGCAGTTTCAACGCGGAATGACGGGAATAGAAAGATTTTTACAGATTGTCGATGCCGACATTGAGATATTTGACGAGCCCGACGCAACCGATATTAAAGAGCCAAGGGGCGATATTGTATTTAAAAATGTCAGCTTTGAATACCCCGACGACCATAACCTTGTTTTCAGAGGACTTAATTTATCCATCAAGGCAGGCGAAAAGGTTGCCATTGTCGGACCATCAGGCGGGGGCAAGACCACCCTTTGCAATCTTATACCGAGGTTTTACGATACCACAGACGGCACAATTACGCTCGACGGTCGGGATATAAAGAAGATTACCCTTAAAAGCCTCAGGCAGAGTATCGGCATTGTTCAACAGGATGTTTATCTTTTCTCGGGCACAATCTTTGAAAACATAGTCTACGGCAAGCCGTCTGCCACAAGGGAGGAGGTCGTATCCGCCGCAGTCCGTGCAGGGGCAGACGAGTTTATAAGAAGCCTCAAAGACGGGTATGATACCTATGTGGGCGAGCGTGGGGTCAAGCTCTCGGGCGGACAGAAGCAACGCATAAGTATCGCTCGGGTATTTTTAAAAGACCCGTCGATAATCATTCTTGACGAAGCGACCTCTGCACTTGACAACGAGAGCGAGTTCGCGGTTGCAAAATCACTCAACGAGCTGTCGGTCGGCAGAACCACCCTTACTATCGCACACCGACTTTCCAGCATCCGAAACGCAGACAGGATTTTGGTACTTACCACAGACGGAATAGTAGAAGAGGGTACACACGAAACACTTCTCGCCCTCGGCGGAATATACAGCAGCTTTTACAATATGGCAAACGAACTAAAATAACGGCAATAAGCCTTCGGAGGTAGCCATTATGACCTTTTATAATTTCTTATCTTCAATATTCAGCTTTGTTTTTACCTTTATAATATATCTGTTTATTTTTTCTGTAATCAGACTTATATATCTTGATGTCAGAAAAATGAGCAGATTCGAGGGCAAAGACCTTGCAGATGCTGAATACGCAAGCCTGAAGCCAACCCGCTCCAAGGTTCCCGTTCAATCAAAAATAAGCAACAGATACAGCATATACGGCAACGCAACGATTGGCAGAGGCAAAGCCTCGGATATATGTATAAAAGAGGATTATATCTCGGCAAAGCACGCACATATCTGGTTTGAGGACGGCGAATGGTATCTCGAGGATTTGGGCAGCCGCAACGGCACCGCTGTCAACGGTCAGAGAATTCGGGATGTTGTAATTCTTGACCCCGAGGATATTATATCCTTTGGCGGTCTTAACTTTGTGTTTGAGCTGTAGGGGGTACGGTTTATGTCAAAGCTTATGGGGCTTAACTACCGCCGCCCCGCATATCTTTTAATTTTGATGAACTTCTTTGGCTTTGGACTTTTGTTTATTGCCAACGACTACAATGTAAATATCGCATATATCGGTGCGGGTATACTTACGCTTTACATTATTATGTATAGTGTTATAATTGCGTGTAAAATGGGTGACAAGTTTATTGTTCCCATGGCATGTATGCTAATCACAATGGGAATAATTCTGCTTTGCAGAATACGGATAGATTACGGCTTAAAGCAGATTGTCTGGGTCGGGATAGGTGTGTGCGTCTTCTTTATTGCCTATGCCCTCTATTATAATCTGCGGTTTTTAAATCGGCTGTGGTTTTTATACTTTATACTGGGAACCGCTCTTTTTCTCTCGACACTTATCTTTGGAATAACGGTAAACGGTTCTAAAAACTGGATTGACCTTGGCAAAATATCCTTTCAACCGTCGGAAATTACCAAGATACTCTTTGTCTTCTTTTTGTCCTGTTACTTCTCGGGCAGTTGGACAAAGCCTATATCCAAGGCAACCCCAAAGCTAATCACCCTCGGCGTGACTTATCTTTTTATAGGCTTTCTTGTTCTTCAGCGGGATTGGGGCACAATTCTGGTTTTGTTTGCAATCTACATTTTTATGATGTATGTATACGAGCCTGACCTCAAATTTCTGGTTTTGAATATCGGTGCCGCCTCAGCAGTTGCGGTGCTTGGATATTTCTTTCTGCACCATATTCAGGTTCGCGTTGACACCTGGCTTGACCCGTGGGAGGATATTTCAGGCACGGGCTATCAGATTACGCAATCTCTCTTTGCAATAGCAGAGGGCGGATATTTCGGCAAGGGTATAGGCAACGGCTCGCCAAACTATATCCCCGAGGTTCACTCCGACTTTATCTTCTCGGCAATCTGCGAGGAAATGGGCGTTTTCGGCGGTGCCGCCGTAATTATACTCTTCTTCCTGATTGCGTACAGATGCTTTAAAATCTCGATACAGACCACCGACGCCTACGATAAAGCTGTAAGCTTTGGACTTACGGTTATGTTTGCCATTCAGACCTTTATTATTGTCGGCGGTGTTACAAAGATGATTCCGTTGACGGGCATAACACTTCCCTTTGTCAGCTACGGCGGAACCTCGGTCGTTGTAAACTTTGCCTCTCTCGGCATTATTCAGGCAATTTCCGCAAAGGAAGATAGACGCCTCCGCTAAATCGGACACCAATCATATTGAAAGGAGAATATAGATGAACACCAACAAAAAGATTATTCGTGTTTTAATAGTTGTGTCACTGATGTTTTTATCACTCGTGACATATCTTCTGTATTTCAATATGTTTCGTGCAAGCGATGTTGCGTCAAACCCCTACAACAAACGACAATGGGAAGACGAAAAATATGTCAAACGCGGAAGCATCTACGACCGTGACGGCGAGCTTCTTGCAGAAACCGTTGTCGACGGCGACAACAGAATTCGCCGATACCCGAAGGGAAGCCTATACAGTCACATTATCGGCTACGCCTCAAAGGTCTACGGCAAGAGCCAGCTTGAAATGACCTATGACAACCAGCTTCTCGGTCACGGAGATATAAACATCAGCTTTGGTTCTCTTCGCTCGGGCTACGATTTGCACCTCACCATCGACCACGACCTTCAGAAATTTGCCTATGAAAAGCTTAGCGGCAGACGCGGTGCGGTTGTGGCGTTAGAGCCGTCTACAGGCAAAATTCTTGCTATGGTCAGCTATCCCGACTTTAACCCGTCGGCAGACGCTCTTGAAGAAAATTGGAACTATATTGTAGAGAGAGAGGACTCACCTCTTCTGCCGAGGGCGACAAACGGACTATATCCGCCTGGCTCTACTTATAAAATTGTAACTGCTTCTACCGCCTTTAATGCGGGATATGCGGACAAGCTGTTTGTTGATGAGGGTTCTTTTGAACTTGACGGTCTCAAGGTAGAAAACTATGGCGGAAAGGTCTATGGCGAGCTTTCGCTCAAGCAAGCCTTTATCTATTCAAGCAACTGCGTTTTCTGTGACCTCGGTTACGAGCTGGGGGCAGAAAATGTTTTAACCTCTGCCGAGGCGTTTGGTATAAACAAAAGTATTGACACGGATATTTCCGTATCCAAAAGCCGTATTGAATATAAGAAAATGACCGATGTCGATGCGGCTTTGGTCTCAATCGGTCAGGGGCAGCTTCTTATGACGCCTCTTCATGTCGCAATGATGGGGGCAACCGTTGCAAACGAAGGTAAAATGATGAAGCCATATCTCGTCGACACAATTACCGCATCATCAGGAGTAACAATGGGCACAACCAAGCCCGAGCGTCTTTATCAGCCTATTTCGGCTCTTTGTGCCGAATATATGAAGGAGCTTATGGTCGGCGTGGTAGAAAGCGGCACAGGAAGAGGTGCACAGATATACGGCATCTCGGTTGCGGGAAAAACGGGGACCGCAGAAAACGAGACGGACAAGGACCATGCGTGGTTCGTAGGCTTTGCCCCCGCAGAGAGTCCTCAAATTGTCGTGGCGGTGCTTCTCGAAAACGATGGCGGAGCGGGCGGAACGAACGCCGCACCTATTGCAAAAAGCGTTATATCCAGATATTTGAACTGACCCAAAAGCGGTATTTGAAAATTTTAACAAATTGCTTGTAATTTACCTATATTTGTGCTATAATATATGTTTAAGAAACTTCTGAAAAGAGATGGAATTATGACACTTGAAGAAATCAAAGCACTTGACTCAAAATATTATATGAACACCTTTGGCGAGAGGACTCCTCTCTGCCCCGTCGAGGGAAAGGGTATAACCCTTACGGCGACAGACGGCAAGGTATACCGTGACTTCTTTGCAGGGATTGCGGTAAACTGCCTTGGCTACGGTCACGAAAGACTTTGTGCCGAGCTTTGCGATCAGGTAAGAAAGCTTATTCATACCTCTAATGTTTATTATATTGAGGACCAGGCAAGACTTGCACAGATGCTTGTTGAGAACACTTGTGCAGACCGTGTTTTCTTCTGCAACAGCGGTGCAGAGGCAAACGAGGGTGCCTTGAAACTTGCAAAAAAATATTTTACATCAAAGGGTCAGACCAACAAAATCGAGGTCATAACCCTTAACAACTCATTCCACGGTCGTACTCTTGCAACCGTTGCGGCAACCGCACAGGAAAAATACCAGAAGCCGTACAAGCCGTTGCTTGAAAAATTTATTCATATAGACGCAAACGACACAGAGGCTTTAAAATCTGCGGTAAACAAGAATACTGCCGCAATTATGGTTGAACTTATTCAGGGAGAGAGTGGCGTCAGACCTCTTACCCGTGAATATGTGGCTGAAATAAAAAATCTTTGTGAAACGAATGATATTTTATTTATTGTTGACGAAATACAGACGGGTGTCGGCAGATGCGGAGAGCTTTTTGTTCACCAAAGCTACGGCGTAGAGCCTGACATCTTTACGATTGCAAAAGGACTTGGCGGCGGTGTTCCCGTTGGGGCGTTTGCGGCAAAGCAACGCGTTGCCGATGCCTTTGTTCCTGGCGACCACGGTACAACCTTTGGCGGAAATCCGCTTGCTATGCGTGCAGGTTGTGTTGTCCTTGATGAGCTTTTATGCGGCGGTGTGCTCGAAAACGCTCGCCTCGTCGGTTCTTATTTCTTTAAAAAGCTAAACGCCCTTAAAGACGAGCTGGACATTATTTCAGAGGTTCGCGGACAGGGCCTTATGATAGGGATTGAGCTTGCAGACGAAATTTCCAAATCCGTGACCGCCCATATGAGAGAGCGTGGCTTCCTCGTCGGCAGTGTCGGAAACACGGTTTTGAGGGTTGTTCCGCCCTTGGTTTTGACAGCAACCGATGTTGATGATTTTGTTATTGCTCTGGGCACCGTTTTAAAAAGTATATAACGAAAAGGGGTTTTTATCTTGAGTCTTGAACATTTTATTAGTATACACGATATTACAACCGACGAGTTTAAGCATCTGCTTGATTTGGGACTTGCTCTCAAGGCAGAGCAGAAAAAAGGGATTGAGCATCATATTCTCAAGGGCAAAGTTCTGGGTATGATATTCACCAAGTCCTCTACCAGAACGAGGGTTTCATTTGAGACGGGAATGTATCAGCTCGGCGGTTATCCGATATTTTTAAGCTCTGCCGACATTCAACTCGGCAGAGGCGAGAGCATCTACGACACGGCAAATGTGCTCAGCCGTTTTGTAGACGGTATAATGATTAGAACATACGCTCATCAGGATGTGCTTGACCTCGCACGCTTTGGGCAGGTGCCCGTTATAAACGGGCTTACCGACCTTTTACACCCGTGTCAGGTTATGGCAGACCTTATGACGGTATACGAGCATAAGGGCCGTCTTGAAGGACTTAAGCTTGCTTATATCGGCGACGGAAACAATATGGCACATTCGCTTCTCTACGGTTGTGCAAAGGCGGGTATGGAAATTGCCGTTGCCACTCCGCACGGGTACGAGCCAAACGCCGAAATTGTTGAAAATGCCAAAGCAGACGCAAAGCAAACGGGCGGCCGTGTGGTTGTTACCTATGACCCGATTGAAGCTATGCAGGGTGCAGATGTTGTCTGCACCGACACTTGGGTAAGTATGGGGCAGGAAGCAGAAAAAGCAGAGAGAATAAAGACATTCAAGGATTACCAGATAAATTCCGAGCTTTTTGCAAAATCCAAGGACGACAGTATATTTATTCACTGTCTGCCCGCATATCGAGGATACGAGGTTACAGAGGATGTAATAGACGGACCTCGCTCGGTAATCTTTGACGAAGCCGAAAACCGACTCCACGCACAAAAGGCGGTTCTTGCCGCAGTTATGGGCGGGCGTTAATCAAAACCTACAAACAGGAAGGAATTGAGGATAAATGGATAACAGCTTGTATGCATTTGAGGTAAAGGTTGCAACAGAGGAGGATATTCCCGCAATTCACAAAATCACCAAGGATGCATTCTTAAAATACTGCGAAAACGCAGGTCTCGATTATAATATTGAGGCACTTCGCGAGACCTATGACGACATCAGGGCAGACATTGAAACTAAAAATGTTTTCGTTGTCCGCATTGACGACGAGCCGGTCGGTGCCGTCAGAGTAGAGCTTTTGCCGAACAACGAAGCATATTTGAGCAGATTTGCAGTCGACGACTCTCACCGCAACAGCGGTATCGGCAAAATTCTTATGAGCGTTGTGGACAAAATTATGAGGCAAAACAATGTTAAAATCCTGCGTCTGCATACAAGTGCAAAGGTTACCGCACTTATACGCTTCTATTACGGCAGAGGATTTTATATTGCAGGTGTCGATTACAGTCGCGGTTATCCGAGGGCTGAGCTTATAAAAGAGTACTAATTTCGGAAAGGAATATCAGATATGAAGATTAAACAGTTGTTCACATCAAGTCCTGCAGACGGAATGCAGGTAGAGGTAAACGGTTGGGCAAGAACTCTGCGTATCTCCAAAAACTTTGGATTTATCGAGCTTAACGACGGCTCTTACTTCAAAAACTTGCAGATAGTAATAGAAGAGGCAGCTCTTTCAAACTTCCACGAGGTTTCAAAGCTCAATGTCGGCTCTGCCTTGAGGGTAAAGGGCGTTCTTGTTCTTACCCCCGACGCAAAGCAGCCCTTTGAGATAAAGGCAACAGCGGTTGAAATTGAGGGGGCAAGCACCCCGGATTATCCGCTTCAGAAAAAGCGTCACACCTTTGAATATCTGCGTACAATTCCGCACCTTCGCCCACGCACAAATACCTTTGCTGCGGTATTCCGTGTTCGCTCTCTTGTTGCATTTGCAATACACAAGTTCTTCAACGAGAGGGGCTTTGTCTATGTTCACACCCCGCTTATAACGGGAAGCGACTGTGAAGGTGCAGGCGAAATGTTTAGGGTAACTACCCTTGATATGGACAATCTCCCAAAGACCGAGGACGGAAAGACGGATTTTCGAGAAGACTTTTTCTCAAAGGAAACCTCACTTACAGTAAGCGGTCAGCTTGAGGGCGAGGATTTCTCTATGGCATTTGGCGATATATACACCTTTGGCCCGACCTTCCGTGCAGAGAACTCAAACACTACAAGACACGCCGCCGAGTTCTGGATGATAGAACCCGAAATTGCGTTTGCAGACCTGAGCGATGATATGGCTCTTGCAGAGGATATGCTCAAATATGTCATAAACTATGTTCTCGAAAATGCACCCGAGGAAATGAATTTCTTTAACAGCTTTGTTGACAAGGGCCTGCTTGAGCGTCTTCACAATGTTGTATCAAATGATTTTGGCAGAGTTACCTACACCGAGGCAATAGAGCTTCTTAAAAACAGTGGCAAGGAATTTGAATACCCCGTTTCCTGGGGTTGCGACCTCCAGACCGAGCACGAGCGTTATCTTACCGAAGAAATTTTCAAAAAGCCTATTTTTGTCACAGACTATCCAAAGGAAATCAAGGCATTTTATATGCGTCTTAACGACGACGGCAAAACCGTTGCGGCAATGGATTGTCTTGTTCCGGGAATTGGTGAAATTATAGGCGGAAGCCAGAGAGAAGAGCGAATTGATATTCTGCTTGAGAGAATGGCAGAGATGGGTCTCTCAGAAGATGATTATTCTCATTACCTTGACCTTCGCCGCTTTGGCGGAACAAAGCATGCAGGCTACGGTCTCGGATTTGAGAGAGCTGTTATGTATCTTACGGGCATGGGCAACATTCGTGATGTTTTGCCATATCCGAGAACAGTAAACAATTTGGTATAGGGTGATTGATATGCAGATATTTGGTATAGACTTATGGCGTATTGTGCTTTGCATAATTCTTATAACACTTGTGATAAAGCGTGCAAACATTGTTGCATTCTTTGCAAAACGGCATTATGCAAACCGAAATTTTGAAAAAGCGGTTAAGGTATTCAGCATAGCCGACAAGGTTGGTAATATGAATGTAAACAACAAGAGCCTCTATGGTTACAGCCAACTCCGTCTCGGAATGGTCGACGAAGCACTTGTTACTCTTCGCGGAATTTTGCCCTACACAAAACCGCAGACCGCTTCTCGGTATCAACTCAAAAATCTGCTTGCTCTCGCTTATTGGAAAAGCGGCAATCTTGACGAGGCAATAGAGGAAATGGAAGAGATAATCGATGCGAACTATAAGACGACGGTTATATTCCAAAATCTCGGTATCTTCTATAATCTTAAAGAAGACCACGAAAGGGCCCTCCGCTTTAACCTATCAGCATACGAGTACAACAGCGATGATTATATAATCATCGACAACCTCGCAGAGGCGTATGCAAACAACGGCGACGGGGAAAAGGCAAAAGAGTTGTATGCCGAGCTTCTCTCTAAAGAGCCCGAACCGCACTTCCCTGAACCGTATTACAACTACGGGGAGCTTTTAATCAAGGGCGGAGAGAGGGACCGCGGGATTGAGCTTATAGAAAAATCGCTTACCAAAAGCTTTACATTCTTTAGCATAAAGACAAAAGAAGAAGTAGAAGAAATACTTTCAAAATATAAATAAGGAAGGGTAAAACCCTTCCTTATTTTTTATTCGATTTCTGTTACTGCAATCGGCTCAAGCTCGGTTTGATTATAGCCGCATTCCATTACATCTGCAAGGGCATTTACCGTATCCATAGAGGTCAGAATATTTACGGAACATTCTGATGCCGTTCTTCTCATCTTAAAGCCGTCGCTTTCCTTGACATTTGCTTTCTTGGGAATGTCAACCACAAGGTCGCACATTCCGCTTCTTATTACATCAAGGACATTCGGCACGCCTTCGCTGATTTTCTTTGCCCTTTGCAAAGCAAAGCCTTTTTCCTCGTAGAAGTCTGCCGTTCCTTTTGTTGCAATAAACCTGCATCCAGCAGCCCTGAACTTCTCCATAATCGGCAAGAAAGCCTCTTTTTCTCGGTCGCAGACCGTCACCAGAACCGTGCTGCCCTCTTTCGGAATTGTCATTTCTGCACCGACAAAACCCTTGTAAAGTGCCTCGTGATAATTTCTGCCGACGCCAAGAACCTCGCCGGTTGAACGCATCTCGGGGCCAAGGCTGACCTCAACCATAGGCAGCTTCTTGGTTGAGAAAACGGGAACCTTTACCGCAACCATATCAGGCTCGGGGTTAATGCCCGAGGAATAGCCCATATCCTTTAGCTTTTCGCCGAGCATAACTCTCGTCGCAAGCTCAATTACGGGAACATTTGTTACCTTGGTTATATAGGGAACCGTACGGCTCGAGCGTGGGTTTACCTCGATTATATAAAGCTCGCCCTCAAACTCTATAAACTGAATGTTTATCATACCGATAACCTTAAGAGCGACCGAAATTTTACGGGTAACCTCCATTATCTTCTGCTTCATTGCATCTGATACATTTTGCGGCGGATAGATTGAAATACTGTCGCCCGAATGAACGCCCGCCCTCTCTAAATGCTCCATAATTCCCGGGATAAACACATCTTCTCCGTCGCATATCGCATCGACCTCAAGCTCTTTTCCGTTCAAGTATCTGTCGATTAGTACGGGATTTTCGGCATCCTTTTTGAACGCATCCTCTAAATAAAGGGTCAGCTCCTGCTCGTTATGAGTAATTTCCATACCCTGACCGCCAAGCACATATGAAGGGCGAACAAGCAACGGATAGCCAAGCTTTTCTGCCTCTTGTATTCCTTCCTTTGTTGCCCATACCGCTTTGCCCTTGGGTCTCTTTATGTTAAGCTCTTCAAGCAAATCATCGAACTTTTCTCTGTCCTCCGCCTCATCAATCTGCTCGGGCAGAGTTCCGAAAATCGGCACCTTCATCTCGGCAAGGAAGTTTGCAAGCTTGATTGCGGTCTGTCCTCCAAACTGAAGAATTATTCCGTCGGGCTTCTCAAGCTCAATTATACTGAAAACATCCTCTTCGGTAAGAGGCTCAAAATAGAGCTTGTCGGATATGTCGAAATCTGTGCTCACCGTCTCGGGGTTGTTGTTTATGATAATTGTCTCTATGCCGAATTTTTTAAGTGCATTGATTGCGTGAACACTGCAGTAGTCAAACTCTATACCCTGACCAATTCTAATCGGACCCGAGCCGATAACAAGCACCTTTTTCTTGTCTGACGGCTCTGCCTCGTTGTACTCGTCATAGGTCGAGTAGTAGTAGGGCGAAACAGCCTCAAACTCGCCCGCACAGGTGTCAACCCTCTTGTATACAGGCAAAATTCCGTATGTTTTTCTGTATTTTCTGATGTCTGCCGCTTTGCAGCCGATAAGCTGTGCTATTCCCTCATCGGCAAAGCCAGCCTTTTTATATTTTGTGACAAGCTCGGGAGTAAGAGTTTTGAGCGAATACTCCTTTAACTCCTCCTCCATATCGACTATATTTTTTATCTTCTTTATAAAGAACAAGTCCATTCCCGTAATCTCGGAAATCTTTTCAATTCTGTAATCACGGCGAAGAAGCTCTGCAATCTCGAAGAGTCTCTCGTCATCGGGGGTAATTATACCACTGCGAAGGAGCTCTGACGATTTTTGCTTTGCAGACTCTCTCTCAAGAGTAAACTGCTTGATTTCAAGCGAACGGACACCCTTTAAAAGTGCCGACTCAAATGTGTTGCCGATTGACATAATCTCGCCCGTTGCCATCATCTTTGTGCCGAGCGTACGCTTTGCACCATAGAATTTATCGAAGGGCCACTTGGGAATTTTTACAACAACATAGTCAATCGACGGCTCAAAGCAAGCATAGGTTGTTCCCGTTACGGCATTTTTTATCTCGTCTAAACGATATCCAAGAGCGATTTTTGTCGCAATTTTTGCAATAGGATAACCCGTAGCCTTTGACGCAAGAGCAGATGAACGGCTGACTCTCGGATTTATCTCGATTACTGCATATTCAAAGCTGTTTGGATTGAGGGCAAACTGAACATTACAACCGCCCTGTATCTCTATTGAATTTATTATATCAATCGCCGCAGTGCGAAGCATCTGATACTCTCTGTCTGCAAGCGTCTGTGCGGGTGCAACAACTATACTGTCGCCCGTATGAACCCCAACGGGGTCAACATTTTCCATACTGCAGACCGCAATACAGTTACCCGCTCCGTCTCGGATTACCTCAAACTCGATTTCCTTCCAACCGCGGATACATTTTTCAATAAGCACCTGACCGACACGAGAAAGGTGTATTCCCTGCGATGCAATCTCCAAAAGCTCTGCCTCGTTCTCGGCAATACCGCCGCCCGTTCCGCCAAGAGTGTACGCGGGTCTGACTATTACGGGATAGCCGATTTCCCTTGCAAATTCTGCGGCATCCTCAACCGTATTTACGATTTCACCCCTGATAATGGGTTGACCCGTGCGTTCCATAAGGTTTTTAAAGCACTCTCTGTCCTCACCCTCTTTGATGGTGTTGATTGAACTACCGATCACCCTTACGCCATATTTATCTAAAATACCTTTGTCATAAAGCTCGCACGAGAGATTAAGTCCCGTCTGTCCGCCCATGCCCGCAATAATACTGTCGGGGCGTTCCTTTTCTATTATTTTTTCTATCGCCTCTATTGTAAGAGGTTCAATATATGTCCTGTCTGCAGTCTGCACATCTGTCATTATTGTCGCAGGGTTACTGTTAATTAAAACAACCTCGACACCCTCTTCACGCAATGCCTGACAAGCTTGCGTTCCCGAATAGTCAAATTCTGCAGCCTGACCGATTACTATTGGTCCTGAACCTATAACCAAAACCTTTTTTATGCTATTATCCTTTGGCATTTACCCTACCTCCTATGCAAGAAAATCGTCAAACATCGTACCCTTTAAATGTGAGCTGGGATAATCCTCGGGCCGAAATTGTATACATTTCACCTTAAGCTCTTCACACACTATCCCCTCACAGCTTCCGTCGTTCACATTTATATGTGAAACACAAACCCTGCTTGGAATATCCGTCAGAACATAGTTGTGGTTCTGGGCAGTAACCAAAACCTCGCCCGTAATCAAGTTTTTTACGGGTTGGTTTGCACCGTGATGCCCAAACTTAAGCTTCTCAACCCCGCAACCGAGTGCAACACCCACAACAAGCTGACCAAGACAAATTCCCAAAATCGGAAGCTTGCCCAAAAGAGCCTTGACCGTCTCTACCGTCTCGGGTATATCCTCGGGTGTGCCCGGTCCGTTTGATACAACAACCATATCGGGGCTTGCATCCAAAATTTTCTCCGCACTTGTGTTATACGGGAAAACCGTAATCTTGCAATCCTTGTCGGTAAGACCGCGGATTATACTGTTTTTTGTTCCGACATCAATCAAGGCAATGTGCCTGCCGCCGCCCGGAATTGTGTAGCTCTCTTTTGTGCTGACCAAAGAGACTGCGTTCTTGTTGTCGCAATCCTTAAATCTTGCCTCAACCGCTCGGTCAGAGAGCATCCCGACCTCTGTCGTGATTATGCCCTTCATACAACCGTTGTCGCGGATAACTCTTGTAAGAGCCCTCGTGTCTATTCCCTCAAGTCCGACAATGCGATTTTGGCGCAAAAATCCGTCAAGGTCCATTTCGGTCCTGAAGTTGTTGGGATAATCACATTTTTCACGCACGATAAGTGCCGTCAAGGAGGGCCTGTCCGCCTCCATATCCTCGAGATTGATTCCATAGTTGCCGATAAGCGGATATGTCAAGACAACCATCTGTCCGCAAAACGAGGGGTCAGTCAGTGCCTCTTGATAGCCCGTCATGGCAGTTGAGAAAACAACCTCGCCCGCAACATCTGTTACATAGCCGAAAGCTCGCCCTTTGAAACGCATTCCGTTTTCTAAAATGAGCTCTGCTGATTTTGATTGCATAAAACCACTCCTTTAAAGTTTTCAGTTTAAGACAATCTCTTGCCTATACACAATAAAAGGACTATTGAACAAATGCTCAATGTCCTTTTAAAAACAATTATGAAAAAACTCCGCCACCGCAGTTGGGAGAAGAAATTATGAAATAGTCAGATAATGTCATATATGCAATAAACAATGGTTTTCTCGATTGCATCAACATATCCGCCGTTTCCCCTTTCTTTTTTGTCATTCCTATTATTGTACCACGACAATGCTCTTTCGTCAAGATATTTCTAAACAAAATTTTATACTTTTTTTGAGACGAGAATTCTCGATGCCGAGAGCAAATCAGGAACTCCTTGGACTATAAAATTCTCACTCCCCCATAGCTTATTTAAATATTCTGCCGCCTCGCCCTTGTCTCGGGTTGCCCGTATGCCTGACATTTCAAAGCCCTGTATATATCGCCACGAGCGGTCAAGCACTTCCCTGTACGCATCTTCCTTGTCGGCAGCAACAAGCGAAAGCAGACAAACCAAGGTCTGCATCCTTCTGACAGAGGGTACTACCTCTCCGCTTGCACAGATTGCACCGTCGGCACGCAAACTCTTGATAATTATGTCTATGCAGGCATTGACCTCTTCATCGCTATATCCTCTCTCGTCTGTCTCGCAGAATATTGACGCTCTGTCCGAAAATACCTCGTATCCGCTACAGCCCCCGCTCGGTATTGAAACACGGATTACCGCCGTTTCCGTGCCGATATGGGCAACAAGTGCCGTCTCTGAATTGAGTGCCGAATATTTTATCCCGACCCTCTCCATAGCCTCGCGTATCTCATAGATTTCTTCGGCTCTGCAGTTTTCAAGCCTTTCTTCAAGCTGCGAGCATATAAGCTCTGCACAAACAAGTCCAATCGGTGCAAAGCTGTGAAAGTTCAATACCTCGTTTATCTGCACCCTCTCTGTTGCTTCGCCGCACCTGACGCTGATTTCTCTGGGTATTTCTCCGCCCGTATATCCTATATATGCGAAAAAACCCTCGGCGTCTGTGTCAATCAGGATTGCCTCGCCACGGTTTGGGTTGATTTCCAATCCACTGTAATCCGCACTGCAAAATCCTAAGAGTAATTCCTTTGCCCTCTCTTTCACATCGTCCTTGCCAAAAATATGTCCCCGAGAGACCTTGCCCGACTTTAAAAGCTTGTCTATGCCCTGTCCCCTCTCGGTTGAGCCAACTGTCACAACGCACAAGGCTCCCGCACAAAGCTCGCCAACCGACGCTTGAAGCTCTGTGCCCGACACAAGCACCGTAAGAGTCTCGGGGTCTGCATAGCCTTTTGAAACCGACATCGCATCGCAAACAGAGCCTCCGCCAACCTGAATTCTGTTCAAGCTGTCATATAGCTTGGACATATCCTCATCGCCAAGAACACAAAATCCTTCAGTCAAGGCTTGCGGCGTGTCTGTGCCGACAACTATTGCCACCTCACCGTCAAAGGCTTCCGCCATTGAGTATACAACCTCTTTTCCCGCCTTGAATGCACCGTATAAAAGAGGCCCCGTTCCGTCAAGCACCAACAAAAGCCGTTTATAGTGCGGGGAAATTTCATTTATAAAATCTCTGCTTAAACAAACACGGCAAAGCATCTCTCCGCTTGTGCCGTTCTGCACCGCAACGGCTCTGCTCCCGCCTTTTGTCCCGCTAATTCGCAGACAAAAATCTCTGTCTGCCATAATCTCGCCCGTGCTTACCTCTGATACGCCGTCTTGGTTTTTCTGCTCAATCGTATGGGTCGGTGAAAATATTTGTGTTTCCTCGGATACACCATGCACAAAGAAAGAAAGGCTTGCGGTCGCACTGCCGTCTGACGCCCCGCCCGTACCGCACGAGAGCGGAATTGTGAGGCTGTGACCATTCTGCTCTTTTATCGGCACATACACCTTCAGCTTAAGCTCGGTTATACCGCTTGTCATACTGCCGATGCTGAATGTATATGTCAAGTCATCAATTCGTCTGATTACTGCAGACGAACCCTCCGCCTCTTTAAGGCGTACTGCGTGTGTAACCGAGACAATCGAGGTCGGCACAGCTTTGCCGTCACTCGTTACAAGCTTTACCTCCGACACAACCGCCCCCCTCGGCAGAGCAAACATATACTCTGCCGAGAGGGGTATGTCTGTTTTGTTTTCAAAGCTCATTCTGTACGACAAATACGCATAGTCAAAAAAAATCTCACCCTGCACCCTTGTCTTCTTGAGTATATTCATACACCATCACCCGTGCCGTTATAGTATAAATTCCCGAAACGGTTATTCGTTTCGGGAATTTTGTTAATTCAGAATTATTGAGGAAGTACGCAGAGAAGCTTAATCTTGCCCTCTGTCATATAAATCAATATCTTGCTTGGTGTAATCTTATCTGTGTATGTGGTAAAGCTTGCAATAACCGACTCATACTCGCCAACCTTTATCTTGAAGTTCTGACCCGTTGTATCGTAAATTAAAACGAGTGCATCATCAAAGTCTGAAATGTTGAAGTTTGTAGCCTTTGTTGTGTCGTATTCACCCGCTTCTGCCTGCTCGGCTGTAAAGAACTCGTCTGCAACAGAAAGTGTAACCTCGTCTGTCGCAACAACGCTTCCTATAATTGTAGCAAACTCTGCCTTGGTAATATCGTCACTGTCTTCACCCTCTGTAACAATTCCTGCAGTTGCAGTCTCACCCATTTCATAAATCATATAGCTATCCTGAACAAGTGTGTCGCCATACTTGTCAAAACCTGCTCTGAATATGTCACCTGGTTGAATGTCTGCAGGGCTGTCGCTTGAATCAGAAACCCAAACATTTGATGACGAGCTTGCCGATGTTTCAGTTGACTTGTATACACCGATTCTGTGCATAAGCTCGTCGCCTTTAGTTGCCTCGTCCTTTGTATCTACAACATATACAGGCGAGAGTGCGTTAACAGGTTGTGAGTTGTCTGCACCATATACTACAACAATTTTAGGAACATTTGCCTTTGATAAATCAAACATCTCAACAGTATAGGAATTTGTGTTCTTAAAGCTTGTTGAAACAGTTGTCTTCATAAAGTCATCGTAAGAGTCTCTCTCTTCAGGAACCGAGATAACGGTTGCACTTCCGATGTTAATCTTCGAATCGCCCGAAACAAGAACCTTTGAGCTGCTGTTGTAGGTCATGCTCTTTGGTGCACCCTCTCCATCATAGAGAGCAGAAAGCGTTGTAAGCTTGCCCGTTTCAAGCTCTGCACCTTGTGCTACCTTTGTAGCGGTGATAATCTTCGCAAAAACGGTGTTTCCGCCAACAGATTTTGTTGTATATTTTACAAGCTGTTGAACAGCATGTCTGCCTGTTCCGGGGTTGGTTGCGGTTGCCTCAAGTGCTGATACAACCTCCGCACCCGTTTCACAGGGTGTGCCGTCAACTGTTGTGTTTTTGTAGGTCTTTATATATTCGTCTGCACCCGTTGAGGTAAATACTCTGAACTCAACATCAGCATCAAACGAGTCGCTCTCCTCATAATATCCAAGAATATAACCATACTTAACATTCTCGGTCGATGCGTTCTTTGAATATGCAACTATATCACCGTTACTGTCAAGATAGTATGTTCCCGAATCCTGAAGCTGCGGTTGCTCAAGGGTTGTTCCGCCACTCATCCAGGGTGCTGCTTTTGAATAATGATAATCCTTACCGTCGATTGTGATAGAGCCGTCGCCGTTTATAGCAGTAACCTTGCCAGTAACCTTATCTGTAAGAACAACTGCCTTTGTTACAACAGGACTTCCGTTACCGCTATTGCTCTTTGCAAGGCAAATAATGTTACCCGTTGCAATCGAGCTGTATAAAACTTCCTTGCCCGACTTGTTTACAATAGAAAGATTTCTGTCAGCTGCAACATCAAGATAAAGTGTCTTGTTTGAAGCATCTGCAATTATATTATCAATAATTGTTACATTTGCAGTATCCTTGTTTGATACATAGTATATTTCATATGCGGCAATATCAATAAAGTCATATCTTCCGTTTTCGTCAGAGTCGATAAGTGTAATCTGTCCAACCTCGGGAAGCTTATTGTCATCGAGTATGTCCGCAAAACGGCTTTCTCTGTCGTTTCTGCCATAGAGCTTGCCGTTGTAAACAACAACATTGTTGTCATCAAGCGATATTTCATTTTCCTTGTCGGCAGTACGGTCGGTGTAATATGATATTGTATATGCGTCCGTGTCTCTTTCTTCTATAAGCGATGCGTTAAGAACGAACGGCTCATTATTCTGCAAAACGCAGAACATAAGGGTACGGTCGCCAACGCCATCTTCTATATAATAGAACTCCACCTCATAGCCAAGGTAGTTTTTAAGAGTTTCATCGGTTGTCTTGTAGGTGTGTGTCTCATACTCGTAAGAGTCATTTTCCATAGCGTAAATCTGTATTTCGTTACTGCGAAGATTTACATCAGGAGAAGAAAGACTTGTTACGCCGTTTGAAGAAATAATGCCTGTGCACTTTGTAAAGCCAAGGTAATCCTTAAGGATTGTGTCGCTTGTTCTCTCGCCGTTTTTAACGAGCTTAATCTCAAGTGAATCAAACAAAAGCTGTGCAATACAAGCACGGGTTGCAGGCGTAGAAGGACTTCCGATTGAATTTGCAGTCTTGGTAACACCAATCTGGTTTGCAATCGAAATATAATTTGCATACCAGGGATTTGTTGATACATCAACATTATCGCCATAACCAAGTGTGCAAACAATCATTTTAACAGCCTCTTCAAAGGCAACATTTGCACTCGGTCTGAAGGTTGCGTCCTCGTAACCGTTGATTACGCCCATACCATAAGCTGTGTTGATGTTCGGTATTGCCCAGCTGATGTCAGAATTGCCTGCATCAACATCGGTAAAGGGCAAGCCCTCTGCAGTTGCAGAACCAACACTGCCAAGGTTAAGAGTTCTCATAAGCATTGCTGTAAACTCTGCCCTTGTAACATTTTTGTCAGGGCCAAAGCTTCCGTCGGGATAACCGTTGATTATACCCATAAGGTTAAGCGTTGACACTGCGTTTGAATAAATCTGGTCGTCCGAAACATCGGAAAAACCTTTGGTTGTGTCCTCTTCATCAGCAAAAACTGCAGTTGTTACACAAGAGAAAAGCATCATAACTGCAAGAATCATAGACAAAAGTTTTCTCATAGTCTTCATAATTATACCTCCGTATTAAAATATTATTCTACTGATTATTTAACATAATTCATACATAACATTCTATCATTTACAGCGTCAAAAGTCAATATACACGCAGGTGTAAAACTCTTACAAAACTGTAACGATTATGTTATTTATTGGTAGTTTTTTCTATTTCCTTTTCTTACGCATAAACGATGCCTTTTCTGCCCTTTGGTCGGTTTTAATATAAACAATGCTCTGGGGTCGGTTTGCAACATCTGTTTCGCTTCCGTCAGCATTTGTAATCGTGCCTATCTTTTGTTTGAAAAATGTGCCGTCAGGGCAGAGGAATTCCACCTCATCTCCTTTGAAAAACCTGTTTTTCTGAACAATCTTTGCCGTCGAGGTCTCCTCGTCAAAATCCTCTACCACACCAACCATATCATATTCCCGTATATATGAACTGCTTGAATAGTGTTGCTCGCCCCCGCCGGGCTTGCCAAAATAAAAGCCTGTGGTATAGTCTCTGTGGCTGACCTTTTTAAGCTCGTCGAGCCACTCGGGTCTGAACTGCCAACCCTCGGGGTTTTCAAGATAAGCATCTATCGCCCGTCTGTAAGCCGAAACAACCGTTGCAACATAAAATTCGGATTTTACTCTGCCCTCAAGCTTAAAGCTGGAGAGTCCCGACTCTATCAACTTGTCAATATGCTCTATCATACATAAATCCTTGGAATTATATATAAATGTTCCTCTTTCATTTTCAAACACGGGCATATATTCCCCGGGCCGTTGCTCCTCCATAAGATAATATTTCCATCTGCAAGGGTGAGCACACGCCCCCTGATTGCTGTCACGGCCTGCCATATAATTACTGAGAAGACATCTTCCAGAGTACGAAATACACATTGCCCCGTGAACGAACGCCTCAAGCTCAAGCGAGGGGCTTGTCCTTTCCCGGATTTCCCGAATTTCGGCAAGTGACATTTCTCTTGCAAGAATAACTCGTTTTGCCCCCATATCGTGCCACATCTGTGCACTTTTATAATTGACATTGTTGGCCTGGG
Organism: Clostridia bacterium; assembly: GCA_045576835.1. Taxonomy (GTDB): domain Bacteria; phylum Bacillota; class Clostridia; order Monoglobales; family Monoglobaceae; genus UMGS1820. Next base: position 77,068 of record JAZNHF010000016.1, read on the forward strand.
TGCTTATGTGAATATCAAGACTCGGGGCAACCTCCCTCGTCACGCCGAACATACCGAGGTCGGACAGAATAACAGCATCAACGCCCGTATCCTTTACCTCGTTTAAGTATTTTGCATACTCGTCAATATCATCATTGTGCGGAATGATGTTTGCAGTAAGATACACCTTTTTTCCTTTTTGCTTGGCAAAGTCTATCCCCTGCTTCATTTCGTCTATGGTAAAGTTATCCGCCGCAACGCGAAGCGAAAACTCCTCTCCGCCTATATAGACCGCGTCAGCACCGTAATTGATTGCCGCCTTAAGCTTCTCAAGATTTCCCGCCGGAGCCAGAAGCTCGGGTATATTTTTAATGGTTTTCATATGTCTCTCCTACATTTAATGCCGACACAAGCTGTGTCGGCATTTGATTTGTTCTTATTTGTATTCTATGCCGACATAATCGCAAACACCGCGGGCAATTCCCTCTGCAAATGCCCTCTGATACTCTTCGTCTGCAAGGTAGTCAGCATCACCCTCATTGTCGATAAACGCAGTCTCAAGAAGTGCCGCCACCATATCTGTATTTCTCAACACGGCATATCTTGCCGATTTTACACCTCTGTCAGAAAGTCCGACAGCCTCTACCATACCGTCCTGCAAAAATCCCGCAAAAATCTTGCTGAGTCCCGAGCCGACGCAATAATACGATTCTGTTCCTGTGCCGCCGCCTGCATTACAGTGTATAGAAATAAACAAATCCGCACCCGCAGTATTTGCAATCTCCGCTCTCCGTGCAAGGCTCGCACTTACAGACTCTGTCGAAACATTTTCCTTAAGCGAGTTTCTTGTCATAATAACCTCAAACCCGTTTCTCTCAAGAAGAGGCTTGAGCTTTTCTGCAATAAAGTATGTAATATCCTGCTCTCTCAAGCCGTTGCCCGTTGCACCCGTATCAACCGTGTTATAATTGTGACCTGGGTCAATTACAACAAGCATACCCTCCGACGAGCCTCTCGGAACATACACAACCTCTTCCTCGGCAATCGTATACTTGTCCGAGCCCTCGTCCTCTTCCATATATTTCTCGTAATCCTCGCCATAGTATTGATAATAATTCCACTCAACATCTTCAGGTTCAGGCTCCCATATTTCTTCGGGCTCGTACTTAATCGGTTTTGTCGGTTCGCCGCTGTCGACAACCTCTCTGCCCGTATTGTTACCGCTTACATCAACTGCGTGATTACTGCTTTTATCCTCGCCCTTGATAATCATAGAATTATAAACCACCTGTGCCACAAACGCACGGGAGGCAGGAGAGCCAACCTTTACATCAACGCCGTCTAAAAGATTGTTCCGTCTTGCAACATTGATATAGCCCGAATACCATTTCGGTCCGACTTTAGAGAGCGACTCGTCGCCAACGCCCGATGCACAAACAACCATCTTTACCGCCTGCTCACAGGTGACATTGTTTGTCGGTGCAAAGCTTTGTGCATCCATACCGTTTACATACCCGTTTTCGTAGCAAAACGAGATATACCCCTCTGCCCAATTTCCCTTTGCAACATCCGAAAACGGCGTCTTGGTCGTTTTGTAGTATGCGGGGTTATAGTTGTTTGCCCTTGCCAGAAAAGCACAGAACTCTGCACGGGTGGTATTGTTGCTTGGGTCAAATACTCCGTCGCCTCTGCCCTGAATAACGCCCTCATTGCTCAACTTATCAACCGCCTTGTAGTATGACGCCGTAAGCGGAACATCCAAAAACTCTACCGCAGAGACAGAACACGGGGCAACAGCCATAGACAATATTAAAATTATACAAACAGCCATTGCCGTAAAACGCTTTTGCATTTTGTCCACCTCAAAGTTTGTATTAAGACCGATTTTTCGGTCTGATTTTCACTTTTTATATCCGACGAAACACTCGCCCGATTTTATTAAAGTATACCATATTTAAGCCCAAAAATCAAGCCGTTTCGTCATTATTTAATAATTTGTTCTTATATTATTCGTTTTTTTGTTATAATTGTCCAATTTCATTGTCGCCGTAATCGTTCTGTAATAATACTTGTTTTTTGGTTTATAGTGTGTCTTGTGCTTTGTGCTTACCCAAAATATTGTGTTTAGGTGACCCACAATGTCAACAGAATACATATTTAAATATTCCAAGTGCGTGAAAATATTCCCTTAATTTTTGTGCAGTTTTTTCGGCGTTTGACACTTTTTATGAGTTGTGCTATACTTTTACACGGATGTTTACCCGAGAGGAAGGGATTTTTTACTGCTATGAACACAAGGGATAACTGCTGTTGCTTTACGGGACACAGATGTGTCGCTTCAGCTCATATCGAAAAAATAAATACTGCTCTTTCCGAGATTATAGCCCGCCTCTGTGGTGAGGGGGTTACCGATTTTATTACGGGCGGGGCACTTGGCTTTGATACGCTTTCTGCTCTTGCCGTTCTTGGTGCAAAAAGGCTTAATCCCGAAATACGCCTTGTTCTTGCCCTTCCCTGCAAGGGTCAGGACTCGCGTTGGCATAAAAGCGACAGGGAAATGTATGCAAAAATTTTAAATTCCGCAGATGAGATAATCTATGTCTCGGAAAATTATTCTGACGGCTGTATGCTCAAGAGAAATCGATTTATGGTTGAGCATAGCCGTCATTGTGTGTTTTATATGAGCTCTACTCGCGGCGGAACAGCATATACTGTAAAATATGCCCTCCAGAACGAGCTTGAAGTGCACAATGTGATGGTATAATAAAGACGGCAACGAATAAATTGTCGTAGGGAACGACCTGTGTGTCGTTCCGCGTCGGAAGGGTGCAGAGGCCCTCCCCTACTTTTACACAAAAAAGAGGAACCCGAAGGTTCCTCTTATTTTTTTAAGTCTTAAAACTTACGCTTCAGCATCATCAGGTACTCATTCCAATGTTGCATTAAGAACAACAAGAACCTTTGCAACATCATCTATGACATCATATGCAGCAGCATATGTTGTGATGTTATTTACATCTGCACCTGTCGCAACCTTTGAGTAAGAAATGTTTGCAAGATTTTCTGTATCACCGATTGCAGAAATTGTGTTTGAACCCTTGATGAAAAATACAGCTGTATCATCAGCAATAGTTACCTTCGTACCATTGATTGTTGCTTCTCTGTCTGTTTCGTTAAACGAGGCCACGCCTGCTGCGTAGAGCGAAAGTGTAGAGGTGACGCCTGTTTTAGCAAATGTAATCGCACTAAGCTCTCCAACGCCGTTTGCCTCATATGTTACAAGCTGGTTTGCGAGAAGCTCTGCAAATGCTTCGTGGTCAATATCAGCGGAATTAACTGTTTCGTCAGTCTCTGTCATACCTGCAGCTGTCTTAACATCAGCACTTGCGTTTTTAATGTTAATCTCGTCTGCAAGGTAAGCCGTATAAACTTCGCCCGACTTGTCAAGAAGCTGGACCATTACGATATTATTCCAGCCGTCAGAACCCGCTCTTGCCCTGATAATGTATGCGTAGTTTTCGGAAGTTGCACCGTTCTCGTCATAATCATCAAACTCTCCCTCGACAACAGATGTGTATGGCACAAGGTTATTGTCGAACACAAAAACCTTGCAGGTATCGGCATTTTTGGTATAAGCAATCTCGCTGGTAACCGAGAATTCCGCGGTGTCATCCGTTGCAATCTCCTGCGTCTCCGCCCTTACTGCATCGACAAACTGCGTGCCCGAATAAAACGCAACAAATGGTGCAAATTCCATGTCTGACCCACAGTTGTTAGTCAGGTTAAAATTCACTGCCACAGCAACATAACTCTCGTCTGTGTTTTCGCCGTATTCATCTTCGACATTAACAACCATCTCTCGCATATCTACATAGTTAATAACCGCATTTTTATCGGTAGTTGCGGAAGCCAAAACCGCTCCTCCAAGCACAGCTAACATACATATAAGTGCTGCAAAAAATTTTTTAAGCATAAAAACATCCCCTTATACTATACATGCTCCGCTCTGGATATCCTCAAGCGTGGAGGTCACAACAAGCTTTCCGTCGTGCTCGGCAGAGAGTATCATTCCGTTTGACTCAAGCCCCATCATTTTTCTTGGCGGGAAGTTTGCAATAAACAAGACATTTTTGCCGATTAAATCTTCAGGCTCATAATACTTGGCAATTCCCGACAAAATCTGTCTCTTTTCCGACCCAACCTCTATCTCAAACCTCAAAAGCTTGGAGGACTTCGGCACCTTTTCGCAAACTACAACCTTGCCGACACGAATATCAAGCTTTTCAAAATCCTCAAACGAAACATTTTCCTTGAATGGTTCTATCTTAACATTGTCCTGCTTTTGTTCTGCACCGAGCTCTGCTTCAAGCTCCGCAAGCTTTGCGTCAGGGTCAAGGCGGGCAAACATCGGTACGGGATCACCTACCTTGTCTCCGCTCTCCACAGCACCAAAGCTCTGAACGCTCTCCCAGGCAAGCAGCTTTGTATTGATTTGTTCTGCTATTTTTGCTTGGGTTTCAGGCATAAACGGACCGATAAGCGACGCAATAAAGCGTATTGCCTCAAGCAGATTATACATTACCGTTTTGAGTGATTCTCTGCCCTCGTCAGTCTTTGCAAGAACCCAGGGCATTGTCTCGTCGATATATTTGTTTGCACGGTTTACGATGGTCCAAATGCAATCCATCGCATCTGCAACACGAAGTCTTTCCATGCATTCTGCCGTCTTTTTTGCAGATGCAAGACATACCGCCTCAAGGTCTGCATCAAACTCTGTTGGGGCAGAGGCTTCGGGAATTTCACCGTCAAAGTATTTGTTCACCATAGAAACTGTGCGGTTGACAAGATTGCCAAGCGTGTTTGCAAGGTCAGAATTATATCTTGAAATAAGCGTCTCAAAGGTAATCGTTCCGTCTTGAGCAAACGGCATTTCGTGGAGAAGATAATATCTCACGGCATCAACACCAAAGGCTTTTACCAAGTCGTCGGCGTAGATAACATTACCGATAGACTTGCTCATCTTGTCCTCGCCATTGAGCAGCCACGGATGGCCAAAAATCTGTTTCGGAAGCGGCTCTCCCAGAGCCATCAGGAATATCGGCCAATAAATTGTGTGGAACCTCAAAATATCCTTGCCTATAATATGAACATCTGCAGGCCAGTATTTTCTGTAATTGTCAGAATTCTCACCGCAATCATAGCCGAGTGCAGTAATGTAGTTTGTAAGTGCGTCAAGCCATACATAAATTACATGCTTATCGTCAAAGGTAACGGGTATTCCCCAGTTAAAGCTCGTTCTTGATACACACAAATCCTGAAGCCCGGGCTTTAGAAAATTATTAACCATCTCTTTTTTACGGGATTCGGGTTGAATAAAATCGGGGTTTTCCTCAATATATTTCATCAGCCTATCGGCGTACTTGCTCATTTTAAAGAAATATGCTTCCTCGTGTTGCTTGTGAACCTCTCTTCCGCAATCGGGGCATTTTCCGTCAACAAGCTGTGTGTCTGTCCAGAACGATTCACACGGGGTACAATACCAGTCCTCATAAGAATCAAGGTAAATATCGCCCTGCTCGTAGAGCTTTTTGAATATTTTCTGAACAGTTTCCACATGATAATCGTCGGTTGTTCTGATAAACTTGTCATAGCTTGTGTTCATCAAGTCCCAGATATTCCTGATTTCGTCTGCAACGCCGTCAACATATTTTTGCGGGCTGATGCCTGCCGCCTCGGCAAGCTCTTGTATCTTCTGCCCATGCTCGTCTGTTCCTGTGCAGAAAAATACATCGCAACCCATATATCTTTTAAACCTCGCAATAGCATCAGTTAATACAATTTCATAAGTATTTCCGATATGCGGTTTGCGGGAGGTGTATGCAATCGCAGTTGTTATATAGAATTTTTCCTTGTTGTTCATTGGTATTTATCCTTTCTGTTGTTTTTTCGGTTTGCAATTTACCCTATCGTCAAACAAAATTTTTTGATTCAATCAGTTTCATTTCCTGTCATTTATTTTCAGTCGGCAGAGGTTTGCCAAAATGCTTGTACGCAAGCGGTGTTACCACCCTGCCCCGCGGGGTTCGGCTCAAAAATCCGATTTGCATAAGATATGGTTCATATACATCCTCGATTGTATCACTTTCCTCGCCAATAGTAGCAGCAAGAGTATCAATCCCGACAGGTCCTCCGCCGTACAGCTCTATTACGGTCAAAAGCATTCTTTTATCTATCGCATCAAGACCGAGAGGGTCAACCTCTAATCTGCAAAGTGCAGAATCTGCAACCTCTTTTGTTATAACTCCGTCTGCCATTGTCTCGGCAAAATCCCTGACCCTCTTTAACAATCGGTTGGCAATTCTCGGCGTGCCTCTTGAACGCAACGCAATCTCCTCTGCACCGCTTTTTTCAATCCCGATTTTAAGAATATCAGCACTTCTTGTAACAATTTCTGCAAGCTCTTCTTTTTTATACATATCTAGTCTGAGTATCACGCCAAACCTATCCCGAAGCGGTGCAGTAAGCGCCCCCGCCTTGGTCGTTGCACCTATAAGAGTAAACCGCGGCAGTTCAAGACGAATAGAGCGGGCAGACGGCCCTTTGCCAATAATTATATCAAGGGCATAATCCTCCATCGCAGGATAAAGAATTTCCTCAACGCTTCTGGATAAGCGGTGTATCTCGTCGACAAAAAGTATATCCCCCTCGCCAAGATTGGTGAGAAGGGCCGCAAGGTCGCCTTGCTTTTCTATCGCAGGCCCCGATGTGATGCGAAGATTTACGCCCATTTCTGTTGCAATAATCCCCGCAAGAGTGGTCTTACCAAGTCCGGGCGGTCCATACAACAGAACATGGTCAAGGGATTCCCCCCGTGCCTTTGCCGCTTCGATAAATACCTTGAGGTTTTCCTTTGCCTTGGTCTGACCAATATATTCCGAAAGATGCTTCGGCCTGAGGCTATATTCAATTTCATTGTCGCCATTTTGTTCCGATGTAGAAACAATTCTGTTTTCAGCATCAATTTCCATATAATCAATCCTTTTGTGTGTTGTGTTCACCGTATATTCGACCATTCTGCCGCCGCGGTGTGCGGCAAATCGTATTTGGTTTCTTTTCCGCAGGGGATGGCAAGGATTTGGGCACGGCACATTATTCAAAAGCAAAATGGTCTATCTTGCAACGCCCCGTGGTTTGCTGCAAATCGTATTTGGTTTCTTCTCCGCAGGGGATGGCAAGAATTTGGGTACGGCACATTATTCAAAAGCAAACCTGTGTATCCCCCCGCCGCGGTGTGCGGCAAATCGTATTTGGTTTCTTTTCCGCAGGGGATGGCAAGGATTTGGGCACGGCACATTATTCAAAAGCAAATACGATTTGCGGGGTGCAAAAATAAATTTTTCTCTGAATTTTTGCCCTATGCCCATACAGTAGCCAAGCCCTACTGTTGCAAACCGCCCCTACATCAATCTTTTCAGGGCATATTTTATTTTTTCCTCCGTGGTGCCTTCGGCACCACACAACGCCCGTTCTGCGTCAGGCTTGCTGTAACCAAGCACCACAAGTGCAGAAACCGCCTCGCTGTCTGTTTCGGAATAATCCGTAAATATTTCTGCCGTCTCTAAATTCTCGGCTTGTATATGCTTAAATTTATCCTTAAGCTCCAATATTATTCTCTGTGCACCCTTTGGCCCAAGTCCGGGGGTGTTTGACGCAAGATATTTACTGTCGCCCGTTACAACACAGAGTGCAAACTTTGACGCCGAAATGTTGGAAAGCAACGCACACGCAGTTTTTGCCCCGACGCCCGATACACCAAGTATCATTTCAAAGGTTTGTCTCTCATCCTTTGTTGAAAAACCATAGAGAGCAACAATGTCTGATGCCGTCTTTATATTCATATAAGTATAAAGCTTTGCTGTCTTCCCGACTTCGCCGAGCGACGACAGACTTGTCCGAGTTGAAAAAATTCTGTAACCAATTCCGCAAGCATCAATCACTGCGTAAGAATCTGTTTTCTCAACAAGCTCTCCCATTATATAATCAAACATAGTTACACTCCTCCATTTTATATTTATTTTACCATAGTTGACTGTTATAATCAAGATAAATTATGAATTTGTTGGCAAATTGTCAAACGAGGGTGCGTATGCAGCCGCAGTGCCCGCCCTGCAGGGGTTTCGTCACGGAATGAGAGAGAGGTCATTTTCTTATCCGTAGGGGATGGCAAGGATTTGGGTACGGCGCATTATTCAAAAGCGAAACGGTATATCCTCCGCCGCCGCGGTGTGCGGCAAATCGTATTTGGTTTCTTCTCCGTAGGGGATGGCAAGGATTTGGGCACGGCACATTATTCAAAAGCAAATACGATTTGCAGGTGTAAAAATAAATTTTTCTCTGAATTATTGCCCGATGCACATACAGTAGCTGTGCCCTACCGCAATGCGGAAAACTTTATTTTTGGTGTGCAAGATTTTTGTAAATCGCACCAACCGACAAATGCGGAAAAGTTTATTCTCAATTTTTTGGACAGTCGTAAATTGACACTGCGTTTTAATAACAAAAAAAAGAGAGACCCGAAGGTCTCTCTTTGAATTGTTAAGAATTAAAGCCTATCTTTAACTTCCCACTTATAACCAAAGTCGTAAGCCTTGATGATAACTACATCTGTGATTTCGTCGTCATACTCGAAAGCTGCAACGAAGTCCATCATACCAAGAGCATCTACGCCTGCTGCGATATCCCAATCAGCTGTCTCAAAGTCAATTGCCTTACCTGCAGCAACTGCCTCGATAACTTCTTCCTCAAACTCAACATCTGAAGCATAGCCTGCAGAAATCTTGTTTGTGGTTCTAACCGGGTCAATTACATAAACATTTGCATCAATAGCCTTGATGGTTGTGTAGTCAGCAAAGTTGTAAACAACATCTGCATCGTATGCAAGGTCTTCACCTAAGCCACTTGAATAAGGAGCAATTCTGATAGCATCCTTGCTTGACTGATAGCCAACAACCGGACCAAAGTAGGTCTTCTCGAGGCCTGCGTCAGCAATAGCTGTGAATTTAGCTGTGAATTTAGCTGTACCTGTTACATCTGTGTCCTTAGTTCTTTCAAGGTCAAATTTACCATACCATGTTGCACCTGTAATGGTTGTGCCATCAGCACTCAATGAGAGCTTGTAAGCTTCGCCTGCAACGAAATCTACATCGAGGTCGAGGTCTGTGTAAGCAGTGAACTTCTCGCCATCCTTGAAGAATGTTACAGCGTCAACGATATCTTCGCCAACGATTGCAGAACCAACAGAGTCGATAAGTGCGATGCTGCTTGACTTATCAAGACCACCCTTTGTATCGTAAAGTACGATTACAGGAACAGTATCCTGGTTTGCATCATAGATAAATGCAGTATAGTCACCGCCGGTGTTAAGTGAAGCGATTGTGTCAACCTTAGAGTCAGTAGCAAGTGCACCATTTACAGCAACATTGTCGCTTGTGCCGTTGTACATATAGAATACGAGTGTCTCGTCATCTACATCATACTTCTTACCCTTAACACTGATAAATCTGTCTTCTGCATCATAGTCTGCAGATGCATCATAGTGCTTATCAACATCATAGTAGAGGTCGTTTACATCAGGATCTGTCTGTGCGAATGTGATTGTCTTAATCTCGCCGTTTGAATTAGCCTCGTAGGTTACGAAAGCGTTCTTAACAAGTGCTTCGAACTTGGTTGTGTCGATATCCTCTGCCTTGTAAGAATTTGATGTATAAGAAGCCTGCTTGTCAGTCTTGATGAATTCTGTCTTAACTTCGTTCTCAATCTTAACCTTGTCTGCAAGGTAAGCTTCGTAAACTTCACCGCTCTTATCAAGGAGCTGAACCTTTATAGCAGTACCGGTCCAACCGTCACTAACAGCCTTAGCCTTGATGATGAAAGCATACTTATCAGAAGCAACTGAGCTTCCTGTCTCATTGTAAGCTACAATCTTACCATAGTTATCGATATAGAAGGTACCCTCTGAACCAGGAGCAATGTCATCTTTACCATAAGCATAGTTTGCAACATCATAGGTATCGCCATCGATGCTGTACTTGAAGGTTGTAGCAGATGTGGTAGATGCAACCTGAGAAGCAACTGAACCCTCAATCTTACCGCCTTCGATAACTTCTGCAACAACATAACCATTGTTTCTGTTTGCAAGAACAGAAAGAACATCCCATTCAGCAAGCTCGGTGTAGTCGATAACTGCACCATTCTTTATAAGAACGATAAGAGTCTCTGCGTCATCCTCGTCAAATACAAGGTTGATAGGAGCATTGTCAACGCTCTTTACTTTCTCTTTAAGGCTAACCTTACCGTTTGCAGTAACTGCGTCTACAACAGCAGGTGTACCAACTTCGATAGAAATTACAGTGTAATCGTTGTCAGAACCATTGTCGATAAGTGTGATAGCACCACTCCAGGTCTTGGTATTCTTAAGAGTGCTCCACAATGTAGCTTCATAATCTGAAGCAACAGCAACACCGTTTAAGAGAACATCTGCACCTGACTTAACTTCAACAGTTGTGGTCAATCTGTCAGAAGCGTTCTTCCAGTATTCAATCTTGTTGTTAGCATAGTCAAACTGAACGAATTGGTCAAGACCGATTGTTAAAGTATCGTTCTTGCCGGTAGCAGTAGCGCTAACGATTTCGTATACGCCTCTTCTGTTACCTTCCTTGATGTATACTTCAACTTCCTGACCGATAAGAGCACCTGCACCAGACTCACCCTCGTAAATGGTCTTAACATCGTCCATTTCGTAGTTGTCCCAATCTGCAGTAGCCTTAACAGTAGCGTTAAAGTCAAAGTCTACGATAGCTTCTTCCTCTGTATCAAGAGTCTTAGCAGCTGCAAGAGTTGTTAATGAGTTCTCGTCGAGAACAGCAGTAAACTTCTTAACACCGAGGGCTCTTGTGAGAAGGGTGATGAATTCACGGTCGCTCTTACCGTCGAAAATCATGTATTCAGCATCTGCACCATAGCTGTATCTGTCCATGATAGGTGTGTCGATAGCATTGTAAACCATCTGTGCAACCTGGCCTCTTGTAGCTTCAACGCCAGGAGCAGCACCAACTACGCCTGCAACAACGCCGTATCTCTGAGCAGCTGTGAGGTGACCTGTGGGGTAACCGCCGTTTGCTTCAACAAAGGGAGCATAACCCAATGTTTCCATAAGCATTTTAACTGCCTGCTCGTAAAGAACATTGTCCTCAGGACCAAAGTTACCATCGCCATAACCATTAACGATGCCCTGGCCTGCAGCCTGTGCAACATAGCCTGATGCCCAGTGTGTAGAAGGAACATCAACAAAATCAGTAGCAACCTGAGCTGCATTATTTATACCCTGAATTCTTGATATAATAACTGCAACCTCAGCTCTTGTGATTTTATCTTCAGCTCTGAAGTCCATTTTACCGTCGCCATCCTGATCGTCACCGGTCAAGATTTCGAGGTTACTTAACATTTCGATTGCTTCATAATAGTCGTGATCTTCAGCTACATCTGTGAAAGTCTGAGCAAAAGCTACAGAGCTAACCAACATAGCGAAAACAGCTACTAAAGCAATAACCTTTTTGAGATTTCTCATTCCCAAATCCTCCTTAAAAATATAAAATTTAATTTTTTTCCTTTTCATTCTGCATTTTTATGCAGTCAAAGCCAATTAAATATACCACTTTGCAGTATACCTATTAGCTTATTTAGAATTATACCACCAAAACAGGCGAAATGTCAATAACAAATTTCATTTTTAATAGTTTTGTAACAATCTGAACAAAAAAATTTTCCTCCGCAGCACATAAAAGATGCGAAATCTCTACATTTCCCGTTATTTCCCGTTTTGGTATCTTTTGTACGCTCTATATTTTAATACCACAAGTCCCATATGTCAAGGTTTTTTTTAGATTTTTTACCTTTTTTTAATAAATGGAACTAAAACAGTTACTATTGAATGATTAACAATTAACTGTTTTGCTGACATATCTTTAGACGGAGCAAGGTTACATTTTGTTCCATAAAATTTTTATGCTATTATATATTATAATAAGGAACAAATTCTGACACTGAATATTTATAAATTTGCTGCTTGCTTTGTTATTCCCGTTATGATAAAATAAAAAGGAAGGCTTTGGTGATAGATTATGAGTTTGAAATCTGTAAAAATTAAAGACATTACTATTGGCGGCGGAAACCCTGTTGCAATTCAATCTATGCTGAATGTATTTACAACCGATATTCCTGCTTGCCTCTCGCAAATTGACGCTCTCTGCTCGGCGGGGTGCGACATTGTTCGCCTTGCCGTTCCTGACGAGGCGGCTGCTGCCTGTGTTTCTGATATTGTTGCCTCTTCACCGCTGCCGATTGTTGCAGATATTCATTTTGATTATCGTCTCGCTCTTACTTGCATAAAGGCGGGCGTGCATAAAATCCGCATCAATCCGGGCAACCTTGGCGGTTCCGAGCAGGCACGAAGAGTTGCCGAGGCTGCAGGCGAGGCGGGGATACCCATTCGCATCGGCGTGAACGGCGGCTCTCTTGAGGGCGGTCTTCTTGGAAAATGCGACGGCGACCTCTCTCGGGCTATGGTTGAGAGTGCGTCAGGACATATTGAAATCCTTAACCGTTACGGCTTTGACAACATTGTTCTTTCTATGAAGGCATCCGATGTTCGGACAACCATTTCTGCATACAGGCTTGCACATTCTATGTTTGACTATCCTCTGCATCTGGGTGTAACAGAGGCAGGAACAACAAAAGAGGGTATTGTTAAATCGGCTATTGGGATTGGCTCTTTGCTGTCTGACGGAATCGGCGATACAATCCGTGTATCCCTTACCGACGACCCCGTACGCGAGGTTGATGCGGCAAAGCTTATTCTTAAATCCCTTGATATGTGCGGAGATTGTGTCAATGTTGTTTCCTGCCCGACCTGCGGAAGAACCAGAATTGACCTTATTCCTATTGCAAACGCAGTTGCCGACGCAGTCAGCGGAATAAGAAAGAAGCTTAAGATTGCCGTTATGGGTTGTGTTGTAAACGGGCCCGGCGAAGCATCTGATGCAGACATTGGCATTGCAGGCGGTAACGGATGTGCGGTCCTGTTTAAAAAGGGGAAAATTATAGGCAAAATCCCCGAAGATAAAATTGTAGAAACCATATTGAAAGAAATTGAATTCTTATAACAGAATTTGCGGACACTGTCGCACGCGACGGTTCGCAAAATAATTTGAATAGATAAACAGGAGGGGGATGAGCCCTCCCCTGCATAAAGGGAAATAATATTATGAGTGCTGGAATTTTTGACTTATTTGACAAGGTAACGGTTGCAGAACCGTTTGCCTCAAGGCTTGAGAGTGCCGAGCTTGAGCGGTGCCGTCTTATTATGGCGGAAAACCGCATTGAAATTACAATCTCTCCAACTGAACATCTGCCTCGGGAAGAGATTCTGGAGTTTGCAGAAAATGTCGCAAGGGTATACAATCTCAACGATGTAAAAATTATTCTGCATACACCCTCTCTCACACCAACTGAAGAATATATATCGGAGGTTATTATTGCATTCTTGCAAAAATACAGTAGTTGCCGACCCTTTCTCTCTAATTGCTCTGTCTCTGTTTCGGATACTGCAATCACCATATCCGATATAATCGGCGGTGCGTCATTGCTCACAAAATACAATTTTGTTGAATTTATTCGGAATACCCTTCTCTGCGAGCTTGAGAGAAGTTATGAAATAAATCTAATCTATTCTGAAATAGATGTTGAGAAATATATTAAAAATCGTGACAAGGTACAAAAAGAAATTACCGACCGAAAAATTGCGGAAAACCCAATCATCCAGGTAACTCCGGCTGCCGAAATCACCTCGGGGCTTCTCTTTGGCAAGCCGATCGCGGGACCGTCTGTTTCAATCTCGTCTATGACATTAAATCCGCCCGACGCTACGCCCTCGTCTTACATAATCGAGGGTGAGGTTCTTACCTTTGAATCACGGGAAACAAAGCCCAATCCGAGATACGGCTCTAAAACCTCCATAAAGTTTGCCCTTGGCGACAATGACTGGGCATGTCTTTGTAATATATTTGCCCCGAGCGACCGCCTCGGCAAGGTTTTAAAGCTTGTCACCGTCGGCAAACGGGTTAAGCTCTCGGGGACATACGAAGAGGACAGCTATCTTCACAAACCTATTGTCAAGGTACGCTCTATTGAGCTTTTACCCGACCCCATCATTCGTACTGACAACGCAGAGGAAAAACGGGTCGAGCTGCATCTTCACACCAAGATGAGTGCTATGGATGCAACCTCTTCGGCAACAGACCTTATATCCCGTGCGGCAAAATGGGGGCACAAGGCTATTGCCATTACTGACCACGGGGTTGCACAGGCTTTTCCCGAAGCACACGAGGCCGCATCCAAGTATGACGATTTTAAGGTTATCTACGGGGTAGAGGGGTATATGATTAACGACACCTCGGTCTCACAGGCGATAGACCTCTCATCCACCTATGTCGTTTTTGACATTGAAACCACGGGACTTAAGCCGAGCGAATGTAAGATTACCGAAATCGGTGCTATAAAAATCGAAAACGGAGAAATTACCGATAAATTCTCACAGCTTATCAATCCCGAGGTGCACATTCCATCAAATATTACTGCTCTTACAGGGATTTCTGACGATATGGTGGCAGATATGCCGACCATAGCCGGGGTTTTGCCGCGATTTCTTAAATTCTGCGAGGGGGCATCAGTGGTTGCACACAACGCCTCGTTTGACTGTGGCTTTATTCGTTATAATGCTTCACAATCAGGGCTTGAGTTCCATAATCGCATCTACGATACGCTTAAGATGTCGAGAACACTGTATCCAAACGAGAGCAAGCACTCTCTTGATGCGGTCTGCTCTCGTCTCGGCGTAAGCCTTGAAAACCATCATCGTGCGGTTGATGATGCAACTGCCACGGCAGAGGTTTTTCTCAAGCTTGCAAAAGAAACCTTGAAAAAATCAGGCGGCAAAATCAATATTGACACAAGACCCGAGCTTTTAAAGGGGCAGAAATACCACATAATTTTACTTGCAAAGGATTATGTCGGTCTTAAAAACCTATATCAGCTTATATCGAAATCCAACCTCGATTATTTTTATAAAAAGCCGACCATGCCAAAGAGCGTAATTGAAAAATTCCGAGAGGGGTTAATCATCGGCTCTGCCTGCGAAGCGGGCGAGCTTTTCCGTTCAATCGTCGAAAAGAAGCCCGATTATGAGCTGTCCGAGATTGCCTCGTTCTACGATTTTCTTGAAATTCAACCGCTGTGCAACAATGCGTTTATGTTAAGAAACGGCGAGGTTGCCTCTGAAGACGAGCTTCGTAATATGAACAAAACCGTGCTCTCTCTCGGCGACCGCCTCGGCATACCGACCGTTGCAACCTGCGATGTTCACTTTTTAGACCCCGATGACGCAATGTATCGACGGGTTTTGCTTGGTGCACAAGGCTTTTCTGATGCAGACGAGCAAGCACCTCTTTACCTTCGCACAACCGAGGAAATGCTTGAGGAATTCTCCTATCTTGGCGAAGACCGTGCAAGGGAGGTTGTTATAACCAACCCCAACAAAATCGCCGATATGTGCGAAAAAATTCAGCCTGTAAAGGACGGCTCTTACCCGCCGACAATCGAAAACTGTGAAAACGACCTTATTGAAATGTGTCACGAAAAGGCTCATAGAATTTACGGCGACGAGCTGCCAGAAATTGTTCAGGCACGAATGGACAGAGAGCTTGATTGTATAACCAAATACGGCTACTCGGTTATGTATATGATTGCACACAAGCTTGTTAAAAAATCCAACGAGGCGGGCTATCTTGTCGGCTCGCGTGGCAGCGTCGGCTCTTCCTTTGCGGCGTGGCTCTCGGATATCACCGAGGTAAACGCTCTTTGCCCCCACTATGTCTGTCCAAAATGCAGGTACAGCGAGTGGTACGAGCACGGCGAGTATCCGACGGGAATTGATATGCCCGATAAGACCTGCCCCGTTTGCGGCGAAAAGCTTCACAAAGACGGACTTGAAATTCCGTTTGAAACCTTCCTCGGTTTCAAGGGCGACAAGGTCCCTGATATTGACCTTAACTTCTCGGGCGATTATCAGGCAACCGCCCACAAATATGTAGGAGAGCTCTTCGGCGAAGGCTATGTATTTAAAGCGGGAACAATCAGTACAGTTGCAGAAAAGACTGCAATAGGTTTTGCGAAAAAGTATTACGAAGAAAAAGGCATAACCGCCCCCGAAGAGGAGCTTATCCGTATCTCACGAGGTATGGTAGATGTTAAGCGGACCACGGGTCAGCATCCGGGCGGAATTATCGTCTGTCCAAAGACGATGGACATTCACGATTTCTGCCCCGTTCAACATCCCGCAGATAAAAAGGACTCGGATATTATAACCACTCACTTTGACTTTCACTCTATTCACGATAACCTTTTAAAGCTTGATATTCTCGGTCACGACGACCCGTCTACAATTCGTATGCTTGAGGATTTGACGGGAATCAACGCCCTTGAAATTCCGCTTGATGACCCTGCTGTTATGAGCCTGTTCTCGGGCACAGAGGCTCTCGGCGTTACGCCCGAGCAAATAGGGAGTATGGTTGGAACCTTTGGCGTTCCCGAATTTGGAACAAACTTTGTCCGCGGAATGCTTGTCGAGACAAAGCCATCTACCTTTGTTGAGCTTATTATAATTTCGGGTCTGTCACACGGAACGGATGTATGGCTCAATAACGCCCATGACTTGATTAAATCAAAGACCGCAACGCTTTCCGAGGTTATCGGTCTGCGTGATGACATTATGGTTTATCTTATCCATAAGGGATTAGATCCGGGAATGGCATTTAAAATTATGGAGTATGTCAGAAAAGGCAAAGCCGCAAAAGAGGGTATGCCCGAAGAGTTTGAAGAGGCTATGCAAAAAAACAATGTTCCCGATTGGTATATCGACTCGTGTAAAAAGATTAAGTATATGTTCCCGAAGGCACACGCTGCTGCCTATGTTATGATGGCACTTCGTATTGCCTATTTTAAGGTGCATTACCCGATTGAATTTTACATTGCATATTTCACCGTTCGTGCAGACCTCTTTGACGCCGCCGTTATGACAAACGGAGCAGAGCGTGTAAAAGAGGAAATGCGGCTTATCGAAATGAAAGGTCAATCCGCTACTGCAAACGACGACAACAAATATACCATTTTGGAGATATGCCTTGAAATGTACGAAAGAGGCTTTAAATTCCTGCCCGTTGACCTTTATAAGTCTCATGCAAAAAAATTCCAGAAGGTTGACGGTGCAATTCTGCCGCCGCTTAATGCTTTTGCTGGCGTCGGCGACGCAGCAGCAGAGGCTATTATGAACGGTGCGAAGCAGGGCAAATTCCTCTCGCAGGAGGATTTAAAGAGCCGAACGGGAATAAACAAGTCGGTAGTCGAAACCCTTGCAGAAAACGGAATTTTAGACGGCCTTGCCGAAACAAGTCAGATAGACTTCCTCGGTATGTTGTAATATATTGTTATATAATATATTACAACATTGGTGTTATTTATAAAACTATCTACAACAGAAAGGATATGAGAAAATGACAATCAACGAACAACTCGCAAGTGAGCTTAACCTTAATCTATGGCAGGTTGAAAACACCGTCAATCTTATTGACGAGGGAAACACCATTCCCTTTATTGCCCGCTATAGAAAGGAAGCCACGGGCGAGCTTGACGACGAGGTGCTTCGCACCCTTGAAGAGCGTCTTTCTTATCTCCGCAATATGCAAGAGAGAAAGGAAGATGTAAAGAGAATTATTGGCGAACAGGGTAATCTTACCCCCGAGCTTGAGGCGGCAATCGACGCCTGCACCAAGCTTACCGAGATAGAGGACCTTTACCGCCCATTCAGACCCAAGCGTAAAACCCGTGCAACTGTTGCAAAGGCAAAGGGACTTGAGCCTCTCGCGGAAATTGTTTATGCTCAAGACCCCGAAAACGCTGATATAGCTGCGATTGCAACACAATTTGTTGACCCCGAAAAAGAGGTGGCGTCAGTCGAAGAGGCTCTTGGCGGTGCTATGGACATAATTGCCGAGATGGTCTCGGATAACGCCGAGCATCGAAAGAAAATCCGTGAACTGATGTTTAAAACGGGCGTTATAGTCACCTCGGGCACAAAGGACGAGGACAGCGTTTATCGTATGTACTACGAATTTTCAGAAGCCTGCTCAAAGCTTGCCCCCCACCGCACTCTTGCGATAGACCGCGGCGAAAAGGAAGGCTTTTTGTCGGTTTCGCTTGAATGTGATACCGAAAAGATACTCTCTTATCTTATCAGAAAAGAGGTTGCAAAGATACCCTCACCCGCGTCTGTGTATGTAGAACACGCCGTAGAGGACGCATATACACGCCTTATACAGCCTTCTGTTGAGAGAGAGATAAGAAACGAGCTTACAGAAACCGCCCAGGAGCAAGCAATAGCGGTATTTAAGCTTAACCTCAAAAATCTGCTTTTACAACCCCCAATTCACGGCAAGGTTGTAATCGGTCTTGACCCCGGATACAGAACAGGTTGTAAGGTCGGCGTTGTTGACGCAACAGGAAAGGTTCTTGATACAGGCGTAATATTTGTTACCCATTCTGATGCACAAAGGGAATCAGCAGCTAAATATATAAAAGAGCTTATTGCGAAATATAATGCCGACCTTATCTCTATCGGCAATGGTACCGCCTCTAAAGAGACAGAAATGTTCACCGCAGAGGTTTTAAAGGATATCAAGGACCGAGATGTCCGCTATATTATAACAAACGAGGCGGGTGCTTCGGTGTATTCCGCATCAAAGCTCGGCGCTGAAGAATTCCCCGAATTTGATGTAACAAGGCGTAGTGCAATCTCGATTGCAAGGCGAGTTCAAGACCCCCTTGCAGAGCTTGTAAAGATTGAGCCGAAGGCTATCGGGGTTGGTCAGTATCAGCACGATATGAACCAGAAGAGGCTCGGCGAAGCTCTCGGAGGCGTGGTAGAAGATGTTGTAAACAGCGTCGGTGCAGACTTGAACACCGCGTCTGCACCGCTTTTATCACATATATCGGGAATATCACAGACGATTGCAAAAAATATTGTGGCATACAGAGAAGAAGCAGGAGCATTTACCTCAAGAACAGAGCTTAAAAAGGTTTCCAAGCTCGGGCCAAAGGCATTTGAACAATGTGCGGGCTTTTTGCGGATAAAGAACGGCAAAAACGCCCTTGACAACACATCAGTACACCCCGAGAGCTATGACGCGGCAAGGCTTGTGCTTGAAAAGTGCGGTTTTTCTGCAGAGGACATAAACGCCAACCGCCTCGGTGAGCTTTTGCCAAAGGCTGCCGCCTATGGCATAGAAAAGCTTGCAGACGAAGCGGGTATCGGCGTTCCTACTCTTCGCGATATTATAGACGAGCTTATGAAGCCCGGCCGTGACCCGAGAGACGAGATTGAACAGCCCGCACTTCGCACTGACATAATGAACCTTGAGGACCTCAAGGAAGGAATGATACTCACAGGAACAGTGAGAAATGTAATAGATTTTGGTGCTTTTGTAGACATCGGTGTTCATCAGGACGGTCTTGTTCACATCTCACAGCTTTCTGACAAATATGTAAAGCACCCGACGGAGGTCGTCTCAATAGGCGATATTGTAAAGGTCAAGGTTTTAGAGGCAGACCCCGTTCGCAAGCGAATCAGTCTATCTATGAAAGGAATATAGCTAAATATTGTATTCTTTGACAATGTTTCATGTGAAACAATAAGAATCTGCAAAAAGATTTTGTTTCATATGAAACATTTTTTGTATTTTCTCTTGAAGATTTTTTGATTATATGGTATACTTTAGAGAAAAATATCAAGTTTATTAAAAGCGAGGTGCAGCATGGCAAAGGTAATAGCAATCGCAAACCAAAAGGGCGGCGTCGGCAAGACAACAACCGCCGTCAATTTAAGCGCCTGCCTCGGACAGAGGAAAAAGAAGGTTCTCGTAATTGATGCCGACCCGCAGGGCAACACCTCAAGCGGTCTCGGCGTTTCTGTCGGCGACGACGATTATACTACCTATGATTGTATTATAAACGACATATCGCTTAAAGACGCAATGGTAAAAACCGATTACGACAACCTTTGGGTTTGCCCCGGGGCGATAAGCCTTGCGGGGGCAGAGGTTGAGCTTGTAGACCGTGAAAACCGTGAGTTTCAGCTAAAGCAGAAAATAGACGGGGTTCGTGACGATTTTGATTTTATAATTATAGATTGTCCGCCGTCTCTCGGCTTGATTACGCTCAACTCTCTCGGCGGTGCAGACAGCGTGCTTATTCCGATACAATGCGAATATTACGCTTTAGAGGGGTTAAGTCAGCTTACAAAAACCGTTAAGATGGTAAAGCAGTCACTTAATAAGCAGCTCAAAATCGAGGGCGTACTGCTTACTATGTATGACGCGAGAACAAAGCTTTCGGGTCAGGTCGTAGAAGAGGTACGCAAATATTTTGGTGCAACCGTATACTCTACGATTATTCCGCGAAATGTCCGTCTTTCCGAAGCACCAAGCTACGGACAGCCTATAATAGCCTTTGACAAAAACTCAAAGGGTGCAAAGTGCTACAAAAAGCTTGCGGGCGAGGTTATCAAGATGAACACCCCCGCAGCAAAGAGAGGATAGTGATTAAATGGCAGGGTCAAAACCAAAGAAATCAGGGCTTGGCAAGGGACTTGGCTCTCTTTTTACAGAGCCTGCAGGCAGTATTGTTTCTGAAATAGATAAAATGGGTGATGCAAACGGCTTAATGCCGATTATAATGATACCCATTGTTGATATTGAGCCTAACAAGGAACAGCCCCGAAAGGAATTTGATGGAGAAAAGCTTTCCGCTCTCGCATCATCTATCGAAACACATGGCGTTGTTTCTCCTATAATTGTAACACAAACAAAACGCGGAACTTACAAAATTGTTGCAGGAGAGCGTCGCTGGCGGGCCTCCAAGCTTGCGGGTCTGCACGAAATCCCTTGTATGGTAAGGGATTTTCAGGAGTTGGAAATAATGGAGGTTGCTCTTGTTGAAAATCTTCAAAGAGAGGACTTGAATCCGATAGAAGAGGCCGAGGGCTATCGCAGACTTATGGACAGCTTCTCTCTTACACAAGAGGAGGTTGCACAAAAGGTTGGCAAGAGCCGAAGTGCGGTCGCAAATTCTCTGCGGCTCAACAACCTCTGCGACGCAGTAAAGGAAATGGTTCAAAGCGGAAGGCTTACACAAGGTCACGCAAGGGCACTTTTACCGCTTTCTCCCGACAAACAGCTCGCTCTTGCAGAGAAGATTGCAGAAAACGATTTAACGGTGCGTCAGGCAGAGACTCTTGCAAAAGCCGCACTCTCGGACAAGCCTGTGCCAACCAAAAAAATTTCAAATCCTCTTATGCAAAAATATTACAAGGATTTAGAGGCAACCCTTTCCTCACGATACGGAACAAAGGTAAAAATCAGCGAGGGTTCAAAAAAAGGTAAAATTGAAATTGAGTATTACAGCAAAGACGACTTGGAAAGAATTTTGTTTGAGCTTAGAAAATAATTTTGGAATTTTGTTTATTCGACAAAATTCGACGCTTTAAAATCAGGCTGTGTTGGCGATTTTAGCCTTCGTCAATGGAATTACCTTAATTTTCGCCCATCGGGCGTTTAAGGGGCGGTTTTGAGCGTCGTTTGTTTGCTTGAATATTTTGCAGAAAGGAATGAATAATTTTGAAGGGTGATAAAAAAGGTGCAGGCAAGCTTGCGACCTATGCTGTCATTATGCTTCTTGCGGCGATAATAATAATTATCATTGCTGCTATGGCAGACGACCGCGAACAAAAGTTTCAGACGCAGATTGACCTCACTTCACAAACCAATATTGCAATCCAGAATGAAATTGTTACGCTTAAAGACGAAAACTATTCTTTAAAGCAGGAAAACGATACACTGACAGCCTCTGTTGCAGAGCATAAGGCGACCGACGGTATACTCTCAAAAATTTCCGAGAGCCTTGTTCTCTATGGCGAGGGCAGGCGTGACGAGGCAAAGAAAAAATTTGCAGAAATAGATAAGGAAAGTCTTCCCGAGACGCTTTCTGAAATTTATCGCCTTGCAGAAGAGAAAATCTGCGGGGCAAAATAAAATATACGATACAATTACGAAAGGATGTTTACAAATGATTGATTTAAAGCTACTCCGCACAGAGACAGATGCGGTTAAGGCGGCTCTTGCCCGCAGAAAGGAAAATGTTGATATTGACGGACTTCTCGCTCTTGACAAGGAAAAGAGAGAGCTTCTTTATGAGGTTGAACAGAAAAAAGCCGAGCAGAACGCTGTTTCAAAGAAAATTCCCGCAATGAAGAAGGCAGGCGAGGACACTGCCGAGGTTTTCGAGGCAATGAAGGCTCTTTCTGATTCTATCAAGGATTTAGACGAAAAGGTACGCGAGCTTGACGATAAAATGACGGCAATTTTATACACAATACCGAACATTCCCAACCCCACGGTTCCCGACGGCGACACCGACGAGGATAATGTCGACATTCGTCACTTTATGGAGCCGACAAGCTTTGATTTTGAACCAAAGGCACATTGGGATTTGGGTGCTGACCTTGGCATATTAGACCCCGAAACCGCCGCAAAAATCACGGGTACACGCTTTACCGTATATGGCGGTGCAGGTGCTCGTTTAGAGCGTGCAATTATGAATTTCTATCTTGATACACACACCGAGAAGAACGGTTATAAGGAAATTTTCCCGCCGTTTATGGTTCACAGAAACAGTATGGTCGGCACGGGACAGCTTCCTAAATTTGAAGAGGACGCCTTTAAGGTTGCAAACACGGACTATTTTCTTGTTCCGACCGCAGAGGTTCCCGTTACAAATATGCACCGTGATGAAATTTTAGACGGCTCTAAGCTCCCGCTTAAATACTGTGCATACACCGCTTGCTTCCGTGCAGAGGCAGGCTCGGCAGGCCGCGACACAAGAGGTCTTATCCGTCAACATCAGTTCAACAAGGTTGAGCTTGTTAAGTTTACCACACCCGAGCAATCCTATGATGAGCTTGAAGGGCTTGTAGCTGATGCAGAATCGGTGCTTAAGCTTTTGAAGCTTCCGTACAGAGTTGTAAAGATTTGTATTGGCGACCTCGGCTTTACCGCCGCAATGAAGTATGATATTGAGGTCTGGATGCCAAGCTACAATCGTTATGTTGAAATCTCATCTTGCAGTAACTTCGAGGATTTCCAGGCTCGCCGTGCGAACATTAAATACAAAAACTCGCCCAAGGACAAGGCACAGCTTGTTCACACACTCAACGGCTCTGGCGTTGCAATCGGCAGAACCACTGCGGCAATTCTTGAAAACTATCAGAACGCCGACGGAAGCATTACCGTGCCTGAGGTTTTGCGTCCTTATATGGGCGGTCTTGAAGTTATCCGCCCCGAATAAAGCAATGAAAATCCTGCTTAAAAATGTAACAAAGATATATAAACAACGCAAGCCCCGATGCCCGTTCATCGGCGGCTTGTTTGGCATTGCGGAGACAAAAACAGCTCTGTCGGGCATCGACCTTAAGATACACAGCGGTGAGTGTGTCGGCATAATCGGACCAAACGGCTCGGGGAAATCTACCCTGTTAAAGCTCATCTGCTCGGTGACCTCGCCGACCGAGGGAAGCGTCATCACAGAGGGCAAAATATCTGCACTTTTAGAGCTTGGAACAAGCTTTAACGCGGAATATAGCGGAATTTCAAACATATACTTAAATGGGGCAATTCAAGGTCTTTCAAAAAAACAAATCAAGGCTATGCTCCCTGATATAATCAGGTTTGCCGACATAGGCGAGAGCATCTATAATCCCGTCAAAACTTACTCTGACGGAATGTTTTTAAGGCTTGCCTTTGCTTGTGCGGTAGCGACCTCGCCCGATATTCTCGTCGTTGACGAGGCACTTGCCGTGGGTGATTTTTTGTTCAGGCAAAAGTGCTTTGCCAGAATAAAAGCCCTCAAGGAAAGCGGTACAACCGTAATTATGGTAAGCCATGACATAGACACAATCCGCCGTTTCTGCGACAGAGTTATATGGCTTGACGGGGGAAAAATCCGTCAGGACGGAGATGTTGTGTCGGTCAGCTCTCTTTATATGCAGGAAATGACGGGCTGTGCAGAATTAGACCTTCCCTCAGGGCAAGGCTCAACGCTTTTCTGCAGCAATCGTTTCGGCTCTGCAATCGGCTCGGTTCAATCAGTTTCCGTTGCGGGCTTGCAACGCACGGGAGAGGAGGCAAAAATTCTCTGCACCCTCAACCTGCCCGAGGGGGCAAGAGCGGAGACGCTTGCAGTTTCATTTTCGGTAAAAAATGCTTTTGGCCTCGATATAACAGTGATTTCAACCGCCGACAACGATTTCTCATTTTCCGACTCCGACCTTGGCAAAACAATAACCATAGAGGTAAAATACATCTGTGCTCTGTGCAGAGGCAAATACTCGCTCTGCGTTTCTCTTGAGGACAGAGGGACAGTTCCCATAAAATATTATGAATACGCGGAAAACATTGCCGCCTTTGAGGTGGCTTCAGACCGAGACTATTTCGGCGTATTTCATAACAAATCAGAAATAAAGCTTTTAAAAGGCGGTGAAAGCAGTGCAAAAAAGCAGGGCTAACATATCCCTTTCAAATCTTGCAGAGGTGAACGAGAGCGGAATTTTTCTCGCAGTAAAAAAAGGGTTGAACGAGATTTTTCGCCGCAAGCACAGGTCTGCAAGCCTGCCACCGCCGAAGAAACCCGTGAACCGCTACGAGCGGCTTCTCTCTGTAATTATCTGCACTGCAAACAGACATTCTCTTGCACAAAATGCCGTAAACTCGATAACTTCGCAAGAGTTCCCACGGGACTTGCTTGAAATTGTCGTTGTAAACAATTCGCCAAAGCCCTGCCCGAGAGAGCTTTTCCCCGCGTCCGTAGTTCTTACAGACGAGCCAAGGCTCGGTCTTTCGCTTGCACGGAACAAGGGTGCCTCGGTTGCAAGAGGTGAATATCTTCTCTTTATTGACGACGATGCCGTCGCGTGTGACGGATTGCTTCGTGCAATCATTGACGCGTTTGAGACGCATCCCAAAACAGCAATTATCGGCGGTCAGATTAAGCTCAAGCTTCCCGACCCGACTCCGTCCGTCTTTATGCCCGGGCGAGAGGCACTCTGGAGCGGATATACCGTACCCTACAAAAGCTTCAGGGAGATACGGGAGCATTATGAATTTCCGTACGGTGCTTGCTTTGCCGTTCGTCACAGTGCCCTTGATGCTATGGGCGGTTTTCCCGTTTCCTACGGCAGACGGGGTAACGATTTTGCAGGCGGAGAAGAGACCGCACTTTGTTTTACAGCAAAAAATATGGGAATGAAAATCGGTATAGAGCCTATGGCACAGGTGTGGCATTGTGTCTCTGCCGACCGCTTTACAAAAGAACATATAAGAAAAACAATTCTTGCGGGAATACTGACAACCCATCGGCTTTTTCTTGACGGATACACGCCAAACGGTTGGACCTTATCATATATAAAAGAAAGAAAACATATAATTCTTTCAGAGATAAAAAAGCTCCGCGAAAAGGGAAACTCCCTTGCTGTCTTTTACAAGGAGTGTGAGCTTGATGCCTTTAGCGAGCTTGGTAATCGGTATTTTAAAGAATAAGAGGGAGTTACTATGTTTAAATTTTTCAACGGCAGAAACGCGGATTTCAAACAGATGAAAGCAAAGCTTTCACGCAGATACCCTCTGCACTCGGCAGACCTTCGGCAAAATACTGTATCGGGGCTTATTTCGGTTGTTCTGCCTGTTTACAACTGTGAGAAATATCTGCCTGAGGCAGTTGCTTCGGTCCTTTCGCAGACCTATACAAATCTTGAGCTGATAATAGTAGACGACGGCTCTACCGATGGCTCGGGTGCTATTGCAGACGAATTTATGCAAAAGGACGAACGGGTAAGGGTTATCCACCAGAAGAACCTTAAGCTTCCGACCGCTCTGAACAACGGGTTTTCGGTTGCCTCGGGCGAGTTTCTGACCTGGACAAGTGCGGACAACCGTATGTTTCCCGTTTGTCTTGAAATTCTGGCAACCGAGCTTTCACACGACAGGGCATGCGATATGGTATTCGGTAATATGCGGCTGATTGACGAAGACGGCAACACACTGCGAGGCTCGGGCTGGTACGAAAAACCGCCATTTAGCGGTAATGTCATTCTTCCTGACGACACGGTCTGGCTGAACACGGTTGCCAACAACACGATAGGTGCCGCGTTCCTGTATCGGGCAGGGGTCGTTCCAGTTTTGGCGGAATACTCACAATATAAATTCCTGCTCGAGGATTATGATTGGTTTATGCGTCTTAACAGTCTTTTTAATATAAAGCATTGCCTCTATAAAAAGCCTCTTTATGAATACAGAATGCACAACGGCTCTCTTACCTCAAAGGACGAAGAGCTTGGAATAACCGCCTCCCGCCCCGCACTTATGGAGCTTGACAAAAAAAGGCGGCAGTTCTATACAAAGCCTCTGAATTACTATTTAGACGGAAGTGACAAGGAAATTGAGTCACGACTTGCCTCGCTCGGGCATCGTGTTTACTCGGTTTCGTCGGCAGAAAAGCTCTCTGCACGAGTGCCGAAACAAATTTTATATATAAACTGCGGAAACATCTCTCCCACCTGGGATGTGCCAAAGGGCGTTCCCCGATTTCTGGTAACAACCGACCCCGATCCGTCTGCGTTCGGCTACGACGCCTTGCTATGCAAGAGTGCAGAAAAGCTTGCCGCATCGCGGGATTGGGTCTGCCCCGCAACTGTTGACGCACTTGTTTCGCTTGTTTATCTTCGGGCAAAAAACGATATTATGTACGAATTCGAAAAGAATATGTAGGTTTTTATAACAAAATTTCCTTCGGTTGTTATAAAAATTTTTGCTTGGCATAATTATTACTAAAGGCAAAAGTTTTGTAAATCGGAAAGGAAAGTTGCTATGAAACGGTTAAGAACTATCACTTGTTTGGTTCTCTCGGTTTTTATTCTTCAAGCTGTCACCTTTGCAGAAAATGCAACACAGGTTGATACCGAGGTTTCCGCCAAGCTAATCAGTGCAAAATCAGGAATACTTATGGAACAATCAACTGGCGAGGTCTTGTACGAGCTGAACCCTGACGAAAGACTTCAGATAGCAAGCGTTACAAAGACAATGACAATGCTTCTTATAATGGAAGCCCTCGATAGCGGGAAAATTAAGCTTGACGATATGGTTACGGTCAGCGAGCACGCAGCATCAATGGGCGGCTCGCAGGTCTTTCTCGAGGTAGGCGAGCAAATGAGCGTTGACGATATGTTGAAGGCTATTGCGGTCGCATCGGGCAACGACGCCTCTGTCGCAATGGCAGAGTTTATCTCGGGAAGCGAAAGTGCCTTCGTTGAGAAAATGAACGAACGGGCAAGCGAGCTTGGTTGTCTCAACACCCATTTTATCAACTGCAACGGACTTGATGAAACAAGCGACCATTACAGCAGTGCAAAGGATATTGCAATAATTTCGAGAGAGCTTTTAAGCCATAGTAAAATCTTTGATTATACAACCATCTGGATGGATAGCCTGCGTGACGGTGCATTCGGGCTTTCCAATACCAACAAGCTTATCCGCTTTTACAAGGGTGCAAACGGTCTTAAAACAGGCTCTACAAGTGTTGCAAAATACTGTCTTTCCGCTTCGGCAGAACGAGACGGAATGCAGTTGATTGCAGTAATAATCTGTGCCCCGTCAAGTGCAGAGCGATTTTCATCTGCAACCGCCCTCCTTGATTACGGCTTTGCCAACTACGAGGTCGCAAACGACGATGCCCTCGGCACCTCTGTGCCGTATGTGAATGTCAAGGGCGGTGTGACCGAGCATATTCTGCCCATAATCCGCAAGGGCGGTTTTGTCGTTAAAAAAGGTAATCTCGATAAGGTTGAGCATTCCTTCGAGCTTGAGGGCACGGTTTCTGCCCCGATAGAGGCAGGTCAAAAGCTCGGCGAGATAGTATATACCATTGACGGCGTAGAAATCGCACGGCGTGACATATGTGCAGAGACCGCCGTTGAGAGAATAAGCGTTATTCAAATGTTTGTAAAGGTTCTGTCTGACTGGATTAAATTATAAATATTAAAACGGCGGGTGCCCCATCGAGGAAGCACCCGCCGTTGCTTGTTTTTTGCAAAATATAACTTCGTTTCTCATCGTCTGCTCAACTTTTATAATCCAAGAAGATGTTCTGTCAATATTTTTATCCCGAGGATAATCAATATTATTCCGCCTGCAAGCTCCGCCTTTGATTTGTATTTTACACCAAACACATTGCCTATCTTAACGCCGATTGCAGAAAGAATAAGCGTTATAACGCCAATAAACACCACCGCAAGGAAAATGTTGTCAACATTGATAAATGCAAGTGTAACGCCAACAGCGAGGGCGTCTATGCTCGTTGCAACCGCAAGAGGAAACATCGTCCGAGACGACAAATCTCCGCAACTTTCGCACTTTTCCTCTTTTGAGAGTGCCTCCTTTATCATATTGGCACCAATAAGCCCGAGCAGTACAAACGCAATCCAATGGTCTATTGCAACAATTTTGTCCTTGAACTGTGTCCCGAGGAAATACCCTATAAGAGGCATTCCTGCCTGAAACGCCCCAAACCATGCACCAATCCAAAGGGCGTTTTTCAAAGATATTTTTTTAAGAGACAAACCCTTGCACACCGCTACCGCAAAAGCGTCCATCGAAAGTCCAACCGCAAGTATAAATAATTCTGCTATTCCCATTTTTAAAACCCCTTACATTATAAAAGCATTTCTCTATAAAGCATATTACCCTGAGGCAACAATCATTCCTGACCTGACAACCGAAAAATAAAATAAAAATTTTACCTATGATATTGATTTTTTTTATTTTATAAGTATAATTATAAATAAGACATTTGTCAAATACTTTGTTTGCTTTTATATAAAACAAGAAAGGTGCGTATTTTCTATGAAACACTATCTCGCAATCGACATCGGTGCATCAAGCGGAAGACATATGCTTGCTCATTTAGAAAACGGAAAAATTGTCCTTGAGGAGATTTATCGCTTTAAAAATTTCCTTGAAGAGAGAAACGGCCACCTCTGCTGGAGTCTTGACCGCTTATTTACCGAAATTAAAAACGGCTTGAAGAAATGTAAGGAAATCGGCAAGACCCCTGTATCTATGGGCATTGACACCTGGGGCGTTGACTTTGTTCTTCTTGACAAGGACGGCAATATCCTTGGCGATACCATTGCATACCGTGACTCGAGAACCGACGGTATTCCCGAAAAGGTTTATAAAACAATTCCTAAATATGAGCTTTATTCAAGAACGGGTATTCAGGAACAACCCTACAACACAATATTCCAGCTTATGGCGGTTAAAGAACAAACCCCCGCACTTCTTGACAAGGCAGAGACCTTTCTTATGCTTCCCTGCTACTTCAATTTCCTTTTGAGCGGGGTCAAGATGAACGAGTATACCCTCGCAAGCACAACGGGTCTTTTAAACGCCCAGACCAAAACATGGGATACCGAAATTATACAAAAGCTCGGTCTTCCCGAAAAGCTTTTTGACACGCTTTATCTTCCTAAAACAAAGGTTGGAAGCTTCTCCCCCGAAATGGTAAAAGAGCTTGGCTTTGAATGTGATATAATTCTTCCCGGAACCCACGATACCGCAAGTGCAGTTTTGTCCGTTCCTATGGAAAACAGCGAGGGTGTGTATATAAGCTCGGGCACCTGGTCGCTTATGGGCGTAGAGAGTATGACCCCCATCTGCACCAAGGAAAGCTCCGACGAGGGGCTGAGCAACGAGGGCGGTATCGATTATCACTATCGTTATCTCAAGAATATTATGGGTCTTTGGATTATTCAGTCGGTTAAACGCGAGCTCAACGACCAATATTCGTTTAATGATTTAGAAAATCTTGCAAGAGCGGCATCATCATTTACCTCTATGATAGATGTAAACGATATGCGTTTCCTTGCTCCCAAAAGTATGATTGAGGCTATAAAGAGCTATTGTGCCGAAACAGGTCAGGCAGTTCCCGAAACAGTCGGCGAGATTATACAGTGTGCATACACCAGCCTTGCAGATTGCTATGATATATCAATAAAATCAATCGAGAAAATCCAGGGCAAAACCTATGACTGCATAAGAATTGTAGGCGGCGGTTGTCAGGACGGATATCTCAACGAGCTTACCGCAAAGGCAACGGGCAAAACCGTTTACGCAGGCCCGATTGAGGCTACTGCTCTCGGAAATATTCTCGCACAGCTTTTAAGCGACGGAACGGTTGATTCTATCGAATCTGCCCGTGCACTTATTCGTGCTTCTTTCCCGATTAAGGCAGTTAAATAGTTATCCTCGGGCGAGGTTTCCCGCCCGAACCGTGCAGGTGTAGTTCAGTGGTAAAACATCAGCTTCCCAAGCTGAGGTTGCGGGTTCGATTCCCGTCACCTGCTCCAGAAAAGAACGGATATTTTAAAACAATAGCCGTTCTTTTATTTTTGCTGAAAAGTGCGGAATGCACCGTACATACATCAGTGCTGTTGAATGTTATCGCAGAAGTATATCTCTTGAAAATATTCAACGCATTGCAGATGCTCTTGAAATTGAAACATATAAATTGTTTTTTGGAGGAATAATAATGGAACACAGAAACAGAGCTACAGGCTGGCAACATGCAAAATTATCAGGACATAAGAACGAAAAGCTTGTCGCCGAATTAACTCAATCGAACGCAGATATTCAGGCACGCTTATTAAAATGTGCTCATTTATCAGGCGTCTCGATAACAAATGTAGAATTTGGAGGAATTTGTGAAACAGATGTCGATTGCGTATTGGGAGGCAAGACAAAATCTAAAACGGATATGTGGTTACATCTTTCTAACGGGAATAAACTTAATGTTTCTATTAAAAAAGATGAAAGTGGTCAAGTTTTTTTAATTGGAATTGACCGTTTTATCGATGGTTTTGAAAAACAATATAACACAAAAATTAGCGATGATGTAAAAAGAGCAATTTCGTTATATTTTGGTTCAGCTGCAGATATTGTTAATATAATTCAAAGCTTTTCAACAATAAACAAATCATTGGAGTTGAGAAAACATAGGTTAGTAGCAGAAACCCTCAAAGCATATGATATTAGATTATATAATGTTTTGCTGAATTGGATTAACATAAATATAAACAATCTGTTTGACTTTTGTTTTTCAAAAGGTTTGGCAAAAAATAGCCATGATTGGGCACATATTGTTTGGTATAAAAATCTTATAGGCGAAAACCAATTTGATCAAATGATATATTTGCCAGATATACATCATAAGCTTTCAGCTACTGCTGAGTATGGCACTCGAAATGGCGGTAGTACGATACAATTACCATTTGGTTTTGTCCAATGGCATAGCCCAAGGAAAGTAATTCCCGGCGACTTGCAATTTCATCATAGCTTTAAGAAAATTTGCGAATTTATTAAATAAAGCAAAGGCACCGAATGAAAAATTTCTTTCGGTGCCTATTATTTTATTCAAGTGCTTTAAGCATTTGCTTTGCTATAGCAATGGAAAGCAAAGGCGGAACTGCATTACCGATTTCTAATCGTTTCGTGCCATCAGAACCATAGAACTTGTAGTCATCAGGAAAGCTTTGCAATCTTGCACCTTCACGAATTG
This sequence comes from Clostridia bacterium, assembly GCA_045576835.1. Lineage (GTDB taxonomy): Bacteria > Bacillota > Clostridia > Monoglobales > Monoglobaceae > UMGS1820. Next base: position 108,928 of record JAZNHF010000016.1, read on the forward strand.
ACATTGCTCTAGAATCTCTCGGATGTATACATCTAGAAGATGAAGGACAAGCAAAGTTTCTTGTTATTGTAGTAGAAGGTTTTTCCCACCACAACTTTGCATAAGTATTACCATAGCCACTCTTTGGTCTGATGTCTTCCGGTAAATCATCTTTTGATTGCCCGTCTTTTAAAGCTTCCATTATTCTAACAAGATGCGTACCGTTTTTTGGTGCACTATGTTCTCCCACAGCCTTCACAAATTTTTTTCTGACAAACGAAAGGAATTCATTTGTAATATCACCAGAGTAAGTAGTTTTTGTTTCCCCGCTCTTTAAAACAGGCAAATCTCCGATTGCATCTTTCAAAGTAACATATGGTTTCAACCCTTCTCCGTGTGTTGGTGCAGGGTATATATAATTGTTTTCGCCCTTAAAACCAACAAGTATAACCCTTTCTCTGTGCTGAGGTACGCCATAATTTACGGCGTTTAAAACTTTGTGTTGCAATTTATATCCAAGCTCTTCGAACTCTTGTTGAATTTGTTTAAAAAGCTTTCCTTTATTCATACTTAGAATTCCAACCACATTCTCAAAAACAAATGCTTGTGGCTGTAGAATTTTAAGTATCCTCTTGTACTGCTTAAACAGGTTTGCACGGTCATCCATTTGTCTTTTACCCAGTGTTGAATAAGACTGACACGGAGGTCCTCCAACAACTATATCTATTTCTTCCCCATTTAAAGTCTCCTCCAAAAGTTTTTCAGTCAAATCTTTTATATCACAATTCAGCATTTCTACATCAGGATTGTTTAATTTATATGCAACAGAAATATCTTTTTCAATTTCATTTGCCGCAATAATATTAAATTGGGGAAGCTTTGAAAATCCGTAGGTTAATCCGCCAACACCGGCAAACAAGTCAATAATATTATATTTTTTCATATTTTCCTCCAAATTCAATCCAAAGCTTTGAGGCTCTTCGCAACTGTGATTTTACAGACATAGACATTTCAGCAAATTCTAAATTAGTATTTAACTTTTCAATCGTTGAATCTTCAATTTCATTAGTGTTTAATATTTTACATACACGCTTACATCTGGAAACAACATCCTTTGCAGCTCGTTGACTTAACTTTTTCTCTTCTAAAAGCCACTTCAAGAAATCATTGTAATTCATATGTACCTCCAAGAGTCTTATAATAAAATTATAGCACAAATTTACGTCAACGTCAATATTGAGAAAAATTAAAGGTATACTTTTAAATTTCAAGGTATGGTACAAAACAATATATTTTTGTATTAACTACTGAATTTTTATACCCATTCACCTTTGGCAAAAATCTGCATATAAATTATAGGGAGGAGGTTTGATTATGACCAGAATACATAAACTTGATTTTGAGGAACACAACCTTGCCCTTGACCGCCTTATGGGCGTGGGAGCTTTCAGCCAACCCTCGGTTGTCACCTCAACGCTTGCCGACGAAACCGCAACGGAGGGTGAACCAACCGAAAGCGAGCTCGGCGGAAGCGGGCGTCTGATTGCACAGGTTACAACCGCAAGCGGTGCTTTGCCGATTGTTGACGCGGTTGTTACAATATTTCGCACCGACGGAAGCATTATAGATGTACAGAAAACCGACCGAAGCGGAAGAACCTCGGGCATCAGTCTTCCTGCACCGCCCGCAAGATACTCTCAACAGCCCGGCGGAATTCGTCCTTACAGCACATACAGCCTGCGTGCAGAAAGTCCCGGATATTATTCAAAGGAGCTTTTAAATATAGCTGTATTTGACCAAATTGAGTCTATTCAGCCCGTTGACCTCGAGCCTCTCGGAGAGGATGCCCTCGAGAACGACAGGCTCGCCTGACAGGAGGGATATAATGCCGATTACCTTCACTATTCCTGACGATATTGTTGTTCATCTTGGTGCACCAAGCGACCAGGGAGCTCCAAATGTGACCGTTCCTTTCCCTGAATATATCAAAAATGTTGCCTCAAGCGAGGTTTACCCGACCTGGCCCGAAAACGCTATTCGTGCAAATATTTATGCACAGATAAGCTTTGCTCTTAATAGAATTTTCACCGAGTTTTACAGGTCAAGGGGCTATAACTTTGACATTACTAACTCGACACAATTCGACCAATCCTATGTAGACGGGCGGGATATATTTGAAAACATCAGCCAGATAGTCGACGAGCTTTTCAACGACTACATAGTCCGTTCGGGCGATTTAACCCCGCTTTTTGCAAGATATTGCAACGGAACAACCTCAACCTGCCCGGGCGGGCTTTCTCAGTGGGGAACGGTATCTCTTGCCGAGCAAGGCTATACCCCCTATCGGATATTATCTTCTTATTACGGCGACATTTCTCTTGTAGAGGACGCCCCTGTTGCGAATCTTGAAGAAAGCTATCCCGGGACGCCTCTTCGAATAGGCTCAACGGGCGACGATGTAAAGCGAATCCAGATTTCCCTTAACCATATTGGCAAAAACTATCCCGCCATTCCGAAAATCGCTTATCCCGACGGAATTTTCGATGTGGAAACCGAGAACGCCGTAAAGGAATTTCAGAGAATATTTAACCTGACCCCCGACGGAATTGTCGGGAAAGCAACCTGGTACAAAATCATATTTATCTTTTCGGGTGTCCGCAGACTGTCAGAGCTTGACTCTGACAAAATTTCGATAGGGGTTGTCAACCAACAGTTCAAGCAAAACCTAAGCGAGGGCGACACGGGGACAGAGGTCAGTGCTCTTCAATATTACCTGAACTTTATTGCCGAATTTAACAACTTTATTCCCTCTGTTAACATTGATGGTATTTACGGCCCTGCTACCGCAAATGCGGTTCGTGCATTTCAACAATCGGTCGGACTTCCACAGACAGGAATTGTAGACGAATCAACCTGGAACGCAATATTCTCGTCTTATACAACAAAGTATAACTCTCTGCCCGAGGAATACCGAACGGGCGGAGCAGCTCCGTATCCCGGCAGTATTTTGTCAATCGGCTCAAGCGGAGATGCCGTGCGTACTCTGCAGGAGTTTTTGAATTTGATTGCAACAACCTATCCCGAGATACCCACTGTAAGCGTAACGGGCTATTTCGGCCCTGAAACCCAAGAAGCGGTTCTCGCCTACGAGCGTGTTTTCGGCTTGCCCGAGCGCGGATTTGTAAACGCCCTTGTCTGGCAAAGCATTGCAGAGCAATACTCTGTTTTATCCCAAAGCGAAGAAAAATCCTTTGGTCAGTATCCCGGATATACCCTCTCTGAAAACACTGATACTATAGCGAGGTGATACTATGGCAACTACTTCAATCTATGATAACGAACAAAATGTGTTCGAGCTCCAGTCCGCTCTGCGGCAGCTGCGAAGAACGCACAAGGCTCTGCCTCTGATAAATCCCGACGGAATTTTCGGCGAGGAAACAACCCTTGCCGTAATCTCTGCCCAAAAATACTTCGGAATTCCCCAGACAGGCGAGGTTGATTTTGAGACCTGGACCCTCTTGTTTGAGGATTTCCCCATAATTTAGGCAAAAGCAAAGACCGCCTTGGGGAAGCGGTCTTCGCGGGAGGGAGTTATGTGTTTGCAATTACAGCTGTTTCACTGCAAATATAGTTTATCACATCTGTATTTTTTGTAGTGAACTTTTTATGAAATAAAGTTTAACAATGTGTGAATTGTAAAAATCCTTGCCTTAAAACATTTTATATGAAAATATTTAAAAAAGGACTTGAAAAATTTCTTGTTCTGTGGTACAATGGAGCATACTGGACATTGAGTGTACAGTTTTTCATTCTAAATTTTGTGTATATTATGTGTTGAAGGATACAAGGAGGAAATAAAAATGAATTTAGCACTTATAATTATTCACGCAGTTATCTCGGTTTTACTTATTGCGGTTGTTCTCTTGCAACACGGCAAACAGCAAGGCTTGTCGGGTGCAATCGCCGGCGGTGCAGAAACCTTCTTCGGCAAGAACAAGGGCAGAACCATCGACGCTATGCTTAAGAAGTTTACGGCAGTTCTTGCAATTCTCTTTATTGTAAGCTCTCTCGTTCTTACTGCAACTGCGGTAAGAGACCTCAACGCAACCACAGAAGAGACCGCAATTACAGAGACCGCGACCGATGCAACTGCAGAGACCGCGACCGATGCAACTGCAGAGACCACGACCGACGCAACTGCAGAGACCGCGACTGATGCAACCGCAGAGGCAAAGACCGATGCAACCGCAGAGGCAGAGACCGATGCAACCGCAGAGGCAGAGACTGCAGAATAATTTATATAAATTAAAGACAATTTTTAAAGGCGGGCAACGATTGGTTGTCCCCTTTTTGTTTAGGTGATATTGTGAAGATTACATTAAAAAAGATATTGGGTCATTTTAAAACAATAACCTCGCATCGGCATATGGTTATTTTGCATAGCAAAAAGGCGGGAATTCTTTGGCAAGGTCTTTTTCACGACCTTTCCAAGTACAGCCCTTCAGAATTCTGGGTTGGTGCAAGGTTTTATAGCGGGGACAAAAGCCCCAACGAAAAAGAGCGTGAGGTCTACGGCTATTCAACCGCATGGCTTCACCACAAGGGCAGAAACCGCCACCACTTTGAGTATTGGTGCGATTATGATATGAAAACTCACGAATTTTTGCCCGTTCCTATGCCAAAAAAATATATTGCAGAAATGTTTTGCGACCGCGTAGCGGCAAGCAAGATTTATCAGGGAGAAACATATACCGACAAGCACCCTCTGGCGTATTTTAATCGGGGAACGGTAAGGCGCCCAATTCACCCTGATACCTCTGCCATTCTTGAGGATTTGCTCCGCACCCTTGCAGAAGAGGGCGAAGTCGCCGCATTCAAAAAAGTCCGCAAAATGGTAAAAGAAGCATAGATGATAAGAAAAAAAACCTCGCAGTTATCTGCGAGGTTTTTTGGTGGAGGGAGATGGATTCGAACCATCGAAGCAAGTTGCAACAGATTTACAGTCTGCCCCCTTTGGCCACTCGGGAACCCCTCCATATTCAATTACTAAAACTTGCAACTTTGATATGATATCATATTCTTTCCCTTTTGTCAATGGTTTTTCTTAATTTTTTCTTTTTATTTTGTGCATTTTTTTGCAGGGGCGACAAGCTGTCACCCCTGCAAACATTAAAAAGGCAAATCTATATGCTCTGATATCAAGATATACAAAAGTGCATACACAAGCAGAACATTATCTCCCTCCTGCTCGTCTCCGCCGTCTAAAATCATTAAAATCAAGGCAACAAGCAACAAATCCTCTGCCGAGAGGAATCCCAGAACCTTTCCCGTTTCGGGATTATACAGCGATTGCGGAATAAGCCCCGTTAAACCAAAAAAAGACCCCTTTTTTCCGCTCCGATGCGAGGACTCCTCCCGCCGTTCCTTTTGAGGAATTGAATTTTCTCTGTATTGCTTATTGTTATATGTAGTCCTGTCTGCAGACGGTTTTTGTCTTGCCTGCTCCGCCTTCATATTCTGACCGTAAGGCGGATTATTCCTGATTTGTCTTTGTTGAGATTGCTGTTTTTGTTCGTTATTGTTGGCCGAACCGCTCTGTCTTTGCATCGGTTCATAGCGTCTATACATTTTTTACACACCCTCAATCCGCCTGATTGCATCTATTGCCTTGCAGGTACCAAAAAGCTTGACGGCGTTGTCAACTCTTCCTCTCCTCTCGGGCGACAATATTTCACGCAGACTATTTAAAAACGCGGTTTGCTTGCAGTTCTGCGAGCTGTTCACCAAGGACATAACCTGCTGAAGCTTCATTATCATCTGAATATTATCGGGGTTTATTCCGCCCGTAGCGATTCCGGGTTGAGGTTTTTCGGTTTTCTCCCCGCCAAGCATTGACAGTACGCTTTGCACCTGTTGTTGCCCCTCCTCGCTTGAGAGAAGCTCTCCTATGATATCCGCAAGCCCCGAAAAATCCATTTCTTCTGCCATGGCGAAACAACTCCTCTCTGACGCTATTTCTTAAACATTGCGTTTAGCTTGCTCATAATCTCGGGATTTGACGCAAGGGCACGGGCAAGCTCGGGATTGCTTTGAAGCTCCTTTTTCAAATCATCTCCGTTCAGAGCGTTAAGCTTTTTATTAAGGTTTCCTTTGTCGGTCGTTTTAATTACATTTTCAACCTGCTTCATCTGCTCTGCAGACAAAATTGTGCTCATTCGCCCCAGTGCGTTTGACAGCATTTGCGGATTCATATTCTTTATCATATCCTCTAAATTCATAATAACCTCTCCTTTTTTGCGATATAGCTACCGCAATTACTTAAATACTGCTACTTATAATCTATGCAGATATAATAAAATTCGTGACAAATTTTCAAAATTGTGTTACAATAAGGCAATTAGAAAAGGAGGCGTTTTAATGTTTAAAGCATTGATTTTCAGTGACAGTCACGGCTATCTGGGTGAAATATGGAACGCAATCGCAGAAAACCCCGACACCGACCTAATTATCCACGCAGGGGATATGCAACGCGATGTAGACGACATTATGGCGGTATATCCGAACATTCCTTGTGCGTATGTCGTCGGCAACAACGAGCATTACATTCAAAACGCCTGTTTTGACAGACTTTTTGAGTTTGGCGGAAAGAAGATATTCCTGACTCACGGGCACAGCTACGGCGTCAAATTGTCGTACCACAGAGTTATATCCGAGGCACGCTCTCGCGGTGCAGATGTGTGTATTTTTGGTCATACCCACACAAAGCTTCTCGAGAAGGGCGACCTCTGGGTGGTAAATCCCGGCCCTGCACGGCGAAGCTATGCCATACTTACGATAAACAATGGCGAGATTTCTGTGACAATACACGATATATAGAAAACCTCTTCATCACAGATATGATGAAGAGGTTTTTAATTTCTCTATTATTTTGTTATAGTTTTCTTTTTTGTGAGGAAAAACACAATCGCTGCAATCCTTTATGGTTTTTCCGCTCTTATCGGCTATATAGCTTGGATTTCCGCCGCAATCGGGCATGGGATAGAGCGGACAAAAGCAAAACAGACAGTTTATATTTTCCGTTTTGTGACAGGGGTAATACTGGCACTCTCTGTTTTCAAAATAATCGTAACCCATATTATTTAGGCGCAACAACAATTTTACGGTTCGGTTCTTCTCCCACGCTGTAGGTCTTAACCCTTTCGCTTGACTGAAGTGCCGCGTGAATAATTCTGCGTTCGTTCGGCGACATGGGTTCAAGCGTCTGTGCCGAGCCCTCACGGACAACTCTTCTCTCAAGGCTCTTCGCGAGCTTTACGAGAGTGTCCTCTCTCTTTGAACGATAGTTCTCTGTATCAATAGTAACCTTGATATAAGAATTCTTTGCCTTGTTTACATAAAGGCTTGTCAAATACTGCATTGCATCAAGAGTATCGCCCCTTTTGCCGATGAGAAGTCCCATCTTCGGACCTGAAAGGTTAACCTTTACACAATCTCCGCCATTTGTAACATCTACATTTACATCGGTAAGTCCTATTTTTTCAACAAGCTCGCTGACAAAGAACCTTGCATCCTCAAGCGACTTCTCGGTAACCTCTCTGTTCTTACGAGAGCCGCCCTCCGCCTTTTCCTCAGTCTTTGCCTTGGGTTCCTCCTTAACGGCAACGGGTTCGGTCACAGGCTTCTCTGCCTTTTTCTTTTTGCGTCTGTCTTTGTCAACATAATCGTGTGTGTGCGGTTCGGTCTTTGGTGCATAGGGATTTCCCTCATTCTTCTCAATTTTATCCGAGTCTGCACGCATTCTTGCGATTTCCTTAAGTCTTTTTTCCTCTTCCGCCTCTTTTGTAATCCAAGCCGAAATGATAACCTCTTTGCCGAGCAAAAGACCCATAAGTCCCTTGCCGACCTCTCTCTCGACAGTATACGAGAGCTCATCTACCGATACGCCAAACTCTTCTGCCGCGAGCTTCAGAGCTTCTTCTTTACTTTTTGCGTTTTTTTCTATTTTTCTTAACATTTAAAATCTCTCCTTCGATTTGTTCCTCTGATATATCAGGCTTGATAAGCTTGTTCAGTACAAGCTGTTGAACAAGCGATAATATATTACTCAAAATCCAATAAAGACCGATTGCCGCAGGCAGGGTAAAAGCAAACCAAGCAGACATTATCGGCATAAAGGTCAGCATTGAACTCATAGGATTTTTAACCTCTTCGCCGTTTTTATCGGTTTGCGGCTTCTGTCCTGATTGTGCCTGCGAAATCTTTGAGGTCACATACGAGCTGACACCCGACAAAAGCGGTATGGACCACAGTGCAACCGTCGGGATATTAAGTCCGTCAAGTCTTCCGATAAACATTCCGAAAAACGCACTTAAATTAGGCGTTGCCGAGAGGTCAAGCCCAAGAAAGTCGTAGTTAATTACTGTATAATTTTTACCTGTTTCAACAATCCAGCTGCTTTGCATAATTTCAGGGTGAATTTGCAAAAATCTCGCAATCTGAATTTCGTACATACCAAAGCTCTTGTAAGCGTTGTCGGTCAGCACCTTAATTGCGTCTGCCCAGTTTTCAGTATAATTTGCAAGAGTTTTTTCGCCAAGCACCTCTGTTAAAAACAGTTTGAGGTTGTCGGGGCTGCCCTCGCTCCACTCCATTACGGCACTGATAATTCTCCAAACCTCGTCCTCACCAAAGCCCATTATGTAAACAATCGGCTTTTTTACAACCCAGTAGAGCATCATCAAAATAGGAAGCTGTATCAGCATCGGCAAGCAACCGCTCATAGGGTTAATCTGATATTTCTGATAAAGCTTCATCGTTTCCTGGTTGAGCTTTTCCTTGTCGTTTGCGTATTTTTGTTGAAGCTCCATCAAAAGCGGCTGCAATCTCTGCGTCTTCATCATAGAGCGTTGTTGCTTTACTGTAAGAGGCATGAGAGCAAGCTTAATCAATATTGTAAATAATATTACAGCAATACCATAGTTCTGTGTAAGGATACTGCACCATTTAAGTATCCAGCCAAGACCCATCATAATATATGTCATGGCAAAATTTTCCTCCTTCGTTTTTTACGGGTAATCAATCCCGCCCTTGCAAAAGGGATTACATCTTAAAATCCGCCAAACCGCCTTTATTCCGCCCCGAACAGCACCATATTTTTCAATCGCCATAACCGCATACTGCGAGCAGGACGGATAAAATCTGCAACAAGGCTTCTTCAGCGGAGAAAGTTTTCGTTGATAAAATTTAATAATTCCAATCAATAACCTTTTCATTTGTTCTCAAGCAAGCCAAGCTCCTCCATTGCAGATTTAAAATCTGCAACGAGCTTTTTATGCGGTGCTGTAAGCACCCGTGACCTTGCGACAATGCAGACATCAACACCGTTAATTATTTCGGGTTGCATAACACGAAACAGCTCTTTTATTCTGCGTTTTGCCCTGTTTCGGCAGACTGCACCGCCAAGCTTTTTTCCAACAGTAATTCCAAGCCGTATGCGAGAGCCTTTGCCCTTTATCGCATACACAACAATAGTGGACCTGACCGCGGACCTCCCGCGTTTGTAAAGCTTCTGAAATTCGGAATTCCTGCACAAACTGATAATTTTTTCCATTGTTTTCTGATTGTCTCCTGAAAATCAGGAGCACACCTTTTGCACAAACCCCAATATAGACAAAAAGACGCACAAAGCGCCTTTACAAATATCGGCACAAGTGCCAATGCCCGGGAATAGTGCAATCGTCGCTTTCCCTGAAATTAAATTATGTCCTACAAGGTAGGATTTTTGCACCAAACAAGGATATGCCGACCTGTTGCCGACATATCTTGTCTGATTTTATGCAGAAAGCTTCTTTCTGCCCTTAAGTCTTCTTCTTGCCAATACCTTACGGCCGTTCTTTGTGCTCATTCTCTTTCTGAAACCGTGTTCTTTTGAACGCTGTCTCTTTTTGGGCTGATAAGTTCTAAGCATTTTTAACCCTCCTTCAATATACTTGTATATTTTAATTAAAATAATTCTCGTGAGAAAATCTATACCATTTTATCACGGTTTTCTTTAATTGTCAAGTATTTAAAGGAATTTTTTCTTATTCTTCTTCAAATTGGTCCTTGCCGACACTGCAAAGAGGACAAACATAATCCTCTGGTACATCTTCCCACTTTGTTCCCGGCTCTATTCCGTTTTCTATGTCGCCAACCTCCTCGTCGTAGATGTAACCGCATACTGTGCAAACATACTTTTTCATAAAAATCTTCCTCTCTTTTATCTTATATAATTAGTTTTAATTTTTTTCTCACTCTCTGCGTGCGAAACTCCGTTTTCCTTTGCAACTGCAATAGCCTTTACAAGCCACGACATATTCTTGCCGAGAACCCTCATCGTCTGCACACCCTCTTCGTCCTTCAGCACCTCTTCGGGCGTTCCGCCGTGAACCATATTCCAATAATTTGAAGAAACAATCGGCATATTCAATATAGTGAAATACTTGTTTAGCTGGTCAAACGCAGCCGTTGCACCGCCGCGTCTGCAGCTTACAACCGCCGCCCCCGGCTTAAATGCGATAGCACCTCCGCCGCTGTAGCTTGCCCTGTCCATAAACGAGGTAACCGCACCGCTTGCCGACGCATAGTGCACAGGCGAGCCAATAATAAGACCGTCTGCCCCTTTCATCTTTTCCACAAACTCATTTACACCGTCGTCGCCAAAGGCACAGCCCTTTCCGCTCTTTGCACAAGCACCGCAACCGATACAACCGCGGATTGCAGAGTTTCCGATGTTTATAATCTCGGTTTCAATTCCGTTTTTCTCTATCTCGTCTGCAACAAGCTTTAGTGCAGTATAGGTACATTTTTCCCCTCTTGGGCTTCCGTTTAAGAGAATTACCTTCATATTTTTACCACCCTTTCTCTTTATATTCATTATATAATCAAGTTATAAATATATGCTTTTATTTTATTCTGCGTATGTTGTTTTGTCAATGATTTTGTCAAAACCCTTGTGGTTTTTTTTGTTGTATGTTATAATGATTTCAAGCAAAGCTTGAAATCGTCGATATGAATTCTAACGAATTCTCGATATGTCATAAATGACTCGATATGTGCTTCGCACTCGATATGTCGCTAATGCGACGAGAATTCATATCATATCGAGTTTTGAGTGAAACGAAAAACATATCGATTTTGTGGAACAAAAATATCGAGTAGACGAAGTCTACATATCGACCAAAACAGTTATAAAAAGGACTGATTATAATAGACACGGCCTATAAAACAATAAAAAAAGAAGCCCTTGCAGAAATTGTCGAAAAGCGTTCCCGCTTTATTGCAAGCGTAAAACCCGTCTGCTCTGAAGGTGAGGCTCTCGCCTTTTTATCCGAGCTTCAAAAAAAATATTGGGACGCAAGCCATAATGTATACGCCTACATCATTCGCGAGAATAATATTATGAGATACAGCGACGACGGCGAGCCGAGCGGAACGGCAGGCGTTCCTGTTCTTGATATACTGAAAAGAGAGGGCCTTTGCGACCTTATAGTTGTTGTAACAAGATATTTTGGCGGAACTCTTCTCGGTACGGGCGGGCTTGTCCACGCCTATTCAAAATCCGCAAAAGCGGGGATTGACGCATCGGGGATAAAAACAATGGTGCTTTGCCGTGAGTTAATTCTTAAATGCGATTATGGTATGCTCGGTAAAGTGCAGTATGAAATAAACGATTTCAATGACGCATTTTGCGGAGAGGTTCTCTATGAGGACTCGGTTTGCTTTCAGGTCTTTGTCGAGGCAGAGAGGGAGGATTTGTTTATAAAAACAATTATTGACAAAACAAATGCGTCTGTCGGCATCGAGAAGCTCGGCGTAGATTATTTTGAAGCAGTCTAAAATGTATTTTTTCGGGGGTGGGTAAAGTGAGAAAGTTAAAAGAGCTTTATTCGGCAAGTTATTTTTCATATCTTACCACCATTTTCGCTACCCGTTTTTTGCCGTCGCTTTGTGCCATATTTAAAAAAAGCGGTCTTTTTTCCCTCTGGCTGTGGTTTAACGAAAAAATTGTAAAATCAAAGCCTGTAAAATTCTTTTTTGATACCGAATTTTTGTCAGGGATTTTTTATAAAAGCTTTTTCTATCGTATATCCACCAAGCGTATACGCAAGGCGTCGTTTCATATTCCTAAAGCAAGCCTGAAATTTGATTGCTTTTACATCGGCGGTTTTATAGCAGCAGTGCTTCTCCTTCCGCAGCGGCTGTGGTCTGATTTTTTTTGGGTTCCGCTCTTTGGTGCAGTTGCCCTGCTCTATATATCCCGTAATATAAGAGAGCGTACGGGAACAGTTTTTGTACTTGTAAATACAATCTTGTTGTTTTTTCTGGCAATTATAGAGCTTGCTCTCCCTCACAGCACCATAGCCCCGCTTGTTTATATGCTTTTGGGAATTGACTTATTCTTTTTAATTTCATTTTCGGTTAAAACTCTTGATGACCTCGGCAAAATTCTATTTTGCCTGTTTGTGTCCGCCATTATATTGTGCGGAATCGGAATTTTTCAAAACACGGCTTCCTTGTCAGACGCAAAGGGCGTATTTATGTCAGGTGTGAGCTTCGGTGAGGTCTTAATTCTTATATTTCCGTTTGCTTTTCTATATCCGCTTGAATACCAGACAGGAAAAAGAAGGTGGCTCTATATTGGCTTTTTGTTTCTGTTCTTCTTTAATGTAGTTGCCGCAACCCACTCAAAATCTGCATTTATAGGCTTTTTAATAGAGCTTTCAATTTTTGTTATTGCGGATATTAAATATATTCCTTTTCTGGTATTTCTTATGCCTTTTGGGCTCGGAAGCGTAATCGACAACATTCGTTACACCTGGCACACCACCACAACCCAAGGAGACCCTCTTTCCAATATAATTAACCTTGGCAGACAGATTTGGCGCTCGGGCTTTGGTGTAAACAGCCAGAAATTTCTTGACCTTTACACCTCGTCACAGTTCAGAACTCCTGGAGAGAACACTGTCTTAAAGATACCATATCTTGAAATAAGTCCGATTTATCTGAATTTTATAATAGATTTAGGTGCACTTTTGATGTTCATATTTATGTTTTATGTTCTGCGTCTTGCCCACTCGGCGTTTACCTCTCTTTTTGTGGCTGACAAGAAGTACAGACGCTCCTTTACCGCAGGCCTTGCAACCCTGGTCGGAATTTCCGTCTCATCTTTTTTTGAAATAAATTTCTTTTCGTCACGAATTTTACTGATTTATTGGGCAATGCTCGGGATTTTACGGTCAATAAGAATTATAAGTCTGGGTCAGTATGAGTCTTGACAAAAATATATTTTTGTGTTATATTAGCAAATGCGTCAGCTGGTGTAGCTCAGTCGGTAGAGCAACGCATTCGTAATGCGTAGGTCGCGGGTTCGAGTCCCATTACCAGCTCCATAAAAAACGACACTAATCGACAGATTAGCGTCGTTTTTCCTTTGTTTTATATTAAACAAATTTTTATACAAAAACATAATAAAATTTTAACCTTCATTTAATGTTCAATTCACAAATAAATGGTACAATATTTTTACGAGACAAGATATATAAACTTCTTTTGGGAATATATTTTTATATCTTATTTCAAAAGAAAAGGCTCAAAAATATACCGATGTCTTTGAGGAGGAATTTTCTCTTTATGTATAAACCAAATTATCAAAAACAGCTTGATGAAATTTTAGCTGATATAAAGCATAAGAATATTACTCCCCGTATTTTGCTTCACAGCTGCTGTGCACCCTGCAGCAGTTATGTTCTTGAATATTTAAGCGATTTCTTTGAAATAACGGTTTTATATTACAATCCCAACATTTCCCCAAAAGAGGAATACGAAAAAAGAAAAGCCGAACAGCTTCGTTTTATAAAAGAAAAAAACTTTAAAAATCCCGTTTATTTTATGGATTGCGACTATGAAAACGAGGTATATGAGGATAGAATAAAAGGTCTTGAATCAGAGCCCGAAGGCGGAAAAAGATGCGAAAAATGTTTTGAGCTGCGTCTTTATAAAACCGCGGTCCTGGCAAAAGAAAATAATTTTGACTATTTTGTGACCACCCTGTCTATAAGCCCTCTTAAAAATTCCGTGCTTTTAAATGATATAGGTCAGGCCATTTCTGAAAAAACAGGTGTTCCTTACCTGCCGTCTGATTTTAAAAAGAAAGAGGGATACAAACGCTCGATTGAATTATCAAGAGAATATAATTTATACCGCCAGAATTTTTGCGGGTGCGTTTATTCTGAAAAAATGTCTTTATCTTAAAATTATTATTACAAATATGATATTTTGTTGCCTTTAATGTAAAAATACTGTATAATTATATACTATAAATATTTTACATTAAAGGTGATTTTTTATTATGGAAACTTTGTATCAAAACATTATGCAAATTCAATGGCAGCAGGTTGTTATGTGGATAATCGGCGGAATTTTGATTTATCTCGCAATAAAAAAGGATATGGAGCCTACTCTTCTTCTTCCTATGGGCTTTGGTGCGATTTTGGTAAATCTTCCGTTTTCGGGTGCGGTCGAGACGCTGGAGACTCTTTTTAATGCAGGAATTGCAAATGAATTGTTTCCTCTGATACTTTTTATAGGTATTGGTGCAATGATTGATTTCGGGCCTCTTCTTTCTAATCCCAAGCTTATGATTTTTGGTGCAGCGGCACAGTTCGGAATTTTCTTCACGCTTTGCCTTGCTTCAATCTTCTTTGATGTAAAGGATGCGGCATCAATCGGAATTATAGGTGCTGCAGACGGTCCTACCTCGATTGTTGTAGCACAGGCATTAAATTCAAAATATCTTGGTGCAATTATGGTTGCGGCTTATTCTTATATGGCTTTGGTTCCTATAATTCAACCGCCCGTTATTAAGCTTTTGACAACCAAAAAGGAAAGACAAATAAGAATGGAATATACACAGAAAAATGTATCAAAAACCACGAGAATATTATTCCCTATCATTATAACGGTTGTTGCAGGTCTTGTTGCCCCTGACTCTGTTGCACTTGTCGGCTTTTTGATGTTTGGTAATTTAATCCGCGAATGCGGAGTTTTAAATTCGCTTTCCGAGACGGCACAAAAGGTTCTTGCAAACCTTGTAACAATTTTCCTCGGCATTACAATTTCGCTTCGTATGCAGGCGGCAGAATTTCTACAGCCCGACACACTTTTAATACTCGGTCTCGGTCTGTTTGCATTTATATTTGATACCGCAGGCGGTGTCCTTTTTGCAAAGCTTTTGAATTTATTTACTAAAAAGAAAATTAACCCAATGATTGGTGCGGCAGGAATTTCGGCATTTCCTATGTCGGGCCGTGTTGTTCATAAAATGGGACTTGCAGAAGACCCGCAGAACTTTCTTCTTATGCACTCTATGGGTGTAAATGTTTCGGGTCAGATTGCATCTGTTATTGCCGGCGGACTTATACTAAATTTCTTCTTATAATCAGGGGGTATCATTATGAATATAAATATTACAAATTTTGTAGATAATCTTTATTATATGGGCGTTGGAATGCTCGGTATATTTATAGTTATCGGTGTTATAATTTTAATTACAATGCTCTTAAACAAGTTTACAAAGGATAAAAACGAATAAAAATTTAAGTGGTGTTTTTTATGAAAATAGACAAAGGTTTTTTTAAGCTTCTGTTTCTTGGTTTTATTGTGGGTATTGCCTCAATTATGCCGGGAATGAGCGGTGGAATACTCGCGATTGCACTCGGAATTTACGAGCCTGCATTAAGTGCAGTAGTAAATATTAAATCTCAATTTAAAAAGAGCATTTTCTTTTTATTTCCGCTCGTTATAGGTGCAGGAATAGGAATAATAATATTCGGACTTATTATGAAGCCTCTTCTTCAAAGCTTTGAAACAAGTATTATTTACTTCTTTATAGGACTTGTTATAGGAAGCTTGCCATCTTATTTGAAAACCGCAACAAAGGACGGTTTCAGGATAATGTATATTGTTCCCTTCCTGATTTCTTTTTCGATTGGAATTACGCTTGCAGGTGCTGTTGAGTCAAATATAAAAACTGATAACTTAACCCCTTTGCTTTCTCTTATAAGCGGCGGTGTTTTATCTCTCGGCATGGTTGTTCCGGGTATAAGCTCATCATTTATACTTTTACAACTGGGTGTATATGAAAAAATTATTTCTTCTTTTTTAGCATTTGATTTTTACTATATATTTTTTATTGCACTTGGCTTTATAATAGTATCAATTCTTACGATAAAGCTTATAAATACTGCTTTTAATAAATATCACGGATATGCTTATTTTACGGCTCTTGGGTTTCTTTTATCCTCGGTCGTGTCAGTGTTTCCCGGTATCCGCGGAGGCTTTAATCTTATAACAGATATTTTTCTTTTAATTATAGGTTTAATTATTGTTTATACATTTATGAGAAAAAATAAAAAAGGATAGAATTTTTCTATCCTTTTTTTATTCTTTTGGTACGGGAAGAGTAATTGTTACTCTTGTGTATTTTGTATATTCGCTTTCTATCTTTATCTTTCCGTTATAGCTCTCTATTATTTCTTTTGCAATCGAAAGACCAAGTCCCGTTCCGCCTCTTTCTCTGCTTCTTGATTCTTCCTCTACTCTGTAAAACCTCTCAAAAATATGTCCGAGCTTGTTTTCAGGAATTCCCCATCCCGTATCCTCTACCTTTATATAAATCTCGTTATGAAGCTTTCCTGCAAAAATTCTTATTTTGTCACCCTTTGAGGTATACTTTATAGAATTTGAAATAATATTTTTTACCGCTCTCTCTATATCGCTTCTTGTTCCTTTAAATAAAGGAATTTCTGTCATTCTTGTATATTTCAAATCAAGCTCTTTCTTTTCTGCTTCAAGCTTAAAGGTCTCTGCAAGCGAAGAGAGCATATCGTCGATTGAAAATGGGTCGTTGCTTTTTTGAATAGCCTTCATTTCAAACTTACTTATCTCAAGCAGATTTTGGATAAGCTCTGTCATTTTTCCTGCTTCCTGATAAACAATGTTCAAAAGATTTGTAGCCATTGCTTTATCATCTATATAACTGTTTAAAACTGTTTCTGTATAAGAGCTTATAACCGTTATAGGTGTTTTAAGCTCGTGCGAAACATCAGCAACAAACTTTCTCATCGCACCTATAACATTAAACTGTTCCGTCACATTTTCAACAACACAAACAACCCCTGCATTTCTTTCGCTGTCGAGCTTAAACGGAATAAACCATATTTTTATATAACAGTCACCTTTTTTTATCTCTTCTTCTTTTATTTTTGAATTTTCTAAATATAAAAATTCTGCTATACATACATCTACACCGATGCTTTTAAAAAATTCGTCAAATTTTATATTCTTCTTATTACTTCTTATCTTTAAAATTTTTCTTGCGGCAGAATTTATTTGTATAGGATTTTGTTCTGCATCAAAGGTCATAATACCGCTGTTTATATGCTCAAGAATAACCTCAACCCTGTGCTTGTCAGAATTCATCTTCTGAATACTCTCTGCCATAACAAAGCCCATATGATTTATTGCACGGATAAGATTTTTAAATTCATAACATTTAATATCATCGATATTTGAATAAAGCTCGCCTCTTTCAAGCCCCTCTGCCCGTTTTGTTATTTTTTTTACGGGAAGAGTAACAATTCTCGACATAAAAAATGAAGCCAAAAAAGATATAATTAAAGCAGGAATAAGACAAAAACAAAAGGTATCAATATTTTCTGTTATGTAGTTTTTTATAACTAAAGAATTATAATTACTCTCGATTGCTTCATTTAATATAAAAAATGAGAAAACAACCAAAAGCATTAAAAATGCTACTAACAAACACCAGACAGTAAATTTAAAAAATATTTTATTTACCATTTTCAGAACCTCATTTTGTTAATTATTGTCATAAGTATATCATAACTTTTTTTATTAGTAAAGAAAATTATATATTATATAATATATATTATTTGTTGTTGAGGTTGCTGTTGGGGATGTGGAATATGTGAAAATCTTTGATTTTTATTCAGAAACCGTAATTTAAGCAGTTGTTTTTTTCTGTTATATTGTGTTTAAATTTTTAACATAATTAACAACCGAAAAGACGCGAGAAATTAAACAACAATCAATCCACATTTTATAAACAGGGATAATGTTGAAAAAAAGGATAAATTTTTATTTATCTTTTTTTTTATTTTTTTTTCTGTGATTTTTATTGACAAACTGAAATTTATATAGTATATTTAAAGGGAAGGTGGAGAAGAAGCTTATGATTAAACTTGTTTTATCTGATTTAGACGGAACCTTGTTGAAAAAAGGAACCGATAAAATTGATGAAGAAATACTGAATATTATAAATTCTCTTAAAGAGAAAAATATTTGCTTTGCAGTTGCAAGCGGAAGAAGCTATCTTGAGCTTTTTGATTTATTCAATCATAAAAATGATATTTATTACATAAGCTGTGACGGCACCTCTATTATATATAATGATGAAATAATTTATGAAAAACCGCTTGATGAGAGAGCGGTAGTGAGATTTGAAACTGTAAAAAATGTTGTTTTTCATAAATCGAAAGAGGTTTTGTATAAAAACGCCGACGAAGAATTGAAGAAAATGCTTTTTTCAAGCTTTGGAAGAAATGTAAAAGAAATAAATAGCTTTGATAAATTGGGTCAAATAATAAAAATCTCAAAATATGGGGCACATTTTGCAGAGCTTCCGCCATTTTCCTGTGAGGTATATAAGGATAGAGAGTGGTGCGAATGGATTTCAAACAATTCAGGCAAAGGAAAGGCGACAGAGGTTTTACAGAAAATGCTCGGTATAAAAATATCTGAAACAGCAGCATTTGGCGATAACTATAATGATTTAGGAATGCTTAATCGTTCGTCTTTTAAATATGTAATGAAAGATGCACCGAGTATGGTTTTGAATATGTCAACCAAGCGGGTCGCAGATATAAAAAAAGAACTAAAAGAAATTACAGACAGAATATAAAACAGGAGGATTGAAAATATGAAGGATTTTTACAGCGGAAATATAAAAAAGAGCGAGAGAATTACTCGTCTTGTAGAAAATCTCTTTAAAACAAAGCCCGAGATAGAGGCATCCCGTGCAGTTTTGCTTACAGAGAGCTTTAAAAAAACCGAGGGAGAGCCGATTATATTAAGAAGAGCAAAGGCTTTTAAAAACATAACCGACAATATACCTATTATCATCAGAGATGAAGAGCTTGTTGTTGGAAGTCAATGTCTTTCGCCGAGAAGCTGTCAGACCTTCCCTGAATATTCATATACATGGCTTGAGGAAGAGTTTGAGACAATCGAAACCCGTTCAGCTGACCCGTTTATTGTAAAAGAGGATACCAAAAAGAAGCTTAAAGAGGCTAACAGCTATTGGGCAGGCAGAACAACGAGCGAGCTTGCAACCTCCTATATGACAGAGCGGGCAAGGACTGCAATCGAGCATAATATATTCACCCCGGGCAACTATTTTTATAACGGCGTAGGACATGTAACGGTAAATTACGGCGAGGTATTAAAGATAGGCTACAAGGGTATAAAGGAAAAGGCAAAAACTGCTCTTGCAGAGCTTAAGGTTTATGATGAGGATTATTCAGTACGCCGTGCATTTTTAGACGCAGTTATAATCAGCTGTGATTCTGCGATAAATTATGCAAAGAGATATTCTGCACTTGCAAAACAGATGGCAGAAAAAGAGAGTGACCCTGTCCGCAAAAGCGAGCTTTTGGTTATATCGGAAAATTGTAACAGAGTTCCCGAAAACGGTGCACAGAGCTTTTACGAGGCTTGTCAGTCTTTCTGGTTTGTGCAGATGCTTATTCAGTTAGAGGCAAGCGGACACTCAATCTCGCCGGGACGCTTTGACCAATATATGTATCCATATTACAAAGCAGATATGGAAAGCGGGCGGATAACAAGAGAGTTTGCACAAGAGCTTATCGATTGTGTATGGATAAAGCTCAATGATATGACAAAGGTAAGAGATTTGGCGTCGGCAGAGGGTTTTGCGGGATACAGTATGTTCCAGAACCTTATTGCAGGCGGACAGACACCTGACGGCAGAGACGCTACAAACGATTTGTCGTTTATGTGTATTGAGGCTTGTATGCATGTAATGCTTCCGCAACCGTCATTCTCGGTAAGAGTTTGGAACGGAACTCCTCACGAATTTCTTATCAAGGCGGGAGAGCTGACAAGAACGGGTATTGGACTTCCTGCATATTACAATGACGAGGTTATAATTCCTGCACTTATAAACCGCGGCCTTACTATGGAGGACGCAAGAGATTATAATATAATCGGTTGTGTTGAACCGCAGAAATCGGGAAAAACCGATGGTTGGCACGATGCAGCATTCTTTAATATGTGCCGTCCTCTTGAGCTTGTTTTCTCAAACGGTATGGATGAGGGGTGCCAGGTGGGGCACAAAACGGGCGAGCTTCCCGAGTTTAAAACCTTTGATGATTTCTTTAATGCTTATAAGGCACAGACAGAAGATATGATAGAGCTTATGGTAAATGCCGACAACGCAATAGACCTTGCACACGCAGAGAGATGCCCGCTTCCTTTCTTGTCTTCTATGGTAGAGGATTGCATAGGCAGAGGCAAAAGCGTTCAGAACGGCGGTGCGGTTTATAACTTTACAGGTCCGCAGGGCTTTGGTGTTGCAAATATGGCGGACTCTATGTATGTTATAAAGAAGCTTGTATATGATGAAAGAAAATTCACTCTTTGCGAGCTTAAAGAGGCTCTCGCAGAAAATTACGGCAAGGAAACCTCTGATAAATATACCGAAAAAACTGCGGTTGAGGTATTGAAGAGAATGACTGACTCGGGCGTTGAGATAAATGACGAGGTAGTTGCAAGCGTTATAAAGGAAATCAAGAAAGGCTCTTGCTCTGCAGAAAAGAAAGAAAAATATGCAAGAATGCTTGAAATGATAGATGCCGTGCCGAAATTCGGTAACGACAACGAAGAGGTTGATGCTTTGGCACGAGAGGTTGCGTACACCTATACAAGACCCGTTGAAAAATACAAAAATCCGAGAGGCGGAAGATATCAGGCAGGACTTTACCCCGTTTCTGCAAATGTTCCCCTTGGCGAGCAAACGGGTGCAACCCCCGATGGCAGACTTGCACACACCCCTGTTGCAGATGGTGTTTCTCCGTCTGCGGGCAAAGACATAAACGGTCCTACCGCGTCTGCAAACTCGGTATCCCGTCTTGACCATTATATTGCATCAAACGGAACCTTGTTCAATATGAAATTCCATCCGTCTGCACTTGCGGGCAGATCAGGACTTGAGGGCTTTGTTTCGTTGGTGAGAGGATATTTTGACCAGAAGGGAAGCCATATGCAGTTTAATGTTGTAAGCCGTGAGACCTTGCGTGATGCACAGAAAAACCCTGATAAGTACAGAAGTCTGGTTGTAAGAGTTGCGGGCTACAGTGCCCTCTTTACAACTCTCTCAAAATCTCTTCAGGATGATATTATTAACAGAACAGAGCAATCAAATTTGTAATATCGTAGGGTATGCAGAAAATGACAATAGGTATCGTAGGGGACGGACGCGTTTGTCCCGCGGGCGAAACGCGTGTCGCTCCTACAATGTTACACAAAACGATGTGGAATTGCACAATAATCGTAGGGGAGGGGTTCCATCCCCTCCCGCACATGAAAGATATTGGAGAATATTATGGACTACAGAAATATAAAAGGCAGAATTTTTAATATACAAAAATTCTCGGTTCATGACGGGCCGGGGGTTAGAACGATTGTATTTTTAAAGGGCTGCCCGCTGCGGTGCAGATGGTGTTGCAACCCTGAATCGCAAAGCTTTGAAATCCAGAAAATGAATATTGGCGGAAAAGAAAAAATCGTCGGAAGAGATGTAACAGCGGGCGAGATAATCGACGATGTTATAAAGGATATGCCGTATTTCCGCAGAAGCGGGGGCGGAATTACCCTCTCGGGCGGAGAGTCGCTCGTTCAGGCGGACTTTGCCGAGGCTCTTCTGACCCTTGCAAAGGAATTTTCCATCAGCACAGCGATTGAGTCGACCGCGTTTGCTCCGTTTGAAACAATAGAGAGGCTTCTTCCCAAGCTTGATTATTACCTTATGGACATCAAGCATATGAACAGCGAAAAGCACAAGGAATTTACGGGACAGCCAAACGAGCTTATTCTTGAAAATGCAAAAAGAATCGCAGAATATAAAGGGACAGAGCTTATTGTAAGAGTTCCCGTTATCCCAACCTTTAACGACACCGAGGAGGAAATCTTTGAGATAGCATCCTTTGCGTCAAAGCTCAACGGGGTCAGTGAGATACATCTTCTCCCTTACCACAGAATGGGTGAGGACAAGTACAAGGGCCTTGGCAGAGAATATAAGATGTCGGGCATCTACCCACCAACCGACACAAAGATGGAAACCCTCAAAAGGGTTGCGTCAAGGGCGGGAATAAAAGCACAAATCGGCGGATAAGAGAATTTAAATGTAGGGGAGGAAAGCCTCCCTTGACTAAAGGGAGGGGGACCACCGAAGGTGGTGGAGGGATTCATCCGCCCCCTCCCGAAACAGAAAGGAATGTCGGTATGACAGAGCGTGAATTTCAAGATAAAATGCGTATTATACAAGAGCTTGTTCCGGGCAAACAGATTACCCTTGCTCACATAATCGCAAATCCCGATAAAATACTCTATAAAAAGCTCGGTCTTGACCCTGCGGTAGATTATGCAAAATCTGCAATCGGTGTTGTTACAATATCCCCTGCGGAAACAGCAATAATTATCGCGGATATTGCAATCAAGTCATCGGGTGCAGAGCTTGGCTTTGTTGACAGATTCAGCGGAACGCTTATAGTAACAGGCACGGTATCAGAGGTGGAGGCAGCACTCAAGGCCCTGACGGATTATTCAAGAGATACCCTTGGCTTTAATGTATGCCCCATAACAAAGACCTGATATTATGAAAAAGATTATTTTTGTGGGCAGAACGGGATGCGGTAAAACCACACTCACTCAAGCCATCAGAGGACAAAAGATAAAATATCATAAAACCCAATATATCAACTATCACGACATTATTATAGATACTCCGGGTGAATATGCAGAAAACCACCACCTCGGCAGAGCACTTGCACTTTATTCATACGAGGCAGATGTCGTGGGATTGCTTCTTTCAGCAACAGAGGTATATTCTCTCTATCCTCCGAATGTAACTGCTATGGCAAACCGTGAGGTAATAGGAATTGTTACCCAGATAGACCGAGAGGGGGCAAACCCAGAGCGGGCAGAGCGGTGGTTGCGATTGGCGGGTTGTAAAAAGGTTTTTCACTTAAGCTCAAAGACAGGACAGGGTATAGACAGCCTTCTTGAATACCTGAAAAAATAAAAACAAAGAAAAAACCACAAAAACAAAGAAAAAACTATTGACATATGTAATATAAGGTGGTAAAATGTCATTGTAGGGGCGGGCGTCTGTGACGGCCCGCAGAAAATAAAACATAATTATAGAAGAATAATTAACTTTAATATAAAACAAAGGAGTTTTGAAAATGGTATCAGAGTTTGAAATCAAGAAACAAATTTGTGACATTGGAAAGCGTATCTACAACCGCAATATGGTTGCAGCAAACGACGGAAATATTTCCGTAAAGCTCAATGATAACGAGTTCCTTTGCACACCGACGGGCGTAAGCAAGGGCTTTATGACTCCCGAGTATATCTGCAAGGTAGACGCAGAGGGAAATGTTATTCAGGCAAACGGTAACTTCAAGCCATCATCAGAGATAAAAATGCATATGAGAGTTTATAAGCATCGCCCTGATGTAAACGCAGTTGTTCACGCACATCCGATTTACGCAACAAGCTTTGCAATCGCAGGCATTCCGCTTACACAGCCGATTATGCCTGAGGCAGTTATTGCACTTGGTTGCGTACCGATTGCAGAATACGGTACACCTTCAACAGACGAAATTCCTGACGCAGTTGAGAAGTATTTGCAGTACTATGACGCAGTTTTGCTTGAGAGTCACGGTGCACTCACATATTCTGACTCACTTCTTGCGGCTTATCACAAGATGGAGTCTGTTGAGTTCTATGCAGAGCTTCTCTTTAAGTCAAGACAGCTCGGCGGACCTAAAGAATTTTCAGAAGAGAGAGTACAGCAGCTCTACGAAATCCGTCGTAAGTTCGGTATGTCAGGCAAGCACCCCGCTGACCTTTGCCCCAACGCAAAGAACGGCAAAACAAGCTGTCATAACTGCGGCGGAAGCTGCGGCGGCGGAAAAGGCAAGACTGCAGGCAACGATGCTCTTATTTCTGCAATTACCCAAAAGGTTATGGAACAGCTTTCCAAATAGCTTTAAGGTGGTGCAATAATGGACAGACAACAAATTTCGGATATTGTCAGACGAGTGATGACTGAAGCTGCACCGAAAACGGCATATGTGTCTGTCGGGGCAGAGGTTTTGCCAAAAGCGGGTGCAGAAATGACGCTTGATTTGGCAAAGTCGTTAATTGACAAGGTTTTAAAGCGTGCAAGCGAGATTGGCGTAAAGGCGGTTGCCGCAGTTTCAAACAGCGGTGCAAGACCCGTCGCAGTAGAGTGTATGGACGATTCCTATATCGCAAGCTATGATATTGCGGTAAACAAGGCATACACATCGGTATCGCTTAAGATGAAGACTTCTGCACTGAAAACGCTTGCAGCACCCGGTGGCTCGCTCTATGGGATACAACACACCAACGAGGGTAAGATTGTTATTTTCGGAGGCGGAGTTCCGCTGACGGCAGAGGGCAGGGTTATCGGCGGCTTCGGCGTTTCCGGCGGCACGGAGGAGCAGGACACATATCTCGGCGATTATGCTGAGGAGGTTTTTAACGAAATGATGTCACGCTGACATATAAGAAAATTATGAAAGGATAGAAAAGCGATGGATATGAATGAAAAGAACATTGAACAGATTGTGCAACAGGTTTTATCGCAGATGAGCGGGAACTTCGCTTCGGCAGCACCCAAAACGGGCGGTGCTATTCCCCAAAGTGCAAGGGCTGCTATGCTTACCGCACTTGAGAACTACGAAATAAAAGAATTCCCCATCCCCGAGCTTGGTGATGACGATATTCTTGTAAAGGTAGAGGGCTGCGGTGTTTGCGGAACAGATGCACACGAGTTCAAGAGAGACCCGTTTGGTCTTATTCCGGTTGTTCTCGGCCACGAGGGCACGGGCGAGATTGTAAAGATGGGTAAGAATGTAAAGAAAGACAGTGCAGGCAAGCCCCTCGCTATTGGCGACAAGGTTGTAACCTGTATGATATTTAAGGATGCCCCCGACATTACAATGTTTGACCTTAACAAACAAAATGTTGGTGACGGTGCAGATGTATACGGACTTATACCCGATGATGACATACATCTCAATGGTTGGTTCGCAGACTATATTGTAATAAGAGGCGGTTCCACCGTATTCAATGTAAGCGACCTTGACCTTGATTCAAGAATACTTATCGAGCCGTGTGCAGTTTTAATCCACGCGGTAGAGAGAGCAAAGACAACAGGAATTTTGAGATTTAACAGCCGTGTTGTTGTTCAGGGCTGCGGACCTATCGGTCTTATCTGTATAGCAATTCTTCGCACAATGGGTATAGAAAACATTGTTGCAGTAGACGGCGAGCAGAAGCGTCTTGATTTTGCAAAGCAAATGGGTGCAGACAAGTCTGTAAACTTCAAGAACCACAACGGTATTGAGGCACTCAGCGACGCAGTTAAGGACGCATTCGGCGGATACTATGCCGACTTTGCTTTCCAATGCACAGGTTCGCCCGTTGCACACGCCAACATCTACAAGTTTATCAGAAAGGGCGGCGGTCTTTGTGAGCTTGGCTTCTTTATAAACGGAGGCGATGCTACAATCAATCCGCACTTTGATATCTGTTCAAAGGAAATAACAACAGTTGGCTCGTGGGTATATACACTTCGTGATTATGCTACAACCTTTGATTTTCTCAAGAGAGCGAAGGCAATCGGTCTTCCGATGGAGAAGCTTATCACTCACAGATTCCCGCTTGACAAGATAAATGAGGCACATAAGACAAACCTTGCAATGGAAGGCCTCAAGATTGCAATTATAAACGAGTAAATAATTAAAAACTAATTATATAGGAGGATTTTAAAATGGCACAGGAAGCATTAGGAATGGTAGAAACAAGAGGTTTGGTTGCAGCAATCGAGGCAGCCGACGCAATGGTAAAGGCGGCAGAGGTTGTTCTCATCGGTACCGAGAAAATCGGTTCAGGACTTGTTAGTGTTATGGTTCGCGGTGATGTTGGTGCGGTTAAGGCAGCAGTTGAGGTTGGCAGTGCAAACGCAGCAAGACTCGGCGAATTAGTTGCTACACATGTAATTCCGAGACCTCACGGCGATGTTGAGAAGATTTTGCCGACACTTAAATAAGAACAGTTAGGTAAGGTGACTGTAAAATGGCAGTGAAAAAGACAAACGGTGCAGCAGCAAAGCCTGCAGCAGCAGCAAAGCCTGCGGCTGAAACGGTTGCACCTTCAAAAAAGCCCGTCGCAAAGACGGCAGTAAAAACGGTTGAAAAGCCCGTAATTGTAAAGGAGGAAAAAATTATGGCACAGGAAGCATTAGGAATGGTTGAGACAAGAGGTTTGGTTGCAGCTATTGAGGCAGCAGATGCAATGCTCAAGGCAGCAAATGTTACTCTCGTTGGAACTGAAAAAATCGGTTCAGGATTAGTTAGTGTTATGGTTCGCGGCGATGTAGGTGCAGTTAAGTCAGCAGTTGAAGTTGGCAGTGCAAACGCATCAAGACTCGGCGAATTAGTTGCTACACATGTAATTCCGAGACCTCACGGCGATGTTGAGAAGATTTTGCCGACACTTAAATAAGCAGTTGGTTTTTGGCTCTGCGGTGCGAAAGCACCGCAGAGAAAAACCTGAAATGAGGTAAAGATATGATTATAGGTAAAGTTACGGGTAGCGTAGTATCTACCCGCAAAAACGAAAATTTAATCGGAAGCAAGTTCATGATAGTTGAGCCGATAACAAACAAAGAAGAAAGCTTTGTTGCAGTTGATAATATCGGTGCAGGTATCGGTGAATTTGTTCTGGTTGCAACAGGAAGTGCTGCAAGAGTAGGTTGTGGGCTCGGAAGCTCGCCGATAGACGCGGCTATTGTCGGAATTATTGACGACGGGAAAGAGCTGTTCGACAAATAATAAAAAGGGGATGCAGGCAATATGACAATGAATGAGCTCTCTGACCTTTTAAGAGAAAACGGAGTAGTAGGTGCAGGCGGTGCAGGCTTTCCGTCATATGCAAAGCTCAGTAAAGATGCGGATACAATCATTCTTAACTGTGCCGAATGTGAGCCTATACTAAAGCTGCATCGTCAAGTGCTCGAAAAGTACGCCTTTGAAATAATAACCGCCCTTGATATAATTGCAAAAGCCGTAGAGGCGGACACGGTTATTATTGCACTTAAAAAGTCGTATGAGGGTGCGGTTGCCGCAGTAAAATCTATAATTTCGGAATATCCGAAAATGAAAATCAAGCTTTTGCCCGAGCAATATCCGTCGGGCGACGAGGTGGTTACGATTTATGAAACCACAGGCAGAGTTGTTCCTCCGGGAAGAATTCCGATTTCTGTCGGGGTTACGGTTTTTAATCCCGAAACAGTTTTAAATGTATACAACGCTATTGAAAACAAGATGCCCGTGACCCACAAATATGTGACGATTGCGGGCGAGGTAAAAGACCCGAAAACCGTATATGCACCGCTTGGTATAAGCTTTAAGGAGCTTATAGGGCTTGCGGGCGGAGCTACCGTCAAGGAATTTGCCATTATAAACGGCGGACCTATGATGGGAAAAGAGGCAGGCATATACGATACAGTGACAAAGACAACAAATGCTATTTTGGTTTTACCGAAAGAGCATTATATTATAAAGAAAAAAAGGGCAAGCGTACAGATTGACACAAAGAGAGCGATGAGCTCGTGCTGTCAATGCAGAATGTGTACGGATTTGTGCCCGAGAAATCTGCTTGGCCATCCGATAGAGCCGAGCGAGTTTATGCACGCTGCAAGCAGCGGAACAGTCAGAAGCGTCAAGCCGATGCTCAACACAATGTTCTGCTCGGGCTGTGGCTTGTGTGAGCTGTATTCCTGTACGCAAGGGCTGTCGCCAAGAACTATGATTCTGGATTACAAGGACAGACTTCGCAAAGAGGGTGTTATTCCGCCTAAGGGCGTAATTCCCGCACCCGTTTCGCCGAAGAGAAAATACCGCGGAGTCTCAAAGGAGAGACTTACCTCAAGGATTGGGCTTTCCAAATACGAGGCAGAATGTCTGCTTGATGAGACCGAGATAGAGAGCAAGGAATACAGAATAATGCTGAATCAACACATTGGTACACCCGCAAGGGCGTGTGTGAAGGTTCACGAAAGAGTAAGAGCAGGACAAAGAATTGCGTATGCAACAGACGAGTCGCTTTCGGTAAATATACATTCGTCAACAGACGGCGAGGTTGTAAGCGTCAGCGACAGGTTTATTGTAATAAAGAGGAGGGCGTCAGATGAGTAAGGCAATAGGAATGGCAGAGTATCAGACCGTATCTACGGGCATTGAGGCAGCCGACCTTATGATTAAGACCGCGGATGTAGATGTAATAGAGGCACAGACCGTCTGCCCTGGCAAGTACATAATAATTATTAAGGGCGAGCTCAGTGCGGTAAAGGCGTCTGTTGATGCGACCAGAACAAAGTTCGGCGAAAAGCTGATTGACAGTTTTGTTCTGGGAAACCCCGATGAGTCGATTTTCCCTGCAATCTACGCTGCGAATGAGATAAAAAACAAGAGTGCACTCGGTGTGCTTGAAACATTCTCGGCGGCAACGATGATTGTTGCGGGTGATGTTGCGGCAAAAACTGCCGAGGTTGAGCTTATAGAGATGCGGCTTGCACGCGGAATGTGCGGAAAGTCGTATATGCTGATTACGGGTGAGGTTGCGGCGGTTTCTGCCGCCATAGAAAAGGCAAAGATTGCGGCAGGCGACAAGGGAATGTTCCTTGACAGCTCAATCATTGCAAATCCCGACGATAAGCTCTGGGAAACAATATTATAGTAAATTACACAAAACTATTTAGCTATGTCAGGAGGAAAAGCAAATGGTAGTTGATGAAAAGTATATAAGCGAGATTGTCGCAAATGTCGTAAGCAATATGACAGAAAAAATTACAGAGATGAAGGCAGAGCCAAAGCAAAAGGGTGTTTTTGACACGATGAGCGAGGCTCTTGCGGCGGTTGAGGTTGCGTACAAGCAGTTTAGAAGCTACAGTGTTGAGCAGAGAGAAAAAATGATTTCGGTAATCAGACGCTTAACGCTTGAGGAGGCTGCCAAGATGGCAATTCTCGGTGTTGAGGAAACAGGAATGGGCAGAGTGTCCGACAAGATTATTAAGCATCAGCTTGTTGCAAACAAAACCCCTGGTACAGAGGATTTAAGCCCATCTGTTATGACGGGCGACCAGGGCCTTACTCTTATTGAGATGGCACCCTTTGGTGTAATCGGAAGTATTACCCCCTCTACCAACCCGAGCGAGACGGTTATTTGTAACTCTATGGGTATGATTGCGGGCGGAAACGCAGTAGTGTTTAACCCCCACCCCAATGCAAAGAGAACCGCAAACTATGCAGTTGACCTTGTAAACAGAGCAATTCTTGAGGCGGGCGGGCCTGAAAACCTTGTTGTTTCGGTTAAGAACCCGACCCATGACAGCTCTAACGAGATGATGAAATCCCCGATCGTAAGAATGCTTGTTGCAACGGGCGGCCCCGGCGTTGTTAAGGCACTTTTGTCCTCGGGCAAAAAGGCAATCGGTGCAGGTGCGGGCAACCCGCCTGTTATCGTTGACGATACAGCTGATGTTAAAAAGGCGGGTGCAGACATTGTTGCAGGTGCAAGCTTTGACAACAACCTTCCTTGTATTGCAGAGAAGGAATGCTTTGCTTTCCGTAACATTGCAGACGAATTGATTGAAAGTATGACAAAAAATGGTGCATACCTTGTAAAGGGTGCAGACATTGACAAATTAGTAAAGCTTTGCCTCGTTCAAAAAGACGGCAAGTATTCAATCAACAAGGATTGGGTCGGCAAGGACGCAGGCAAGTTCTTAAAGGCAATCGGAATTGATGCAGACCCAAGACTCATTATATGTGAGGTTCCGAACGAGCATCCGTTTGTTCAGGTTGAAATGATGATGCCGATTCTCGGTATCGTTCGCGTAAACGATATTGACGAGGCTATAAAATACGCTGTTGCGGCAGAGCATGGCAACAGACATTCTGCACACATACACTCAAAGAATGTTGACAACCTTACGAATTTTGCAAGAGCGGTAGAGACAACAATCTTTGTTAAGAACGCACCCTCTTATGCAGGTATCGGTGCAGGCGGTGAGGGTTATACAACATTTACGATTGCAGGCCCGACGGGTGAGGGATTAACCGCAGCACATTCGTTTACAAGACAGAGAAGATGCGTAATGGTTGATAATTTCCACATTGTTTAATACCAAAACAATTCAAGGTGGCCAAAAGACTTGAGAAAATGGAGATAGATTATGAAAGCACTTGGAATGATAGAGGTTTACAGCTTTACAACGGCACTTGTTGTTGCCGATACTGCGGCAAAGGCGGCAGATGTAAAGATAATAGCCTTTGACAGAAACAGACCCATAAGCCCCGATGTTCCTGCACCGCTTGTTATGGTGGTAAAGGTTGAGGGTGAGGTTGCTGCCGTAGAAGCGGCGGTTGCAGCAGGCATAAACAGGGCAAAGAGCGAGAACAAGTATATTGTTTCGCATATTATACCGAGACCCGACGACCAGACAGAGGCGATGGGATATCTTCTGGATATTAACAGAGACAAGTACAACAAGAAATTGCCCAAATCCTTCCGTGGTATGGAAATTGACATAACCGCACCGGGGATGGCTTTCGGTATTATCGAGATAGAAGGGCTCGTTGCGGCGATTGAGGGTCTTGACGCTATGCTCAAGGCGGCAGAGGTTCGTCTTTTGCATACCGAGAAAAGACTTGGAGGAAGACTTGTTACGCTTATTGTCGGCGGAGAGGTTTCTGCAGTATCTGCAGCAGTTGAGGCGGGCGAGGCTTCGGCTTTGAAGCTTGGCAGAATTTTCGGCAAGGAAGTAATTCCAAGTCCGCACGGCGAGCTTGCTAAATTTATTGACCTTGAGATAGAGGATTAAAAGCTTTGGAATTTCCCAAAACATGCGTGAAAGGAAATGATTATATATGATAGACAAGAGTATTGTAGAGCAAGCCGTAAGGGCGGCTGTTGCACAGGTTCAGAGCGACCACGGTCAGATTAAAATCGGTGTGTCGCAAAGACATATTCACTTATCGAGAGAGGATTTGGACATACTCTTTGGCAAGGGCTATGAGCTTACCAAGAAAAAGACGCTTATGGGCAGAGAATATGCCGCAGAAGAGGTGGTAACTCTGGTTGGCCCCTCGCTTAAGGCGATTGAAAAGGTAAGGGTTCTGGGTCCTGTCCGTGAGAGAACACAGGTAGAAATTTCAAGAACGGACACCTTTATACTTAAGGTTAGCCCCCCTGTCCGTCCCTCGGGCAAGGTTGAAGGTTCTGAAAAAATGGTAATTGTCGGACCTAAAGGCAGTGTTTATCTTAAAGAGGGCGTAATTATTGCAAACCGTCATATTCATCTGACCCCCGCATACGCAGAGGCACATAAAATAAAGGACGGAGACCTTGTTGATGTTTTGGTTGAGGGAATAAAACCGACAAAGTTTTATGATGTTCAAGTCAGAGTCAGAGACGATTTCAATGTTGAAATGCACATTGATACAGATGATGCAAATTCAGCAGGACTTAAAAACGGCGACATTGTAAAGATTATAAAATAAGAAATATAATGCAAGAGAGAGGGTGTTTCGGGCAATGTTCGCACTTGAGCGGCAACAAAAGATTGTTGAGACCTTAAATCAGGTAGGTGCGGTATCGGTAAGCAAACTCAGTGAGGAGTTGGGCGTAACCGAAGAAACTGTACGACGGGATCTTGAAAAGCTCGAGGCACAGGAGCTTCTTAGAAGGACCCACGGCGGTGCCCTTCCGATAGACGATGGAAGCTACGAGCTTTCGCTTCAAAAGAGAAGAGAAACCAATACAGAGGCAAAAAAGAAGCTCGCAAAGGCGGCGGTTGCTTTGATTGCAACGGGGGATACGATTTTCCTTGATGCGTCAACCACTACTTATTATATGGCACGCGAAATAAAGAGAATGAAGCTTAATGTTACGGTTATCAGCAATTCTCTGTTTGTTGTAAACGAGCTTTCTGATGCAGAAAATGTTAAAATGATTGCAGTCGGCGGATTAGTTGGACAGAACCAATCGTTTGTCGGAAGATTTGCGGAAAATTGCATAGAGGAAAACTATTTTGCAAATAAGATGTTTTTTAGCAGTAAGGGTGCAGTCCTTGAGAACGGAATACTCGAGAGCAACGAGCAAGAGTGTGCAATAAAACAACAAATGCTTAAAAACTCAAACAAGCATTATTATCTTTGTGATAAATCCAAGATAGGCAGAGTAGGCTTTATTAAGCTTGCAGGCTTTGACGAGGTTGACAGCTTTATCACCGAAGGGGAAGTAGAACCCGAGTGGAGAGAGGTTTTTGACGAGCACGGTGTTGAGGTAATAACAAGCGGAAAATAATATGAGGCAGGAACTTTTCGTTCCTGCCTTTTTGCATTTGTAGGGGAGGGTCTCCGTACCCTCCCGAAATGAAACGACAAGCTGCACGAAATTGCAAAATCGTAGGGGAGGGTCTCTGTGCCCTCCCGCACAATTTATCAAACACAAAAAACATTCGTTGCCGTCATATTAAAATTTTGTGAACAAATTTTGGCAACTATTGAAAAATAAAACAAAGAGGATTATAATATATGATATAATGCAATTTTTATGCAAAAAGGGGTGTCTTTATGAAGAAACTGCTTTCTCTTTTAAAGGGAAAATATCTTGTAATGACAATGCTCACACCGCTTTTGATAATAGGTGAGGTTTTAATGGAAACCACCATTCCGAGAATTATGGCGTCTTTGGTTGATGTCGGCATACAAAACGGAGATATTGCGTATGTTGTCAAGGGCGGACTTTTAATGGTTGGTATGTCGCTTGTTTCAATGTGTTTTGGTGCGGGAGCGGGGCGGACAGTATCTATTGCGAGCATGGGCTTTGCCTCAAGGGTCAGAGAGGCTATGTTCAACAAAATTCAGGATTTTTCGTTTGCGAATGTTGATAAGTTCAGCACCTCGTCGCTTGTTACAAGAATGACGACAGATGTCACGAATTTGCAAAATGCATTTATGATGATTATTCGTACTCTTTTCCGTGCACCGATTATGTTGATTTCAGCGTCTGTTATGGCGTTTTCTATCAATGCAAAGCTTGCAAGCATATTTTTGGTTGCAGTACCCGTGCTTGCTATATTTTTGTATCTTGTTATGTCAAACGCTCATCCGAGATTTAAAAAGATGCTTAAAAAGTACGACAAGCTCAATTCCAAGGTGCAGGAGGGGCTTATTGCGGTCAGGGTTGTAAAGGCATTTGTCCGCGGTGACTATGAGAAGGCGGGCTTTGACAAAACGGCAGAGGAAGCAATGCAGACGCAAATCAGGGCAGAAAAGCTTGTTATTATGAATATGCCCGTTATGCAGATGATTGTTTATATCTGCACTCTTTTGGTGTTGTGGTTCGGCGGCAGCTTTATAATAGGGGGCTCGATGGAAACGGGCGGACTTATAAGCTTTATCACCTACACCAACCAAATCCTTATATCGCTTATGATGATGTCAATGTCGCTTATGATGATAATTATTTCAAGGGCGTCAATTACAAGAATTATAGAGGTTATGGAGGAGGTCCCTGACATTCCCGACAACGCCCCTGAAGAAAATCAGGTTACAGACGGCTCGGTCGTATTTAAAAATGTTAATTTCAGCTATGGCGGTGAAGGAGAAACCTATACGCTTACCGACATTAACCTTGAGATAAAATCGGGCGAGACGGTTGGTATAATCGGCGGAACGGGAAGTGCAAAGTCGACGCTTGTGAACCTTATTCCGAGATTTTACGATGTAACGAACGGAGAACTGTTGGTTGGCGGAAAGGATGTCCGCGACTATACCCAAAAAAATTTGCGTGACGCAGTTGCGATGGTTCTTCAAAAAAATGTTCTCTTTAGCGGAACGATAAAAGAGAACATAAGATGGGGAAACCCGAACGCCACCGACGAGGAAATTATAAATGCGTGCAAGGCGGCACAGGCAGACGGCTTTATCAGAGAGTTTCCCGACGGTTATGACACTGACTTAAATCAGGGCGGCGTAAATGTTTCGGGCGGACAAAAGCAGAGGCTTTGTATAGCGAGAGCTCTTATTAAAAAGCCCAGAATTATAATATTAGACGACAGCACAAGTGCGGTAGATACCGCAACCGATGCCAAAATCCGCGAGGCGTTTCGCAGAGAGCTTTCGGATACAACCACAATAATTATAGCCCAGCGTATATCCTCGATATGCGATGCGGATAAAATTGTCGTTATGGACAACGGCAGAATTGATGCTGTCGGCACTCATGACGAGTTGATAAAAACCAATGAAATTTATCGTGAGGTTTACGAATCGCAACAGAAGGGGGTGGCGTAAATGCCTCCGGGTGGACCAAGAAGCATTCCAATGAAAAAGCCGAAAAACGCAAAGCGTACCATCGGCAGAATAATGTCATATCTTGCAAAATACAAGCTTCAGCTTGTAATCGTGGGAATATTCGTTTTACTAAGCTCGGCTGCCTCTGTTGCGGGAACATATTTCTTAAAGCCGATAATTGATGATTATATTGTCCCGCTTATAGGCAGAGAAAACCCTGACCTGTCAGGTCTTGCGGGAATAATAATTGTTCTTGCAGCCGTTTATGGTGTTGGTGCATTTTGCTCGTACGCATACAGCAGAATAATGCTCACCGTATCGGCAGAATCGCTTTATCGTATGAGAGTTGATATGTTCCGCCATATGCAGACGCTCCCGATAAAATACTTTGATACCCATACCCACGGCGATATAATGAGCAGATACACCAATGATATAGATACCCTTCGCAATATGCTCTCGCAGAGCATACCGCATCTTATTTCATCGGTTGTTACCGTTGTGTCTGTGTTTGTAATGATGCTTATTTTGAGCATTCCTCTTACCCTGCTGGTTATTGTAATACTTTTTATTGTTCTTAAAATTACAAAGCTTGTCGGCGGAAAAAGTGCAAATTTCTATCGCAAGCAGCAGAAAAACCTCGGTGCGGTAAACGGCTATATTGAGGAGCTGATAGAGGGGCAAAAGGTAGTAAAGGCGTTCTCTCACGAGGAAGAGAGTAAAAAGAATTTCAAGATTTTAAACGAGAATTTACGCTCGGCGGCGACAGATGCAAACACTTTTGCAAATATTCTGATGCCGATAATGAACAACTTGTCATATTTTCACTACGCCTTGACGGCAGTTGTGGGTGCGACTATGACAATACTGACGGGTCAGAGAGAGATGGGAATTTTTGCACTCGGACTTGGTTCGCTTGTATCATTTTTGCAGTATACCCGTTCGTTTTCAAGACCTCTTACCGAGCTTTCGCAACAGTTTAACACAATCGTAAACGCCCTTGCGGGAGCGGAGAGAATTTTTGATTTAATGGACGAGGTGCCAGAGGAGGACAATGGCTATGTTACTCTGGTAAACGCCGAGGTTGACAAAAACGGAAACATTACCGAAACCGACAAGAGAACGGGCGTCTGGGCGTGGAGGCATCCGCATAGTGACGGAAGCCTGACCTACACACTTGTCCGCGGTGCGGTTGAGTTTGAGGATGTAGAGTTTGGCTACAAGCCTGAAAAGACAGTTCTCAACGGAATATCGCTTTACGCAAAGCCTGGGCAGAAGATTGCCTTTGTCGGCTCGACGGGTGCAGGCAAGACAACGATTACCAATCTTATAAACAGATTTTATGATGTTCCCGACGGGAAAATCCGTTATGACGGGATTAACATAAACAAGATAAAAAAGGATGACCTTCGTCGGTCTATGTCGATGGTGCTTCAGGACACGCACCTCTTTACGGGAACGGTAAAGGAAAATATCAGGTATGGAAGGCTTGACGCAACAGATGCCGAGGTAATCGAGGCGGCAAAGCTTGCAAACGCACATTGGTTTATTGAGCACCTCCCTCAGGGCTATGACACAATGCTAACAGGTGACGGCACGAACTTAAGTCAGGGTCAAAGACAGTTAATCGCTATTGCGAGAGCGGCAATCGCCGACCCGCCCGTGATTATTCTTGACGAGGCGACAAGCTCTATCGACACAAGAACAGAGGCACTTATAGAAAAGGGAATGGATAGTCTTATGGAGGGCAGAACAGTATTTGTAATTGCCCACAGACTTTCAACTGTAAAGAACGCCCAAGCCATAATGGTGCTAGAAAATGGTGAAATCATCGAGAGGGGAAACCACGAACAGCTTGTTGCACAAAAGGGCAAGTATTATCAATTATATACAGGTATGTTCGAGTTAAGTTGAGCAGACGATGAGAAACGAAGTTATATTTTGTAAAAAACAAGCAACGGCGGGTGCTTCCTCGATGGGAGCCCCGCCGTTTTAACATCTGTGCATCAAAATCACTAAGCCATATAATGTTTATTTTTATTGCCCGCTTGTGGTAGAACGAGTTTGTCAGCGGTCTGAAGGCTTCGCATTTGCGAAACCCTTTTATATAATAATCCGTTTTTTATCACGATAGCCCTTGGGGGTCATGTTGGTTGTTTTTTTAAAGACATAGTTAAAATACGACTGACTTTCAAACCCGCACAGAACTGCAATTTCCGACAGAGACTTTGCGGTATTGCGAAGCAGGTTCTTTGCCATTGAGAGCCGCACCTGAAGAAGATATTCGCTCGGTGTTTTACCTTTGGCGAGCTTGAACACCGAATGAAAAAAGCTTGGGCTCAAATTTGCGGCATTTGCGACATCAGCAAGCGTAATTTTCTCGTCAAAATGCTCTGCAAAAAAGTCGCAGGCATCGGATATGTTCTGGGAATATTTCTCGTATTTTTCAAAGGGCGTTTCGATACATTCCTGCTTCAGCAGACTTATAAGCTCAAGCGTTTTCGCTTGTGCGACAAGGTCGATTCCTGCTTGCCTTGTTGCATACGCAGAGATAAGGTCATTAAACGCACTTAAAACTGCCTCGGGATGATTTGGTTTAAAAACTCGGGGCATATGGTTTATTGCGTTGACGACATCCCCTGCTTCGCACGCAAAATGAATGTAATAGCACTCAAACCCATCGATGCTGTAACGCACATCGCCCGGTCTTGAAATAACAATATTGTTTACCTCCTGGATATACTGTTCCCCGTTTATGCTTGTTGTGTTGCCCGCAGTAGCATAAAGCTCTATCTCATAGGAGGAGACAGTTCTGGTAGGCGTTCTTTTCTTTGGGAAGACCTTTTTCGAAACATAATAGTCTGTCACATATATTGTGATTAGCTTGTTCATAGGGCACAACTCCAGAATAAGATTTCTAAAAAAATAAGTGTGATAGTGATATACAATTATGCAAGAATTTGTTATTATGATTATATATCAACAAAAGTTTAAATGTCAAGAGGTCTCTTGAAAAAGAAAATAAAGGATATATAATGGATGCAGGGCAAAAACATAAGCCCAAACTTTATTTGGAGGGATTTCATTGAAAATTACATGGCTTGGTCAGGCGGGTCTGCTTTTTGAGACGGCAGAAAAGAAGATAATGATAGACCCGTATCTTTCAAACTCGGTTGAGAGTATAAATTCGAAAAATTACAGACGGGTGGCGGTAGATGAGGATTTGTTTAAAATCAGACCCGACATAATGATATTTACCCATAACCATCTTGACCACTACGACCCCGATACGGTTAAACATTTTATTACAGAGCGGACAGAGCTTACGGCGCTTGCGCCAAAGTCTGTTTGGGACGAGGTCAGAAAAATCGGCGGTAATAACAACTATGTGTTGTTCAACCGCCATACAAGCTGGACGGAGTGCGGAATAAGATTTACCGCAGTAAAGGCAGAGCATAGTGACATATCTCCGATTGGCGTGATAATTGATGACGGGGATAAAAAGTATTACATAACGGGCGACACGCTGTATAACGAAGATATATTTGATGATTTACCCGAAAACATTTATGCAGTTTTTTTGCCGATAAATGGTGCGGGGAACAATATGAATATGACAGATGCCGCGGAATTTGCAAAGCGGACAGAGGCAGAAAAGGTTGTGCCGATACATTTTGGAATGTTTGACGAGCTTGACCCGAGCGGGCTCAAGGCTTCAAACAAGGTGATACCCCAAATATATAAAGAGATAAAGGTGTAGGTGATAAGATGAAGGTAACAGATATAAAATGCTTTGTGGTTGATTGCTTCAGAACGAACTGGGTATTTGTAAAGGTATATACCGACGAGGGGATAGACGGCGTGGGCGAAGCCACGCTTGAGTATAAGGAAAAGGCACTCCTCGGTGCGGTAGAGCATATAAAGGAATATTTGGTGGGCAAAAACCCGTTTGAGATAGAGAAGCACTGGCACAGCATATACAGAGATGCATATTGGCGAGGCGGGGCAGTTCTTATGAGCGGACTTTCTGCAGTAGAAATGGCACTTTGGGACATACTCGGCAAGAGCCTTAATGTTCCCGTGTATCAGCTGGTGGGCGGAAAGGTAAATGATAAGGTAAGAATATATGTCAACGGATGGTTTGCAGGGGCAAAGACACCGCAGGAATTTGGCGAAAAGGCAAGGATTGCAGTTAAGAGAGGTGTGACTGCGATGAAGTGGGACCCGTTCGGCAAGAACTATCTTGATATATCAAACAAGGATTTAAATACTGCAATCGAGTGTGTAGGTGCAGTAAGAGATGCAGTAGGAGACGAGGTAGATTTACTTATTGAAGGTCACGGACGCTTTAATGTTCCGACGGGAATAAGGATAGCAAAGGAATTGGAACAGTTTAAGCCGATGTTCTTTGAAGAACCCGTACCGCCTGATAATTTAGATGCACTTAAAGAGGTAAGGGATAAATCTCCCGTTGCAATATCTGCAGGCGAGAGGTTATATACAAGATGGGATTACAAGCCGTTGTTTGATAAGATGCCATGTGATTACATACAACCCGACATATCCCACGCAGGCGGAATAATGGAGCTTAAAAAAATTGCTGCAGAGGCAGAGTGCAGATATATACCCTTTGCACCGCATAATCCGTCAGGGCCCATCGCAAATGCGGCAACGCTTCAGCTTGCGGCAAGCTGCCCTAACTTCTGTATACTTGAGATTATGTATTCAGATGTGGAATGGCGGAGGGATGTGACAGATGAGAGCCTTGAATACAAAGACGGATATATAACGATACCGATTAAAGCAGGACTTGGGATAGAGATAAACGAGGAAGAATGCTTAAAGCATCCATATGTACCGCATACGCTTCGTCATTACACGGGTGCACTTACTGATATAAGACCTGCAAAGAGTGAGTTTTATTTTTAACAGACAATCATTGACGGGGGACCTGTTATCCCCCTGTAAGCGAAGAGAATGCCCAAATCCAAACAAGGGATAGGAAATTATAGAAAATATACCAAAACATAACGGGTAAAAAAGAAAAAGAGAGTTGATATAATTTATTGCAGAGAGGTGTCGCCCTATCCCCGACACGCCGCAGATAAAATAAACCAAAAGGGGAACCCCTTTTATCATATATGTTTACATACCAAATAAGATATATACTTAATAAAAGAAGAGGATGATGTAGTTATGAAAAAATACGAGGTAGAAGGACATGTGCCAAGTTATCTTCCCGAGGATAGGGAATGGAAGCTTGTATGGCACGACGAATTTGATGGCCCCGAGCTTGATTTAAGTAAATGGAGCTTTCGCCTAAACTTCTGGGGCAAGAGGTTTGATGCATTTACCGACCAGGGGATAGTGTTTGACGGCAACAGTAATATAGAGCTTCACAGAACAGAAAAAGACGGCTATTATGTATCACCGCAGCTGCAAACGGGTGCACTCTCGTTTGACAACCCCGCAGAGGTGCAAGAAAATCCGTGGGGACACAATTCGTTCTGGCCGCTTGCACCGCTTGATACACCAAAATTTATGCATACATACGGATATTACGAATGCAGATGCAAATTCCAAAAGGACCCCAAGCGTTGGTGGAGTGCTTTCTGGGTTCAGGCACCTGCAACAGGAACTCACCCTTACCCCGAATATTGCGGGATTGAGAACGACATTATGGAATATGTTAAAGAGAATAACCCGACGACGGGAAACATAATGGGTGGTTACGGCACAAATTTTGTAGAGGAAGGCAGAGTAGAATACTTTCTCGACAAGACAGAGGACGACTTCCATACCTTTGCAATGGATTGGTCAGAGGACGGCTATGTTTTCTACTGTGACGGCAAGGAGGTTTCCCGTGCGAGTGAGCATGTTTCAAGAATTCCGCAGTTTATATTGCTGACGACAGAAATTCAGGGCTATCGCAAGAACTGCCCCGAAAAGGTCGGCGACAAGTTTGAAGACGATGCTTTTATTGTGGATTATGTAAGAGTTTTTGACAGGGTCTGAACTTGCAAAAATTAAAGAGGTTGCGATAAGCAACCGTGGTAATAAAAAATTATGGAAAAAGAAAAGGAGGAATTTTCCATGAAAAGACACATTTCATTATTATTGGCAGTGTTTATGTTGGCTACATTACTGCCAATCGGCGTAATGGCAGACGGTGAGGCAACACTGGCAGACCCCGTGTCTGACATCCCTGTAAGCGGGGAAATCAGCGCGATTGCGGGCGAGATTGCTCTTGATTTTGCGGCAGAGATTGACGAGGCAACTCTGGGCGGAATTGCGATTACTGCCACAACGCCAGACAAAACCTTTAAGGGCGGACTTGTAGCCGAGGTTGACGGCACAGATGCGAGCATTGTCCATGTAATGTTTGGTAATTTAGAGGACGGTGTTGCATACAAACTAACCGTTCCTGCAACCGTAAAGGATGTGAATGGCAACTACCTCGCAGAGCCAGAGGAGTTTCCTTTCACCGCAAAGACGGAATGGCTTTCAAACACAGACTTCAGTGAGGCAGACTATGTTGTAGGAAGTGCACCTACGCAGGAGATGGATAATCTTATGTATGCAGGCGGTGGTAATTATACTACTGGTTACGCAAGGGTTATGCAAGAGACGGTCGGTCAGGACCAGACAGATAAATTTGTCAGAGTCGGTCCCCGTATCGGTGACGGTGCAAATACCGGAGTAGATGGTGCCGTAGGAATACTCTTTAGTGCGGACACCACAGCTAATCCAGACGGAAAGCTTTATAGCAAGGATGTTATTGATGAGGACAAGGTTGTTGTAATTGAGGCGGGTGTTCGTGCAGATGTTGACAGAGCTATCAACAAGGTGGAAAATGCACCCAGCCTTGTTGAAGGCAACAATGCAGAGCGTTTTATGGGTATGGACTACTATTCCGGCACTACAGGTGAGGTAGGCGGAATGGCTACAACACAACAAGTGTTGGTTCTAAAATATGGCTCTAAAACATACTACGGACAAACGGTTAATATATCTCCGATCGAAAATTTTACAAGGGGTGCTTTTACCTTAACGAACCCTGCTGTTACAGACCCGACGCTTGACGGCTATGGCTTTACAGGCGGTTGGTATGAGCCAAAGATAGTTCTTAAAAGAGACAGCAATGAAAAGACCAACAAGTATGTTTATGATAATAACCAGGGCGGAAGGTATCTTGGCAAAGTCAGCACTGAACACGAAGCAGCGTCGAATCGCACAAAGATGGGAATTATGTCATGGTATGCAAATACTAAGCCTGGGTATGCTGATGTTACCTATGTGAGAGTACACAGAGAAAGATTGCTCTCGCCCTTTGGCACAAGTGAGTACGATGCAGAGAACAAGAAAATCACCGTATATATGACGGATGATATTGACACAAGTACCGTTTCAACAAGCACGGTTTCGGTAAGTATGGACACGACACCCGTTACCATCTCCTCTGCAGAGGTTGACGAAACAGGCAGAGGTATCACCCTTACCTTCCCGACAGAACTCGGAAATGGTGATTATACCGTTTCGGTTGCAGGGCTTAAGGATGCAGATGGTATACTCGGCTATGACACCGATATTGACTTTAATGTTAATGTTATAGAGTCTCCGTATCTCGCAGCTCCTACTGTAAGCGTAGAGGCGGGCACCATTTCTACGATTGAGGGTGAGCTTGTAATTACATTTAAACCTGGAACAATTCTCAATGATGATGTCGACGAGTTAATTACCTTTAAAAAGGGTGACAATGTAATAAAGGGTCTTTGTAAGGTGGAAAAGGACAGCGTTGCTCCGTATGTTGTCCGCGTTACATTTGGTAAGCTTGAAGAGGGTGCAGAGTACACGCTGACAATTCCGACAACTGTTGGTTCGACGGATGGGAAGAATCTTGAAAATCCCGTAACAATCAACTACATTGCAAAGACGGAATATATAACAAATACGGATTTCAGCGATACCACAAAATACACGGTTGGCAGTCAGCCTGCACAGTATACAGACAGCCTTATGTATGCAAACCTGGACATATACTCTACCACAGGTGCGACCATAATGCAGGAGCCAAACACCAACGAAACGGATGGCACAGATGAATATGTACGCGTTACTGCCGGCGGCAACGGTGCTGCGGGTGTGCTCTTTAGTGCAGACAGTGCGGCAAATCCTGATGCAACGCTTTTTGACACAGAAACAATTAACAACGAAAAGGTTGTTGTAATTGAATCGGCGGTGCGTATAGAGAATGCAAGCGAAGCTCGTTCAACGGGTATGCACTATAACGCCGGACTTGACGGGGATTCACTGGCAGATGCAGGCATGGCTACAAAACAAAGAGTAGCGTATTATAACAAGACGGGTTCTCCGTTAACATTTTACGGAAGAACATGGTCAGACTCAACAAATCCAAACGCAGCTATCACAAGAGATGAAGTCTATGGATGGTATGATACCACAATGGTTTTAAGGCGTCACGCAGACGGTAAGACCTACAAGGACATATATGACAACGCGACGGGGGAGAAGCTCGCAGAGGATACATATGGCGAGAGTGCAACTTCAACAAATACAAAGGTTGGTATTATGTCGTGGTACTCTACGGGTACAAACAGTGCAGATGTTACCTATGTAAGAGTACGCAAAGAAAGATTACTCTCGGTAATGGAAAAGACAGATTATACAAATGCCGGAAAACAGGTTGTACTTTATATGTCAGACGATGTAGACGAAAGCACAATAGGCACGCTTTCGGTTGTAAACTCAATTGGAAATAAGAATACGGTTAATGTTACACCTGACTATTCCAACAGAACAGTTACCCTTACCTTCCCCGACGGATTGATTATAGGTGACCATAGCGTTGATATCTCGGGGTTGAAATCAAAAACAACGGGTCTTTATGCAAGCGATACGGCGGTAACAATCTCTGTATCAGAAGAAGAGGCTGTTGCAGACGAGATTAACAACAACATCGGCATAATCTCACTCTCCTTTGACAAGGCTGTTGACCCCGCTACAATAAACGGTATCAGCTTTACCAAGGCAGCAGGTGCAAAAATTACGGGTGCAGTTATACGCGAGGTTGATGCAGTTGATCCTAAAAAGGTAAATATTAAATTTGGTAAGCTTGAAGACGGCGTTGAATATAAGCTGACGGTTCCCACATCTGTAAAGTATACGGACGGCAGCAGCATAG
Source organism: Clostridia bacterium (assembly GCA_045576835.1). GTDB lineage: Bacteria > Bacillota > Clostridia > Monoglobales > Monoglobaceae > UMGS1820. Next base: position 152,926 of record JAZNHF010000016.1, read on the forward strand.
TTGACGAAAATCGTACCTATCGTTATCTTGCCAAGGCACAGTATTTCACAAATACCGACTTCAGCACAGAAGAGGGCTATACCGCAGGCGGTGCACTTACAAACGGCAAGGATAATATATTGTATATCAAGGCGAAGGTTCAGGATACTACACCTATGTCGATTGTGAAAGAGGACAATTCAGATAATCAGTTCATAAGAATGAGCATTACCGACACAACAAACGACCACGGTGTATATGTAAGACAAGATGCAGAGTATTCACGCATTAACGACAACTCTTATCTCGATGGTGCAAATGTGTATGTAATAGAGGCAGGTATCAAAGCAAGCTCTGCTGGCACAAAGTTTAGAGCAGGAAGAATGGTTAAATATGACACTTCGTCGTCGAAAGTTACCGAGCATCTGTTAGGAAACGGCAAAAGCTACACACCTTTTACGGCACAAGCAAATGTAACGCTTAACACGGATATGGTTGAGGCAGAATCTGACAGCTATACAACACTTACCAAAGAAGATGGTTGGTCAAAGCCTGTGCTTGTTATAAAGAGAGGTCTTTGTGACCACGATGACAACGCTGAAACAGCGAACGCACTTGCTACGATGTATGATGTATATGACGGGGCAAACGACACATATGTCGGAACTTCGATAAAAGGTAAGAGTGATTCCTGGACAATAAATGCTATAGGCATCATGGATGTTATAGCAAGTGATTCACCTAAAGTGGGCGACTATGCAGATATTGACTATATCAGAGTTCGTGAAGACAGGCTTATGACCGTGCTTGACGACGGTAACAACACTAACGACTATGATGCAGGGCAGAGGGCGGTTGTTATCAATATGACCGACGATGTTAAGGCGAGCACGCTTGAGACGATTACGGTTAAAGACAGCGAAGACACACCTGCAAACATCAGGGAAATAAGCTTGAGTGATGACAAGAGAAGCATCACCATTGAATTTGCAACAGACCTTTACAACGCAGAGAGCTATACAGCAGACCTCTCGGGTATCAGAAACGAGCAAGGTCTCTTGCCGTATGATACAGCTTTCACATTTGTTGTAAATTCTACTGTTCCTTATGTAAAGAAGACAGGTTCAAGCTATGTGGAAAACGGCACAAGTGCAACCCTTGAGGCAGAGCTTTATAACTACACAGATACTTGTGTTGCATACCTTGCAGTTTATGACGGAAATCAGCTTGTAAGAATAGAGGCGGCAACCGTAGAGCGTTATGTTGACGCGGAAACCACGCCTACAAGAACGATTGAGGCAAACATCACGCTTTCGTCATCTTTCACAGGAACAAAAGCAGTTAAGCTTTTTGTATGGAAGGATTTTGAAACACTTGAACCGATAACCCGCGTGTTCAACTGTCTTTGACGAGGATGTATATGTGCTCGGAAGCTATAAATATACAGTAAGCGTTGCCTCAATAGGGCAACTCAACCCAAGCACGGTAGAGATAGGAAATTTTGCGGTTTATGATGCAAACGAAAATCCTGTTGAAATAACAGATGTATTATACGAGCCGAGAAGCAACAAGATAACACTTACAGTCCTGCCCGAGCAAATGCTCGGGCGAGACTGCACCGTAAAATTTAAAAGCGGACTGATGTATCTGGACACAAATCAGTCGGTTGGGGAAGCTGCGGAGACAGGAAGTATTTCCTCTGAATATCTTGGACTTCTCTATTGTGTTTCGGTCAAGGGAATAAAATTGTTTGACAAAGAAACTGGGGCAGGAATAGTATACCCCGCCTCAAACCAGCCGTTTAATGCGGTAATAACTGTTGCCAATGCAACAAACGAACAACAAACGAAAACTCTCAAGGTTTATAAAAGCCGCGAGACAGATGAGCCGTTTATTGATGCGACAATAGTAGTGCCTGCAAACTCCGCAAAGGATTTCACCTATGAAATCAACGGGATTTTGTGGGAAGATGGTGATTATATCAGCACAAGCGTGTTGTAAATGTAATTTTATCCGCGGATATAAAATAATATTCGCGGGATTTTTTAAGGGAGGCTATGGGGTCTCCTGCGGGCAAAAATGTCAGGCGGTAGAACATTTTGACATTTTTGCCCGTGACAAATTGTCAAGAAAACATATTGGCACTGACGATGAAAACAATTTTTTAATTTATATATAGCGAATTATTTCTAAACAAGAATAGAGGGATAACCCATGAAAAAAAGAATTATATGCTGTCTGCTGGCGGCGGCGATGATGCTCGGGACAACTGCATATGCGAAGGACTATTTGCACGACCTCGCCCTTGGCTATGCGACAGGTGAGTCGATACGAACAATAGATGCAGACGATAATTATTGGGACAGCGGATATTATGTCGGCACCTTTGGTACTGCATACTCCGTTCACACGGGTAATATTATAGGAAGCAGCAAGGGCGAAATTTATATCGGTGATGAAAAGGAAAATCATTGGGGTGACGGAGGGAGATATCATTCTATAACCTTTGGCTATATTGTAGGAAACTACAAGGCACTTGATGCAAAGGGCGAGTGGTTCAGAGACGATGACGGCTCACTTTATATGATATTCCCCGACGGGGCAACCCCGAATGTTACCCCCGTTGAGGCAAAGGCGAGAACGCTTACCATTGACCTTAAGGATAAGAAATTTATAAATGTTGTCGGCTTCGAGACAATAGGCGGAAGTGCCCGCACAAACGATAGTGAGATGTGTATGCTAAACGGTCTTGATATGAAATATATCACCCATTATCTGCATCAAAAAGACTCTTACAAGGGATATATCGATTTTACAAAGAGCGACACGGCAAGAAATGGTGATACCGAAGAGGGCAAGACGGGCATCTATGTGGCAGGAACAGACAATATGGTTATTAACTGTAACATCGACCACAGTGCAGGTGCGGGAATATTTATCTCGGGCACCTATAACTATATCGAAAATAACATTCTGTCAAATTGCGGATATGTAGGAAGTTATATCTCGGGTATCTATTCGGCATCCCGTCCGTACGACAGTATAACAAAACCAATGGGCGGACATGCGATTTACAACAATACCGTGTATAACAACGGGCGTTCCTGTTTCTGCGTTTCGTCGGCAAAGGGACATTCTCACCCGACCTATCTTCCGTACGATGTTGCATACAACGATTTCCACGATGGTATGTTGTCTACGGTTGATACGGGCATAACCTACGAATATTGCGTACAGATGGATATAGATGGCTATGCCTCTGCAATGCATCACAACTATGTCTATACGACAACAAGCCAGAAGGATAAAAACCCTTATTCTAATGCTATTTATCACGATGGTGGTTCACACGGCTTTGACACCTACAAAAATCAGGTGTTCTGCGAAGTTGAAAACACAGGCTTCACAGGCGGTTATGCCTATATGCAACAGGATACTACAACTCCTGCATATTATCGCAAGTGGGACAACGGCGAAAATGTATACATAGAGGGCGGTGTTTCAGGCCTGACAGACGACTATTTTACAGAAGAGAGACCCTTCTTTGCAGGTGCGATGCGTGATATCGAGACATTTGAGCCTGTAAATTACACAAGAAACTATGATAAGTTTAAAGCGGGAAGCTATGGTATGAAATACACGGCTCTCGGCGGAAATGTTACTGCATCTGCAGGAGTTACCATAAATCCGTCTACGGGTTATGCAAGCTTTAGCGGTGACGGTCAGTATATAAAATTTTCAGATGTGGTATTACCCGAGGGTTGCGAGACGATGGCACTTGCCATTCGCGGCGACAGCCATCACGGCAAAGATAAGATTGATGTTATTATCTGTGCACAAGGTGCTGACATAACAACAGGCAAAACCTATAATGTTATAGCAGATACGGGGGCATACGACACAGATGTGTCAGAGAGACTTGTATTCAATATTGAAAAAACAATCGGAACCTATGATGTTTATGTAAAGGTAACCGAATACCGCTCGGTTGAAATCGGCGGTCTTGGTGCTTATGCAATCACGGATACGGCAAAACCGATTGAGGATTGGGCAGCATTTGAGTGGGCAGGAGAAGTAGACGAATATATTTATTATAAAGGAACATCATCAAATCCGGTTACGACTATCTTCCCTGAAATTGCGTTTGGCAAAACTGTTCTTCGTAACATCTATCACGGCAGATATCTGAAGTTTGAGGATGTTGTCATTGACGATACGACCGATGCTTTTGTTATAAACGCAAGCTGTAACAGCGGCAGACGCCAGCCGTACAAATTGTATGTAGAGCCGAGCGATTCGACAACAGTATCGGGCACACCCGATGCAACATTTATAGAGGACGGCTATGTTGCCGGCGACAAGAGGGCACAGTATGTTTCCCTGAACGAAAATATAAGTGCGGGGACATACGATGTTTATCTTGACTATGTTTATGAAGAGGGTCGCTCGACCGAGTGGTATAATTCTGCACTTGTATATATCGGATTTCTAAAGGAAAATGCAACCCTTAATTGTATGGATAAGGTTGACACCAAGATTTATGGCGAAAGATTCAAGACGGGCGATGGCTACAGCAGACCGAACGAAACATGGGGCTTTAATACCCAGTTTATGGACCCGCCGAACTATATCTATAAGGGCGTAAGCTATACCCTGCCGAACACCTGCCTTGCATATGATGTCAAGATAAACAATAACTGCAATAAGTTTGTTGTAAAATATTCAGGCGAGAATGTGCTTTGCGGTCAACCCGTAGAGGTTCGCCTTGGCGGTGAGACGGGCGAGGTTATCGCAAGCTTTACTACCTCAGGCAGTGGAATTGCGAACTACAAAGAAGAAACCTATTCACTTAATCGGGAGCTTGAAGCCGGGGACTATACAGTATATCTGTGCTTCGGCGGAAACGCAAACGAAACAAAGACGATAAATCTTGCGTGGTTCGGATTTGACGCACAATAGCGGTCGTTAACGGGAAGGGCGGATAAAAAATGACAGTTTTAATTACAGGAGCTTGTATAAATACAGGCGTAGATATTGTAGAGAAATTTGCAACCGAGGGTTGGAGCGTTGTGTTTACGGGCAGAAAAGAAGAAACCGTACACGCAAAGGAAAGGGAATATCAAGACAAATTTCCGAATGTAAAGATTATCGGCTTTCACATAGACTCTCTGCTCGACGAGAGAACGGTCGATGAAAAGTCTGTAGAGGAAATGTTTGAGTATTTTGACGAAAACGACATACATATAGATGCTCTTGTGCTAAATGCGGCAGACCAGGGACTTGGTATAAGGATATTTGAAAATCCGCTGACAGACTTTATAAAGGTGATTAACACCAATATAGTGTGGAACTATTGTATATGCGAGCATTGTGCAAAGAGGATGAAGGAAAAAGGCGGCGGAAGCATCACCTTTATAAATTCCAACACTGCATACAGAGTTATCCCTGACAGAATAGCATATTCTGCATCAAAGAGCGGACAGCTCGGGTTGATGAGAGCACTTGCGTTTGACCTTGGAAAATACAACATAAGAGTAAACGCGGTGCTGCCGGGGATGATAAAGACGGACAGATGGGAGAAGAACCCCGAGTTTTATGAAAAAGTTCCGTCTAAATACACCCCCATTGGCGATGTAGCATTGGGGGCAGATGTGGCAGATGCTGTATGGTATTTTGCGGCTCATGCGAGAAATACTACGGGTGCAGAGCTTGTGGTAGACGGCGGAAATACAATTCAGCTTTACCCCATAATCCCCGAGGAAGAGTAACAAAACTTGTGTGGGGAAGTAAATTAAAAATAATTAAACAATAAATATTCATTATAAACAAGAACAGGAGGAACGAGAATGAAAAGAAAATTTGCATGTTATTTTCTTGCGTTGGTTATGCTGTTGAGCGTTCCAAACCTTGCTTTTGCAAAGGACTACATAGCAGATTTGAACATAAGTCATGCACCGGGCGATTCTTATCGTACGGTTGACAATGATGATTGTATCGCGATGGAGGGTGCAAAAGAGGTAAGTGACGGAATTGCGATAAGTGCCGGTGGATATGCGGTGTATGGTTGCCATACACCATTTAATACTCGTGCGATAACTATTTCATACGAGGATGCAGAGGGCACGCTGACGCTTGAGACGGGTGATAATGTATATACGGTTGAGGAGCTTGCCGAAAGCGGTGAGTATAAGCTGGTATTTGGCGACAATCTTGGAATTGCATCGCAGGATTATATGTATAATGGTGCGAACGATGTTGGCTATCAACGCGAGTTTGTTGAGCACAGAGGCGAGCACGAGCTTAAGGTATCTACGACAGGCAAAATCACCATTGTGCAGATGGAGCTTGAGAAGGAGTACACACCTGACCCGCTTGTGAAGAGACTTGTTGATGTATCAGCGGGTGTTTCAGCTACATACTCAACAGTTATGCTTGACGAGAGGGCTACGATTATTGTGGCAAACGGCGGCAGACGCTATATCGACAACAACGACAAGACGATGACCCCGTATAAGTATAAAGACAGACTTTATCTGCCTATCAATACTCTTGCTAAGGCTCTTGAATACTATCACGAGGACTATCCCGAAAAGGGCTATGCTCTTATGAGGTCTGATACCCACGAGGTTGCCTTGCTTGATGGAAAAATTACGGTTACCGAGGGTACAGGAGAGACGATAGTTCTAAACGATGAGGTAATTATCCACCGCGACGGCAAGACTCTTGCGGCGGTAAGATATTTTGCAGAGCTTATCGGCGACACGGTTGGATATCGCGACGGTTTTGTTGTAATAGACAACAAATATACAGTTGAAAGCATAATAGAAGACGGCGAGCTTCACGATTTTGCGGTTGCAAAGTTTGCACCCTTTAAGAAACAAAGGGAGAGCGGAAACACCTATTATGTTGCACAGAACAATCCCAATGCGTCTGACGGGAATAACGGTACAGCGGTAGCACCGTTTAAAACTCTTACACAGGCGGCAAATATTGCGAGAGCTGGCGACACCGTTATCGTTCGCGAGGGTGTTTACAGAGAAACTCTTGCACCGAAGAATGATGGTACGGTCGCTGCACCTATCACCTTCAAGGCAATGGAGGGCGAGAGAGTTGTAATCTCTGCAAACGAGGTGCTCGATGGCGGTTGGGCACAATATGATACAGAAAAGAATATTTGGGTTACTCCTATGACATGGGATTTGGGAATAACCAGAAACCAGATATTTATAAACGACGAAATGCAGATAGAGGCACGCTATCCTAACGGCCCTGAGGTATATTTTGATACCGACAGATTGAGCGATGCCTGGATGGTAAGAGGAGATATGTGGAAGCCTGCAGGAGGAGAGGGAACCAAGGAATACCAGACGGTTCGCAGTTCGACACTCTTCTGGCAGGATGAGCCTGACTATTGGAAGGGTGCTCAATATATTGGCATGATTGGTACAGCCTATGCTGCAACCAACGGTGATGTAGTCGGAAGCAGCAGAGGTGAAATTTACATTGGCGATATGAGAGAAAATCATTGGCAACCGGGTGAGAAATATCACAGCATCAGCTGGGGCTATCTTGTTGGAAGCATGAATTGTCTCGACGCCCCCGGCGAATGGATTCACGAGGGCAACAGTCTTTATATGATATTCCCCGAGGGTGCAGAGCCGAGCAAGACTGTGGTTGAGGCGAAGAAGCGTCAGCTTGCAATCGACCTTACCGACAGAAAGTTCATTAACATAGACGGTTTTGAGACGATTGGCGGAAGTGCGTTGATGAAGAACAGTGAGCTGTGCAGTCTCAATGCACTTGACATAAAGTATTCAAACCATTTTATAGCTATGTCAGACGCATATAAGGGCAGCCTTGACTTCCCGTATGATAAGACAAACCCCAACGGCTCGGTAGAGCGCGGTGAAGTTGGTATATATGTAACAGGAACAGATAATATGATTACCAACTGTAACTTTGACCACGCGGCAGGGGCGGGAGTATTCCTTTCAGGACTTTACTGTTATATTGAGAACAACATTTTTGCAGACTGCGGCTATGGCAGCAGCTATATTTCAGGTATCTATGGTGCAACAAGAGGATACGACCCGATAACAAAGCCCGTGGGCGGTTTTGCGGTTTATAATAATACAGTCTACAACTGCGGCCGTTCTTGTATGTGCTTGTCTTCAGGTGACGGACATTATGTTCCGACATATGTTCCTCTTGAAACGGCATACAATGATTTCCACGACGGAATGGCAACAACTGTTGATACGGGTATTACCTACGAGTATTGTATACAACAAGCGATTGACGGATATTCGTCAAGACTGCATCACAACTACATATATATGACGCTTGACGAGAGAGATGCCAATTCGTACGGCTTTGCCATCTATCACGATGGCGGCTCTCACGGTTATGACACATATGATAATCAGGTATTCAGTGCAGAACCTAATGCACCGCTTACCCGTTATACATATACACAGAGCTACACGGGTGCAGCCTCATTCCAAAGAAGATGGAACAACGAGGATAATATATATGTTCCGGGCGGTGTTGAGGGCCTCAATGAGGAGTATTTCACGGAAGAAAAGCCGTTTTTTGCAGGTGCTCTTCGCGATATAGAAACCTATGAGCCCATTGATTACACAAAGAACTATGACCGCATCAAGGAAGGCCGCTATACAATGAAATATACCGTTTTAAACAGCGGAACGCTTTCAGAAGGTGTAACGCTTGACAAAAAGACGGGTTATGCAAGCTTTACGGGTGACGGGCAGTATGTAAAATTCTCAAATATTGAGTTCCCCGAGGGTACAGAGGTGGTTAAGCTTGCAGTGCGTGGCGACAGTCACCATTGTAAGGATGAGTTAGAGGTTATCGTTTGTAATCCCGGTGAAGCGATGGAGAAGGGCAAGGCTTACAGTGCAGTTGTTGACCTTAATGCCTATGAAAAGGATACCTCTGAAACTACGAAGCTCTTTATAGACCCGACAAGCGGTGTGTATGATGTTTATGTAAAGGTTGTGAAATACAAATCTGTTCAGCTTGGCGGAATAGGCGCGTATGCAGTTCCCGACAGAGCAAGACCCGATTATGATTGGTCGGCGTTCAGATGGGCAGGAGAATTTACCGACAGAACCAGACTTGAGATAGGCAGAGGAACAGGACCCATGGCGTCGACCTTGCCGGAGGTGCTTGGACACAAGACAGTTAAGGAGCTGTATCCCGGTTGGTATATAAGATATGAGGATGTTCCCTTTGAAACAGATACAGACACCTTTGTTATCAGCTCGGGCAGCGGCGGACAATATGCAGGCTTGCATATGGCGGTATATGTTGATTCGTTTGAGAGTGAGCCTCTTGCAACATTTATAGAGGATAGCACCGAATGGTCAGACAGAGAACCGCAGGTGGTTCCGCTCAACAGAACTGTATCGGCAGGAACGCACGACATAATTCTTGAGTTCAAGCCTGAAGGCGGTATGGGCAAGACGGGAACGGCTGTGTATATCGGTTTCTTAAAGCAGGGCTCAACCATCGCTGACGACCTTAATGCAAGAGTGTATGGCTATCAATATGATAAAGACAGCAGTAAGTCAGATGCAAAATGGGATCTCCATACAGAATTTATGGACCCGCCAAAGGTAACCTTTATGGGTGTAAACTATACTCTTCCTGGAACCTATCTTGCATACAAGAATGTAGCCGTTTCGGGCGACTGCACCAAGTTTGTTATCAGATATTCGGCAGAGCCGCAATATGCAAATCAGCCGATAGAGGTTCGTCTGGGAAGTCCGACAGGAGAGGTTATAGCAGAGTACACTACATCGGGAATTGGCTATCTTAATAACCAGACCGAGTCGGTAGAGCTCAAGAGACCTCTCGAGGCAGGAACCTATGATGTGTATCTGTGCTTCGGCGGAGCGAGCGGAACAATAAAGACCTGTAACTTAACATGGTTTGGATTTGATGAATAATAAATCCCGCAGGGGAGGGCGACTCTGCCCTCCCCGGAGACGAACAATGTTCGCTTACACCAATTCAAAATATATCAAAAAGAAAGGAAGGCATAAATACAATGAAAAAATTATTGGCATTGTGCTTATCGTGTGTTCTCCTTGTATCGGGGCTTGTTATTTCGGTCGATGCAGAGCCGACGATTGTGTCGGTGTCTCCCTCTCCTTTAGAGGAAGGCTTTACGGTTAAGCCGAGTGAATTTAAAATTACCTTCGAGTCAAATGTTGATGCCCAAACGCTGTCGGGTATAACATTTAAAAAGTCAAACGGAGGAGATATAATCGGCGGTGCTTATGCAGAAATTGACAGCACCAATCCCAAAGTTGTAAAGGTAAAATATGGTGCACTCGAGAGCGAGACAAGCTATACGCTTGATGTATGCGGAACAGAGTATGAATATACACCGGTAGAATATATGTATTATGAGGATTTTTCGGTCTATACGGTTGGTGCACAGCTTCCGGTTGACGGTGTTATAAGATATCCGTAAGACGCCAGTCCCGCACTTGTTTCGGGCAAGGCGACCGCACCCGTAGAGAGCCATTATATAGTACAGAGCGGAGCTGACAAGTTTGTTCGTTTGAGTACCGAGTTCACGACTTCGTCGGCAAATGCGGGCGGAAGACTTGATTTGATGCTCCCTGAATATATAAAGGAAGAAAAATTTGAGTTAAACTATGTAATCAGAGCAGCAACCGACGAGGACAAAAGAGATGTTTCCAGTCACGCACTGGTAACCTACTTTGGGGACAGTGCGACAAAAAGAGTGTTTGGCGGATTTTTGCCCGCTGATGATTACAGAAAATCTGACTACGGTCCTACAACAGGGGGCAGCACATCGGCAAGACATACATATTCAGGGGGCGACGCATTTGAGACAAAGGATGCAAACGGATTTTATGACCTGACGGCATCTTTTGAAAGAAGAGCAGATAACACCTACCAGATTATTATAAAAAACAATCTTTCTGACAAGGAAGACCCAATGATAACCACAACCTTAGACGGTTATCCCGATGGTATAAGAGGCTTTTGGATTACTCAATTCTACGCAGAAGCAAAGGCCTATGAGAAGAAGAATTATCTCGACCTTACGCTTGTTACAATTAAGCCGTCATGGAACACAAATGTTCTTCACACCGACCTTAAGGGAAAGACAATAGATGTAGTGTTTACTGATAAGGTTGACCCTGAAACGCTCAACAAGGTTGTTATGAAGAACAAGGCAAACGAGGTTGTCGAGATGGAGTATGCAATCGACAGCTACAGTGATAATACCCGCAAGGCTACCTTTAATGTAAACGAAATTCTCGGCTTTGGTGAGGATTATACCCTTTCCTTCGACGGAGTTCTTGATGCAGCGGGCAACGCTCTCGGAAGTGAGAGTGCAGCGGTAACGATTACCTCACCTGACGCAGACTATGTTGTTGCGGCACCTGTTGTAACAGATGGCTCGGGCACACCGATTGTAAACAACGAGATAGGCGAGGCAGCCCAGATAACGGTTGCTACAACTGTTACGGCAGAGGTTGGCGATTCTATTACGCTTATGCTTGCAATATTTGACAGTGCAGGCCGTCTCTGCAAGATTGTGCAGGATACACAGACTGTGCCCGCGGGCGGGTCGGTTTCCTTGAGCAAAGCAACCCCCGAAGAAATAGATTTAAGCGAGGGTTACAAGGTAAAACCGCTTATATGGAATAATGACGAAACTGCAGGTGCGATATTTATGTCTGCCCCCGCAGAACTACAATAGATACAACACGGAGGAATAAGAGTATGAAAAATATAAAAAGACTTTTAACTCTTTTGCTTACGGCAACCGTGTTGCTACAGTGCTTCATAGTTCCGGTATCGGCAAAGACAAGAAATCCTTTTGAAGCCTTTTTGGCACCTGATTTTGACGAAAATTATGATGCTTTTCCGGCAGACCCGATGCAAATCCTTGAAGACCGTGTCGGCAGATTGAGGAGCAAAAGCTGGCTATGCTATAAGGGCTTGGATTTTGGCAAAGAGGGTGCAACCACAATCGAGGTAATATCTATGATTCCTGCAGGCTACGGCGATGGAATAGAGCTTCGCCTTGACAAGGCAGACGGTCCTGTTTTTGCAACAATCCCGATTGCACCGAGTAGTGATTGGGGCGTTCCGGTTATAAATACGGCAAAGCTTCCCAACCCAATTACAGGTGTGCATGATTTATATATTACGGGAACAACGGGAAAATATATGACGCTCAGCAAAATCTGCTTCTACAAAAAGGCAGCAAAGCAGTTCGACTATAATATGTATACCCGCGAGGGCAGATTTTCAGATTTAGAGGGCGATGATTGTGCTGATGTAGTAAATATGCTCTACAATCTCGGGCTTATAATGGATACAGATGATGGTCTTTATCGTGCAAATATGATGACAACAAGAGAGGATTTCGCGTATTCAATATACAGAATATTTGAAAAGCCTGACGAAGACGAGGACGAAGAGATAAAGCCAATAAACACAGGCTTTAATGATGTCGAACAGACAAGTAAGTATGCAGAGGCAATCGCTTATCTTTCACAGAACGGGATTATGAACGGTGAGAGTGCGACAAGCTTTAGGCCATACGCATATATCACATATGCAGAAGCACTTACTGTTGCAATCAGAGTTCTTGGGTTTAAAGAGATTGCAGAGGAAAACGGCGGATTTCCCAATGGTTATGTAAAGGTTGCGACCCAGCAAAAGCTTATAAATTCGGGCGTAAACCCTGATGCTTTTATTAGCAGAGCGGATATTGCGTATCTACTCAACAATGTAATAGAGGCAGATTATTTGACTGCAACCACAATAGTTGATGACAATATCAAGTATGAAAAAGCCGAGGGTATTATGGGACTTACCCAGAAGCTGTATAAGGGAAGCGGTGTAGTTGAGGCAACCCCGCTTACATCGATAAATCTTCCCGACAGCGGACTTAAAGTCGGTCAGCTTTATATTGATGGTAAAATTTATGATTCAGAAAAAACAAGTGCACTCGCAAATGCTCTTGTAGGCTATGAGTGTGATTTCTGGTACGAAGAGAATGAAAAAGGAGACAGAACACTTCGTGTTATTTATCCTCAAAGCTCTACAGAGATACTTGAAATCAAGGCGGGCAGAGACGAAATCCTTGAAATATCAAACAGTAAAATCAAGTATGTTCCCGAGGGCAAGGATGCCGAGGAAGTAATTGATGTTACGGACAATGTTTCGGTAATCTATAATGGTGTTGCGGCAGATGCGAGCATTACTGCGTTGGTTGATTCAGAGGACAATTTCAGCGGTACAATTCAGTATGTTGAAAACGGCAACGGAAGCAAGGTTCTCTTTATTGACGAGTATCACGATTACAAGATAGAGTCGCTTGACCCGACAAAATCACTTTTAAAGTTTGCAGGAACGAGTGATACATTTGAGCTTGCAAATGAAAAGAATTTTATTGTGATTAAAGACCAGGACGGCGAGAACATTGCTCTTCGAACAATGTCGGCAAAGGGCTATGCGACAATTTATCAGAGTAAGAATACAGAAGGACCCAAGCTTACAAGAATTTATATAAGCGACAGAAAGATTACGGGCACTGTTACAAAGATTGACCAAGGCAAGGTTTACATTGACGACCAGCCTCTTAATTTCTCGAACAATTATTCGGGTCTGGTAAAGGCAGGTCAGAACGGTGAGTTTACGCTTAATGTTTACGGCGATGTTGTTGCGTTTGCACAAAGTCCGAGCGGGCCGCCGATTATAGGCCTTTACAACGACCATAGCGTAAAGAATACAGGCTTTGAGACGATTGTTACTGTAAAGCTTCTCACAGCCGAGGGCAAGCTTGAAATGTATCCGCTTGCGAAAAAGGTTATATATAACGGACTTGAGGTGAAAGACCTCAATCTTGTAGTAGAGGGAACACCCGAGTGGGATGGTATAAGTACACTTGCGAGCGAGGATGTCATAAGATACAAAGTCAACTCAAACGGCGAGCTTTCTTTCATCGATACTGTTGAGGAAATAGCGAAGGATGAAAACGATACCCTTACTCTTGCCAGAGCCCTGGGTTCGAACAGATACTATGACCGCTCAAGCGAATTGGTATCGGGTGTATATCACGCAGATATAAATCTATATCTCCCGGGCGACAGCTTAACCTTCAATGTTTTTGGTGCAGAGGGTGACAAGGAAAGGATTACAAACACTACGATTGGCACAGCAAACACCATTCTTCCTGATGGGGGCGATGGCTTCAGAGGTGCAATTTACTCGTCGGTTGGAAACAAATACTCGGCAGATGTTGTTGTTCGTTCAAGAACACTTGGTTCTTTGGGCTATGACCAACCGATTATTGTTGACAGCATCGGCAAGGGCTTGTCGGCAGACGGCGATGTGGTTACTGTAATCAATGGTCTTACACCTAACGGCTCGAAATCAACGAATATAATTTCGAGCGAGTATGAAGTAAGCGGTGCGGCAACCTTGGGTGCAATAAAAAAAGGCGATATCATAAGGGTACAAAAGAATAACAACGAGGTCGTTAATATAAGATATATGCTCAATCACAAGGGAGAAAAAGCCGTAGACGGAGTAAACACCTTTGTCAACAAGGATACTCGCCGATACAGCGAGAACAATGGTTCAAACATTGGTATTTACGGCGTTGTTGTTGAGGTTTACGACAAGTTCTTTGTAATTGACAAGGCGTCGGAGGGAGACCCGCAGACAGAGCTTGTTTCAAGGACAGGAGATGTTGCTGTTTGCTTTAAGAGAAGCGGCGGCGAGTATGTTCTGTCAACAGGACATAGTGCACAGAATGTAGCCAAAGGCGACATGGTATTTGCTTGGCTCCAGAGCGGTGATACAAAGCAGATTATAATTTATGATGATTTAAGCTTGAGGGGGGAATAGAGTATGAGGTTAGCTAAAAAATTCTTAAGCCTTGGCATAGCGGCAATTCTCTCGTGCGTTACAATTATGGCGTCGGCGGCAGAGCCGACGATTGTAACCGACACCGAGAACAGAGCCATTACCGTCAGCGGAAAAATTGAGG
Source organism: Clostridia bacterium (assembly GCA_045576835.1). GTDB lineage: Bacteria > Bacillota > Clostridia > Monoglobales > Monoglobaceae > UMGS1820. The sequence goes on from JAZNHF010000016.1 coordinate 167,978, forward strand.
GCGAAACAAGAAAGGGCTCGACCCTGATATTCAAGCTTACGGACTCTTCTGATAATGTTATCTATGCCGATTATACAAACAGTAAGTTTGACGAAAATAAAAATGTTGTATACGAGTTTGAAAAGCTCTTTCTTCCCGCCGACTTTATAAGCGGTATATACAAGGTGTATGTTTCGGGGACAGAGCTTGCAGAGCCTCAGGTTACAACCTATGACTATAGCGGACCTGACAGAGTTTTAGAGGTTCTCAAGGCGTTATCGCTTGCAGACAAGGCAGGAAGCGTTTTTCCGCTTCAGACAGACGGGGTTTATAATTATGTAATACTTGGCGTTGATATTGCCGAGTTTAACAGCCTTGGTGAGACGGGCGAATTGGCATTTGAAAATATTATGGATGAGCTCGCCTATGATGACCTGCCCGAGAGCTATTTGACAGATTTAGAGAAACAAAAAATTCAGACAGGACTTACAAACTTCCTTTCAAAATACAAAAGGGCAATAGCGTCAGGCTATTTTGCAGTGGCAGACGATTCGGGAGAAGTAAGTGCTTGGATTGAAAAGTATTACAACTATCTCGGATTTAATGCAAACACAGAGATTACTGCCGTATTAAATGCGACAAAGAGTGACGAGGATTTTGTCAAGAGAGTTGCAAAAAAGACCGAGCCTATGACAATCGAAGAGATAAAGGCATATATGTATGAAAGTGCATTGCTTTCGACTATCTGCGAAAAGACAGACGGCGAGGTAAAGGATGTTATCTTTGGTTTTCCGACTTATTTCCCGATAGACGAGGATGCGTATGATGACCTTATCCCCGCAGACCAGGCAAAGGTTATTGCGGCGGTTAGCGGAAAGTCGTATGAGGATTGCGATGCAGTTGTAGAAAAGTTTGACGAGCAGGTTGAGATTTTGCTTGGCAAGGATGATGACGACGAAGGAGGCGGCGGCGGAAATAAACACAGCCCGAGTTCAGGCTTGATTTCGCCCGTGAAGAAGCCCGAGGCTGCTCCTGAAGCATCAAAAGCACCTGTGTTCAGTGACCTCGGCGAGGCGGCTTGGGCAGAAAAGGCAATCCTTTTCCTGAATGAAAAGGGAATTGTAAACGGAAACCCCGACGGAAGCTTTGGTCCGAACAACAAAATTACCCGTGCAGAGTTTGTAAAGCTTATAGCAACGGCAATCAGTATTGATGCAAGTAATGCGTCGGCACCGTTTGGCGATGTGAGTGCGGACAGTTGGTATGCACCGTATGTTTCGGCGGCATATAAGTGGGGTGTTGTTAAAGGCGATGAGTACGGGAATTTCTACCCCGAAGCTTGCATTACCCGTCAGGATATGGTCGCAATGCTATACAGAGCAGTAGACGGTCAGTCGGGTGATAACGATACGCTTTCATTTACAGATGCAGCAAGCATCAGTGATTATGCAAAGGATGCAGTGGCGTATTTTAACAAGCTTGGTGTAGTAAACGGCTTTGAGGACGGAAGCTTTGGTCCTCACGCAAATGCAACCCGTGCAGAAGCGGCAATGATTTTCTATAACCTTATGACAACCGAAATGTAAGGCGAAATAAAAGAGGCTCAATCCATACGGATTGAGCCTCAACTTAATGACAAAGTCATTAAGTTGAGCAGACGATGAGAAACGAAGTTATATTTTGTAAAATCGTTTTCGTCGGCACACTAGGGTACGGTAGAGAACGATTTTGCAAAAAACAAGCAACGGCGGGTGCTTCCTCGAT
>JAZNHF010000017.1:0-115622 GCA_045576835.1 Clostridia bacterium
TTTGTTTTGGTTTTTCGTACTTTTTCAAATCATAACAAAATAAAAACCTTGAAACCGTGATAGTTCCAAGGTTTTTTGATGAATTTAACGTTTTGAGAACTGTGGCGCTCTTCTTGCAGCCTTGAGTCCGTACTTCTTTCTCTCCTTCATTCTCGGGTCACGAGTGAGGTAACCTGCAGCCTTAAGCTCTGCTCTGTACTCCTCGTCAACCTCAAGAAGTGCTCTTGCTATGCCGTGACGGATTGCACCTGCCTGACCTGTGAAGCCACCGCCCTGAACATTAACAAATACATCGAACTTACCCTCTGTCTTGGTAAGGTCAAGCGGTTGTCTTACAACAACCTTAAGAGTCTCAAGACCAAAATATTCGTCTATATCTCTCTTGTTAATAGTGATAACACCTGTGCCGGGCACTAATCTAACCCTGGCAACAGACTTCTTTCTTCTGCCTGTTCCGCAATATTGTACGCTTGCCATGTTTATTCAGTCCCCTTTCTTACGCTTGTTCCCAGACAACGGGTGTCTGAGCTTCCTGATTGTGATTTGCATCCTTATAAATTCTCAACTTCTTCAAAGCCTTTCTGCCGAGAGTGTTATGCGGAAGCATACCTGCGATTGCAAGCTCCATAGCCTTTTCAGGTCTGGTTTCCATAAGGTCTTTATAAGAAACCTCCTTAAGATGACCGATGTAGCCTGTGTGTCTGTACCATTTCTTCTGCTGAATTTTGTTACCTGTCAAAACTGCATCCTTTGCATTTATAACGATAACATACTCGCCACAATCAACACCCGGAGTGTACTGTGGACGATGCTTGCCACGGAGAATAGTAGCAGCTGTTGCAGCTACGCGTCCAAGGGGCTTGCCGGCAGCATCAATGATATACCATTTCTTTTCAATTTCATTGGCTTTTGCCATGTAAGTTGACATAGTAATGCCTACCTCCTATTATATATTAAGCTAATCAATTTCAAAAATAAGGCAGTCTTATTTAAGACCGCCTTGCTATTATAATACGAATTTTATTGTTTGTCAAGCACTTTTTCAAAAATTTTAATTTATCACTCTGCAAACTCTTTTATTCTCTCTTATTCTCTCTCATACTCTCGTATGCTCGTGTGCAAATTTCATTTTTGTTCTAAAATTAACCATACTATTTGCCAAAAAGTCGCATAATATCGTTCCAGGTTACAAACAGCATCAAAGCGATAAGAAGGGCAAAACCGATAAGATGCACAAGACCCTCTTTGTCAGGCGGAACGGGTTTCTTGAAAACAAGCTCAAAGAGAGCAAAAACTATTCTTCCCCCATCAAGAGCAGGAAGCGGCAGCAAATTCATAACGCCGATATTCACGGTCAAAAAAGCGGCAAAGAAGAGAAAATTCAAAAGACCGCCTTGTGCCGCGGCATTCATAACAGACACAACACCGATAGGGCCTGACATATCCGACAAGCCCGCTTCACCGCGAAACAACATTCCAAGCGATACAAAAATCAATTTTACAAGCCATATTGTCTGGAAAAAGCTCTCTTTTAAAATACCCCACAAATTGATTTTTGCAGGTGCAATCTCAAACCCGACAATGTACCCCGTCGAGCCGTCGTCATAGGTAATTTCCATCGGCACAAATCTATCTGTATAGCTCTCTCCGTCTCTGACATAGGTCAGGGTACTCTCTCCCGTTCCTATCTCCGACAGTTCAAAGCTCAAGTCCTTTTTTATATTAACCCTCTTTCCGTTTATGCCGACAATCCTGTCGCCCTCCTGAAGAAACTCCGCCGCAGACGACTCGGGATTTACTCTTGCCACAACCGTCGATGGAAGTCCTCCGCTTTGAAAAGCCGAGGCGGTCGTAATTGCAATAATTATAACGAAGCCGAGCAGGACATTCATTCCCGCACCCGCTGCAAGCACTGCAATTTTGGGTAGCGGTTTTTTCGCACTGAATGAACCCTCGGTATCCGTTTCCTCGTCCTCGCCCTCAAGCTTGCAAAATCCGCCCATTGGAATTGCACGAACCGAATACAATGTATTCCTGCCCTGCCTCTTCCATATGGCAGGTCCCATTCCTATTGCAAACTCAAGAACATTTATATTAGCTGCACGGGCAACTATGAAATGCCCCAGCTCGTGAACAAATATTATCAGCGAAAAGACCAGTATTGCACCAATAATTGTGAGTATCATAAAATTCTCCCTTTTATATAAAAATTTAATAGCGAAAGTTCACAAGTCCGCTGCAAGTTTGTGGGTTTCTGTAACACCACTACAATTTTATGCGTTGCCTTACCTCATTGTTTGCCGAAATTATATCTTCAATCGTCGGGTTTTCTATATTAGAATATCTTTCCATTTCACGCTCTACTATATCGGCAATATCCAAAAACCCGATTTTATCCCTCAAAAACGCGTCAACCGCAACCTCGTTTGCGGCATTCATAACCGTTGGGATTATGCCGCCGCCTTTGCCCGCAAGCTTTGCAAGTGACAAGCAACGAAAGGTCTCCGTATCAGGTTTAAAAAATGTGAGCCTTGCCAAATCCGAAAACGATACACTCTCGTCCTTTGACGGAAGTCTGTCGGGATATGTAAAGGCGTATTGTATCGGATGTTTCATAGACGGAAGAGACATCTGAGCGATAACACTCTTATCCTGAAACTCTACCATAGAATGTATGATACTCTCTCTTTGAATTATAACCTCAATATCGTCTATATCCACCCCAAAGAGCCATCTCGCCTCAAGAACCTCCAGACCCTTGTTCATAAGCGTAGCACTGTCTATCGTAATTTTGGCACCCATATTCCAGGTCGGATGCTTTAATGCATCCTTGCTCGTTATATTTTTTAACTCTTCTTTAGTTTTGCCGAAAAACGGTCCTCCCGAGGCAGTAAGCAAAATTTTACCAAGCTCTGTCTCTTTTCCCGCATGCAACGCCTGAAAGATGGCACAATGCTCGCTGTCAACGGGCAAAAGCCTTACCTTGTATCTATCAACGGCATCCATAAAAAGCTTCCCTGAGGTAACAAGAGTTTCTTTGTTGGCAAGTGCAATATCTATGCCCGCCTCTATTGCCCGCATTGTCGGGACAAGTCCCGCAAAGCCGACGATTGCAGACAGAACCATATCTGCACCGCTCTCTGCCGCAACAGTGCAAAGCCCCTCCTGCCCTGATAATACTATGCAATCGGTATCCGCCACAGCAAGCTTGAGCTTATCCGCAGACGCCTTATCATAACACGCAGCATATCGAGGTTTAAATTCCCGAATCTGCTCTTCAAGTAATGCAATATTTGTATTACCCGACAGAGCAACAACCTCTATTTCCTTTATTCCCGCGAGGTCACGGATAACCTCAAGAGCTTGGGTGCCGATAGAGCCCGTCGAGCCTAAAATGGATACCTTCATAAATTATATATCATTCCTTTGCGTTTTATTCATCAAAACTTTTATGTATCAGTAACCGAGCTTTCCCTCTAAAGAATCATCATTTTCAATCCAGTCAGACACAGGATATACCTTATATTCGGTCGGTGTAACACGCACAACAACCTTTTCTATTCCTGCGTTAATTACCATCCTCTTGCACATCGAACAACAACACGCATTCTCTACAAGCTCGCCCGTCTTTACATCTCTGCCCGCAAGGTAGAGTGTTCCGCCGATTGTATCACGGCGGGCAGCAGATATTATACAGTTTGCCTCTGCGTGAACACTGCGGCACAGCTCGTATCTCTCGCCCCTTGGTATATTGAGCTTTTCTCTCATACAAAAGCCAAGGTCAGAGCAGTTCTTTCTGCCTCTCGGTGCACCCGTATAGCCTGTTGATACAATCTCGTCGTTTTTAACTATTATTGCACCAAAATTTCTTCGCAGACAGGTACCTCTCTCGGTTACTGTATCTGCGATATCGAGATAATAATTATTTTTATCAACTCTTTCCATCTTTTTCTCTCCTTATCACCTAAAATATAACATAATTATATAATAATCGTCAGAATTTTTCAAGCAATTTATCGAGGTGCATCTCCTCTGTCGACAACAACCTCATACCCCGCACGCAAGACAGTGGTCTTTAACAGCCCAAGGCTCTCTGCTGCCTCCTCATTCGTGCAGATTTTGTTGTCATAAAGAGCATACAGCTTGCGTGATGCAACGGGCGACAAATTCGGCATTACCACATTTGCCCCCGACATAAGCCCTCTCTCTCTGCCCCTCGGGTGAATGGTGCCGAGTGCAGTAGTGGAGGGCAGCAACACTTTAGGGAACATCAGTCTCAAAACAGACAAAATCCGAAGTGTAAGCTCAAGGCTTCCCGACTTGAATTCTGCAAATGGTGTTTCCTTGTGGGTTATAAACGGGCCTATTCCTATCATATGCGGTGACAGCTCTTGCAAAAACCTTATATCCTCAATTATGTTGTCTATGGTCTGAAACGGCGAACCGACCATAAATCCGCTTCCCGTCTGGAACCCTATCTCCTTTAAATCAAACAGGCACTGCTTCCTGTGTGATAGCTTCATTTTTTCGGGATGAAGTCTGCCGTAATGCTCTGCATTTGCGGTTTCGTGTCGAAGCAGATATCTGTCCGCCCCCGCATCATACAGACGCTTATAGCTCTCTCTGCACCTCTCGCCAAGCGAGAGCGTGACAGCACAGTCGGAATATGTCTTCTTAATATCGGTTATAATTGAGCAAAGCATTTCGTCTGTATAAAAGCTGTCCTCTCCGCCCTGAAGCACAAAGGTTCTGAAGCCGAGAGAGTACCCCTCTCTGCAACAGTCCAGAATTTCGTCTTTTGAAAGCCTGTATCTCTTTGCCATATGATTAGAGCATCGTATTCCGCAGTAGAAGCAGTCATTTTTACAGAAATTTGAAATCTCGATAAGACCTCTGATATAGACCTTGTTCCCAAAAAAGAGGCGACGCATCTCGTCTGCCCTTGTCCGCAAATATTCGTCACAAGAGCCGTCACACAAAAGCCTCTTTAATTCATCGTCATTTAAATTTTGTGTATCAAAAAGCTTGTCTGTAAGTCGTTTCATATCCACGCCTCTTTCTTAAAAAAGGGCAAGTCTTACGACTTGCCCTCATCAATCGGTATGCCTAACAATTATTTGTTTTTACGGAGAAAGACAGGAACATCAATTCCGTCGTCCTCTGAAAACTTGTTAAAAAGTCCCTGACTTGACTGAACCTTTTCAGCAGGGCGAGCTGTTGCCCCCGCAGTGCCCGCAGCAGTTTTAGATGCAGTGCCGTTAGCAAATCTGCTTAAAAAACTGTCAAACGAGTTGGAATCGCCACCTGCAACAGGGGTATTACCCTTAAAACCCGTAGCAATAACGGTAACCTGAATTTCGTCACCAAGATTCTCGTCAACGATAGCACCGATAATGATGTTTGCATCAGAATCCGCAGCCTCTTCAACAAGCTCTGCCGCAGTCTTAACCTCTAAAATACCGAGGTCGCTGCCGCCCGTAACATTGAGGATAACACCCTTTGCACCCTCAATAGTGGTTTCAAGAAGGGGACTATGTATAGCCTTCTTTGCAGCCTCTTCTGCACGGTTTTCACCCGTTGCACTGCCGATACCCATATGAGCAAAGCCTGTATCCTTCATAATCGTCTTAATATCCGCAAAGTCAAGACTGATAAGACCCGGACGCGAAATAAGGTCCGAAATACCCTGAACGCCTTGTCTTAAAATATCATCCGCCATACGGAACGACTCCATAAGCGGGGTTCTGTTCTCTGCAATTTCGAGAAGCTTGTCGTTAGGAATAACAACAAGTGTATCAACTGCACCCATAAGGTTGGTAATACCCTCGTCACTGTTGCGTTGACGAACCTTACCCTCAAACCAGAAGGGCTTTGTAACGATACCGACAGTCAGGACACCCATTTCCTTCGCAACCTCTGCAACAATAGGTGCCGCACCTGTGCCTGTACCGCCGCCCATGCCCGCAGTAACAAATACCATATCTGAACCCTTTATTGCTTGTGCAATCTCGTCACGGCTCTCTTCGGCTGCTTTTTTACCGATTTCGGGAACCGCACCTGCACCGAGACCCTTTGTGATTTTCTCACCAATCTGTATTTTCTGCGATGCAGCAGACAAGGTAAGGTCTTGCTTGTCCGTGTTTACCGCTATAAATTCAACGCTTTTTACCCCCGCCTCAATCATTCTGTTGACGGCGTTGTTACCGCCACCGCCTACACCAATAACCTTAATCTGTGCAGGGTTCGTGTTTTCTGTGTCAAATTGGAACACTGTTTTTTCCTCCTAACTGTGATACGAGTCGGTTTGAAGCCTTTTTCCATAACAGCTTGTCCTTAAACCGCCTTAAATATGCAGCCACGCCAACCAGGCTATGCATAATTACATTATCCATATATTTTAACATATTTTATTATACCATATATTTTTAATTTGTAAAGACACTTTTTCAAACTTTTTAAAATAATATTACAAGTATATTACAGACTCGCATTATTCCTCTTGCCCGTCATCTCCGCTCTCCTCGTCTGTCCCCTCTTCTATATCATCTTCGCCGTCATTTATGGTTCTTTCCTCATTGCTCTCGGGCGGGCGAACATATATGTCGTCACCTGTATAATCAAGGATTGCTGTCTCATAGGCAGAAATCTTGGTATTTACCACCTCTGCCAAAAAACTTGCACGATAGCCTATGTTATCGAGCGTGCCGATTTGTATATCAAGTCGGTTTTCTATTACAATTCTTATGTCGGATATATCGGTAATATCTATATAGGTTGTCCGATTTAAAAGTCCCGCATTAAGCAAAGCACCGCAAATCTCCATCGCATCCTCAAATCTGCCGTCATCATCCGCCTTTGCGATTTTACCCTCTTTGACACTTGAAAGCTCAAGTCCCGCAAACAGCGGAACCTTGTATTCCCTGGTACGCTTTGACTGCACCTCGTCTGTGCTTACCTCGGCGTCTTCGGGAGCTTCCACGCTCTGCCCGTCTGTTTTCCCGTCAGTGACAATCTCCTCCTCCGATTGAGGTTTATTTGCAGTTAAATCCCTCTCCTTTGGGGTATTATGTTCGATTATTTCAGCCACTCTGCCGTCTGCGATTACCTCAAGAACAATCCCGCCATCGTCAAGGACTGCACACTCTGTCCCGCACATTGCATACGCCACAGGTGTGCGTTCTGTTATCGTAATACAAATTTTATTTGGGAAAACTCTGCGGATACTCGCCTCTTCTATAAGAGGGTCTGCCTCAAGGAGTCTGCGTGACTTACCGAGGTTTGCGAGCAAAATATTCTCACCCGTCTTGATTTGGGCTTTGACCACAATCTCTGACGACTCTGTTATTATGCACCCCTCACAATACACCTCATCAACATCAAGAGCGGGAGCCATCAAAAGTCCCGCAGACACAACAATAAGCACAAGCACCGTTATAAGAATTCCAAGCTTTACCGACGACGGCACCGACGGTCTCCTCCGTCTTACTCTTCTTCTTTTGTGTCCCTCCATTGTTTTCTCTCCTTTTTGTATAGCTTTATATTCTGTATATCTCTGCCCCGAGAGTTCGCAGTGACTCCTCTATTTTCTCATAACCTCGGTCAATATATTCTGTTCCTGATATAACCGTTGTTCCTCTTGCCGAAAGTGCCGCAACAACAAGTGCCGCACCGCCACGCAAGTCACGGGCACACACTCCTGCCCCGTGCAGTCCCTTAACCCCTTGGAACTCCGCAACCGAGCCATATTCCTTTGCCCTTGCTCCCATAGAGCATAGCTCTGACAGATAGCCAAACCGACTGTCAAACACAGTCTCGCATATCTTAGAGGTTCCTCTTGCACACGAAAGCACAACACCAAGCAATGGCTGAACATCTGTCGGAAAGCCCGGATACGGAAGTGTTTTAATCATACTTATAGGCTTGAGGTTCTTGTTACTCTTAACCCGCACACCCTCGCTATCATACAAAATTTCACAACCTATTTCCTTCAGCACCTCGAGAACAAGCCGCATCTCGTCGGCTCTTGCCCCCTTTATCAGAACATCTCCGCCACACACCGCAACGGCACAGGCATAGGTCGAGGCAACAATCCTATCGGGAATAACCGAGTGCTCACATCCGTGCAAAGCTTTTATCGGCGATATTTTTATCATATCACTGCCCGCACCCTTTATGTCCGCACCCATACCATTCAGGAAATTCTGCAAATCGACTATTTCAGGCTCTCGGGCAGGATTAAATATCCGCACCTCTTTGCCCGAGTTTGCACACATAAGCATAATATTTTCGGTTGCTCCAACACTCGGGTAAAGCAGAGTTATATCCCCCGATAGAATCTTCTCAAGCTTACAGCTTATACATTCGCCAACCTCTTCTATCTTCGCACCGAGGCTCGTAAGTGAGCTTATGTGAAGGTCAATAGGTCTCTCGCCAAGCCGACACCCGCCAGGCAGACAAATCATTGTTTTTCCGCATCTTGAAAGCAACGCCCCCGTAAACATTACCGACGACCGCATTTTCTGCATCAGCTCTCTGCGGATTACGCCTCCGTCAATTTCAGACGCACATACATAAACACTTTTGCCGTCGCGATACGCCCGGGCACCAAAATCCTTTAATATAGCAATAGCGGTCCGCGTGTCGGAAATATCGGGGCAATTATGTATAACACACTGCTCATCTGTCAGAATTGTTCCCGCCAGAATGGGAAGTGCCGAATTTTTACTGCCTTGAAGCTCTACCTCTCCGCACAGGCTTCTTCCGCCATTTATCACAAGCTCGCACACATTATTCACTCCGTTTCGCATCATACTGACAGACCACATAAAAGACATATGTGTCTGTATTATTTATATATGATACTTTGGAATTTGTGTGAATAGTGTAATATCTGTTTTTTAAACGAGACTCAATATTTCTCTGCAAATTATTTCGGCAGAATTCGGGACTCCCATTTTCAAGGACGCCGTTTTCATCTCGGCAAGTCTTGCCGCACTTCCCGTTATCTCGGACACGAGCTTGCTTATGGTCTCGACGGCAAGCTCGCTCTCGGTTATTACAACCGCACCGCCGCCGCTCTCTATCGCACGGGCATTATGCTCCTGATGATTGTCCGTCACATAAGGCGACGGAACAAGAATGGCAGGCTTGCCGATTGCAGTAAGCTCTGACAGAGTGCTTGCCCCGGCCCTTGATATAACCAAATCCGCCGCATTCATTGCGATATCCATATCGTAAATATATTCACTTATTCTTATATCAGGAAAAGCTTCAAGCTTAACGCCATTTTTATCAAAGCGTTCTAAAACGGCGGACATTTGATTAAGCTTGCCTGTTCCCATAATTATCTGATAGCGTTCTTCCCTCGCAACCGAGCAAATCCAATCGACCATAGCCGAGTTGAAATCCCTTGCACCAAGGCTTCCGCCAAATATTAAAATTGCAGGTCTGCTGTCAAGTCCCAGCTTTCGTCTTGCAGAAAACTGCTCAACCGACAAAATGGATGGTCTTATTGGATTTCCCGTATAGACAAGCTTTTTTGCCTTGGGCAGATATTTTTTTACCGCCTCTATTCCAACTGCAACAACATCAACATACCCTGACAGAATTTTCGTGGTAACTCCTGCAAACGCATTCGACTCGTGGATAAGCGTCGGTATACCAAGCTTTGCCGCGGCATAAAGCACAGGACCGCAAACATACCCGCCCGTACCGACAACAACATCAGGTTTAAATTTCTTTATAATTCGCTTTGACTCTATAATGGCAGGCGGAAGCTCAAGCATCGTCTTTAAGGTTTTCATACTTAACCTTCTCTCAAAGCCGTGAACCCTTATGACATCAAGCTCGTAGCCGCTATTTGGAACGAGGCTCATTTCAAGGCCCTCTTTCGTTCCGACAAAACGCACCTCAGTGTCAGCCTTTGTCTCCCGCAAATGCTTTGCAAGAGCAAGAGCCGGATTGATATGTCCTGCCGTTCCCCCGCCTGCAAACAAAATCTTCAAAGGAATTCCCCCTATATCGGCAGTTTAGACTGCCTTGAAACATTTAATACTATTCCCATTTCACCCATTGTTATTATAAGTGCCGTGCTTCCGTAGCTGAAAAACGGAAGCGGCATACCCGTAACGGGTATTGACGCCGTAACAACGGCAATATTTACAAGTGCCTGAAGTGCAACAATCCCGACAATTCCCGTTACAAGAAGTGTCCCGAAAAGGTCAGGTGCCTTTGCCGCAATCTTTATTCCTCTGTATATCAGCAATATGAAAAGTCCAATTAAAATAATTGCTCCGACAAGTCCAAGCTCTTCGCACAGAACCGAGAATATAAAATCATTGTGAGGCTCAGGAAGTGATAAAAACTTCTGCCTGCTCTTGCCGAGACCTACCCCGAATATTCCGCCCGAACCGATAGCATAGAGGGATTGCACTATCTGCCAACCGCTTCCCTGCATATCCGCAAACGGGTCTAAAAACGAGGTTATTCTCGCCATACGGTACGGCTCTGCCACTATAAGTCCTATCGCACCTACGATGCCGAGTGCACCGATATATACAAAAAATTTCATAGGTGCTCCCGCAACAAAGAGCAGAACCATCGTTATTGCAGAAATAAGTACAATACACGAAAAATGCGGTTGGAGCACAAGCAACAGCACATAAACACCAAGCATAAGTATATACGGCAAAAAGCCGCTCTTAAAGCTCTTCAAATCTCTCTGCCCCGAGGGTTGCGAAAGATTATGCGAAAACAATATTATTATTGCAATCTTTGCAAGCTCTGACGGTTGAAAGCCAAACAGCCATCTTGTAGCACCGTTTACAGTCGTGCCAAGCCCCGCAATGGTGAGCAAGAGTAAAAACCCGCTGCCGATATACAAAAGTCCTGCTATTCTTCCGCCAAGCCTGTGATAATCAAACTTTGATGCCGCATACATAGCAACTCCGCCGATTACGAGACCTACAAGCTGGTTTTTAAGATACCAGAAGCTATCTCCAAAATTAGCATACGCTCTTGAGCTTCCCGCACTGTACAGCATCATTATACCAAAGCCCGAGAGCAAAATCACAACTGCAAGGAACATATAATCAACAGTTCCCTTTACGGGTCTGAACCATTCTGCAAACGCAGACAGTGCAGAGCCCGAGTGTCGCCTTGCCCTTCCTTTTGGCGTTGTATTATGTTGATTTCTGTTGTTCATACAGATTTCCCCTATCCGAAAAAGTACATAAGTGCACAAAGTATTATTGTTACAAGTGTAAAGATGACTACAATCTTCTTCTCGCTCCAGCCGCACATCTCAAAATGATGATGTATTGGGCTCATTTTGAATATTCTTTTGCCCGTCGTCTTAAAGGATATAACCTGAAGTATAACAGAGAGAGCCTCTGCAACATAGACAAAGCCTGCAATCAGAAGTGCCAGCGGTTGCTTTATAAGTATTGCCATCCCGCAGACCGCTCCGCCGAGGAAAAGCGAACCCGTATCGCCCATAAAAACCTTTGCAGGGTATTTGTTGTATAACAAAAATCCAACCAGACTGCCGAGCAGAATTGCTGCAAACAACGCTACCGACTGGTTCGGAAATCTGCCATACTCTGCAAAGAGCATAAAGAATATTGCAACTGCTATTGTAATACAGGTTGCGAGCCCGTCAAGACCGTCGGTCAGATTTACACTGTTTACAGTAGCAAGAATAACCAATGCGGCAAACGGAATAAATAAAATGCCAAGGTCTGCCTCAAACGAGGTAAACGGAATTCTCACAATGCTCCCTATACCTTCGCCGTATACTGCCCAGCATACAAAGGCTATCGCAACAACCGTCTGAAGCAAAAATTTTTGTTTTGCGGTAAGTCCGAGGTTTCTCTTTTTTACAACCTTGATATAATCATCAATAAAGCCTATTGAACCAAACGCCAGTGATATAACGAGAAGCATAAGTATTTCAGACGGTGCAGGCACGGAAATTCCGCCAAAAATCCCAACCGCCAGATATGCTGCACACATAATTAAAACAGAAGCAATAAATATAAGTCCGCCCATTGTCGGCGTACCCGACTTGCCCGCGTGCCACTTTGGTCCCTCGTCACGGATTTCCTGACCGAATTTCAACCGCTTAAGCACGGGTATCAGCAATAGTCCGAATACTGCCGATAAAACAAACGCCCCAACTGCACCTATTAACATCTGTACCATAAATTCCACTGCCTTCCTTTTTATCTGTTTGCCGAGCTTTTCTCCAAATACTCCGCTACCTCTTCAAGCCTCATGCTTCTTGATGCCTTTAAAAGTATTACATCGCCCTCTTTTAAAATATCAAGGATTTCTTTGCACAAGTCGGCATTTGTATCAAACGAATATACATTCTCCCGCTTCATTCCCGCCTCTATTGCACCCTCGGCAATAAGCTTTGCACTCTCGCCTACCGTTATTAGGCAATCCACATTATATTTGGGAATGATGCTGCCTATGGTCCGATGTGCCTTTTCTGAAATTGTACCAAGCTCCATCATATCTCCGAGGCAAGCTACCTTTCGGGCACCCTCTGTTTTCAACGAGAGAACCTCAAGCCCCGACCTCATAGATGTTGGATTTGCATTATAACAATCCTTTATCAGGGTATAGCTCTCAAGCTTGACGGTCGCCTGTCTCATTCCCACAGGAACAAACTCACGAATTCCGCTTATTATGTCCTCAATAGGAACATTATATTTCATACCGACAAGTATGGCAACCAACGCATTGTATATATGGTGTGCCCCCGGCACACCTATTACAACCCTGTACTCCTCGCCGTCTGACTTGAATGTAAACTCACTGCTCTCGGCAAAGGTTCTGATATTCTCTGCAACAATATCACATTTTGTATTTTCAATTCCGCAATAAAGTGTTTCAAAATCAAGAGTACCTCTCGCCCCCCAGAGCAGAGTGTCATCGCCGTTGAGGACAACCGTTCCGTCGTGCGAAAGTCCCTCAAGCACCTCAAGCTTTGCCTTTAAGATACCCTCGCGGCTGCCCAAATTCTCTATATGTGCCTCCCCGACATTTGTTATAACTGCCGTGTTGGGTCCGGCTGACGCAGTAATTCTTGAGAGCTCACCGAAATGACTCATACCCATTTCAATTACCGCCATCTCATGCTCACGCGACAGTCTGAAGAGGGTATGCGGTACGCCGATTTCATTGTTCAGGTTTCCCTCTGTCGAGAGAGTTCTGTATTTCTGCGAAAGAACCCCCGCAATCATTCCTCTTGTCGAGGTCTTACCAACGCTGCCCGTAACTGCAATCACGGGAATGTTGAACATTTTTCTGTACGCACCTGCAAGGTCAAGAAGTGCCCGACCCGTGTCCTCTACCAAAATCAGCGGAGCACCGCTCGGCACATCTGCACCCTCCTCTGCTATACAGCATACTGCCCCTTTTGAAACAGCAGTCTCAATATAATCGTGTCCGTCAGAATTCTCGCCCCTGAGAGCAATGAAAAGTGCCCCCTCGGTAATGGTTCTTGTGTCGGTCGAAACCGACTGTATCATTGTATCACCGCAATTTTTGCAGTTTTGCATTCTTCCCGAAACTGCATTTGATGCCGTTTTTATACTGAAAACACATTCCATCTGCCACGCCCCCTTTAAGCTTGTCATTTCTGTTATCCCTCAACGCCGAGAAGCTTGTGAACAATCTCTCTTTCGTCAAAATCAATGGTTCTGTCGGCTAAAATCTGGTAAGTCTCGTGTCCCTTGCCCGCAAGCAATACCACATCATTTGCCTTTGCAAGGTCGAGTGCATACTCTATCGCCTCAAAACGGTTTACAACCACCTTATATTCGCAGGTGCCGTCCTTGACTCCCTCTACAACCTGCTCAATTATTGCTTCAGGGTTCTCGGTTCTCGGGTTGTCACTTGTGACAACACAATAATCAGAGAGAGCTGCCGCAATTCTGCCCATTTTCGGACGCTTTGTTGCGTCACGGTCACCGCCGCAACCAAATACCGTTATTATTCTGCCCTTGCAGAAGCCACGAATTGTTTTTATAACATTATAAAGTCCGTCAGGGGTGTGTGCATAGTCAATTATGACACTAAAACCTCTGTTGGTTTCAACAAGCTCTACTCTGCCCTTGACACCGCGAGCAGAGCCGAGTGCCGTTACTGCATCCTTAATTGATATCCCGACTGCCAACAGACACCCGAGTGCCGTCAAGGCGTTGTATACCGAGAACCTGCCCGGAATACCAAGCGTTACAGGATACCTTTTACCGCTGTAATTTACAATAAAGGAAACTCCTTTTTCGGACAGCTCTACCTCCTCTGCAGACAGGTCACATTCATTATCTATGCCGTAGGTGAGCATTTTATCACATTTCGATACGCCAAGAAGATATTCTGCACCATTGTCGTCACGGTTTACAACCCCTGTTTGTGAGATGGTGTAGAGAATGCCCTTTGCCTCGAGATACTTTTCCATTGTTTCGTGAAAATCAAGATGGTCTTGTGTAATGTTGGTAAACGCTCCGACATCAAACTCGCAGGCAGTAACTCTGTCAAGTGCGAGAGAATGTGACGAAACCTCCATTACAACATATTCTGCCCCCTTTTCCGCCATAAGCGAGAAAAGCTTCATAAGCTCAAGCGAGTCGGGGGTGGTATGCTTTGACGGAATAATCTCCGCCCCTATCATATTCTGGTTTGTGCCTATCAGACCAACCTTTTTGCCGAGAGACTCCAGAACTGATTTTACAAGATAGGTTGCCGTCGTTTTGCCGTTTGTTCCTGTTATTCCAATCAGCTTAAAGTGCCTGTAGGGATAATCATAAAAGGTCGCAGATGCCTTTGCAAGAGCAAGTCTTGTATTCTCACACACAATACAGGTTACGCCGAGAGAGCTCATATCCCTCTCCGCCATTACAGCAATGGCACCTCTTGATATTGCGTCCTCTGCATAATCGTGTCCATCTGTCTTAAAGCCCGTTATACATACAAACAGATTTCCCGCCTGAACCTCACGGGAGTTAAACGCAATCCCCGTAATATTCAGATGTTCGCTTCCGATTATTTGCTTAACCTCTGTATCTGCAAGAAGCTCGGTGAGTTTCAAAGTGATTCCCCCTTTTTATATCCTGTGGTTAATCTCCCACTCCGTAGTATTTAAAATCAATCGTTACAACCGTACCCGACTCTACTATCGTTCCTGCCTCGGGCGATTGGGTCGAACAAACTGCCTCGCCCGTTCCCGAAACGCCCTTTATTCTCGCATTTAGACCTGCGTTGGTCAGGGTGTATGACGCCTCTGACGCACTCATCCCTATTACTCTCGGAACGACAATACTTCTGTCTGCCGAGGTTCCCTCCATATAAACTACAACTGATGAACCCGCAGAGAGCTTTGTGTGGGCCTTGGGTATCTGGTCAACAACCATTCCGCCGTCTCCCTTTACCCTGATATAAAAGCCCGCCTCGTTCAGAATAAGTCCCGCCTCTTGTGCGGTCTTACCCGAAACATCGGGGACATCTATCTCTGCATACGCTTTTTCTGCTTCGCTGTACTGTGGCTCTATTCCAAGATACTGCAGAGTCTCTTCAAGTATACTCTTTACAACAGGGGCAGCAATCGTTCCGCCGTAGTAGGGCATACCAATCTCGGGTTGGTCAAGAATTACAAGACACGCAACCTGAGGGTCATCTGCGGGGGCAAAGCCTAAAAACGATGCAATATATTTCTGATTTCCTCTCGGTATCTTTTCGGAGGTTCCTGTCTTGCCCGCAATTCTGTACCCTGCAAGGTAGGCGTTTTTACCACCGCCCTTTGATACAACCGATTCAAGTATCGAACGCATTGTATCACTTGTTTCCTTGGAAATTACCTGGCGGACTATCTCGGGTTGCTTGCTTTCCATTACTATATTGTCCGAATTTACAATTTCCTTTATAAGATGAGGCTTGTATAAGGTTCCGCCGTTCGCGACCGCACTTACTGCGGTAATCATCTGAAGCGGGGTAACCGTAATTGACTGACCAAACGACGAGGTTGCAAGGTCAACATCGGTAAAGCTCCCCTCGCTGAAGCCGACACCTGCCGTCTCGCCCGGAAGCTCTATGCCCGTCTTTTCAAAGAAGCCGAACGCTCTCGCACCGCTTAAAAATCTGGTCTTACCTATCTTTTGACCGATTGTAATAAACGCTGGGTTACACGAATTCTGTACCGCCTCGGCAAACTTTTGCGTTCCGTGACCGTTTCTGTTGGCACAATGAATTTTCTCGGTCAGGACCTTGATAGAACCATTACAGTTAAAAACATCCTCAAGAGTGCATGCACCCGTCTCTATTGCCATTGAGGCAACTACCGCCTTAAAGGTAGAACCCGGCTCGTACGAGTCAACAACCGCCTTGTTTCTTCTTACCGTCTGAATAACCTCATTAAATCTGCCGATATACTCTGTCCCCTCAAGGTCTTTAAGCTCGTCTTTTATGCCGGGGTATTTTGCCTCGATTGCCTCGGTAATCTCAAACGGACTGTTCAGGTCATAATCAGGCTTTGTTGCCATCGCCAGAATTTCACCCGTGTTTACATCCATAACGATTGCCGCAGCACCCTCTTCAAGCTTGCAGGATATTCTTGCATTTTCAAGATGCTTTTCTGTGTAACTTTGTATAATCTCGTCTATTGTAAGAACAACACTGTATCCGTCCTGTGCCGCTATATAACTCTCATAGCTTGTGCCCGACTCAATGCCCGCAGTCTCTCTTGTCGTAACTACCCGCCCGGGAATACCGCTGAGGCTCTCGTCGTATATGCTCTCAATTCCCTCAAGTCCTTGATTGTCTTCGCCGACAAAGCCTATTATATGCGATGCAAGGTTGTTGTAAGGATAAAATCTCTTTACATCCTCAACAAAGCTCACCCCCGCAAGCTTGTGAAGCTCTACATACTCGCGAAGCTCATCGGCGACATCCTTGTCTACCTTCTTTTTAATATACTCAAAACCGCTTTTTCTATTGATTTTCTTTTCAATATCCTCTGCGTTTGCACCGACAATCTCTGCCATGTCCTCTGCAATACGGGATATTGACATATTGTTGCTCTCGGCAGATTTCCGTACATTTTCGGGTGTGACGCTTATCGTCTCAACCGAGACATTGCTCGCAAGCACCTTATAGTTTCTGTCGTATATCTTTCCTCTTTTTGCACTCACGGTGTTGTCGCTCGTCTGTTGCTCAAGAGCGGCTCTTGACAGATAATCGCCTCTGACTATCTGATGCCATGCCGTTCTTAAAATCAATGCCACAAACAAAACAACCGCTATCGTGGCAATCGCAACTATCCTCTTTCGTTGTATCGGTCGGCTTCCGCCAAAAAAATCATTGATTGGTTTTTTTCTGTCTCTGTCCGGCACCGTTCTCCACCCCTTTGTCCTATTGCGGATTTTGGTTTCTTTTACTCAATTCAAATGTGCCGCCCGAATTTTATGAGGA
Source organism: Clostridia bacterium (assembly GCA_045576835.1). Classification (GTDB taxonomy): domain Bacteria; phylum Bacillota; class Clostridia; order Monoglobales; family Monoglobaceae; genus UMGS1820. Next base: position 17,476 of record JAZNHF010000017.1, read on the forward strand.
CGGACGGCACCTGTTATCACATATTTATTATATTCACCATACCCTTGTTTTAAAACCTAACGGGAATACGATTGATAAATCTTAAACGCATTTATAAGTGCACCCGGGGTTCCTGTAATTGCACGGTTTCCTTCTTTTTCTGATGTACTGCTTACACCGCCCAAATCATTGAGCTTCATATCTATGTAAAAAATCTGATTGGCTTCGGGCTTCATCATACCAAGCTCGCTCTTTGCTATTTTCTCGACCTCGCCCATCTCAAGGTACTTGTCAATCTTGCTCTGCATCACCTGATTTTGAGACAATATATTGATGTACTCCTTTTCAAGAACCTTTATCTCCTGATTACTCTCTAATATAACCGAGTATCTGTATATTACCGAAAAGCACAACACCATAAGTCCTATTACACACAAGCACGCCTTGACTGCACTTGCCTTTGCAAAGCTTCGCGGTTGCACCTTCGGGTTATTTAAAGGCACCTCTTTGGGTTGCACGCTTTTTCTCTCGGGATAGACAAAAGGATAGTCATATGCCGAACTCGTGTTGGCATTTATCCGCCTGCCGTCAAAGGTTCTGCTGTCATAAAAATTGCGTGTCGGGTAAGTACTGCTTTTTTCTCTATACTTGGTAGATGTCGGCAAGCATATCAATCCTTTCTGAATTTTTATATATAAAGTGAATTTCTAATCCACACTAAAGCTTCTCTATTACCCTGAGCTTTGCACTATGGGCACGATTATTCATCGACAGCTCACTCTCGCCCGCAGTTATAGGCTTTTTGGTAATCAACCTGACCCTTGGAGCCCGCCCGCATACACAGACAGGAAAATCCTTGGGGCATACGCAACCTCTGGAGAGCTCTGCAAAGGTATTCTTGACTATTCTGTCCTCAAGCGAATGGAAGGTTATAACCGAAAGCCTGCCACCCTTTTTGAGTGAGTCTGCAAAGTCCTCAACCGCCTTTGAAAGACCCTCAAGCTCTCCATTGACCTCTATCCTGATTGCCTGAAAGGTTCTCTTTGCAGGATGCTTGCCCTCAAACCTCTCGTCTGCAGGGAAAGCCGATTTAATTATCTCTGAAAGCTCGGTCGTTGTCTCTATCTCTTTAACTTGTCGGCGTTTGCAAATCTCCTTCGCAATCCGCCTTGCATACCTTTCCTCGCCGTATTTGAAGATTATATCACTCAAAGCTTTTTCGTCGTAGGTATTCACAACTGTATAGGCATCAAGTGCCGAGCTTTTGTCCATTCTCATATCAAGTCTTGCACACATATTATAGCTAAACCCACGCTCTGCCGTATCAAGCTGCGGCGAAGACACACCGAGGTCCAGAATCGCACCGTCAAGCTTGTCCGTGCCAAGCTTTGCCAAAATCTGTTTTATATTGAAAAAGTTATCGTGGCAAAAATTCTTTTGACAGGAATATTCCAAAAGCCGTTCTTTTGCCGCAGCAAGTGCGGTCTCGTCTCGGTCAATACCAATAAGTCTGCCCTCTTTTGAAAGTGCAGAGCAGATAAGCGAGGAATGTCCGCCGCCGCCAAGGGTGCCGTCTGCATATACTCCATCCTCTTTGACCTTGAGCAGCTCAACACTCTCGGTCTTGAGTACCGATATATGATTAAATTCCATTAGATACCCTCCGCGAACTAAATTCCGATTTGCTTCATAATATCCGTAAGCTTGTCCATATCAAACTCGGTTGAGGTATATTTGTTCCAATTATCAAGGCTCCATATTTCAACCTTTGTATGCTCGCCCACAACAACAATTTCCTTTGTAAGCTCTGCATATTCGCGGATTTGAGGCGGTATTACAACTCTGCCCTGACTGTCCGCCTCGCACTCGGCAGAGGTTTTCTGAATGTATCTCATAACCATGGCACGGTCAGATACAGAAACAGCCTTTACCCTCTCCATAAACGCGTTCCATTCCTCCATAGGATAAATGCATACGCATTTCTCGTCTCCGACCGACGCAACAAAATTTTCGCCAAGCGATGAACGGAATTTTGCAGGAATATTCACCCTGCCCTTTGCATCAATACTTTGATCATATCTTCCGACGAGCATCAAACCGCCCCCTTTCCTATAAAATACACTTTATTCCACTTAAAAGCTGAAGCAAAATTTTTACGCCACTTCGATGCACTATGCTCCACTTTGCTCCACCTTGGTATTATTCTAATATATTTATACGGAAAACGCAAGAGTTTTTTTAAAGTTTTTTAAATTTTTTTTAAAATTTCTTTATATTTTGTGTTTTTTTGGAAGAAAATGTAATTTTAGACCCTTTTGGCCTGTTGCGGAGCGGAAATACGGTTGACAAAATCGGGCGGTTAGATTATGATATTCATTGATAAAAAGACACATAATATAAAGAAAAGCTTAAAATAAATTCGAGGTAAAAAAATGGAAAGACACATTGAGGCAGATAAAATTGAATTGGTTATAAATCTCTTTGGAAGCTTTGACGAAAATGTTCGTCTGATTGAGAAAGAGCTTGATGTAGCAATAATAAACCGTGGCTCTGACATCAAAATAGGCGGCGAGCCTGAAAATGTTGACCGTGCAATTTCGGCAATTAACGCTCTTCTTGCCATCGCAAGCAGAGGCGAGCAGATTGGCGAGCAGGAGGTTCGCTATGTTATGTCACAGATAGAGAGCGGTAACGAGCAAGAGCTTGAAGAGCTTGGCAAGGATGTTATTTGCATAAGCTCCCGCGGGGTTCCGATAAAGGCAAAAACCCTCGGGCAGAAAGCGTATCTTAAAACAATTAAAGAAAATTCAATCGTATTTGGTATAGGCCCTGCGGGTACGGGTAAGACATATCTTGCAGTTGCGGCGGCTGTAAACGCCTTTAAGAATAAAGAGGTTGACAGGATTGTACTGACAAGACCCGCGATTGAAGCGGGCGAGAGTCTTGGCTTTCTTCCGGGGGATATGCAGGAAAAGGTCGACCCATATTTAAGACCTCTCTACGACGCCCTCGGCGAAATGCTCGGCTATGAGACTTTTCACAAGAATTTAGAGCGAGGCATTATTGAGGTTGCACCCCTTGCCTATATGAGAGGAAGAACGCTTGACAACGCCTTTATTATTCTTGACGAGGCACAAAACACGACCGCCGAGCAGATGAAGATGTTTCTCACAAGAATGGGATTTTCGTCCCGCATTGTTGTGACGGGCGATGTTACACAGATTGACCTGCCGAGAGATAAAAAATCGGGTCTGCGTGATGCTGAAATTGTACTAAAAAATGTAGAGGGTATAGAGTTTGTGTATCTTGACGAGAGAGATGTTGTAAGACATCCGCTTGTGCAGAGAATTGTAAAGGCATACGAAAGAAAAACTCTCGAAAGAGAAAAGGCAAAAAAGTCAAGCCACAACAAATAAAAACAAAGGATAATTCTATGAAGATAAGCTTTTTAAACCAACAAGACAAATACAAGGCAAACAAACAACTCAAGGATTTGATAAAGTCGTGTTCTCTCGCGACGCTTAAATATATGGGATTTAGAACAGACACCGAGATAAGCGTTGTCCTGACCGACAACGAGGGAATTAAAGCTCTCAACAATATGCACAGACAGATTGACAGTGCGACGGATGTTCTGTCCTTTCCTATGTTTGAGTATGACGAAAACGGTGAAATAATCGAGGACTATGCCGAGTTCAACGAAAAGGGCGAGCTTGTTCTCGGCGATATCGTAATCTCGCTTGAGCGTGCATATGAACAAGCCGTGGAATACGGCCACTCGCCCGAGCGTGAGGTGGGGTTTCTGACGGTTCATTCTATGCTTCATCTGCTCGGCTTTGACCATATGACAAAAGATGATGAGAACGAAATGTTCGGCTACCAACGGGAAATACTTGAGGATTTGGGGCTTACCCGCAAGTCTTAAGGACGAAAGGAAGAAAATTATGAAATCAGGCTTTATTGCAATAACAGGCAGACCAAACGCGGGCAAGTCTACGCTTCTTAACCATATTATCGGTGAGAAGGTGGCGATTGTTTCTTCAAAACCGCAGACCACGAGAACAAAAATTCTCGGCGTAAAGACGGGAGAGGATTATCAGCTTGTACTAATCGACACACCGGGTATCCACAAGCCACACAACAAGCTCGGTCTGCGGATGGAAAAGTATATATATACTGCAACTCAGGATATAGACGCATTATTATATGTAGTAGACTGCAACATAAAAGACAGCGAGCTCGAGCTCGAGCGAGAGGCTCTTGCAGGACTAAAAGCCTCAGCCGTACCTGTTGTGCTTGCAGTCAACAAGATTGACACCGTTCCAAAGCTTCAGCTTCTGCCCGTGCTTGACAAGCTTAAGAGCATCTATGATTTTTCAGATATTGTTCCAATCTCTGCAAAGATGGGCGACAACCTGACCGAGCTTTTTGATAAGCTCAAGGAATTTCTGCCCGAGGGTCCGAAGTTTTTCCCCGATGACGCAATAACGGACCAACCCGAGAGACAGATTGTGTCAGAGTTTATAAGAGAAAAGGCTCTTCGCCTTTTGAACAAGGAAATTCCGCACGGAATTGCGGTAGAAATTGAAAAAATGACAAAAAAGCCAAACGGCACTTACGAAATATTATCTGCTATTTACTGCGAAAAGCAAAGCCACAAGGGAATTATTATCGGCAAGGGCGGAGAAAAGCTCAAGCATATCGGAAGCCTTGCAAGGGCTGACATAGAAAAATTTTTGGGAAGCAGGGTTTATCTTGAGCTTTGGGTGCGTGTAAAAGACGATTGGCGAAACAAAGAGAGCTTTATTACAGACATTGGTTTTGAATAGAAACCACGCCATATATTAACAGTATATATAATCCTTCATATCATATACTAAAACCAAATTTCAGATATGGAGGATTGAGAATATGTACCCGACCGAAAATTATACAACTGACGATATTGATGTTAACTGGCAGAGATTTGAACAAACAGGAAGCGTACTCTCATATCTCAAATACAAGGGCGTAGATTTAGAAAGCACAACTACCTCTGCTCATACATCAAACGAAAACAAGGACGGTGAACCCGTTGGCTATCGTTGATGCCGAAGGCATTGTTACAAAGGAAACTAAATACGGTGACTCATCAAGAATTCTTACTGTAATTACAAAAGAGCTTGGCAAAATTTCGGTGCTTGCAGGAAATGTCAGGCGAGGAAGGTCAGGTCTGCTTGGGGCAACCTCGCTTTTCAGTCACAGCCGTTTTACCCTCTTCAAAAGTGGCTCGTCGGCTCTCTACAAGCTCAACGACGGCGAGCTTGTAACCTCATTTTCGGCTCTCAAAAGCTCTCTTGAGGGTATGGCTTTTGCCTCTTATTTCTGCGAGGTAACCAACCTTATTATACAGGAAGAGGCTCCCGATGTTCCCCAAACAGAGCTTTTGCTTCGTTCTCTTTATCTTCTTTGCAAGGAAGATGCAGACTACGAAAAGATAAAAGCGGTTTTTGAATTCAGATGCCTGACCATCACGGGGCTCTTGCCCGATTTAAAGGTCTGCGGTGACTGCGGAAGAGAAAACGGGCTATGTTACCTAAATCCGCAAAACGGCTCTGTATACTGCGAAAAATGCAACGCCCTGCATCAGGGCTCATTTAAAATAAACGACAGTATTCTCTCTGCCATTGCGTACATAGCGTGTGCAGATGACAAAAAGATATTTTCTTTTAATATGTCAGAGACATCAATCAGATATTTAAGCACGCTTGGCGAGAAATGCACCGAGTTTCTGCTCGAAAAGCATTTCAAAACACTTGACTATTTAAGAAAGGTAACCGCCCTTATCTAAAAATTCCGAGCGGTTATTTCAGGTATTACATATATGCAAAATAAAATCCGTGATTTTTTAATCTCGCATGGTGCAGGTCAGGTTGGCTTTTGCAGAGCAACAGACAATTCGTTTTCTCTGCCCTATGCAATATCTTATACAATCCCTCTGTCTGATGCAATTATCGACGGAATAGACAATTCACCCACCCACACCTATTTTCATCATTACAGAAGCGTCAACGCCCTGATTGACAGACTCTCTCTCGAGTGTGGTTTGCTTCTCTCCGGCGAGGGATATAAATATGTTCCCGTTCCTGCATCACAGTCGGTAAAAGGTATGCAGGGAATATACTCACACAAGCGTGCCGCCGTCGATGCGGGGCTTGGAACAATAGGCAAGAGCAGTCTTTTTATCTCGAAACAAAACGGTCCGAGAGTCCGCCTCGGCACGATTTTGACCGATTGTAAGTTCAATGTCTGCGAAGCAGAGTATGAAAATATGTGTATGAACTGTAATCTTTGTGCGGTGTCTTGTCCTGCTATGGCAATTACGGGCAGGGAATGGTCAAGGGATACACTGCCGTCTGAAATAATAGACGCAAAGGCGTGCAGCGATTATATGAAGCGTGCATTTCAGCATATCGGCAGAGGTGCCGTCTGCGGAATTTGTATGCGGGTATGTCCGCACGGAAACAAAAAATAAAATTAGACGATGCATTGCATCGTCTAATTTTTTGTCAATTCTGCGAGGTACATTTCGACTGCCACCCAAGGCAATAGTCTGCCCTGCTTACATTCTAAATCATAATACAGTCCTTTGTCGAGCATTCTTTTCAGATACCTTTCGCCAAAGCGTCTGCTCTCCTCTATCGTCTTTTTCACAACAAACGCAGGGCGTTTAAAATCAAAATATTCCGATATTTCCTCGGCTCTCAAGCCGTCCTCATACAAGAGCTTGCACATGAGAAGCTCGGACAGTCTCGACATCATAAGTCCGAGAATATATATAGGCTCTTCGCGGGTATCACGAAGATATTTGAGCTGCTCTTGTGCCTTTGCACCTCTGCCCTCTATGATATTGTCAAGCATATCATATACTCTGTATTCAACCGTTTTGTCAACAACAGCGTCTATATCCTCACGGGTAATCTTTGCTCTGTCACCCACATAATTCACAAGCTTCTCACATTCCATTGATAGCTTTGCCAGTGACTGTCCGCAAAGTCTGATAATATAGGCAATATCCTTATCAAGAATTGTCTTGCCCTCTTTTTTAAGGCTCTCTGCCAACCAGATTTCGAGCTTGCCCGCGGGAATATATTCAAAATTAACTATTCCGCCGTTTTCTTCTATAAACGAGATGTTTTTCAGCTTTTTCTTGTCAAAGCTATGCTCGGTAAATATAAGACAAGTGTCGCTCGGGATTTTCTCTGCGAGTCCCTTTATAAGCTTAAAATCGGTATATGTCGCATTATTGAACATTCCCGAGTTTTTAACAAGCACAAGTTTCATTTGTGACATCTGCGGAAACTGGTCAACCGCCGAAATTATTTCAGGGGCAGATGCAGACTTTCCCTCAAATTTAAACAGATTAAAGCTCTCTGTCCCCGATGTAATAATCTTTTTCGCAATCGCATCAAGCTTTTTTTCTAGAAGATATTGCTCTTCCCCATAAAAAAGAAATATTCCCGACATCTGTCCGCTTTTGATTATCTTATTGAGCTGTTCAACCGTCACAGGACATCACCTCGCTCTGCTGTAGCTTATATTTTTCACATCTTTTTCTGTCATAATAATTGTTACAGTTCCGTCATAGTCGGTACGCACAACGGGGATACCAAGCTTATCCATAGTGGTAAGCGTATGCTTTGACGGATGGTTGTATCGGTTATTCTCACCCACGCTTATGATAGAAATTTCGGGGCTTACCGCCTCTAAAAACCGTTCGCCCGAGGATGTATACGAGCCGTGATGGGCAGTTTTCAAAAAGTCTGCGTCAATCGTCTCATCCTCAAGCAGCTGGTTTTCATATCGTCTTGTCATATCCCCCGTAAATAAAACCGAGTTTTCGCCGCATTCCATACGAAGTACAAGCGAGTTGTCATTCTCTTCTTGTTCATCGCCAATATAACCCGAGGCAACAACATAAAAGTCTATATTGTCAAGCTCTACGCAATCGCCTGCAGAAAGATACACAAGCTCGGTATCGTTTCTGTTTGAAAGAAGAACCCATCTTTTATGCTCGTCTGAATTTTTCGCCCGAGCGGGCAGATATATCCGCTTTATGGGAAAGTCCGCCTCTAAAAGCTCGATTATTCCCGATGTATGATCCTCGTGCATATGCGAGACAAAAACTGCATCAAGCTCTCTCGCAAGCTTTTTCCTCAGGAAAGGCTCAAGCACATAACCGCCCGTACCCTCATCACCGCCATCGACCAGAATGTTGCCGCCCCTCTCGGTTTTTACAAAACAACAATCACCCTGACCGACATCTACAAAGCACAGCTCGGTATATCCGCAATTTATAAAGGTGAGGTAACCCGAGATAAGAGCAAGACAGAGTGCGACAGACCAAAGTATCGCAAGAACTCTTTTTTTCTTTTCTCTCACAGTTTACCCTCACCCTTTGCTTTTTATTATACTTTAGCCTCTTTCGTCTGCTCCGCCTCGGCTATTTTACGAAGCTCTTCCTCTTCGAGCTGACGATATGCAACCTTGCCGACCAGGGTCTTTGGCATATCCTCTTTAAATTCTATGTCGTAGGGCATAGAATATTTCGCAATATTCTTCCTGCAGTATTCAAAAAGCTCGTTTTTAACATCCTCGCTCGGCTCTACGCCGGCCGCAAGCTTGACATATGCCTTTATTTTCTGCATTTTATACGGGTCAGGAACGCCGATAACACAGCTCATCTGCACATATTCGTGTGCATCTAAAATATTCTCAAGCTGACCTGGATATACATTATAGCCCGAGGTAATAATCATCCTTTTTGCTCTGCCCTTGAAATAGATAAAGCCCTCACTGTCCATATACCCAAGGTCCCCCGTATATACCCATGTAAGTCCGTCTGCGTGGCGTCTTAATGTTCTTGCCGTTTCGCCAGGATGATTCATATATTCTTTCATAACCGTAGGTCCTGCAAGCAAAATTTCACCCTCTTCGCCGTAGGGCAGCTCTTCATCAGTATCAGGAGTTACAATCTTGATATATGTATCGGGGAACGGTATGCCAATGCTCCCCTTTTTATACATAGTGGCGGGCGTCAGACAACAAGCCGTCACCGTCTCGGTTGTGCCGTAGCCCTCACGCACCTGAATCATACTCTTGTGGTCATAGAGGAACTTGTCAAGCTTCTTTTTAAGCTCAATAGACAACGAATCCCCGCCCGAGAACACACCCTTGAGTGAGCTTAAATCTGCCTTTTCCATAAATTCAAGACGAAGCAACGCCTCGTAAAGTGTAGGTACGCCCGCAATAAAGTTGCACTTGTATTTGAGTATAAGCTTTGCATAGCTCTTTGGTGTAAATCTCGGCACTAAAATACATCTTCCGCCCGAGGACAGCATAGTATGGATACACACGCCAAGTCCAAATCCGTGAAAAAGGGGCATAGCCGCAAGCATCTTGTCTCCTACTCTGAACATCGGATTTGCAGCAATTACCTGCTCACCGAGAGCGTTGAAGTTTCCGTTTGTAAGAACAATACCCTTGTTCGTGCCTGTAGTTCCGCCCGAATAGAGGATAACCGCAGGGTCGTCCTTGCCTCGCTTTACACTGTAATTATAGAAACAACATCTGTCAAGATGCAAAAAGTCATTCCATCTTATAATCGGTGCGTCTGCGGGAATTTTCTGAATTTTTCTCCCTTCGGTCAACATATACCCCGCCTTAATCGGCTTTGAAAGCTCGTCCTGAACGCTTGCGATTATAATGTTTACTACCTTTGTGTTGTGTCTTATTCTCTCAAACTTGCCATAGAATTGGTCAAGCGTTATCGCAGTAACGCTCTCCGACTCATTGAGATAGAATTCTATCTCCTTTTCGGCAGAGAGTGGATGAATCATATTGGCAATACCGCCGACCAGATTTATTGCATAGAACATATATATCGCCTGCGGACAGTTCGGCATCGCAATCGTCACTCTGTCATTTTCTCTTACTCCGATGGTTTTAAGTGCTTTTGCACATCTTTGAATTTCAGCTATAAGCTTTGAATATGTAGTAGAGCGGCCCATAAAATCAAATGCAATTTTCTCGGGATGCTCCTTTGCAATTTTCTCAACCGCCTCATACATTGAGCCTTCAAAATAATCAATGTGCATCGGGACATCGCCCATATGGTCTTTCCACGGGGTTTTAGCAGTAATACTACTCATATTCCACCTCTTCCCCGAAAGGTCTCTCAAGCAATTCGGGATTTTCTAATATTTTTTTGAGAAGCTTAACTGTTTTCGAGAAATAATAGCCGTCTGCTATTCTCTCATCAACAGTAAGTCCGATATCTACACTGTCACGCATATCGACATTCCCGTTTTCGTCAAAGAAGGGTCTTATCTTCTTCTCGCCCACAACGAGGAACACCGAGGTTGTACCCCAATTCGTAAGATGGTGGTAACCGCTCTTTAGCTTAATCGAACCGAGGTTTGATAAAAGCACCGATGAATAATACGGGTCTGTTGAGATAAACGATTGCGGAACTCTGCCCCGACGGTCAAGAAAACAAACAAAATTTATTACCGCCTTGGATATAAACCTCGGCATTTTGTTGAAAAGCTCCATAACCTCTACCGTGCTGTCCTGTTTGGTCTCTTTTCTGCAGCGATTAACCTGTCTGTATATATCATTATGTACGCTCTCTATCGTGTCAGTCTCCTTGGAATGTATAAACGCCATCCCCTCCTCTGCGTCGTCATTAAAGAGCTTCTTGATAACAAACGCCGCGGACACTTCGTTTCGCTGGTACATATTTTTGTTAGCAATAAATCTGTTCATCTTGGGTCTGAGTATAATTGTCTTTAAGACAGACGACACGATTACCTGAAACAAATTATATTTGTATTCAGGGTTTGCCGCGTTTTTCTCTTCAAGATATTTGTTGATGTTTGTAAGGTCAATCCTCTCTGAAATAAACGCCTCATTGTCGCATCTGTTCGGATAGATAATCGGCATCAGAAAGTGCATCGCATCTGTATTTCTCAAGAGCGTGCCGTCTTTTCTGTCACCAAGCCTTTTCTTTGCACACATAACCTTTTCCCCTTTTTTCTACAATTATTCATATTATAACCTATTAACATATATAATTTCAAGTCACAATTCAAAATTTCTACAAAATTATACAGAAAAAAGACCTCCCAAACGGGAGGTCTTGCTAATCTTTCTTTACAACCACTTTGCACTGCCCGACATAAGGTTCACATTCTCTGGCGTTACGCTGATAAGTCCCCTCTCTATCCGCAAAACCTTTTCTGTGCCGTCAGCTTGCTCTATATGGCAATCACATGGCAACACCGAGGTGACAAACGGAATATGGTTTGCCATTACGGCAAGGTCACCCTCTGCCCCGCGGAGTGAAACCTTTACAATATCACCCTGATATAGGTCTCCGTCGGGGGTTGATACGATAAATTTAAAAGTTTTCATTATACCACCGCTTTCGCCTTTTCAACTGCCTCATCAATCGTGCCGACAAAAAGGAATGCAGACTCGGGTAATTCGTCGTGCTTACCCTCAATGATTTCCTTAAAGCCTCTGATGGTTTCCGACAAGGGAACATATGTTCCGGGGATACCTATAAACTTCTCCGACACATGGAAGGGTTGTGACAAAAATCTCTGGATTTTTCTTGCTCTTTGAACAAGAAGCTTATCCTCGTCAGAGAGTTCGTCCATACCCATAATTGCAATAATATCCATAAGCTCGTTATATCTTTGCAAAATCCTCTGAACCTCGCGGGCAACATAGTAATGCTCTTCGCCAAGAATTTCTGCCGAGAGAATTCGGCTTGTCGACTCAAGCGGGTCAACTGCGGGATAAATACCCTGTGATGCAATACTTCTTGACAAGACCGTCGTTGCATCAAGGTGAGCAAAAGTTGTCGCAGGTGCAGGGTCTGTCAGGTCGTCTGCGGGAACATAAACCGCCTGAATAGAGGTAATAGAGCCCTTCTTTGTAGAGGTAATTCTCTCCTGAAGCATACCCATCTCATTTGCAAGCGTCGGCTGATAGCCAACCGCAGACGGCATTCTGCCGAGAAGAGCCGAAACCTCTGACCCCGCTTGGGTAAATCTGAATATATTATCTATAAACAAAAGGACATCCTGACCCTCTTCCTCACGGAAATATTCTGCCATGGTAAGACCCGAGAGACCAACTCTCATTCTTGCACCGGGCGGCTCGTTCATCTGTCCGTATACCAGCGTGGTATTGGACAAAACCCCCGACTCCTTCATTTCGTTATATAAATCGTTACCCTCTCTTGTACGCTCGCCGACACCCGTAAATACGGAAAGACCGCCATGCTCTTTGGCTATGTTGTTTATAAGCTCCATTATAAGCACCGTCTTACCAACACCCGCACCGCCAAAAAGTCCGATTTTTCCGCCCTTTGAGTATGGGCAGATAAGGTCGATTACCTTAATTCCCGTCTCGAGGATTTCTGTCGAGGTTGCAAGCTCTGCATACTCGGGTGCGGCACGATGAATATCCCATCTCTCTGCATCGGTCGGGGCAGGTTGGTTATCGACGGGATTTCCTAAAACATTAAATATTCTGCCAAGGGTCGCTCTTCCGACGGGTACGCTTATCGCCTTACCCGTGTCTTGTACGGTTGTACCCCTCGTCAGTCCGTCGGTCGACGCCATCGCAATACATCTTACGGTATTATCACCAATATGTTGAGCAACCTCAACCGTCAAGGTCTTTGTACCTATTTCCATTGTTAATGCGTTATATATAGCGGGCAAAGTACCCTCTTCAAAACGGACATCAACAACAGGTCCCATAACCTGCACAACTGTGCCTTTTTGTTTGTTTGACATTTTTCCGTCTCCTTATACGCCGCTTCCGGCTACGATTTCTGTAATTTCCTGTGTTATTGCACCCTGTCTTGCACGATTGTATTCGAGCGTCAGATTGTCTATCATTTCTCTTGCGTTCTTGCCCGCAGAATCCATAGCAAAGCGTCTTGCAACAACCTCACAATTAAAGCCCTCTCTTACCGCCTCTATGATTTTGGCGGAGACATATTCCTCGATAACCGCTTCAAGAATTGTTATTTCATCAGGCTCGAACAAAACCTCGGCTTTTGTATTTCTGTCCTTTCTTTCAAGGGGCAGGAGCCATGTTATTTCACATTGTTGGGTCATCATCGACAGATACCTCGTAGAAACAATGCCGACCCTGTCAAGCTCTCCGCTCTTAAATCGGGTACACAGCTGTTTTGACAGCTCTATTGCAGAGCTGTAAGAATACCCCTCTGCCTTTAACAGCTCTCCACCATAACGCTCGACCGCCCTTTTGCCGATAGGAATTATCTCTGCATCCCCGATGCTGTCTGCCATCTTAAATACATTCGAGTTATAGCCTCCCGCAAGGCCGCGGTCGCCCGCAACCACAACGAGACAAGTCTTTTCCCCGCTCGGCTTTCTCATATACTCACTCTTCTCGCACGACCTTGCTGCCGAAAGCATATCAATAGTTGTGCCCATAGAGCTTGAGTACTCGCGGCTGTTCATCATCGCCGCCGTCGCACTGCGGATCTTTGCAGATGCAACAAGTCCCATCGCCTTGGTCAGGTGCAGGGTAGAATCGACACTCTTAATGCGAGTTTTTAAGCTTTTTGTATCTACTCCCATAACATCACACCTACATTTCCGAAAGGGCTTTCCTCAGCTCGGCAACATCCTCGTCGTCAAAAAAGTTGTTTTCAAATCTCTCAAGCAGATGTGCATAGTTATGCTCAAGCATTTCAAAAAGACGCGCCTCATATTCTGACACCTTGCCGACAGGAACATCGTTTAAATATCCGTTTACGACTGCGTATACAATCGCGACCTGACAACCAACTCTCACAGGTGAATTTCGCTTTTGCTTTAGGACCTCAACAATTCTCTCGCCAAGGGCAAGTCTGTTTTTGGTATCCTCGTCAAGGTCGCTTCCGAATTGGGCAAAAGACTGAAGCTCTCTGTACTGTGCGTAAAGAAGCTTAAGCTCACCCGAAACCTTTTTCATAGCCTTGAGCTGTGCAGAGCCGCCGACACGGCTTACCGAGATACCCGGATTTATAGCCGGCATAACGCCCGCGTGGAAAAGCTCCGTCTCGAGGAAAATCTGTCCGTCTGTTATCGAAATAACATTGGACGGAATGTAAGCGGAAACATCTCCCGCCTGTGTCTCAATAAGAGGCAAAGCCGTTATAGAGCCGCCGCCGTATTCGGGTGCGACACACGCTGCCCTCTCAAGCAATCTCGAGTGAAGATAAAATACATCGCCGGGATACGCCTCTCTTCCAGGGGGTCTGCGAATAAGCAGGGACAATGCACGGTATGCAATCGCATGCTTTGACAAATCATCATAGATTATCAGAACATCCTTGCCTTGCTCTCTGAAATATTCTGCCATAGCACAACCCGAATAGGGTGCAACATATTGAAGCGGGGCGGTCTCTGATGCAGAAGCAGACACAATAATTGTGTATTCCATCGCCCCCGCTCTTTCAAGCTCGTTTGCAAGCTGAACCACCGCGGTATTCTTCTGACCTATTGCGACATAAATACAAAGAACATTTTCCCTCTTCTGATTGATAATAGTATCTATTGCAATTTCGGTTTTACCCGTCTGTCTGTCACCGATTATAAGCTCTCTTTGTCCTCTGCCGATTGGAATCATACTGTCTATCGCCTTGATTCCCGTCTGCAACGGTACAGATACGCTCTTTCTTTCGATTATACCGGGAGCCTCCGACTCAATCGGTCTTTCCTCTTTGGTATCAATCGGTCCTTTTCCGTCTATCGGCTTACCGAGAGCATCAACAACACGGCCGAGCAACGCCTCGCCGACAGGAACAGACACAACTCTGCCCGTACGGCGTACCTGCGAGCCTTCGTGTATATCATTGGTGTCTGACAAAAGTGCAACCGACACCGTCTCGTTTTCAAGATTTTGAGCCATTCCAAAGCTTCCGTCATCAAATTCAAGAAGCTCACTTGACATACAAGAGCGAAGTCCGTAAACCCTCGCTATTCCGTCGCCGACAAGAATAACGGTTCCCGTCTCCTGCATCTCCATTTTTGACTCGTAATTTTTGATTTGCTCTTTTATAATACGACTGATTTCATCAGGTCTTGAACTCATTTACTCATCACATCCTTTACATCCTTAAGATGTCGTTTAAGGCTTGCATCTAACATCTTGCCGTCCATCTTTACAACCAAGCCTCCCAATATTGCTTCATCAACGGCACACTCAAGCTCTACCGTGTGTCCGCTCATTCCCTCGAGCTTTTTCTTCAAGGCATTTTTCTCGCCGTCTGTAAGTGCAACAGCACTTGTCACCCTTGCAACCGAGATACGCCCAAGCTCGCTCTGCATATTTTTGTATTCTGCATAGCAAAGGCTAAAGCTCTCTGACATACCTTTTTCGCATAAAAGCTTCAAAAATGACAAAACTTCTCTCGGAAGCTCTGAAGAAAAAGCCTCCTCTATTGCATCAAGCCTCTGTGCAAGAGGGATTGCGGGTGCAGATAAAAAACGGATATATTCAGGGTTTTCTACAAAGACACCCTCTATAACGGCGAGTGCCTCTCCGTATTTCTCGATACTATCGCTCTCGACTGCGAGCATAAACAGAGCCTTTGCGTATTCCTTATATACATCATTCATCTTCATCACCTATCTTTTCAATGAATGATTTTATAAGGTCACGATGGTCGTCGGGGTTAATTTCCCGCTCTAACAGCTTGTTTGCAAGTGCAGTGGAAACCTCAACAATTTCCTGCTTTATTCCGGCCTCTGCCGCCTTCATTTCAAGCTTCGCCTGATTTTCAGCCTGGCGGATTATACCATCTGCCTGCTCTCTCGCTTTTGTGACTATTGACTCGCCCTGTCTTTTTGCACTGTCCTGTGCTTTTTTTATCATCTCATCTGTCTCTTCTTTTACAGTGCCGATTTTTTCGTCCCAGAATTGTCTGTCCTCTTCTGCAGCACGCTTTGCCTCATCTGCGGCATTGTATCTCGCATCAAGCTCGCTTTGTCTCTTGGCAAGCATCTTACCCACAGGCTTAAAGAGAAACTTTTTTATAATAAGAAAAAGTATTATTAAATTTAATAATGAAATCAAAATCTGCCAGACATTGACAGAGATAACCTCTAACGATTGCATAACATTTCACCTTAACCTATTGTCGAAATAAGTATGTCTATAAATCTTGAAGGAGCAACAAACAAAAGCAATATTGCAATAACGAGTGCATAAAGACCCGTTGTCTCTGCAATAGCACAACCCATAAGCATTGTGGTCGTTACATCACCCTTACATTCAGGTTGACGGCCAATAGCCTCACAAGCCTTTGCTACCGCGTTACCTTCACCGATACCCGGACCGATACCCGCTATCATAGCGGCACCTGCACCGAGAGCACAACAACCTAAAATAATACCAACTGCGATTTCTAACATAAAATAAATCCTCCTTTTAAATTTTGCACCTTTGTGCTTTTTTAGCTTTTCTTTCTTCATATAATGCGAGAGGGAAGCCTCCCGAAATATACAGCATTGTCAACATTGCAAAAATATATGCCTGCAAACAACCGCTGAATATATCAAAATAAATTGACAGAACGGCAGGAATACCAACCTGCAGAATGGGAAAATTACCCAAAAATCCGGGCAGAGCACCGAACACCATATTTGAGAGCCCCTGAAGCCCTGACGCAACCAACACCGATATAACCGCCCCCGACAATACATTTCCGTAGTGACGGAATGCCATCGAAATCGGGGTTGCAATTTCACTTATCACATTCAGCGGCGCCATCAGCACGGGGTTTGCAAAGCTCTTTACATACTCAATCGGTCCGCACTTCATTTTATAATAGGTTATAAGCACAAACACGAGTATTGCCCAACCCGCAACAATGTTAAGGTCAGATGTCGGTGCATACAAGCCAAACAGTGCAAGCAGGCTTGATAATGCCGAAAGTCCCAGGATTGCAACGATGAACGGAGCAAATGAAGAAAAATATCCGCCCATATTATCAACCACCATCGCCTTGCATTTTTCAACAATCATTTCTGCAAAATGGTGCCTTTTCAGCCATATCCCCTCGGTTATTCCATGAGTCAGATACATACATAAAAACAATAACGAGATTATTACCATCGCCGAATTTATCTGTGACTCGGTAATCGGCAGGTCCTGAAACGGCATCTTTATTGTGAAGAATATCGATGCCCCCGAGATAACAATTCCCTCTTTCACAGGGGTTGTCAGGACCTTAAGCACAATACAGAACAAAATCGGCAACGCCATAAATATCAGCATAAGTGCATCTGATATTTTAAACTTCAATGTTTTTTGCTTCACTTTTCAATCACTTCCTCTTTGTTCTTATCCTTACGCAGGGGGCGAAGTGAAACCGCTATTCTCGGGAAAAATACGGGAATTATAGCCGAGATTGTGTTAAAGCAGGGCAACAAAACCCCGAGCATCACGACAATAAACATCCCAAAATTTCTCATGCTTTGCGATGCCCGCATCCGTTTTTTTGCTTCTGCCGTCTCCATCATAATCGCCTTTTGTATAGTTATGCCCATAAAGAAGAAATTTAAAACCGATGCAACGCCCGAAAGAATATTTCCGAGAAGCACTGTATAATCCCACTTTTGCAAAACAAGAAAGACCGCCTGCATAAGAACGCTCAATATAACGACAACAGCCGCAATATATTTAGTTTCCTTGCGTACAGTACTGTCTGCCTTTATCATAAACGCCTCTCTCCTTTGTTTTTACATAACTGGATGATTATACCATATAAAGTATTTTTTGGCAATAGAAAAACGCCATAAAATTTCATAAAAAAAGAGCGGGCACCCTTAGTGTCCGCTCTCGTAAATTTCAATAAATTATGCGTCTGCCACCTGCAAATCGCTCGCTGTAATATCCGCTTTCAATGTTTGCGTATCTTACAACATCGCCCGTGTGGGGTGCGTGAATCATAATTCCGTCACCGACATACATACCGATGTGACTTACATAACCGCTTCCCGGGCTGCTGTAAAAACCAACAAGGTCACCGGGTGCAAGTTCATCTCTTGAAACGGCAACACCGTTTCTCATCTGTGCATCTGCAACACGGTTTATGTTGTAGCCGAGTTGCTTATAGCAGTATTGCATCAAGCCGCTGCAGTCAAAGCCCGAGGGGCCCGTTCCGCCCCATACATACGGGACACCGAGGAACTGTGCCGCAATATTTACCGCCTCTTGTCCTGCAGAGGTCGCCGTAACCGTTGGCATCTCACCCTCAAAAACCTTTATGTAATCCGATGAAACATATCCGATTAAGCCATCATTGTTATACGCTACGCAAACCCAACCAGGCTCAACCCAATTAACTCTAACATATGTGTACTTATACAGCTCCGACACAATGGGTGCATCTTCTGATGCGTACGCACGAACATTGAGCGAGTCTGCATCAACAATACCATAAAGTAAGCCGAACTCAACCGGCTCTTCTGTAGCATTGGCGGAAATTATCATAAACGCCGATATTGTCATTAAAACACATAACAGTGCAACAAATTTCTTTATCTTCGTCTTTAAAAAATTCAAAATAAAATACCTCCAAAAATTATAAGATTACTGCTTTTCCAAAAGCACCCCTTTCTGAATTTCAACTTGTGCAAAAATCAACCCCTGCACAAAATCTGTTGGTATTATACACTCATTTATGGAAAAAGTCAAGTCAAAATCGCCAAAAACACGCATTTTTTCGTTGTTTTTAATTTTTTCACCCCTCGCGAGCCCTTGTCGTTCGTGGGATTTCGCTAAATATTAACAATTTGTTAACAAATTAAATTTTTTGTATTTCAGGCGTTTTTCTGACCGATTTTGAGCCATTTTTAAAGCGAAAATGCGTCTCTTTTGCGTCATTATTTTCTTGACACCCAAGACAAAATATGATAGTATCATCATTAAATAATGGGCATACCTCGGCGGTTAAAGTCGACAGATATTAAAACTAATGTTTTTAATGGGCGACCATATGATGTCGCCCCTACATTTTTCAGAGGAGAATACCTTATGCAAGTATACAGCGGTCGCCCCGAGGACACATCGGGCAGGCATGAAAAAGAAATCCGTGTCTATGACTTTTTAGACAAGCTCGGAATAGAATATTATCGCGTTGACCATAGTGTTGCGGGCAAGATGGAAGCCTGTCGGGAAATTGATAAGGCTCTCGGTGTGGTAATCTGCAAAAATCTGTTCTTGTGCAACAGACAAAAGACAAAATTTTATCTTCTTATGATGCCCGCAGACAAGCCATACCGAACTCGAATTTTCTCAAAGCTTGCGGGATGCTCGCGTCTCTCGTTCGGCCCACCCGAGGAAATGGAACAGTTTTTGGATGTTACCCCCGGTTCTGTCAGCATACTTGGCCTTATGAACGACAAGGATAATAATGTAAGTCTCTACATTGACAAAGAGGTAATCGAGAGCGAATTCATTGGCTGTCACCCATGCATAAACACCTCAAGCTTGAGAATGAAAACCTCAGATATTTTAGAAAAATTTCTCCCCGCTGTTGGTCATACAATGACGGAAGTCACGATGCCCTACGATGACGGGGAATAAAAAAGATGCCAAAAGGCATCTTCAACTTAATGACAAAGTCATTGAGTTGAGCAGACGATGAGAAACGAAGTTATATTTTGTAAAATCGTTTTCGTCGGCGTACAATGGTACGGTAGAGAACGATTTTGCAAAAAACAAGCAACGGCGGGTGCTTCCTCGATGGGAGCCCCGCCGTTTTAACATCAGTGCATCAAAATCACTAAGCCATATAATGTTTATTTTTATTACCCGCTTGTGGTAGAACGAGTTTGTCATCGGTCTGAAGATGCCAAAAGGCATCTTTTTTATTTTACAAATGCTTCTATTCTGTTTAACGCTTCGTTGATATTTTCTATTGAATATGCGTAGGAGCATCTTACAAACCCCTCGCCGCTTTCCCCAAAGGCACTGCCCGGAACGACTGCAACCTTTTTTTCACGCAGAAGCTTCTCACAGAAATCGTTTGAAGAAAGCCCCGTACTCTTTATACACGGAAAGGTATAAAATGCACCCTTTGGCTCAAAGCATTCAAGCCCCATATCGTTAAAGCCCTTGACCATAACATTACGACGCATATTATATTCCTCACGCATCATTTCTATATCCTCATCACCGTTTTTAAGAGCCTCAATCGCGGCATATTGTGCCGCAGTCGGTGCGGATATAATTGCATATTGGTGAACTTTTGTCATCGCCTTGATTAAATCAGGGTGTGCACAAGCATAGCCAAGTCTCCAGCCCGTCATTGCATATGCCTTTGAAAAACCGCTTACGAGAATTGTCCTCTCATACATTTCGGGTATTTGTGCGATAGAAAAATGTTTATCCCCGCCATATGTAAGCTCGGCATAAATCTCGTCTGCAAGAACCAATATATCTGTCCCTCTCAATACCTCTGCTATTGCTTCCAAATCCGACTTGCTCATAATCCCGCCCGTGGGATTGTTGGGAAAGGGCAATACCAAAAGCTTGGTTCTGGGCGTGATTGCCGCCCTCAACTCGTCGGGTGTCAGACGAAATTCTTTTTCTTGTTTTGTAACAATCGAAACAGGCACGCCGCCCGCAAGTGTTGTAATCGGATTATAACAAACAAAGCACGGTTCGGGTATAAGCACCTCATCGCCAGGACTTATCACGGAACGAATACATAAATCTATTGCTTCACTTCCGCCGACTGTAACCACGACCTGCGAAAGCGGGTCGTATGTAAGCGAAAACCTACGCTCTAAATATCTCGCAATCTCTATACGAAGCTCCTTAAGACCCGCGTTTGAGGTATAATATGTCATTCCCTTTTCAAGAGAATAAATACCCTCATCGCGAATGTGCCACGGCGTTACGAAATCTGGCTCCCCCACACCGAGAGAGATAGCGTCCTCCATCTCTGCAGCAATGTCAAAAAATCTTCTTATCCCCGACGGCGGTATGTTCTTAACCGTGGGATTGAGAAGCCTTTGAATGTCAAGACTCATAGAGATATAACCTCCCTCTCATCCTTCTCGGGTTTGCAGCATACTACACCATCATACTTGTATCTTTTAAGTACAAAGTGTGTCGCCGTGCTGATAACAGATTCCATCGGAGCAAGGTGCTCTGACACAAAAAGCGAAATCTCACGAATGTTATCACCCTCGCCCGTAATGCCAAAGTCGTAGCTTCCGCTCATAGGGTTTATCGCTTTAACCTCGGGGAATTGATAGATACGCTCGGCAATTCTGTCAAAGCCACGGTTTCTCTGCGGAGAAACCTTAAGCTCAATGTACGCAGTTACAGTAGAGCTTCCGTACGCCTTGTCCCAATTTATGCGTGCACCATAGCCTAAAATAACCCCATCCTTCTCAAGCTTGTCAATAATTTCCGCAACCTCCGCCAAGGGCATATCAAGCATTGTCGCCATCTCTTCAAGAGAATTACGACAATCATTATGCAAAAGACTTAAAATTTTTTCCGCATTCTTTTCATAAACTGTTTCAGACATTATAGAACCTCCAACTGTAATTTTTTTCTTACACATATAATACCATTTTTAGCTTTCCTCGTCAATAGCGGTCATAAAAATGTAATACACCTCTATACCCGCACACCATCACAAAGCACCAACCTTGGCTTTGCCGTCAGGTCGGGCGGATTGCCGTCCCATATGATTACATCGGCGTCGCAGCCTACCTTGAGAACACCAACTCTGTCATCAATTCCGCATATTCGTGCGGGAATAACCGTAATCGCCTCAAGGCTTTCCTGTCTTGACATTCCGTTTTTCATTGCAACTGCTGCACAGAGCATAAAATGCTTGCTCGGCGTTTCTGGATGGTCTGTAATAATAGCGGTTTCAATTCCCGCTCTTGTCATTATTGCGGGGTTTGCTTCGCTCATATTTTTTAATTCGGGCTTGCTTCTGTCGGTCAGAATAGGCCCTGCGAGAACGGAATATCCCGCCTCCTTAAGCTCGTCACAAATAAGGTGTCCCTCCGTTGCGTGAACAAGCACCAGCTCAAGCTTAAACTCCTTTGCAAGGCGGATTGCTGTAAATATATCATCTGCACGATGGGCGTGTGCGTGCATAGGTATCTCGTGCCTGAGCAACGGGATAAGTGCCTCGCATTTAATATCAAAATCAGGCATATCGTCTTGCTCGCCCGCTTTATATCTCTCAATCTTCTCTAAATATTCACAAGCCCTATATAATGCGTCTCTAAGCTGTGCCGCAATAGCCATCCTTGTTGTCGGCGATTGGCTTTTGTCATTATATACAAGCTTGGGGTTTTCGCCAAACGCCGCCTTTATGGCAAGAGGCGATTTAATCACCATTTTATCTACGCACCTTCCCACCGTTTTCATCGCAAGAAGCTGACCCCCAATCGGGTTTGCACTCCCCGGTCCCGTGACAACCGTAGTCACGCCCGAGGCCACCGCCTCGGCAAACGCCTTGTCCATTGGATTTACGGCATCTATCGCCCGCAGTTGCGGGGCGATAGGGTCAGTTTCCTCGTTGCCGTCTGCCCCCTCAAAGCTCAGGCTATCCTCCCATATTCCGATATGAGAATGTGCATCAACAAGTCCAGGGGTCACAATCGCACCCTCTGCGTCTATCAGCTCTGCATCAGTCGGAATTTCACCTATTTCAGACATCTCGCCAAGACCGACAAGCTTGCCGCCTTCAATTTTAATAAATCCATTTTTTATCTCCCCGACAGTATCCATTGTCAAGAGATTAGCGTTTTTAATAATCAACATACTTTTGTTTCCTTTCTGTGTTTTCAAAGGGCTGGTTTTATAACAATCTCGCAATCACACATTGGCCGGCAAAAATGTCTTCTCTGTTCGCTGTGCTCTCTCCGTGTCTGACCAAAATAAGTCTCGTCATTTCATTGTCTCCTTATATTTTTGTAGCCCTAATTTTTACAATAAATAACCTCGCAATTATATTTTTCGGCGAGGGCCTGACCCTCCTGCTCGCCAAGGACAACGCACGCCGTAGAGATGCAGTCTGCAACAAGGGCAGACTTTACCCTTATGCTCGCACTGACAACACCGCTGTCTGCGGGATAGCCCGTCTTTGAATTCATAATATGATGATATTTTTTGCCCTTCCACTCAAAATACCTCTGGTAGGTTCCTGCGGTAACAACACAACCCTCAAAAAGGCTTACTGTTTGTAAATACTCCCCTGAATTACCGTACGGCTTTTGTATTCCGACAAGCCAGCTTCCGTCGGGTCGTGCGTCGTTTCTTCCAAAAACACCAATATTTCCGCCAAGGTCAATAATTGCATAGTCCGCACCATTTTTTTGCAAAACCTCAATCGCACAATCGGTTGCGTACCCCTTTGCAACGGCACCAAGGTCAAGCCTTACACCCGCCTCTGTTTTGGTCAGAGTTTTTTCTGCCTCGTTCAGCATAAGCTTTTCGTATCCTACACAAGACAAAGCCTCGTCTATCTCCGCCTTGCCTGGCGGTTGATGCTCTCCGTCTTGTATGTTCCACAAATCTTTAAGCGGTGCAAGGGTAATATCAAACGCACCCTCTGATGCCTTGCAGATTTCAAGCGAGGTCTTTAGCATACAAAGCATATCCTCGCTGACCGCAATCGGCACGCCATCAGGAGCATTATTAAACAACGCAACCTCTGAACTGTCAGAGTAGTATGCCGTCATCTTTTCGATTTCTTTTATTCGGTTTATTGCCTCTTTTGTAGCATATTCTGCATTTTCTCCCCCTGCCCTTACGGTACAGATGGTATCCATCGCGAAAAAGCTTTCGCTGTATTCATTCGGTTTATTTTTCATAGGCTGGCAACTACAGAGTAATATCGTCACCATAACAAAAAATGCTGTCACTATCTTTTTCATATAAATCCTCTTTTTCGGGTTTGTTTTCAAAAATCATTTTAGCACAAACGCACCGATTATGCAAGAATTTTGCAATTACGCTAAACAAAAAAGACCGCAAAAATTCCTGCGGTCCTTATCGAATGTTCAAAATTATTTGGGGTTTACAATATCACGCCAGCCAAGGTCGCCCCTCTCGATACCCATAATTAGCACCTCTGCCGTTGCAACATTTGTCGCAAGCGGAATGTTGTGAACATCACACAACCTGAACAGAGCACTTACATCAGGCTCGTGCGGTTGTGCAGTAAGAGGGTCTCTGAAAAACATAACTGCGTCAATCTCATTATATGCAATTCTGGCACCTATCTGTTGGTCGCCACCCTCGGGCCCGGATAAAAACTTGCTGACCGGAAGTCCTGTCGCCTCTTCAACAAGGGCACCTGTCGTTCCCGTAGCAAAAAGTTTGTGTTGCTTTAAAATTGCACTGTATGCTATACAAAAATCTACCATCAGCTCTTTTTTCTTATCGTGAGCAATCAATGCGATATTCATGCTTTCCCACCTCTCCGCAATTTTCTTCTACACAGGCTGCCTACAAACAAAACTGCTGTTTGCAACAGAGAT
Source organism: Clostridia bacterium (assembly GCA_045576835.1). Taxonomy (GTDB): domain Bacteria; phylum Bacillota; class Clostridia; order Monoglobales; family Monoglobaceae; genus UMGS1820. Next base: position 42,054 of record JAZNHF010000017.1, read on the forward strand.
TGCCGATGCAATCAAAAATCATATATTTTCTGCATCGTATTTTACAATAATACTCAACAACACTTCTATCATACCATAATATTTGCTAAAAGTCAAAGCGAAACATAACATTTTTTCATTTTTTCTGTAATTTTCTACTAAATCGTATTAAAGAGTTCCTTCTCCCTCTGCATCAGAGTGGCTTTCTTCTATTGAATTCTGTGGCGGAATTCCCTCTTTTTCGTCTGCATCTGCAGTCCTGATATCCTCTTCAGGAAGCTCGTCATCATCCGTCTCAAGGCTTCCGTCCTTAATCTCCATATACGCATCGAACACCTTCCTTGCAACATTGGCGGCATAGCCACTGTTTGCACCGTGTTCTATTACGACCGCAATGACAATTTCGGGATTTTCGTATGGGGCAAACCCGACGAAAAGAACATTATCCCGACCGCTTGGCACCTCTGCCGTACCCGTCTTGCCCGCCGCTTTGTACTTTGCAGTTTCAAACGACGCACTCGCCGTTCCCGAGGTGACAACATATCTCATCCCCCGCTTTACCGCCTCAAAGGTCGACTCGGATATTGGATTTTCCGAGAGCAGCTTCGGTTCATATTTATATATTACCTCTTTTGTATCATAATTCACAACCTCATCTATAAGATGAAGAGAATATCTCCTGCCCTTGTTTAAAATTGTGCAGACATAAGACGCAAGCTGTGCAGGAGTAAACATATTGTCCGACTGACCGATTGACGCCTGCAAAACATCGCCCGGATACCAGATGCCGCCCGCCCTCTCTCGGTTTTCGGGGCTTGCGAGAATTCCCGTACTTTCAGGAAGCTCAATCCCCGTCAGACCGCCAAGTCCGAACATCTGGGCGTATTCGTCGATTACCTCTATCCCCGTTCGTCTGCCGACATCATAAAAGAAATAGTTGCACGAAACACCGATAGCCTCCGAAACATTTATGGTGCCGTGAGTTCTGCCCTCGGATGAATAAACAAGACAAGTCGGCTGGTACGAGTCAAAATACTTGTATTTACCCTTGTCCTCAATATATGTGTCAGGGGAAATAACACCCGTCTCAAGTGCCGCAATAGCAGTAAGCGGCTTAAAGGTCGAGCCGGGCGAATAAGTTCCGCCGAACACTCTGTTGATAAGAGGCTTTGCCTTTGACGAGAGCAACTCCTCATAATCATCATTAAAGGTCGCAGGGTTGTAGGTTGGATACGATGCCGTGGCAAGTATACCGCCCGTTTTGGGGTCAACGGCAATAACCGCACCCGAGCCTCCTGGTCCGTATGCGTTCATTATCTGCTCCCGCAGTGCCTCTTCCGCCGCTGCCTGCAAATCCCTGTCAAGCGTAAGCCTTGCAAAATTTCCCGGGGTCGGCTCTTTGCTCTGAAGAATTTGAGTAACACCTCCGCCACGGTTCATTTCAACGCTTTTATACCCATCAATTCCCTTAAGATACGGCTCTAATATTTTTTCAAGTCCGTCTTTTCCGATTATATCATTCATACCATAGCCGTAGTTCTTCATTTCGGCATATTCCTCTGCATAAATTCTGCCCGTTCTGCCGAGAATATGTGCCGCCATGGTATCGCTTGCAAAAACCCGTACGGGTTCAATCACAACCTCAACCCCGCGGAATTTCATAAACTGTTCTTTTATCTGATGTGCTGCAAGCTCGTCTACATCTCTTGCAAGCGTGTACGGATTTTTTTCGCTGAATCGATTTTTCTCCATCGCATAACGAATAGCTGCAACCGTCAAAGCCTGCTCGTCCGTAAACTCCGATGACACCGAATACTTTTTGAGATAAAAATCAAGAGCATCATCTATCGTCGCATCCTCTTTGAGCTTGCTTGATTTCTTCCAGTCTGCCTCGGCTTGTTCTGCCTTATCCGCCTCCTCTGCAAGCTCCTGTTCGGTTTTTTCTCTCCCTTGGGTCTCGTCGGCATCCTCTGTATCAACCTTTGATGCAAGCCCAAAACCGTCTACCCGTCTTGTACCGCCGTTGTTTTCTATCTCGAAATCATACTTTAACTCTCCCGACGCATCGTCAATAACAATCGGAAAGGTGCTCTCGATTTCACTGCCGTAAGCCGCCGCGAGCTCTGCCGCGTCACAGAGAACACGATTGAGCTCGTCGTTTGTCATATCTATTTTTTGTATCTGCAGACTGTATCCCATTCGGTTTTTAACAAGGGTTTTGTCGTTTCGGTCCATTATCTCGCCTCTCGGTGCAGGAACCGAATACGCTCTGACAAGCCGTCTGTTGGCCTGTCCCTCATAGTCAGAGCCTTTTACAATCTGCAAATCAAAAAGTCTTACCACGCACGCAAGTGCAAGCAGGATAACAACTATTATAAATATGCCAAACCTTGTGCTACTTCCTCTGTTCAAAGCCCCAACCCCCTTTTACAATACATTTCTTTTTGAGATTAAACGAAAGCTCTTGCGGATAGGTGCAAAAACAAGCATTCCAAGCACCCCTGTATACAACGCCTCGGGCAGAATTACCCGATATATAGCCCTAAAAAATCCCATATCTCCCCACATCATTGAATATGCGATATAATATAAAATTCCGCAAATCAAGGATGCAGCAAAAATAACAATGCCTGCGGCTATACTTCCGCTTGCACTGATATATCTTTCGCATAATATCCCCGCGGCAAGTCCCGCATACATAAAAATAAGTGCATATACACCAATCAGTCTGCCCACCATAAGGTCAAGGACAAATCCAAGCACAAGTCCGCAAACGGCACCCGCACCCTTACCCCTTATAAACGCGGCCGCAACAATAAATATCATAAATATGTTCGGGCTTATATCAAATATCCCGAGCCATCTGATAAGTGTCGGTTGCAAAACGGCAAGGATTACGAGCCATATCGCATAAAACAATATATTCAAAAACTTCATATCAATTCCCTACAATTCTCTTTGCCAACTATTCCTCTTCCCCGTCCTGCTCGGTCGCCTCTGCTTCCTCTTCTGCTTCTTCGTCTGTGTCATCGTTGGCTTCCGCATCCCTGTCCTCGGTTATTTCCTCTTCGGTCAGGTCGTTTTCGGTATAAGCAGTAATAACAAAAACCTCACTTATTTTTGAGATGTTTGCCAACGGCTCGAGCGTTGCTGCCTTTGACATTGTTGCATTTTCGTCGTATACCTCTGTAATAGTCCCGATTTTGAGACCCTTGGGGAAAATTCCGCCAAGTCCCGAGGTTTCAACAAAATCACCTTGCTTTATATCGGTGTCTCTTGCTATATAACCAAGTCTGCATTTGCCCTCGTATTTTAATGAAGAATTTCCCTCAACTATGCCGATTTCCTTCGACCTTTTTATAATCGCACCAACCGAGGATTGCGGGTCAAGAATTGTTATTACCTCTGCCCAATTACTGCCGACCCTCGAAATCTGACCAACAAGCTCTCTGTTGGAATTTACAACGGGTTGATTTTGCCTGATGCCCTGGTCGCTTCCTTTGTTTATGGTAAGCGTTGAAAACCAATTTGTCGGGTCTTTTGCCTCAACAGACGCCGCAACCATATCAATCCTGGTCTCTCTCTCGACAAGCTTGAGCATCTTGCGAAGCTCCTTGTTTTCCTCATCAAGTCCACGCATATCAAGAATTTGCTTTTGCAGATTTGTGTTTTCGTTTTTGAGCTTCTCATTTTCTGTACGAAGAGCCTTTATACTGCCGAAATAATTTCCTATTCTGTCAAGGAAATTTCCCGTTTCAGACACCGCTCCCTGTACGGGCGAGATAACGCCAACCCCTGCCTCTTCTATGGGCGAGGCATCCTCGCAGCTGCTGAAAACCGCAATGGCAACCGCCGCAATCAGGGTCGCAATTACAATAAAAACAAGCAGTTTATGTTCAAATATTCTTCTCATCTTTTCACTCCTATACAAGTCAGACAGAGATTCTTAAAACCCCCACTTGTTATGGCCCCCGAGCATAAAGTCTATCGCCTTACCCGCACCGATTGCCGCACATTCGAGCGGATTTTCTGCAATATACACGGGGATTTCGGTGTTAATGTTAATAAGTCTGCCAAGTCCCTTAAGCATCGCACCTCCGCCCGTTAAGACAATTCCGCTCTCCATTACATCTGCCGCAAGCTCGGGCGGAGTATTTTCAAGCGTTACCTTTACCGCGTCAACAATCTCGTCTGCACTTTCGCAAAGACAGGCTCTTATTTCATCACTTGTCACCTTTGCAGTTTTGGGAAGTCCCGTAACCAAATCTCTTCCGCTGATTTCCAGAGTCTCGTTCTCCATTCCCGAATAAACAGAGCCGATAGAAATCTTTATATTCTCCGCAGTTGACTCGCCGATTGCCATATTATACTGCTTTTTTACATGTTGGATAATAGCCATATCAAAGCTTACGCCCGCAGTTCTTGTCGTGTGGGATACAACAATTCCGCCAAGCGAAATAACCGCAGCCTCACACACGCCTGCACCAATATCAACAACCATACTCCCGTGAGGTGCCGCAATATCAACTCCGCAGCCGCTTGCCGCCGCCAAAGCCGACTCCATAAGGACAACCTCTTTTATTCCCGCATTTCGTGCCGCCTCCAAAACCGCACGACGCTCTACCTCACTTATCTCACAGGGGACACCTATTACCGCCCTTACAACCCGGAAGATAGAATTCTTTGTCACCTTGCGGACAAAATGCTTGAGCATCATAACCGTCGCGTTAAAGCCCGTAATAACTCCGCCGCGTATCGGTGCAATAGCTGAAACACCCTCGGGGGTTCTGCCTATCATATCACTTGCCTCTTCGCCGATTGCAACGAACTGACCCGTCGTGTTACTCTTTATAACCAATGACGGCTCATTTAAAACTATCCCCTCGTCCTTTACATACAGCAAGGTTTTTGATGTTCCCAAATCAATTCCAATATCTATCGCCATATTTTCCTCCCGGCGTGTTCGCCTTAAAATAATTCTATATCAAATTCATTACTTAACAATTTATAAAGAGTACACAAGGGAAGTCCGACTACATTAAAGTAGTCTCCGCAAATTTCCTCGACAAAAACAGACGCCTTGCCCTGTATTCCGTACGCCCCCGCCTTGTCAAGTGGTTCACCGCTTTTGACATAGCTTTTTATTTCCCTTTCGGTAAGCTCCCTGAACCGTACCGCCGTTTTTTGAGCGGCAGACACGCTTTTCTTGCTTTCTCTGTCAACAACGGCAACGCCCGTCAGAACATAATGCTCTCTGCCTGACAATCGATTAAGCATCTCCTCTGCCTCTTTTTCGTCTCTCGGCTTGCCGAGAATTTTGCCGTCTATACAAACCACGGTATCTGCACCGATTACAAGTGCCTCGCCCTCTGCAACAGCCGCAACATTCTGTGCCTTTTTAAGAGCAAGCTGTACCACCGCGTCCTCGGGCGGAATTTCGGGCAAAATAAATTCATCTGAATTATCGACAATAATCTCAAAATCCGAAATCAGGGATGAAAGTAATTCCCTTCGCCTTGGCGATTGCGATGCCAAAATAAATTTTCTGTTATTCATTGCTCGTTCCCTTAGCCTAAAATTTATATATCTTTTATTGTTATTTTACAATATCTGCACTGTCAAGAATAATTGTAAACGGCCCATCGTTTATAAGAGAGACCCTCATATCCGCACCAAAGCTTCCGCATTGGGTATTCTTAAAAAGCTCTCTGCATCGTTTGAGGATATATTCATAAAGCTCCTCTGCCATAGTCGGCGAGCCGGCATCTGTAAAGCTTGGTCTGTTGCCGCCTTTGCAATCCGCGTAAAGAGTAAACTGGGAAACAACAAGTATCTCGCCGCCGACATCATTTATACTCAAATTTGTCTTCCCGTCACTATCCTCAAAAAGCCTAAGCCTTGCGACTTTTTCTATCATCTTATCGGCGATTGCCTCGGTATCTCCGCCCGAAACACCCACAAGCAAAAGATATCCCTTTCCAATCTGCCCAAGAACAGAGCCGTTTGTCTCTACCTTGGCCTTCTCTACCCTTTGCAAAACAAATCTCATTTGCAAGTCACCTCTTTTGCCGATTAAAGCTTACAGATTGTAATACTTATCAAACTCTGCAGGATGAGGAATAGCTGCAAGCTCGCGGCATTCTGCTCTCTTTGTTTCGATAAACTTCTCAAGCATAAATTCGGGGAATACTCCGCCCGCTGTGAGATAGTCGTGGTCACGCTCAAGTGCGTCAAGTGCCTCGTCAAGTGAGGTCGGCAGATGCTTGAGCTTTGCTTTTTCTTCATCTGACAGCTTGTATAAATTCATATCATAAGGACCCCAACCGTTCTCGTGCGGGTCAATCTTGTTTTTAATGCCGTCAATACCCGCCATTAAAATTGCGGCATAGCAGAAATACGGATTGCAGGTTGCATCGGGGTTGCGAAGCTCAAAGCGTCTGAGCTCGGGCGATTTGGCATATGCGGGAATGCGGATAACTGCACTTCTGTTAGAGGTTGCATATCCCACCGTAACAGGTGCTTCAAACCCGGGTACAAGTCTCTTGAACGAGTTTGTGCTTGGGTTTGTTATAGCACAAAGCGACGCAATATGCTTAAGAAGCCCGCCCATAAAATAGTGTGCCTCCTTGCTCAAGTTGGAATAGCCATTGTCGTCAGAGAATACAGGCTTGCCATCCTTCATCAAAAGCATATGCACATGCATACCGTTTCCTGCTTCACCCGCAACGGGCTTTGGCATAAATGTTGCAGACAGGCCGTACTTTCTCGCGGTATTATGGATAATATACTTAATCATCATTGTTGCATCTGCCATCATCGACATCTGTCCGAGGTGAGGCTCTATCTCAAACTGACCGCCCGCACCAACCTCGGGGTGGTGATAGTTGAGCGGAATTCCCGCTTCTTCCATAAGCATACACATCTCACTGCGTGCCTCATAGGAAATATCAAATGGCTTTGCAATATGATAATTCTTCTGCTTTGCAACAACATTTCCGCTGCCTTCAATGTCGCTGTTCCAATGTGCTTGCATTGCATCTACATCAACACTTATCGTGTTCGGTGAAATTTTCCAGCAGGCACGGTCGAATAGATAAAATTCAAACTCGGGAAGAATAAGCATTGTGTCGGCAATCCCCGAATCCTTGAGATACTTTTCTGCCGAAAGCACGATGTTTCTCGGATATTGCGGAAGAGGTCTGTTCTCGGGGTTATCAATTATCATTGCATTACCCGTCATAGAAAGCGTAGGAATGTCACAAAACGGGTCAACAAATGCAGTATCGGGATCGGGGATAAACACCATATCACTCTTTTCGACCACTGCATAACCGTAGTTTGTTGCATCAAAGCCAATACCGTTTTTCATAATCTCTTCATTAAAATTCTTTGCAGGAATTGTGACATGACGGAACTGGCCGCTAAAATCCACCATTTTAAAATCCACCATTTTTATGTCGTTTTCCTTAATAAGCGACATAATATCCTTGACTGTCTTTTTCATTTTTATTCCTCCTTGGTTTTTATACAAATTATCCGTGTTTTATTTTCCCGTAGAGCCAAATCCGCCAACACCGCGGTCGGTGTCATCAAGGCTCTCTGCTACAACAAGCTTTGCTTTTTCGACCGGCAAAAAGACCATCTGTGCAATTCTGTCACCGGGGTTTATCGTATAATCCGTCCTTGATGTATTCAAAACAGCTACCTTTACCTCGCCCGTATAGTCGGTGTCAATAACGCCGACACAGTTGCACATCGTTATGCCGCTTTTAAATGATAATCCCGAGCGGGGAAAGACGAAAGCCCCCCAGCCATCGGGAATTTGCATAGCAAAACCAAGCGGAATAAGAGCCCTCTCTCCTGCCTTAATAAGAGTCGGCTCTGATACATTGGCGGATAAATCCATACCCAGACTGCCGTCTGTGGCATACTCGGGCAGGGTAGCCGTCTCGGATAAAAGCTTAATTTTTACATCTATCATTATATTCACCTCTTAAAAATTCAGGCAAGAGCTCCTTTCAGGTAATGCAGCCTCGTATATTCGTCAGGCGGACAGCCCTGCCCGTTTATATAAGCATCAAAAATTTTGCGGCATTGCTCACCGCTCTCTGTGGTAAACATAAGCTTGAGATAATCAACGCCCGTACCCTTCAGTTCTTTAAGCTTATCCCCCATATACAGCGGAAGAGAGTTTAAAACTACGCTTCTGCAGAGGTCCGCATCCTTTATAATCGGAAAACTTGCCCCCATTCGGTCTTGTATCTCTCCAATACCGCCGCATTCGCATTTATCAATATTTTTCATAATACAATTCTCTGTAATCATCAGAGGCAGCCGCCCGTACGCGATAAGCTCTGTCGCGGTCAGCTTCTGTATATCCCTCACCTGAGCCAGATTAAGCTCTGCCGAGAGACATACCGAGTTGAGCTTCAGCTCATCCATAACCGAGAGGGCATAACTGTTTGTTATATTCATACGCTGATTTGCGTGTCGGAAAAATCCCTCGGTCAGAGGAATTGCATCTATCGTAGACACCTCCGCCCTCGAAAAGCCAAGGCTTTTCAAGTTCTCAAGCCTTTGTCTGTACGCATCCCGTGACGGTTCCCGCAATATTGCAGGCAAGCCTATCACAATTCTGTCTTCAAAGCCCAAAAGCTCATCTGTATTTTCTTCTATAATATTTATAGGCAGATAAATCCACTCGGGATTAAAATCCTTAACCGCTCTGTACTGTTCAATGTTCAGAACCGAACAGGTATACGCAGACCCTTTATTGCTTGATTTCTTCTCTACTTGGGGGAATGCAGGCACTGTGCCGAGCTTTTTATTTCGATAGCTTTCAAGTATTTTATTCTCAAGTGCCTTGACGCAACCACGCCTTAAATCATTTATAACACTCACGGGGATAAACGGACTCCCCTCAAGCGAAACATCTGCTCTCTCAACCCGAAACGCGGTTCCGCCCGTCTTGGAAAGCTGTGCCTTTATCCCGTCCTTTTCAGAAGCTCGGTTTTTTGCCGTCTCCAGAACCACACTTCCCGTGTACTCCGCACAATGCTCACCGCAACGCATAGAAATCCGAGGAACATCACCATCTTTAAAATATGCCGTCACGCTTGTCGGCATTTGCAGGGCATCTGCTCTTTCATATTTCTGCGTATTTTTGAGATACGGGTTGTCGGGCTTGTCAAATGCGAACATTTCCTTTGACGGTTTCCCCGTATAGTACGCATCTGTCAGACCGCCCCTGAAAAAAACACTGTTAAGTCTGTCAATCTCGCCTTTAGTCGGTTTTCTGTTTTCATCAATCAACCGTCTGTATGTCGAAACCACTGCCGAAACATATTCCTCGCCTTTCATTCTGCCCTCAATCTTAAGTGAGGAAACACCAATCCTCTCAAGCGAGTCAATATGCTCCGCAAGTGACATATCCATAAGGCTCAAATAATATCTGATATTCCTTCCGTCTGCAGAATACGGCAGTCTGCAGGGTTGGGCACACTTGCCCCGATTACCGCTCCGAGAACCGATAACACTGCTCATAAGGCACTGTCCCGAATAGCTCATACACATTGCCCCATGCACAAACACCTCAAGCTCTGCCGAGGTGGTGCTTATTATTTTCTCAATCTCGGGTGCCGAAAGCTCCCGCGAGAGCACAACTCTTGATACACCGAGTCTCTCCAGCTCCCGCACGCCGTCTGCAGCGTGAACCGTCATCTGCGTGCTTGCGTGAAGCTCAAGAGAGGGCGAAAGCTCTTTAATAAATTTGAGTATACCGAGGTCCTGCACTATAACCGCATCAACGCCCGCACGGGTAAGAGTTTTGATAAACCCCTCAAGCTCTCTGTATTCTCTGTCATAGACAAGGGTGTTTACCGTCACATAAGCTCGGGCATCCCGTAAATGACAATAATCCGCAGCTTTGTATATTTCCTCATCCGTCAGGTTACCCGCAAAGCTTCGTGCACCAAATTGTTGCCCCGCAAAATATACAGCGTTTGCACCATTGTTTACTGCGGCATATACACAATCAAGAGTTCCCGCAGGTGCAAGAAGTTCCACAAAGCATCCCTCCTACACTCTGCCGTTCATCGAAGAACGGCGAACGCTCGACAGCTCCGTTTCACGCTTTGCAAGCTCAATCTGAAGCTTGTGCACATCCTCGCGAAGCTTCTCTACCTCAAGCCTCTTCGACTCAAGCTCTGACGAAAGCCCCTTCGCCTCTTCGGCATAGCCCTTGAGCTCAATACGAAGATTGTCAAGCACCCCTTCGTTTTTCAGGTAATCATCGGCAATGTTAATCGCGGTCAACACCGACTTCATTGCCGTGCTGAGCTGCGGTGCTTCCTCTGTTATCTGATTCATTCTTTTGTTTACGAGCAAGGCAACGCGTTGAACATACTCTTCAGGCTCGTTTGTTACGAGTGTGTACTCGATATTGTTAATTTTAACCTCTACCTTTTTACTTTCCATAATTTAACCTCCAATGGAAATTATAATACCAGGAATATATATGCTACAACTGATTGTCCGCCATTTGTTTATATTTGAGTATCCCGAAAACCGATTTCGCATCGTTAATCTCTCCGCACATAACCATATCATACGCCTTATCAAACGGAATTCTTTCCGTGTCAAGATACTCGTCCTCGTCAGGATTTTGCTCTCCGCTGTATAAATCCTTTGCAAGATATACATGCGTGACTTCGTCTGTAAATCCGGGGGAGGGATATATAAATCCAAGATACTCAAAACGCTCTGCCTTGTATCCCGTTTCTTCTTCAAGCTCGCGAATTCCGCAAGCTCTGTGAGGCTCGTCTGCCTCTAGCTTGCCCGCAGGAATTTCGTATATCGCACCTTCGATTGCCTTGCGGAACTGCTTTACGAGTATTATCTCATTATTTTTTGTGATTGCAACAATCCCTACGCCGCCTGGGTGCATAACAAGCTCTCTCGTTGCGACGCTACCGCCTGGCATAGAAACCTTGTCAACCTTAACCTTTATAATATTCCCCTCAAAGACCATCTCCGACGAAACCGTCTTCTCCTCATAAATCATCTTCTCAACCCCATATAGCAGAATGTTTAATGAGTGTGCCGCCTCTTTTTCGGACACAATCATTAAACATTCTGCAAACCCCAAGAGTTGGGGTTTGCAGTAATAGTTTAATATATTATGTATTACACAATTCCATATGCCATCATTGCATCTGCAACCTTTTCAAAGCCTGCAATGTTAGCACCTGCGACGAGGTCATCACCAAGTCCGTATCTGTGTGCGGCATCTACGGAATTTTTGAAGATGTTTGCCATAATGCCCTTGAGCTTTTCGTCAACCTCTTCTGCAGTCCAGCCGTATCTCATAGAGTTCTGGCTCATCTCAAGACCCGAAACTGCAACACCGCCTGCGTTTACAGCTTTTGACGGAGCAACGATAACGCCGTTTTTCTTGAGATATGCAACTGCCTCATTTGTGGTTGGCATATTTGAAACCTCAACATAATACTTTACGCCGTTTGCAACAATTTTTTCTGCCTCTTTTTCATCAACCTCATTCTGGATTGCACAAGGCATAATAATGTCTGCCTTAACGCCCCACGGCTTTTCGCCCGCAAAGAAGGGTACACCAAACTTGTCGGCATAGTCCTGAACCCTGTTACGGCAAGACGCTCTCATCTCGAGGAGATAATTAATTTTCTCTTCTGTGCAGATACCGTCCTCGTCATAGATATATCCATCAGGGCCTGAAATTGTAACAACCTTTCCGCCGAGCTCGTTTACCTTTTGTACGGTACCCCATGCAACATTACCAAAGCCAGATACCGCAACCGTCTTACCCTTAATGCTGTCACCAAAATAGTTGAGCATTTCAACCGTGTAATAAACTGCACCAAAGCCTGTCGCCTCGGGGCGGATAAGCGAACCGCCGTACTGAATACCCTTACCTGTGAGCACACCCGTAAACTCGTTGCGAAGTCTCTTGTACTGACCAAAAAGGTATCCGATTTCTCTTGCACCGACACCGATGTCGCCTGCGGGAACATCTGTCTCTGCACCGATATGCTTTGAAAGCTCGGTCATAAAGCTTTGACAAAATCTCATAACCTCTGCGTCACTCTTACCATTGGGGTCAAAGTCCGCACCGCCTTTACCTCCGCCCATAGGAAGACCTGTAAGTGAGTTTTTAAAGGTCTGCTCAAAGCCGAGAAATTTAACAATTCCCTGATATACAGACGGGTGGAAACGAAGTCCGCCCTTGTAAGGACCGATTGCACTGTTGAACTGTACTCTGAAGCCTCTGTTTACATGGACATTTCCATTGTCGTCAACCCACGGAACTCTGAAGCTGATAACTCTTTCAGGCTCTACAAGTCTTTCGATAAGATTTGCCTTTTCATACTCAGGGTGTGCATTGACTACAGGTTCTATTGATTCAAAAACCTCTTTTACTGTCTGATGAAATTCAGGTTCGTTCTTGTCACGAACCAAAACCTGCTCATACACCCTTTTTAAGTACTCGTTTGTGATTGCCATTGATAATCTCTCCTTACATATAAATTATTCTTTTTTACAAATCAGTTTTTGCGAAGATACTCGTCTATCGCTTGTGCGGCAGTTTTACCTGCACCCATTGCAAGAATTACGGTTGCGGCACCCGTGACTGCGTCACCGCCCGCATAAACACCCGCCTTACTTGTCTCACCCGTCTCACTCCTTGCGATTATACAACCCCGACTGTTTGTTTCAAGGTCAGGGGTAGTGTTTTTTATAAGCGGGTTGGGGGTTTGTCCTATTGCAATAACCACAACCTCTGCGTCGAGCAGAAACTCACTGCCCTCAACAGGCTCGGGGCGTCTGCGTCCCGAGGCATCAGGCTCGGCAAGCTCCATTTTAATACATTCAATCTGCTTTGCCCAGCCATCGTCCGTTCCTATAATCCGCACAGGATTGCAAAGCAGACAAAAGCTTATTCCCTCTTCCTTTGCGTGGTGGATTTCCTCCGCTCTTGCGGGCATTTCCTCCTCGCCTCGTCTGTATACAATGCTTACATTTTCCGCACCAAGCCGTTTTGCACATCTTGCCGCATCCATTGCAACATTACCTCCGCCGACTACAACAACATTTTTCCCCATATAAATCGGGGTGTCGTATTCGGGGAAGCGATACGCCTTCATAAGATTTATCCGTGTCAGGAATTCATTCGCAGAATAAACCCCGTTGAGGCTCTCGCCCTCTATCCCCATAAAGCTCGGCAGACCTGCACCCGTACCCACGAATACGGCGTCAAAGCCCTCTTCGTTTAAAAGCACGTCTACAGATAACACCTTGCCGATAACCATATTTGTCTTTATCTCAACACCAAGGTATGTAAGCTTGTCAATTTCTGCCTTTACTATACTTTTCGGTAATCTGAATTCAGGAATTCCGTATACCAGAACTCCGCCCGCGGTGTGAAACGCCTCAAAAACGGTTACGCCGTATCCAAGCTTTGCCAAATCCCCTGCACACGCAAGCCCCGCAGGTCCCGCACCGACAACAGCAACCCTTTTGCCGTTTGGAATTGGCTTTTCGATTTTCTCGTTACCCTTTTCCATAAACCAATCGGCAACAAATCTCTCAAGTCTGCCGATTGCTACGGGTTCACCCTTTATGCCTCTTACACAATGCATCTCGCACTGTGATTCCTGCGGGCAAACACGCCCGCAAATTGCGGGAAGAGAACTCGTCTCGCGGATTTTATAATACGCCTCTTCAAACCTTCTTTCCGCTATAAGTGCGACGAATTCAGGGATTTTCACATTTACGGGGCAACCGCTCATACACGGCTTGTTCTTACAGTTCAGGCATCGTTGTGCCTCTTTAACTGCCATTTCCTCGGTGTACCCAAGCGAAACCTCTTTAAAATTCCTGTTTCTGACCTCGGGCAGCTGCTCGGGCATAGGCATCCTTGTCTGTTTCATATCAGGCATTACCCATCCCCTCCAATCTGCAGTTATGTCCCTCTCTTGAGCGTCTCTCACCATCTGCAAACATTTTTGAACGACGGATTGCCTCGTCAAAGTCAACAAGATGTCCGTCAAAGTCGGGGCCGTCTACACAAGCAAACTTGGTTTCCCCGCCAACCGTTATTCTGCAACCTCCGCACATGCCCGTTCCGTCTATCATAACGGGGTTCATACTTACGATCGTCTTTATTCCATATTTTTTTGTAAGCTCACATACTGCCTTCATCATAACAAGGGGCCCTATCGCAATTACAACATCATACTGCTCACCCGCCTTGATAAGCTCTTCAAGCTTTGTCGTTACAAAACCACGATTTCCGCTTGAGCCATCGTCTGTCATGGTATACAAATTCGTGCAAACCTCTTTGCACTCATTCTCAATTATGACAAGGTCTTTATTTCTGAATCCGTTTATCATATCGACATAAACGCCCATGCTCTTGAGCTTTTTTGCCTGCGGGTATGCAATCGCAGTTCCAAGGCCGCCGCCTATAACTGCCGCCCTTTTTACGCCCTCAAAATGCGATGCAACGCCAAGAGGTCCTGCAAAGTCCAACAGCTCATCGCCCGCCTCGAGCCCGTTGAGCTTCTCGGTTGTGTGCCCCACAACCTGAAATATAACAGTGACCGTTCCACGCTCTCTGTCGTAATCTGCAATCGTAAAAGGAATTCTCTCACCCTGCTCGTCAACCCTCAAAATGATAAATTGTCCGGGCTCTGCTGATTTTGCGACATACGGTGCCTGAACCTCAATCAGAGATACTGACGCATTTAACCGCTCTTTTCTTAGGATTTTATACAATTATTCCTTCCTCCTTCACCAGGGGTTAATTGTACCAACCTTCTCCTGGAAACCACACCCATCTCTAATTCATTCTATAATCTATTTATTATATCATGTATATCTCATTTTCGCAAGATTTTTTTATGTAATTCCCAACATTTTTTATTCGTTATATTCCTTGCTTATATGTGCCTCGGCTATAATTTCCTTTGCCGTTTTAAGAGCCCCCCGTCCGTACTCGCTTTTAATCCTGAATATGGCATCATCAAGGGCGTTCGCTCTTCGGTCTTTTTCAGGCTCGCTCCCGAATGACAGCTGAACATACGGCTCGTCTGTAAGGTTTGAGACAGAAACCCCTATAAGTCTTACGGGTTTTTCAAGCGGTGTGGCATTAAAAATCTCAAGCACTGCCTTGTATATATCGTCTCCGCTTTGACAGTATCTGTCCGAACGGGAACGGGTAATGCTTTTCATATCCTTGTACTTGATTTTAAGCGTAACCGTTCTTCCCCACACGCCTCTTTTATGCAGTCTGTATCCGACATCGCCCGAAAGCAGCAAAAGCGTGTCACAGAGCACATCTTTATCAAGGTAATCTTTGAGAAAGGTCGTCTCTCTGCCGACGGATTTGGGTGGGGCATCGGGCGTAACCTCTCTGTCGTCAATGCCCATTGCGTGCCTCTTCATTTCAAGCCCCATATTCCCAAAGGAATACAATCTGTCCGCTGAAGCCTCTGCGAGCTGACCTATCGTTTTTATTCCCATAGAGCAAAGGCGTTCTGCCGTTTTCGTTCCGACCCCGAAGAGTTGCCCGACAGGTCGGTTGCAGGTAAGCTTCATAAACTCCTCAGGTGTGCTTATAACAAAAAATCCTCTCGGCTTTTTCTCCTCGCTCGCAAACTTTGCACTAATCATGGAATATCCGACCCCGACAGAGCAGGTCGTGCCCACTGTCTCATAAACCCGTCTTTGAAGCTCTTTTGCAATATTTTCCGCACTGCCGAAGATAAGCTCGCTTCCGCTTACATCCATATACCCCTCGTCAAGAGAGACAAACTCAAGCATATCCGTATAATCTGACATAATTTTGTGAACCTTATCAGACGCCTCTTTGTATTTGTCAAACTGCGACTCAACAAAGATAGCGTGCGGGCATCTTCTGTACGCCTCGTCACTGCTCATCGCAGAGCGAACCCCGTACTCTCTTGCAATATAATTACAGGTCGAAACAACACCTCTCGTTCCGGGCGGTGCACCCACAATGACGGGTTTTCCGCAGAGAGAGGGATTATCCCTCTCCTCTATTGAGGCGAAAAAGGCGTCCATATCAAGATGTATTATCCTTCGTTTTTTCATAAAATCAACCCTCAAGCATAATTATTGCCCCGAGCCTTCCTGTTCCTTCCTTGTGTCGTCTGTATGAATAGAATTTGTCGCAGTTACAAGCCGTACAAATCCCGCTTATATCAATGTTGTCCGCCAAAACCCCGACCTCCGTCAAACGGTCGCGGTTATAACTCCATATATCCACCATCTGCTTGCCGTTCAGTCCTGCAGTACAATATTTTCCGCCAAATATTTCGGCCGCCTCCTGCCCGAATTCAAAGCAACAAGGTCCGATGCTCGGCCCGATTGCAACACGAATATCCTCCGCCCTTGAGCCAAAACGCCCGCACATTATCCGCACGGCTTTCTCCGCAATCCCCTTTACGCTCCCACGCCAGCCCGCGTGAACCGCCGCTACCGCACCCGCCCTTGGGTCATACATAAGTATCGGAACACAATCTGCAGAAAAAACAACAAGAGCGATTTTTGAAGCAACGGTTATAAGTCCGTCGGTATCCTCTATATCGCTCCGCCTCGTTATTCCTTTTCCCGCGTCGGCTTCGTCTGCCACTCTTATGTTATCAGTGTGGGTCTGCTTTGATAACACCATCCGCTCTGGCTCTGTCCCGATATCAAGAGACAAAAGTCTGTAATTTTCCATCACAGAGCCTAAATCATCATCAACCCGAAAGCCAAGGTTAAAGCCCTCAATCTTGCCATGACTTACTCCGCCAAGCCTTGTCGTAAAAGCGTGTCGCACCCCTCCGCCCTGCTCGAGCAGAGAGGATTTAAGATAAACACGGTTTTCAATTTTATATTCATAAAAGCTCATTTATGCCCTCCGCATATGCTTTGTCATTACAATATACATTATTATATTTTGCAAAACCTCAATCTCTCAACCGCAGCAGTCTTCCCCGTTTTTTCGTCTATGTCAAAGATGCACCCGTGGAATGTCACCTCTCCGTGTGCCTTTTCAAACCTGAACCGCTTCACAGCTTTGTAATAATAATCTATTATAATATCCTTCTTTACGCCGAGGACAGAATCCTCAACGCCCGTCATACCAAGGTCGGTTATGTACCCCGTACCGTTTGGCAAAATCCTCTCATCTGCAGTCTGCACATGGGTATGCGTTCCAAACACCGCACTTACCCGTCCGTCAAGAAAATTCGCGAGTGCAATTTTCTCGCTTGTTGCCTCTGCATGCATATCTACAATGATTATATCGGCGTCCGTTTTTGAAATCGCCCGTTCGACCGCATGGAACGGACAGTCAACGGGCGTCATACCTATTCTGCCAATAAGATTGATTACCGCAACCCTGACATAGCCAAGCTCGGTCACACATATACCGCTTCCCTCTGCCTCACTCGGAAAGTTCAGCGGTCTTATGACATTATCAAATTCATCAAGCACCGTCCCCGACTCCTTATGGTCAAAGGTGTGATTTCCCATCGTGATTACATCAACGCCGCACCTGAAAAGGGTGCTTGCAATATCCTTTGTAATCCCGTTCGGCTCCGCACAATTTTCGCCATTGGCAATACAAAAATCAATCCTGTACTTGTCTCTTATCCTGCCGAGATTGTTGTATACAAACTCTCTCGCCTCTTCTCCGTTTATATCTCCTATTGCAAGAATTCTCATATCTTTGCCTCTTTCTTGTAATATATTATGTATAAATATATTACTTTTTCATTCTTTGTCTTACCACCTCATAAAGCAGAACGCCCGTTGCCACCGAAGCGTTGAGCGACTCTGTCTCACCGAGCATTGGAATATTTACGAGGAAATCGCAATGCTCACGCACAATTCTGCTCATACCCTCGCCCTCGCTTCCGATTACAACGGCGATAGCACCCGTGAGGTCACAATCATAGCAGAGCTGACTACCCTCAAGTGCCGTGCCTGCAATCCAAAATCCCTCTTTCTTTAAAAGGTCTATGGTCTGTGCGATGTTCGTAACCCTCGCAACGGGGGTATGCTCTACCGCACCCGCAGACACCTTGGCAACCACCGAGTTTAAAGACACACTGCGGTTTTTGGGAATTATAACGCCGTGTGCACCTGCCGCATTTGCGGTTCTTATAATGCTCCCGAGGTTGTGCGGGTCGGTTATTCCGTCAGCAATCACAAGAAACGGCGGTCTGTCTGACGCCTTTGCAATTCTTATAAGCTCGCCTAAATCAGTATACGCGTGTGCCGCCGCAAGGGCAACAACTCCCTGATGATTTTCGCCCTCGGTCATATTGTCAAGCCTGCGTTTGTCAACAAACTGATAGACAATGCCCCGCTCCTTTGCGAGGTTTCTTATATAGCCTATCTGCGAATGACGAAGTCCGTCCTGTATCAGGATTTTATCCATTGTATGATTTGTCTCAAGTGCCTCTATAATCGGGTTTCTGCCGTATATTATATCATTGTTCATAGGTTATTCACCCCTTGTCTTTTGCTCTCTTTCTTTACATAATACCACATCTGAAAGAAATGTGCAATGGTTTGTTAAAACCATTGCACATCTCAGGCTATTCCATTGTGTTGCCCAAAAATCCCGCCGCCGTCTCGGCAAGCTTTGACTCTACCTCACCGGGGGGGCTTTGCGGCTCTGCAATAAAGACCACTGCTCCTATACTGCTTCCCTCGTGAATAATAGGGGCAACAACTCCTGCCTCATACTTATCACTCTCGTCAGATACAGACACGCTCTTTCCTCCCGGATTTGCGAGAAATATTGATTTGCTCTGCATTATTCTCTCAAGAGCAGACGATATTTTCTTTTCACGAAGCTCTTTTTTGGGAAGCCCCGAAACTGCGATAATATTATCCTTGTCGGTAATGCAAGCGGGAATACCCGTTGATTTTGAAAGTGACTCTGCATATTGCGAGGCAAATTCTCCAAGCTCACCGATTGGTGAATATTTTTTAAATATAACAGTTCCGTTGCTCTCTGTAAATATCTCAAGCGGGTCGCCCTCGCGAATTCGCATAGTGCGACGGATTTCCTTAGGTATAACTATTCGACCGAGGTCGTCTATTCTCCTTACAATTCCTGTTGCTTTCATATGATTAAAATCTCCTTTAAATTCAAATTACAATCATAGTATTTGAAAATAGAGGAATTTTATCCAATGAATTTTTTGGGAATTTTAACAAGCAGTTTATCTGCATTTTAATGTTTTATGACCAAACCTTTACAAAATTTGGACAAAAAAGTTTAAATTTTGGAATAATAGTTGACTTTTTTGGAAAAAGTGGTAATATAATAGAATAAAGTATGTATGGGGGAGGAAATATGAAGAATATAAATAAGGAAAAAATCAAGCTGTATATTTTAGAGCATATTTGTTCAAAAGACAAAGAATATGTAAAAAAAGCTATAGATACATTTCATATTTCAAAATCATCGGTATACAACTATATTAACGAAATGTTTGACGGCGGAATTATTGAAAGGTCGGACAAAAATCCGACAGGCTATGTTCTTACCTACAAAAGGCAGATTTTCAATTACAACAACAAAGAAAAGCTGGAGGAGGACAGAATATTCAAAAATGATATACTTCCCGCTTTAGAAGGTCTCCCAAAGGACATTATTGACAACTGGCGGTACGCCTTTACCGAAATAATGAATAACGCAATAGAGCATTCTTCCTCCGACACAATCATATGCTCGGTTGCGACAAATTCTCTTCACACAAAAGTAATTGTAATAGATAACGGAATTGGTATATTTAAAAACATTCAGAAATATATTGAAGAAGAAAAACACGAAAAAATCGGTATAAGCGAATGTATCTCACTTCTGTTTGCGGGAAAATTTACAACCGCAAAGGAAAACCACTCGGGCGAGGGGATATTCTTTACCTCCCACCTGATGGATAGCTTTACAATCGTATCGGATGAGCATATCTTTACAAGAAGAAGTTTTTCGGATTTGCACTCCGAGCTGAAGTCTTATGATTTTCTTCCGGATAATGTCTTTAAAACGGGAACGGCTGTTCATATGAAGCTTTCAAACAGCTCAAAAAAGACGCTCGGTCAGGTTTTCGGTAATTTCTCAAACGCCGACGACGGTTTTTTCAGGACCCACATTCCCGTTGCACATATGTTTGCTGACGGCTTTCCCGTATCACGCTCGGAAGCACGCAGACTCGGTGAGGTTCTGCTTCGCTTTAAAGAGGTTACCCTGGATTTTATTGATGTCGAAAAAATCGGGCAGGCATTTGCACACGAGCTTTTTATCGTTTTGAAAAATCTCACGGGGGCAAAGCTTACGGTAGTCAACGCAAACGATGAAGTATTGACAATGATTTCCCGCGTAGAAAACACCAATTAAAAGCGTATGCTTTAACATTCTTCAAGAGGTGGTAAAATTGACGGACAAAAAATCAAGAGGACAATCCTTTATAAAAGGTGCTCTTGTTCTCGGAATTGCTAATTTTATTGTTAAAATAATTGGGGCACTGTTTAAGGTTCCGCTTATAAACCTTATCGGCGACGACGGAAGCGGATACTTTAATGTTGCATACCAGATTTATACCTTTATGTTTATAATTGCGACGGCAGGCTTTCCTGTTGCAATTTCAAAGATGGTGTCTGAAAGCTCCGCAAAAGGCACAGAGACGGAAACCCGAAAAATATTCCGCGTTGCCCTTACCTTTCTCACGGTGATTGGACTTGTCGGCACACTGGTTCTGTTTGTTTTTGCAGATAAGCTTGCAGAGCTTGTCGGTATCCCTGACGCATCGCTTGGTATTACCGCAATCGCACCCGCGGTGCTTTTTGTAGCAATCGCCTCTGCGTACCGCGGATATTTTCAGGGCAGACAGAATATGTACCCGACCGCGTTCAGCGAGGTTATAGAGTCTTCGGGCAAGATGCTGATTGGGCTTTTATTTGCATACATCTTTATGAAAATGACGGTCAACACCTCTTTGAACACCGTTTTTGATTTTTCATCAAACGAGATTTCATCGCCGCACACGCAGACAATATTTGCCTCGGCGGGTGCAATCTTCGGCGTAACATTCGGTACGCTTTTGTCGGCTCTGCTTCTCTCGGTTATTTTTCTGTTTCACCGAAAAGGCAGACCCACGCAAACCGACTTGTCCGCAAGAGGCAGCCAAACCATTTTAAAGGATTTAATCAAGATTGCAATCCCAATTACAATCGGGGCGTCTGTCTCGAGCTTGACCACGCTTATAGATATGGGAACCATCAGCCGCAGACTGGTTGTAAGACCCGAGGTTTTTGAGGCATATTCGTTTATGTTCTCAAAGGGTACTGCTTTTTTTGAAAAAGCACTCTCCGAGGGCTGGACAGGGGCAGAGCTTTTGTCCCAGAAGGCAGCAACGCTCTACGGAATGTATAGCGGTAAGGCTCTTACAATGTTTAATCTTCCGCTTACACTTATTGTTGCACTCGGCACAAGCGTTGTGCCTGCAATTTCGGCGTCGCTTGCACGCTCTAATCGGGAAGACGCAAAAAAAATTACCGAAAGCACTCTCCGCATTGCCGTTCTTTTTGCAGCTCCTTGTGCTTTTGGGCTTGCGGTATTGTCAAAGGAAATCCTTTATTTCCTGTTCAGCGACTACAACGCTCATCGCGTTCTGACAATATTATCATACGCAATTATCCCCGTCGGACTTGTTCAGGTTTCAAACGCTGTACTTCAGGCATACGGCAAGGTTTACAAGCCGGTAATACATATGATTATCGGAGGTGTGGTAAAGGTTATTATTAACTTTTTCTGTATTCCCTACCTTGGGATAGACGGTGCTCCCGTCGGCACGGGTATTTGTTATCTTATAATTGCGGTGCTTAATATCTGCTCTATAACCAAGGTTGCAGGTCTTGAATTCAAATGGAGCAGCTTTATTATAAAGCCTGTATTTGCAGGGCTTATAATGGGTGCGGCAGGGTATGCTCTCTCGGGCTTTATCCCGATTGGCAGGGCAGTCTGCCTCTTTGAGATTGCCGTTTGTGCAGTTGTTTACTTTATCGCAATTTTTGCGGTACGGGCAATTAAAAAGGATGATATTTTAATGCTCCCGAAGGGGACAAAAATGGTAGAAATATTAGAGCGGTTTAAGCTCTTAAAATAGCTTGGAGGAGAAATGATGGATTATAACAAAAGCGAAAAATATACCTTTGATGAGCTGGTCGAAATTATTGCAAAGCTCCGTGCTCCCGACGGTTGTCCCTGGGACAGGGAACAAACGCACGAGAGCATACGCAAAAGCCTTATAGAAGAGGCGTATGAACTGGTCGAAGAAATCGACAACAAAAATCCCGAAAAGATTGCCGACGAGAGCGGTGATGTTTTACTTCAGGTTATGCTTCACGCACAGATTGCAAAGGACAATGGTGAATATGATATAACCGATGTAATTGACATTCTTTGCCGTAAAATGATACATCGCCATCCCCATGTTTTCGGCGAGGTCTCGGTGAACAACAGCGACGAAGTGCTTAAAAATTGGGATGCAATCAAAAGAGACGACCGCAGTCAAAAAAGTATAACAGATGAGCTAAAAGGGGTTTCAACCTATATTCCTACTCTTATGCGGGCACAAAAGATTTACAAAAAAGCAAAAAAAGCGGGGTACAGTTATCAGCCCTCTGACACGGCCGCAAAAACAGAGGAGGAATTCGGAAAGCTCTTGTTTGATATTTCCGTATCGGCAGAGAGCTGTGGAATTGACCCCGAGGTCGCGTTGTCTGCATATATAAACAAATTTATAAAAGAATTTAACGATTTTGAGGAGAATAACTGATGAGACTTGATAAATACCTGAAGGTTTCAAGACTGATAAAACGCAGAACTGTTGCCAACGAGGCTTGTGATGCAGGCAGGGTCAGTGTAAACGGCAAGGTTGTCCGTGCCTCCTACGATGTCAAGGTCGGCGACGAAATCACAATTTCGTTCGGTGCAAGACCTTTAACAGTAAGAGTTTTAGAGGTGAAAGAAACCGCATTCAAAGATGACGCAAGGTCAATGTATGAAGCAGTAGAATAAAAAAAGGGCAGCCTTATGAGGATTTTTTCAATACGGAAAAATTTAAAAATCTTGAGCAAGAAATTAAATAAGGACATATTATGGATTTACCAAAACGAAAAACAACAAGATTAAAAGATTATGATTATTCTGAAAATGGTGCGTATTTTATCACGATATGCACGCATAACAGAAAATGTTTATTCTCAAATATTGTAGGGGCAATTCACGAATTGCCCGAAAATAAATTGACGCAATGTGGAGAATTTATAGAACAAATCATTAAAATATTGCCTGATAGGTTTAATGTGTCAATTCCAAAATATGTTATTATGCCAAATCATATTCATTTGATTATAGAAATTTACAAAAATGATGAAAATCGGGCGTTTCCTGAGTCCCCCCTACAACACCATCGTTCTGTTGTTGATAAAATGGTAGGATTTTTGAAAATGAATGTGTCAAAGAAAATTCATAATACTAACTCTAATAAAATATGGCAAAGGTCATATCACGACCACATAATTCGTGGGGAAAAAGATTATCAAAAAATTTGGGAATACATAGATACAAATGTAATTAGATGGGAAGAAGATTGTTTTTACGATAGCAAAACGGAGCAGTGAATTTCACTGCTCCGTTTACTGTCTTTTAGGTCAACCTATCGGTTGCCCTTTTTTATATTATCCCAATATTCTTTTGCACTTTGTTCTGTCTTATTTTCGCCTGCTGTATAATATTTTTTGCCCTTGATTTTATCGGGGAGATACTGTTGTTTTACATAATGATTCGGATAGTCGTGAGGATAAAGATAATTCTGCCCCTTTGGCAAATCGCCCTCGCCGTCAAAATGCACATTTTGCAGCTGTCTCGGAATATTCCCCGTATCGATATGCTCGATATCATAAAGTGCAGAGTCAAGAGCAAGATATGCCGAGTTTGATTTAGGTGCAGTCGCAAGCAACACCGTCGCCTCTGCAAGAGGGATTCTCGCCTCGGGAAAGCCCAGCATAAGTGCACTGTCAACACACGCCTTAACTATGCTTATTGCACTTGGGTAGGCAAGACCCACATCCTCACACGCAATTACCATAAGCCTGCGGCAAATTGACTGCAAATCGTCTGCCGCAACAAGTCTTGCAAGATAATGAACTGCGGCATCGGGGTCGCTTCCTCTTATCGACTTTTGAAAAGCACTTAATATATCATAATGGCTGTCACCCATTTTGTCATACTGAATAACCTTTTTCTGGGTGCATTGTTCCGCAATTTCCGATGTCAATCTGATTTTTCCGTCACTGCCGGGCGGGGTATAACAAACCGCAAGCTCAAGCGAATTAAGGGCACGCCTTACATCTCCGCCTGATTTTTCGGCAAGCAAGCACAAAAAACCGTCATCGGGGCATAGTGTCCCATCTGCAAAATCCTCTGTCTGCAGAATTTTGACTGCACGGGACAGAGCAGAGCAAATATCTTCGTTTGTCAGAGGTCTGAACTCAAAAACAGTGCTTCTGCTGAGTATTGCATTGTAAACATAGAAATACGGGTTCTCGGTCGTGCTTGCAATCAATGTTATCCTGCCGTTTTCGGTATACTCAAGCAAGGACTGCTGTTGCTTTTTATTAAAGTTTTGTATCTCGTCAAGATAGAGCAGCACCCCCTCCTGCCCCAGCAAGCCTTCGCTTTCCTTTACGATTGCCTTTATATCTGCGACCGACGCGTTTGTCGCGTTCAGCTTATAAAGAGGACGATTGCTGATTTTTGCCGCAATGTTTGCAACAGTTGTCTTGCCCGTTCCCGAAGGTCCGTAAAAAATCATACTCGGGATTTTTCCGCTCTCAATAATATTTCGCAGGATTCGACCCTCGCCGAGTATGTGTCCCTGACCTGCGACATCATCAAGGCTCGTCGGCCGAATTCTGTCTGCAAGCGGTTTATTCATAAAGCGGATGCTTCTTGCAAAGAGCCTGAACTCTCTTCGCAACCTCATCGCGGCTGCCGTCAAAGTCCTTGATAACCATAGCTATAAGCTCTGCAACCTCTGTCATATCCTCTTCCTTAAAGCCCCTTGTGGTAACTGCAGGAGTACCAAGTCTTATACCGCTTGTAACAAACGGGCTTTGCGGGTCGTCGGGGATTGTATTTTTATTACAGGTGATGCCCACCTCGTCAAGGTTATGCTCAACCTCTTTTCCTGTCTTGTTCTGCTTTAAAAGGCTTACAAGCATAAGGTGGTTGTCGGTCCCGCCCGATACAATATCAATATCTCTTGCCATAAGCTCGCTCGCAAGTGCTGCGGCATTTTTCTTAACCTGTGTCTGGTATTCCTTAAATTCAGGCGAAAGTGCCTCTTTAAGACATACTGCCTTTCCCGCAATTACATGCATAAGCGGTCCGCCCTGACAACCGGGGAAAACTGCCTTGTTTATCATAGCACCATACTTTTCCTTGCAGAGAATAAGTCCGCCTCTCGGACCTCTCAAGGTCTTGTGGGTTGTGGTGGTAACAAAGTCAGCGTACGGAACAGGGCTTTGGTGAAGACCTGCCGCAACAAGACCCGCAATATGTGCCATATCAACCATAAGATACGCACCAACCTCGTCTGCAATCTCGCGGAATGCAGCAAAATCTATCTCACGGGCATATGCACTTGCACCTGCTAAAATAAGCTTGGGCTTGTTTTCGCGGGCAAGACGGCGAACCTCATCATAATCTATTCTGTGGGTTACACTGTCAACACCATATGGCACAACATTAAAATATTTACCCGAAATATTTACGGGTGAGCCGTGACTTAAATGACCGCCGTGAGCAAGATTCATACCAAGGTATGTGTCGCCAGGCTCCATTGCTGCAAAGAACACGGCAAGATTAGCCGACGCCCCCGAGTGAGGCTGAACATTGGCAAACTCTGCACCAAAAAGCTCCTTCGCACGGTCTCTCGCAAGGTCCTCCACTATATCAACATATTCACAGCCGCCGTAGTATCTCTTGCCCGGATACCCTTCTGCATACTTGTTTGTAAGCGGGGTTCCCATCGCTTCCATTACTGCAGGGCTGACAAAGTTTTCAGATGCAATCAGCTCAATTTTACCGCGTTGTCTCGAAATTTCCTTATCAATCGCAGATGCAACCTCGGCATCATATTTTCTTACATTTTCAAGCTCAAACATATGTTTATCCTCCGTTTATTAAAATATTGCAAAATACTCTATTTTATATTATAATATTAAATGACGAATTTTGCAAGAGCTATTTGTTTTATCTGAAAATAATTAACAAAGAGGCGACAAAAATGAGAGAAAGCATAGCAAAAAAATCCATACGGGCAACCGAAATAAATAAAATCTTTGACGAGTTGTATAAGGGTGCGGACTGTACTCTGAATTATCAGAACGCACTCCAGCTTCTTATCTCGACACAGCTTGCCGCACAATGCACCGACGCAAGAGTAAATCTTGTAACCCCTGCTCTTTTTGAAAAATATCCCGATGTCTACGCCTTTGCAAACGCAGACGAGCTTGAACTGCGTGAGGATATACGCTCGACAGGTTTCTTCCGCAACAAGGCAAAAAACATTATTGGTTGTTGCAAGACCCTCATAGATAAATTCGGCGGCGAGGTTCCCCAAACAATGGAGGAGCTTTTATCCCTCCCGGGGGTTGGCAGAAAAACTGCCAATCTCGTTTTGGGTGATTTTTTTGGAATACCAGGAATAGTTGTGGATACCCACGCCACACGCCTTTCAAACAGAATGGGCTTTACCGCAAACAAAGACCCGTACAAGATAGAGCTTGACCTGCAAAAGCTGTTGCCAAAAGAGAATTGGTCGCAATTTTGTCATTACCTTGTCTTTCACGGCAGAGAATATTGCGACGCCCGCAGTCCGAGGTGCTCTGACTGCCCGATTGCCCATCTTTGCCCCAAAATCGGGGTATAGAACCAATCCTGCTGTCACATAAAACCGCCTTGGGCATCTTCCCAAGGCGGTTTTTGTTATCCATTTTTGCGGGCATTTGCCTTTGCACGAAGCTGATTGTTTAAAATCCGTTTTCTCATACGCAAGCTCTCGGGGGTAACCTCTAAAAGCTCGTCCTCTGCAATAAATTCAAGGCACGCCTCAAGGCTCATTATCTGCGGGGGAACAAGACGAAGTGCCTCGTCACTGCCCGACGCTCTTGTATTGGTGAGCTGTTTTTTCTTGCAGACATTTACATTTATATCCTCTGCCTTTGGCGACCATCCTACAATCATACCCTCATAAACTGCCGTTCCGGGGTTAATAAACATCGTGCCTCTGTCCTGAATTTTGAATATTCCGTAGCCGACTGCCTCGCCCGTCTCAAACGATACGAGAGAGCCTGTGTGTCGGGTTGTAATATCCCCCTTAAATGGTTGATAGCTGTCAAATACGGAATTCATAATTCCCTCTCCCCGAGTGTCGGTCAAAAACTCGTTTCTATAACCGAGCAAACCACGGGCAGGAATTAAATACTCAAGCTTCATCCGCTCGCCCTGCGGTGTCATTTGCACAAGCTCTGCCTTTCTTGACCCCATTTTTTCCATAACCGAGCCCATTGATGCCTCGGGGACATCTATCAAAAGACGCTCTATCGGTTCACATTTAACGCCGTCTGTCTCTTTATAGAGAACCCTCGGTGTGCTGACAGAAAACTCATAGCCCTCGCGTCGCATAGTCTCAATAAGAATTGAAATGTGCATCTCGCCTCTGCCCGCAACACGGAAGCTATCGGTAGTTTCGCCGTCCTCCACACGAAGAGATACATCCTTTAAAGTCTCACGCATAAGGCGGTCACGAATTTGTCTTGAGGTTACAAACTTACCCTCTCTGCCTGCAAACGGACTGTCGTTTACCGAAAATGTCATTTCAATAGTCGGCTCGCTAATCCTTACAAAAGGAAGTGCCTCGGGGCAATCAAGGGCAGTTATCGTATCGCCGATTGTAATATCAGCAACCCCCGAGAAGCATACAATATCGCCGACCCTTGCCGTATCAACCGCGGTTCTTCCAAGTCCGTCTATCTGATATATGTTGACAATCTTCGCCTTGTACGGTGCGTGCTTTTGGTGATAATCGCAAACCATTACCTCTTGATTTTTATTCAGGACGCCCCGCTCAATTCTTCCGATAGCTATACGCCCTACATAGTCGTTATAATCAATAGAAGAAACAAGCATCTGAAGCTCGCCCGTATCGTCACCCTCGGGTGCAGGGATATAGTTCTTTATCGTTTCAAACAGAATAGTCAGGTCCTCTCCCTGCTCGTATTGAGAAAGAGAAGCCGTACCCGACCGCCCCGAACAGAAGATTATCGGACTTTCAAGCTGGTCGTCGTTTGCGTCAAGCTCAATCAGCAAATCAAGAACCTCATCAGGAATTTCGTCAAGCCTTGCATCGGGTCTGTCGACCTTGTTGACAACAATTATGACACGATGGTTCATCTCAAGTGCCTTTTGCAAAACAAATCTCGTCTGGGGCATAGGCCCCTCTGCCGCATCGACAAGAAGTATTACGCCGTTTACCATCTTTAAGATACGCTCTACTTCACCGCTGAAATCCGCGTGTCCCGGCGTATCTATTATATTCATCTTTATATCCTTGTAATACACAGAGGTATTCTTTGCAAGAATGGTGATACCCCTCTCACGCTCAAGGTCGCCGTTATCCATTACTCTCTCCTCGACAACCTGATTGTCTCTGTATATCCCGCCCTGCTTTAACATCTCGTCAACCAGGGTCGTCTTGCCGTGGTCAACATGGGCGATTATTGCAACATTTCTCAAATCTTCTCTTTTCATTAAAATACCTCTTTTTCATAAAGCATACTATTATAATATCACATTTTTTGCCCGTTGTAAACGGCAATATTACTAAATTCAATATAAAATATACTCTTTAATTTGCAAGAGCGTAAGGCCCCGCCCGAAAACCCCTCCCGTCTTTGACGGTACTTTCTGCATTTTTCGCAGAATACCAAAATATACATATACCAAATACCACTATGGCAGTTGTGCAACATTGCTGTAACAAATAAATTTTTATCGTGCATTTATGACAAAATTTTAATGTGTATCTTACACAAAAACCACCCCCTAACTCGCCTTTTTATTTATCTTTTCATAGAATAGCATCTTGTTTATAAAATGTTTATATTTTATTTATATTTTGTTAATATACTCGTTATATAAAAGATATGTAAATAAGGGAAAATAAAAAGAACGCCCACGGGCGTTTGTTATAACTATTATTATGGAGGAATTGCTATGAGAGCAATTATCGTTTTGAACTTCATTATATCGATTGTTTTTACTATTTGCTATGCTTATCAGTTCTTTTATATATTTGTGGGACTGTTAAAAAAGTCAAAGAGCTTTGTTGCCAAAACTCAGCATCGCTTTGCGGTGGTTGTTTCCGCAAGAAACGAGAGCAGTGTAATCGGAAATTTAATTGCCAGCATAAAGGCACAGAAATATCCGAGAGAGCTTGTTGACATATTCGTTATTGCAGATAACTGCACCGACAACACGGCAGAGGTTGCAAGAGAAGCAGGTGCTATTGTATATGAGCGTTTTAACAAGGAGCAGGTCGGAAAGGGCTATGCACTTGACTGGCTCTTTAAAATTATTGCTGCTGACCACGCAGACAAGAATTACGAAGCATACATTATCTTTGACGCAGACAACCTTCTTGACCCCAATTATATTGCAGAAATGAACAAGGTGTTTGACAACGGATATTCTATAATAACGAGCTATCGTAACTCTAAAAACTATGACGGCAACTGGATTACCGCGGGTTATTCGCTTTGGTTTTTAAGAGAGGCAAAATTCCTTAACAATGCAAGAATGCACCTTGGCACAAGCTGTGCCGTTTCGGGCACTGGATTTTTGGTTGGCTCAAACATAATCGAGAAAAACGGAGGTTGGATACACCACCTTCTCACCGAGGATATTGAGTTTACTACCGACAGTATCATTAAGGGCGAAAAAATCGGTTACTGTGAAAAAGCCATCCTTTATGACGAGCAGCCTACAAAGTTCAGTCAGTCATACACCCAAAGACTTCGTTGGGCAAAGGGCTTTTATCAGGTATTTAAAAATTACAGCGGTAAGCTTGTAAAGGGTGTTTTCAAGGGAAATTTCGGTTGCTTTGATATGCTTATGACATTATCGCCCGCGATGCTTCTTACGCTTTTGAGCGTTATTATTAACATCGTCGCAATCCCCGTTGGAATTATTATTGACTCTCCTCATCTTTTCGACCTTGTTAAGACTCTTGGTCAGACAATATTTAATTTTTACGGAATGTTCTTTCTTCTCGGTGCGATTACGGTCGTTACGGAATGGAAGCAAATTCACTGCAAGGCAGGAAAAAAGGTGCTTTATTTGTTCACCTTCCCCCTCTTTATGCTGACCTATGTTCCGATATCAATTATTGCACTCTTCCGCAAGATTGAATGGAAGCCTATTGTGCATTCGGTTTCTAAATCTATCGGCGAAATATGTGGAGAGGAAATGTCGGCATAAAACAAAATATTTGCCAGTAAACTGCATAGGGCTCTTCCCTATGCAGTTTTTATATTTCTGAATTTTCAAAAAAAGGATGTCAAAATAAATTTAGGGGTAATTTTGAACTCAAAAAAAGGAAATCCCAAACTTTTGTCGAATATAAAAAGGATAGATATTTACTTGAATTTTAAAAAATACATACAGATAAGGAGTTTTAACTATGCCGGAAGGAATTTTTGACGAATCTAAATTAAAGATTGTTCCTGTCGAGCTGAACAGCGAGATGAAAAAATCCTACATAGACTATGCTATGTCGGTTATTGTCGGGCGGGCTCTTCCCGATGTACGCGACGGTCTTAAGCCTGTTCACAGACGCATACTCTACGCGATGTATGAGGACGGTTTCACACCCGACAAGGAATATCGTAAATGTGCAACTACCGTTGGTAATGTGCTTGGTCGGTATCATCCGCACGGTGATGCATCGGTTTATGATGCACTTGTGCGTATGGCACAGGACTTTTCAATGCGTTATCCGACGGTTGACGGGCACGGTAACTTTGGTTCGGTAGACGGCGACCCTGCTGCGGCTTATCGTTATACAGAGTCCCGTATGTCAAAGCTGTCTTTGAATATGCTTACCGATATAGAAAAGGACACCGTTGACTTTATGCCGAACTTTGACGAAACGAGGAAAGAGCCTGTGGTTCTTCCCTCCCGTATCCCGCATCTGTTGGTCAACGGCTCAAACGGTATTGCGGTTGGTATGGCGACCAACATTCCGCCCCACAACCTCGGCGAGGTTATTGACGGAATTTTTGCTCTTATCGACAATCCCGACATCAGTATAGACGAGCTTATGGAATATATTCCTGCACCCGACTTCCCGACGGGCGGTCTTATTATGGGAGTGTCTGGTATTCGTGCTGCATATCATACCGGCAGAGGCAAGCTTCGTGTCCGTGCAAGGGCCGAAATTCAGGATTTTAAGGATAACCGCCAACGCATAGTTGTAACCGAAATTCCGTATATGGTAAACAAGGCAAGACTTATTGAAAAAATTGCCGAGCTTGTTCACGACAAGAGGATTGACGGCATTTCTGACCTTCGCGATGAGTCTGACCGCGACGGTATGAGAATTGTAGTTGAGCTGAAACGCGATGCCAATGCACAGATAGTTTTAAATCAGCTCTACAAATATACTCAGCTTGAGGACACCTTCAGTGTTATTATGCTCGCACTTGTAAACCAGACCGACCCGAGGATTCTTAACCTCAAAGAGGTTCTTGTCAACTATGTTGACTTCCAGAAAGATGTTATCGTTCGCAGGACCCGTTTTGACAAGAAAAAGGCAGAGGCAAGGGTTCACATACTAGAGGGCTTGAAGATTGCTCTTGACAACATTGACGAGGTAATCAACCTTATAAGAAGCAGTTATAACGACGCAAAGGAAAAATTGATGAACCGCTTTGCCCTGACCGACATTCAGGCACAGGCAATTCTTGATATGCGTCTTGCACGCCTTGCAGGAATGGAAAGAGAAAAAATTGAGGGCGAATACAATGAGCTTATGAAGCTTATTGCACACCTTGAGGCAGTTCTTGGAAGCGAACAGATGGTCCTTGACATTATCAAAAAAGAGCTTGGCGAGGTCAAGGATAAATTTGGCGACTCAAGAAGAACAGGCATTGAGCCTGTTGCCGACGATATTGATATAGAGGACTTGATTGAAGAAGAGGATAATGTTATTACCCTTACGCATCAGGGCTATATCAAGCGTCTCTCGGTTGATACCTACAGAAGCCAGAAAAGAGGCGGTAAGGGTATTATCGGTCTGCAGACCAAGGAAGAAGATTTTGTCAGAACTATGTTTGTATCCTCTACCCACGCCCACATCCTCTTCTTTACCAACACTGGCAGAATGTATCGCATAAAGGCATATGAAATTCCCGAGGCAGGAAGGCAAGCAAAGGGAACCCCGATTATAAACCTTATTGCACTTGAGAGCGGGGAGAGCATCTCGGCAGTTATTCCCGTCCGTGAATACGAGGCAGACAAGAGCCTTATTATGTGCACAAGGGCGGGTGTAATCAAAAAGACCGACCTTATGGAATACGAAAACGCACCAAAGGCAGGCAAAATCGCTATTCGTCTTGACGAGGGCGACGAGCTTATCGGCGTAAATATGACAGACGGAAAGAGTGATGTCTTTGTCGGCTCGCACCTTGGTAAGATTATTCGCTTTAACGAGGACGATGTCCGCAACATGGGCCGTGTATCAAGGGGCGTTCGTGCTATGACGCTTACAGATGATGATTATATTATTGGTATGTGTATTGCCGAAGAGGGGGCAAAGCTACTCTCTGTCAGCGAAAACGGCTACGGCAAGAGAACCGAGCTTGATGAATACAAATGCCAGAACAGAGGCGGTAAGGGTATGATGACCTATCGCGTAACCGAGGAGACAGGTGCGATTGCAGGTATGCAGATTGTAACACCCGATGATGATATTATTCTTATCACATCAGAGGGCGTTATCATCCGTATGGATACCGAGGATATAAGCACCTACGGCAGAGTGACAAAGGGCGTTCGCCTGATGCGTCTTGGCGAGGGCGTAAATGTCGTTACGGTCGCTTGCGTAAAGAAAGAAAGCGATGACGACGCCTCTGCCGAAGAGGAAGAGACAACCGCCGAGGAATAATTAAAAGGAGGAAAAGTCCGTATGCAGAAACTACTCAGTAAAATTCGTCGGGCGGTAGACGATTATAATATGATTGAAGACGGCGACAAAATCGCAGTCGGCATATCGGGTGGCAAAGACAGTCTTACTCTGCTTTGCGGACTTGCAAGCCTTAAACGCTTTTATCCCAAAAGCTTTGACATAGTGGGAATCTCTCTTGATATGGGCTTCCCTGATGTCAGCTTTGACGGTGTAAGTTCACTTTGCGACAATCTTGGTGTTGAATATATTGTTGAAAAAACGGATATAGCCGAGGTTATCTTTGATGTAAGAAAGGAAAAAAATCCCTGCTCGCTCTGTTCTAAAATGCGTAGAGGCGGTGTGAATGACCTTGCGGTAGCACATGGTTGCAACAAGGTTGCTCTCGGTCATCACAACGAGGATGTGCTGGAGACTTTTTTCCTCTCACTCTTTTACGAAGGCAGGCTTGGCTGTTTCTCACCCGTGACATATCTCTCAAGACGGGATGTTTATGTCATAAGACCTATGATTTATATTCCCGAGGCGGAAATAAAGGGCTTTGCCAAACGGGAAGACCTTCCGATTGTTCACAATCCCTGCCCGATGGACGGGGTATCAAAACGCCAGGAGATGAAGGATTTTATAAACCAAAGGGTAAAACAAGATAAGTTTTTTAAAACAAAAACTATGCACGCAATACAGACCGGGCTTCCTAATTGGAGGGTCGATAAATTCTCAGGTCCACCTTGTTGCGATGAATAATAATTTATTGCCGATACAAAACGGCGGAAGGAGAAAAAATTATGAAACTATCGGTTAATACAGGCTTCCTACACAGAAAATTCGGAATAGATAAAGCAACAGACTATCTTGCAAACGCAGGCTTTGATGCAATGGACTTTTCGTTCTCCGAGGATTTTTATGACGAAATCCCCACCGAAAAGTCATATTTTACCGAGCTGAAAAAGCAGGTCGAGGATAGGGGTATGTACTTTAATCAAGCACATGCACCTGCACCCTCGAGCTCTGTTGATAAAGAAAAGAACGAAATTTTCTTTAAAAATATTGTTAGCTCAATGAAAAGGGCGTCCTATCTCGGGGCAAAAACGATTGTTGTTCATCCGTGCCAACACCTCTACTATGTAGAAAAGGGCGTGCCTGAAATTCTTTTTGAATATAATATTGAGTTCTTCAAAAAGCTTATTCCATATGCAGAGGAATATGACATCCGTGTTGCAGTTGAGAATATGTGGCAGTATCCCGGTATGGCAAGCCACTCTACCTGCTCAAGACCCGCAGAAATGATTAGATATGTCGATGCCCTGAACAATGACAGCATTGTATGCTGTCTCGACATCGGCCATGCTATGCTTGTCCGCGAAAAACCCGATGATTTTATCCGCGAGCTTGGAAGCAAGCGTCTTGCTTGTCTTCATGTTCACGATATTGACGGAATTCATGACAACCATACTCTTCCGTATCTTGGCATAATCAACTGGGAGGCAGTTATGCAAGCCCTCTCCGAAATTGACTATAAGGGTGACCTCACATACGAGATAGGCAACGAGTATTACGGCAAAAAACCCGATGCTCTTTTACCCCATTATATAAAACTGGCAGAGCAAACAGGCAGACACCTTATCGGTCTTTTTGAGAACAATGAAAAGGCTTAACGCACGGCTGGCTATGGTCTTCCAACTTGCCCTGAACGATTTTAAGTCAAAATATGCAGGCTCGGTGCTCGGTGCTCTATGGGCACTTGCCGAGCCTCTCTTTACCGTTCTTTTATATTGGTTTGTATACACCGTCGCCTTTGGCGGTCAAGCAGTCGGCGGGGTCCCGTATTATGTCTGGTTATCGGTCGGACTTGCACCCTGGCTTTTTATATCAGACGGGTTAAAGGCGATAACACTTTCTTATCGGGATTATTCGTATCTTATAAAAAAGACCCGCTTTGACAGTGCAATCCTCCCGACAGTAAGAGGGGTATCCGCATCGCTGTCGCATCTTATATTTTTATGTATTGCATTGATTTTGTGTGCCTTTGAGGGCGTGTTGCTTATAAACCCTCTGATTCTTTTGTTGTTTTTTGCAATTACTCTTTTGTTTATTATAGCAACAGGGAGAATTCTTGCCATCTGTTGTGCAAAATACCGCGATGTAGCAAATGGCGTTTCGGTAGTGCTGAACATTGGGTTTTGGCTGACTCCCGTTTTTTGGAGCGTTACAAATCTTTCAGGCAGGTTATCAGGCGGAATTATGTTAAACCCGTTTGCAATTATTGTCGAGGGTTACAGAGCATCTGTTTTCTGCGGAAATATGCCAACCTCAAAACAGCTTGTATATTTGTTGTTGCTCTGCGGCGTATTATGGATAACAGGCTCCTTTGTCCAAAAAAAATATCTGCCCGAAATCGCAGACTGTTTATAAAACAACAGACGATGAGAAACGAAGTTATATTTTGTAAAATTGTTCTCGTCGGCACACTAGGGTACGGTAGAGAACGATTTTGCAAAAAACAAGCAACGGCGGGTGCTTCCTCGATGGGAGCCCCGCCGTTTTAACATCAGTGCATCAAAATCGCTAAGCAATATAATGTTTATTTTTATTGCCCGCTTGTGGTAGAACGAGTTTGTCATCGGTCTGAACAGCAGAGCTATTGCTCTGCTGTTATTTTTATTACAAACTCTACAAGGTCTCTCGTTGCGGTAGGCTTGCTCAAGCTTTTTATTGTTTGTGCAAGCGTTTTCTTTCTGTCGCTTAAAAACATTTGGTTTACCGCGTCATCTATCGTATAGGTTCTGCTTACCTTCATCGCCGCCCCCGCATTTAGCAGGAATTCCACATTTCTGTCCTCCTGCCCCGGTACGGGATTATTCATAATCATAGGAAGTCCCTTCGCAAGTGCCTCGCTTGTAGTAAGTCCGCCCGGCTTTGTTACGATACAATCGGCAATATCCATAAACACATCTACATTATCAACATAGCCGTAGTTATATACTTTTTTTCGGGTTTTAAGTGCGTCTATCCGCCGTTTTAATTTTTCGTTGTTCCCGCAGATTGTCACAAGCTGAAAATCAAAATCGAGCCTGTCGAGTGCCTTTATCTCGTCAAGAACCTTGCCAAAGCCCATGCTTCCGCTCATTACAAGAATTGTCCTCTTCTCGGGAATGCCGAGCCTTGCAAAAGCCTCTGGCCTGTCAAGCTTTGTTTCAAATTTTATATCTATCGGGATGCCGAGAGGCTTTACCTTATGTTCGGGGATACCCTTCTTCATCGCCTGGTTGGTAAGTGCCTCGCTCGCAGTTATATAATAGTCAAGGCAGGTATCCTCCCAATACGGATGTATGGTAAAGTCCGTAACAATACCTATCGTGCGTATATTTTCAGTCAGACCTCCTTTAAGATATGTTACCAAAATCCCCGCAAAAACATGGGTGCATATTATAAAATCGGGGGCTTCGGCACGAATAAGCTGTCTCAACTTATGTCCAAGAATGTTGGTCGTAATTTTAGGAAGTCCAAGTCCTTCATCACTTGTTCGCTTTTCAAGATGGCTGTAAACCTTCCCGTATATTTTGGGGATTTTCTTCGTGGACATAAGATATCCTCTTGAAAGAGACTCCGACAAAATAGGATTTATATACTCAAGAACATCAAGATAGGAGCATTCCACGCCCACCGAGTTAAAATATTCGCTTAAAACCTTTGCGGTCTGGTTGTGTCCCTGTCCCGCAGTAATCGAAAATATCAAGCCCTTCATCGCTCTTCCCCCTTACATTTTTACTGCTTCTCCGCAATTCAGGAAATACAAATAGCTCTCCTTTACGGGCATATTAAGTATTGCCTCTATTCCCCTTTTATAGTATTCTATCTGCATCCGATACCTTTCGCTGCGTTCTCTCACGCCGCCACTGCTTACTCTGTCCGTTTTGTAGTCTATAAGCACGACCCCGTCGCTCTCAAAAAAGAAGCAATCGGCTATCCCCTGAAGAATAATCTCTTCTGCACCCTCAAGCCCGGCTTCGCCATTAAGCTCGCTCGGCGAGACATACAT
Source organism: Clostridia bacterium (assembly GCA_045576835.1). Classification (GTDB taxonomy): domain Bacteria; phylum Bacillota; class Clostridia; order Monoglobales; family Monoglobaceae; genus UMGS1820. The sequence continues at coordinate 79,443 of JAZNHF010000017.1, forward strand.
ATAGAAATCAAATTCTCTCTCTACTCTGTCTGACGCTTTAAGCCTCTGTCCGAGACTTGAAGCAAAAAACTCTGAAATGGCAGCCTTGTTTACCGCCGAGGCTTGTCTGTCAATAAGCATACCCCTCTTTACCATCTCTTCGATTTGTCTGTCTATACTCTCCCCCGAATTAGTATCGCCTATATCTATGTTCTGCATAACATAGTGGGTAATCGTTCCTCTCTCGGTCGCGGAAACATCTTCCCCTCCCGTTGCAAAATCGCCTGCAGAGGCAAATAGTCCCGCACTGAATTCCTCGCTCGGCATTCGTCTGCGTTTAAGCTCGCTGACAGAGATTTTTACGGGCAACGCCCCGAGCTTGCTGTATGGATATTCATAATCAAGCCTATCTTCCAAATCGGTAAAATTACCTGCCGACACACTCTCTTGTGCCCCAACAGACGCTATTTTTATGTCTTCATCATCATTATAGCTTGCAAACCTGATTTTTATTCTTGAGTCGGTATCCGCTCTTTGCGAAATCCCCTCTCTGCCTGCATAGGCACGAAGCACGCCCGCATCGGGGTGGTTGAGCACCGAACCGAGAACCCAATCCCTCATACTCATTACCTTGTCTGCAAGCACGGGATATACTCTGCCGTTTTCGTCATACTCGGTATCCTGCCATCTGTTATCCCGACTTATCAATGCAGATGAAATTATCAGCTTTTCCTTTGCTCTTGTCATTGCAACATACAAAAGCCTCATTTCCTCCGCCTTTAGAGAAGAGAGCATTTCACCCTCCGCCACACGCTTGAGCGGAAGATTAAATCTCACCCTCTGTCTTGTGTCAACATAATCAAGAGCAAGCCCGAGCTTTTCGTCCCATATGATGCTTCTCTGAATGTCTTTTAAGAAAAACTTTTTCGCCGTTCCCGCCAGAAACACAATCGGGAACTCAAGCCCCTTTGATTTATGAATTGTCATTATTTGTACCGCATCGGCATTCTCTGCCGTCTCTTTCATCGGGGCAAGGTCTTTTTCGTTATCACGAAGCATCTCAATGTATCTCATAAAGTTAAAAAGCCCCGTAAGAGAACCCTGCTCATAATCCGAGCATCTTGCAAGCAGGAGCTTGAGGTTTGCTTGTCTGATTGAACCGTTTGGCATAGCCCCTACAATCGAAAGATAGTGTTGCTCGTTGCATATCTTCCACACAAGCTCGTCAACGCCCATATATTTCGCACAAGAACGAAGCTCTCTCAATACCAAGAGAAAGTTCTCTGCCTTTTTGTTCTGGGCAGACGCCTCTACCACTGCATTGTAAAATCTTCCCTTTGCACACGGGCGTATAAGTGCAAGCTCTTCTGCGGTGAACCCGAAAATCGGCGACCGCATAACCGCAATCAAGGGAATGTCCTGAAGCGGATTATCAATTATCTGCAAAAAGCTCAAAACCGTCATAACCTCAACCGATTCAAGGTATTGCTGACCCGTTTCGCAGACCGAGCTTACGCCCCTCTCCGCGAGAGCCTCTTCTATCAGTGTGCAATTTTTTTTGTTTCTGCAAAGCACCGCTACATCGCCAAACCGTGCCTCTCTTAATGTGTTTGTTTCTTTGTCGGTAACCTTAATTCTCTCTTTGCACACAAGCTCAATTATTCTGCCGGCAACATTTTTTGCCTCTATTTCTTCTTTAGAAATGCCGTCAAGCAGCTCATCCTCTGCTTTTTCTTCTGACGCATCGGTCAACAATATCTCGGTGTCATAGCCGCTTCCGCTCGGATACTCGGCACCGTTTATAAGATATTCGTCCTCGGTATAATCTATCCCGCCTACTCTCTCGCTCATAATCCCAGAGAACACATAATTTACGCCGTCTACCACCTCGGTGCGGCTTCGGAAATTCTTGAACAGGCGTATCAGCCGTCCGCCCTCACCCTTATCATATTGCCTATAAAGGCCCATAAAAATCGAGGGGTCTGCGTTTCTGAACTTGTATATACATTGTTTGACATCGCCAACCATAAAGAGATTTCCCGCATCCCTGGACAATCGACTGAATATCTCAAACTGCAATACATTTGTATCCTGAAACTCGTCAAGCAATATTTCGTGATAATATTCCCTCATTTTTCTGCAAAGAGGCGTCTCCTTGCCGCCTCGGGAAATCAGAAGAGAGAGAAGTCCATGCTCTAAATCACTGAAATCTATAACCGCCTTTTCTCTCTTATATCTTTGATGAACCCTCTCTAATGCACGGACAAGGTTCAAGAGCGTGCGGACAATCGGAGCACAGCTTGCCATACGCGAAACATTTTCATCTGTGTACGCAGACAAAATCTCTCTTGCCTTTTTCTGTGCTGTCTTCACTACATCATCACGCACATCCGCAATTCTCTCGGCAACCGCTTCATCTATCCCCGTCTTTCTCGGAGCGTTCTTTATCTCAAAGCCTTCAATCGCCCCTTTAAGCGTCGCCAAACCGCAAGAGCTTCCGTCAAATCTGCTCTTGAAATCCTTTAACATACTTCCGTAATAATCATAGTATTTATGGCCGCTCGGCACATCCTTGCCGACCATATTCCATATAATTTCAAGTCCGCACAAAATATCACTGCAACACTTATACAGCTCCCTTTCAACAAAACCATTCCAGAGAGAAGTCTCATTGAGCCCGTATTTCTCTATTTCAAGATACCCTCTTCTGTATGTATTTTTTATCCATCTGTCGGGGAAGGCAAGGCTTCGCAGAAAATCGTGAAGCGAGCATATTGTCTCGCGAAGATAATCATCGCCCTTAATTCCGCCCCATCCGACCGCCAGATTGCGAAATGCGTCCTTCCTGTCAATTTTTGCATAATAGCTCTCAAGCACCGCGTCAAGAGCCTTTTCACGCAAAACCTTGTTCTCAACATCGTCGACAAGCGAAAACTCTGCGGGCAAGCTCGTAAGATGGGCGTTGTTTACAATTATCCGACTGCAAAAAGAATGAATGGTGGATATAGGAGCAGAGCTGACCTTTATGCTCTGCTCCAAAAGCCATTTGTTGTTTGGCTCCTGCCCGAGCTTTTCTTCTATGGCAGACGCAATCTTTCTTTTCATCTCGGATGCCGCCGCATCGGTAAAGGTAAGCACAAGCAGTCTGTCAATAGATACAGGGTTTTCTTTGTCGGTTATCATTCTTATTATTCTCTCAACCAAAACCGCGGTCTTACCGCTTCCTGCCGCCGCCGCGACAAGAATGTTCCCGCCCCGTGTCTCTATTGCCTCCCTCTGTTGGTCTGTCCATTTAACTGCCAAGCTTCTCACCTCTTGTACTTGAAATATCATCTTTATTTTATCTTATCATATAATCTCATTTTTCGCAACAAAAAAACTGTCGGGCATTTAATTAAATGCCCGACAGTTTTTATTACTGCTGTGCGGAAGTTTCTTCTTCGATGGCTTTTGTTGCCTCGTCCACATCTGCCAAAATTTCGCTTATCGAAATCTTGTTAAGCTTGCCCTTCCTTATCTTGACATTTCCCGTGCTCTTCCAATAATTCTGAAGCTCATACATACCGGGAATTCTCTTTATAATATGATAGCCGTAGCTTGTCTTAACAACATCACTGATTTCGTCTATGTTAAGAGCAAATGCCGCAGCCTCAAACTCTGCAACCATTTCGCCCTTTGTAAAGGTGTAGCCCTGCTCTGTTGCACCAGGGTCTTCATTAAATTCCTCAACAAGTGCGTCAAAATCCTCGCCGTTCTTTGCTCTCTCTTGAACAGACTGTGCAATCGCAATCTTTTCTTCTGCCTGCTTTTCTGCATCCTCGGCATCCTCTTCACTCTTTATAAGAATGTGCTTTACAGACGCCTTGCCATCTACTCTGTAATCATTTAAAACCGAGCTGTCCTCGGGATAATATTTTGCAGGGTCTGCACTCATATCGTCCTGAACAGCTTGCATTGTCATAACCTTTTCGTACATTTTAGCGTACTGCTTAATGCTCGGTATACCCATTGTTCTCGCTCTTAAAGTAAAACCATCTTCACCATACGCAGAAGTAATTCCGCTGACCTGAGCATCGAGCTGACTCCTGGTTGCATCATCAAGCACAACGCCCAGCTCTGCACCCTTTTGGATTGTCAATACCTCGTTCACCGCATCGTCTACTGCTTTGTTCAAAAGTGTAACCGAAAGCTTTTCGCCGTCAATTTCCTGCTCCCAATCAAAGGCTGTTATATCCTCTTGGGAAATTCCGTGTTCCTCTGCATATGCCATAGCCTGTATATATGCATAGTATCTTACATCAAGGTCTGTAATCTTCTCACCGTTTACGGATGCAACTGTACTGCCCTCGGGAATAGATGCGATGATTGACGGAATTTGCAGGCACAATAAAAGTATGAGTGCACCCGCCACTGCAGACGCAATAAGCGAGAGTATGAAGGAACGCTTTTTCATCGTAACCTTAACAGGCTCTGGTGCCGCTGTTGCTTCCGCAATCTCCTCTGACCATTCTTCGCAACAATCACAGTCTGCCTCTTCTTCAAAGCCGTCGAAAGCCGCACCCTCATCTGCGGCATCAATCTCGTCCTGAACCTCTGCAGCAGCGTCTGCAATTTTTTCACTTATGTCTGCCTGAACCTTTTCCTCGGGTGTAAGAGTGTTTTCGTTCTCTCCGCCCAGAAAATCCTTGTTTTCGTTTTCCACGATTTATCTCTCCTTTGTTAAATTGGTTCCGCGAACGCGGAATATTATTTGCATAAAAATCATTATACAACACTTTTAAAAATTTATCTACCCTTTTTATGAATTTTTTTCAATTTGTTCACAATTTGTGTCTGACAAGCCTTCCATAAGCTCGCAAATTTTCTTGAGATATTCCGCCTCGGCCGAAGGTGCAGGCTTCGGAATTTTAAAATGAAGCTTCGGCATACTTGGGTTGGTCAGGAAAAGCTCTTTTTTTCTCTCAAGCACAAGCTCAACTATCCTCTGCATATCGGGTAGGTTGTCGGGGTCAAACCTCATAATTATCTGCTCTGCCGAACCTGTCATTTCGGCAATACCAAGCTCGCTTGCATATTTCTTGATAAGTGCAACCTCCATAAGGTTCGTAACCGTCTGCGGAACGGTTCCGTATCTGTCCTCAATCTCGTCATACACATCGAAAAATGTCTCTCTGCTGTCTATCGATGCAATTCTCTTGTAAGCACCGATACGACGGCTGTGGTTTTCAATATATCCCTCGGGAATAAATGCCGAAACGGGAATGTCTATCGAGGTCTCGGTATGTGGCTTTACCTCTATTCCCTTTTGTTCTCTTACTGCCTCCTCCAAAATTCGGCAATACATCTCATAGCCGACAGAATCCATATGCCCGTGTTGCTCGGCACCGATGAGGTTCCCCGTTCCTCTTATCTCAAGGTCCCGCATCGCTATCTTAAAGCCCGAGCCAAACTCGGTAAACTCCTTCATTGCAAGCAACCGCTTTTCTGCGTCTTCAGACAAACTTTTGTTTCGCTTATAGGTAAGATACGCATAGGCAAGCCTATTGCTTCTGCCGACCCTGCCCCGAAGCTGATACAGCTGTGCAAGTCCGAGCCTGTCTGCGTTTTCTATTATTATGGTATTGACATTGGCGATATCAAGCCCCGTCTCTATAATAGTTGTGCAGATGAGGACATCAACCTCGCCGTCTGACACCTCCATCATTATTCTCTCAAGCTCTGCCTCTGCCATTCTTCCGTGAACAACCGCAACCCTCGCTGACGGCACAAGCTCTGCAATTTTGTTGGCGGTTTTGTATATTCCGTCAACACGATTGAAAAGATAATATACCTGTCCGCCTCGGGAGAGCTCTCTCTCGATTGCCTCCTTTACGGGTGCCTCATCATATTCCATAACATAGGTCTCAACGGGAAATCTGTCTGCGGGCGGTTGGTTTATAACGCTCATATCCCGAATTCCGCTGAGCGACATATGAAGTGTCCTCGGTATCGGTGTCGCAGAGAGGGTCAGAACATCTACATCCGCTTTAAGCTCCTTTATCTTCTCCTTATGCCCGACGCCAAAGCGTTGCTCCTCGTCGATTATAAGAAGTCCGAGCTTTTTGAACTTAACCGACTTGCCGAGAAGCTTGTGTGTGCCGATTACAATATCCGCCTCGCCAGTCTCTAAATTCTTTAATATCCGTTTTTGTGCCGCAGCAGTAGTAAATCTGGACAGCATCTCTATATTTACGGGGTAATCCATCATTCTCTGCTTAAAGGTTGAGAAATGCTGGCTTGCAAGAATAGTAGTCGGCACAAGATATGCAACCTGATACCCGCTCATTACCGCCTTGAATGCGGCACGAAGTGCCACCTCTGTTTTGCCGTAGCCTACATCTCCGCAAAGAAGCCTGTCCATAGGATGAGGCTTTTCCATATCCGCCTTTACCTCGTCTATTGAGACGAGCTGGTCATCGGTCTCGTCATACGGGAAAGCAGATTCAAAGCTCTTTTGCCACTCGGTATCAGGCGAGAAAGCAATTCCGGGCATAGCCGAACGCTTGGCATAAAGCCCGACAAGCTGCTTTGCCATATCTGCTGCTGCCGCCTTTACCCTTTGTCTGGTCTTTGCCCAATCTGTTCCGCCGAGACTGCTTACCCTGACACCTGCACCATCTTTTTTGTCGTATCTGTAAACCATATCAAGCTGGTCTGTCGGGACATAGAGGGTGTCACTGTTCTTATAATTTATTTTAAGATAATCCTTTCTTACTCCGTCTACATTAAGCTGCTCGATGCCCGAATACATACCTATTCCGTGGTTTCTGTGAACTACATAATCCCCGGGCGATAGAGTGGTGAAATCTGAAATTTTGTCTCCCTTTTCACCGCGATAAAGTGCCCGTCGCTTCTTTTTTTCTCCGCCGAAGATTTCCCTGCTTCCGATTACTGCAGTTCTAATCAACGGATACTCAAATCCTCTCGATACAGAGCCTCCGCAAACCACAATACCGCCATACTCGGGAAGCATCTCAAGCTTTGCCTGATACGAGCTTGTTATTCCCTCCTCCTCAAGCCTTGAGGAAAGCAGCTTTGCCCGCTCTGCCGTACCCGCAAGTATAATTGTTTTGTATTGATTTGCCTTGTAATGCTCAAGAGCCTCACGCAGAAGCTCCGGCTTGCCGCCGAGAGAACCAAGGCTTCTCGCACCAAACGACAGACTTGTCTTGACCTTGTATTCGGAAAACCCTCTTGAAATACCGCTCATACATACAAGGCGTCTTTTCTGCATAATTGCCGCCGCCTTGTGGTAGGGCATTGAATATTCGCCGTTGGGCTCTGCAATTATTCCACGCCCGAAAAGGTCAACAAGCTTTTCTGCCCTCTCTGCACTCTTGATCTCGACGCTCTCTGTAATCCGCGAGGGGTCGTCTATAAAGATTATTGTGTCGTCTGTAATATAATCAAGAATTGTCGGCTTATCTTTATAAATATACGGGATATACTTATCCATAGACGGGAAGTACAGTCCCTCGGCTATACGCTCTGCGTCACGCTTTAAGGTGCTTGCAAGTTTTTCGCCATGCTCCCCGCTCTCAATTCCCCGAGCCTTGTCGGACAGTTTTTTCAAAAGCCTCTCTCTTTGTTCTTCTTCAAGCAATAACTCGCACGCAGGCGGGGCTTCAAACACCTCTGCCCGTTCAATAGTTCGTTGGGTGCGGACATCAAAATTTCGTATTGAGTCAACCTCTGTATCGAAAAATTCTATTCTCTGCGGGTTCTCTGCCGTACAGGGAAATACATCTACAATGCCGCCCCTTATACTGAACTGCCCCGCACCCTCTACCATTTCTTCTCTGCGATAGCCGAGTGCAACAAGCCTTCTTGACAGTTCATCAAGTTCAATCTCGTTGCCAACCGACAAGCAAAGCTCCGACCTTTGCCATACATCCTTTGAAACTGTCACGCTTGTAAGAGCCTCAGGCGTGGTTACAACGAACAAGCCCCTCTCCTGCGACAATAGTTTCTTCAGGGTATCAAGCCTTGTTTTAAGAACATCCTTGCCCCTTGCTTCTGCGTCATAAAGCATAAGCTCTTCCGAATTGAATGTTACAACTCTCTCCTGACCCGCAAAGCAGCATAAATCCTTGTATATTTCATTTTTAGAGTCATCATTGTGAGCAACAATCAAGCCACCGCAACCAAGCCTCTCGCAGACACAAAAAATAAGATGTGCCCTGACCGAGTCCGACACACCCGCCACGCCAAGCGGGGCAGTGCTTGATTTAAGCTCGCGGACAAGCTCTGAAAATTCCGCAAGCCCGTCAATCATACTCAAAAAACTACTCATCTTTTTCCTTTACTCCGTTAAACTTATTCATCGCCGATTTTGCACCCGAGGCTATGATTTCCTCTGTTGCATATGCCGCCCTTATCGCCGCCTTGGTGAGGATTTTTATTTCCTCTGCCGAAAAGTGACCGAGCACATAATCCTTTACATCATATTCGGGGTTCTCGGGTCTGCCCGTACCGACCTTAATCCTTGGGAAAACATCTGTCTGTAATTGATAGATTATGTTTTTTATCCCGTTGTGTCCGCCCGCACTGCCCTTTTCCCTTATCCTCAATCTGCCCGTCGGCAAAGATATATCATCATATATTATAATTATATTTTCAGGCTCTATTTTATACCATTCGGCAATTTCCCGTATGCTCTCGCCGCTCAAATTCATATAGGTCTGCGGTTTTGCAACAATTACCCTCTCGCCCGCAATTCTGCCGTCGCCAAGCTGTGCTTTAAACTTTTCCTTGTTTAGTTTTATATCAAATCTGGCACATATGGCATCTGCAACCTCAAAGCCAATATTGTGTCTCGTTCCCACATAGTCGCGGCCCGGGTTTCCGAGCCCTGCAATAAGATACATCCCTATTTCTCCTCTTTTTTATGTTTAACGCAAGCACTTGCGTTTTATATCGCGGGTACTGTTGCAAGCGTTGCTGCATAAACACTGTACGCACCGCCCTGTCTCAACATCTTGGCACATTCCTCAAGAGTTGCCCCGCTTGTGCAAACATCGTCTATAAGCAATATGGTCTTGTTCTTTATAGCTTGCTTGTTCCTGACTGCAAACCTTCCCTTTACATTTTCAATTCTTGCAGAATACGAAAGCGTGCTTTGCTTTCGGCTGACACCCGTCTGAACCATCGCCCGCGGTATGTAAGAAATTCCCAGTCTTGACGCCACCGCCCGTGCAAGACAACCCGCCTGGTCATAGCCGTTTTCCTTCCGTTTCTTCTTTCTCGGCGGGACTGATACCACTGCATCAAATCCAACCGCGGGGAAGTCCTGATTTATTGATGCAACCATATATAACGCAAGGGTTTTGGCATTCCCTGAATTGTACTCCTTTTTTAATTTAACCACCGCATCCTTGGCCCTGTCGGTATAGACAAATGCCGAGGTAATTCTCGTATTGTAATGCTTTTTGGTATAACAGCTTTTGCACATATTGTCTGCACCTCTCGGCACGGGCTTTCCGCAACGCCTGCATCGTTGATACGAGCGGCAAAAGGGCAGCTCGTTCGAGCATTCAGGGCAAACATTCAGCTTTGCCTTGGGCGATAGCCGTTTAGAGCAAAACACGCATCTTGGCGGATATATTAAATTCATTATCATATTTTTTATATTATATTTCATTGCATCACCGCATTGTATATAATAATTTTTTTAGTGTAAGTAAAAATCGGCAAACTATTATATTTAATTTGGAGACTTGTCGCAAACACATATGTAGCAGAACCGTCCCTTGTATCAAATAAAATTCATTCATTAGGGTATATATTCTTTAACTTTCCCCAAAAATATTTTGCAAGAATTTCTCCGCCTTTATCTGTTAAATGTATTTGGTCTTGCACAAATGTGTTATCTTTGGCAATTCGATAATATCCCAAGCCTGCCTCACTTGCACCATTCCAACATTGAATGCCATGCATTCTGCAAATAGTAGTAACTGCATCCTCCCACAATAACCGTTTTTTTATTTTTTCGCTTGTAGGCAAAAATTTTACAGAAGCATCATCATGCTGATATCGGCTTCTTGATGCAATCAGAATAACAAGTGTTGCTTTTGTGTTAGACAACAGATACTCTATTATTTGATTAAGGTTTCCACAAAATGTATCATCGCATAAATCAGACACTTCGCCAAGTTCGCCCCTCATGTCATTAGGTATAACCTCAACAGTAATTAAATCGGCTTCTGCTTTGCCGTCAGTAAGACACATACATCTTGTTTTGATATTGTCATCTCCGTGGAATTTTGGTATAATACCACTTCCGCCCTTGCCAAAATTATGTTCTTTAAGGCCTGATAATTTGCTGAGTATTTCTGTGTAATAACCCGTTCTTCCTCTGTTTTTTGTACCGTCCGGTTTTATACCAATGACACCTTCACCAACAGAATTATCCGTCATTGAAGTTCCATAACAATACCACTTTTTTCCTTGCCATTGATTCATACTATTCATCCTTTCTTTTCTTATTATCATATAAATTTCCCGTTCGACTCGTGTCAAGTCAGGATAAAAAAATGATAACATCTTAGGGGCATCCTGTTGTGTTCTTTTATCAGATAATCCCAAACAATATAAACCCTACTGTATTGATAGCAAAATTAGCAAACATATGTACGAGCCAAGACGGATAAACAGTTGCACTTCTTTCATTAAGATAGTTAAATATAAGTCCACCCGCAAAAAGCCCTGCCATAATAACGAGGAATACATCCAGACTGAACCAACCAATCATCATTGCTATATGATAAACCGCAAATACGGCCGCACTGAATAAATAGGCAAACTTTCTACTAGTTATTCGTTTAAGAGTTATAAAAGCAAACCCTCGAAAGAAAAACTCTTCCAGAAGAGAATTTACAAAAGATATATACAGTGAAACAAATATAAAGTTATCTCCTGTAACACCAATATTTGCTGTCAATGTGCTAGTAACTTCCGAAAAATCAAAAACATCTTTAAGTAACAAGTATCCGCCTAAAATAATTACATAAACCAATATACATAAAATAATGGCCAGCTTAATGCCTCTTTTCTCAGGGATAAATATTTCCTTAATTTTTATATCTTTATCGCAAAATGAATATACAGCAGGCAATATTAAAAACAGCACAAGCTTTATAATTGATTTAATAAAGTAATCTGCTTTAAGTATTCCGTCAATCACCGCCATTAAAACGCAAAACACCACTATAAGAGCAACCATAAGAATGACTTTTTTAGTATTGTTTTTCATATTATCTCCTTCTGTTTTCAAAAAACAACAGATTCCCCGTATAAGGGATATAAGAGTTAGACGCCAATGTTTACAGCTCAATTTAGCTCGCGAAACGCGAATTTAGCTGAATTCAACTTTGTTGAATTCATTATAACATATAAACAGAAAATCCTGACGAATTTTCACACAAAAGCAACGGAGCGTTGTAGGAAACGACCTATGTGTCGTTCCGCCGATGCGAAGTGTTATGATAAAATGTTCTCCGAAACATAGAAATCTTCGATTTCGTTTATGTTTCGTGAGATTATTATATAATTAGGTGATAGGAAAGATGCACCTTGTTCTGTCGATATGCAAACTAAAGTTTGCTCGATATTTTTACTTTGTAAAATCGATATGTTTTCCCTTCGGTCAAACTCGATATGATATGAATTCTCGCCCGTAAGGGCATATCGAGTGCGTCAGCACATATCGAGTCTGCAAGACATATCGAGAATTCACAAGAATTCATATTGACGATTTCATCCTCGATGAAATCATTATATCACATCAATACGCTATTTGCAATATTTATAATTTTACCCGAAATTAAGTTATTTATTGTCACATATAGTATTTACAAGGAATAGAAAATGTTATATAATAAATGCACATTTACTTCAAAGGAAAGGTTGATTTTATGTATATAGGTATAGATTTGGGCGGAACAAATATTGCGGTCGGCATTGTAAACAAGGATGGTGAAATTCTCTCTTCGGCATCACGACCCACCCTTTCGGGCCGTAACTATTCTGAAATTATTCTCGATATGATTGAGCTTTGCCATGAGGTAACACAATCCGCAGGCTTCTCCGTCTCTGATATTGAAAGCATCGGCGTTGGAAGCCGCGGTGCTATTGACAGTAAAAACGGTGTCATATTGTGCGACAATACGCTTGGATTGAAAGACTTTCCCCTTGCACAAGAGATACGAAAGCATTTTGATGTTCCTGTCTTAATAGAAAATGATGCCAATGCAGCGGCATACGGCGAGTATTGCATAAACGGTGACGGCAAGGATAGCTTTATCGCAGTTACACTCGGCACGGGCGTCGGCGGAGGAATTATAATCGACAAAAAGATTTACCGCGGCTTCAACAGTGCTGCGGGCGAGCTTGGACATATGGCACTTGTTCATAAAGGCAATCCTTGCCCGTGCGGAAACTTCGGTTGTTGGGAAACCTATGCTTCTGTTACGGCTCTTATAAAACAAACAAAAGCGGCAATAGAGAACCATCCTGATACACTTATGTCAAACGATGAAGAAATAAACGGAAAAACCTCATTTGTTGCGGCAAAGAAAGGCGACCCTGTCGCACAAGAGGTTGTCCGCCAATATCTTGAATATGTTGCCGCGGGTATAACAAGCATTGTAAATATATTTCAACCCGATGTCATTGTAATCAGCGGAGGAATAAGCAAGGAAGGAGACACTCTTTTAAACCCCATAAAGGAATATGTATCTAAATATTCCTACAACAACGGCTTTCCTTTGCCTGAGATAAAGATTGCAACCCTTAAAAACGACGCGGGCATCATAGGTGCCGCCCTCGCTTCTGCACAATAAAACGCCAATCCCCACAGAGAAAAATCTCTGTGGGGATTTTTTAAAGGCTCTCTGCTCTTGTCATTGCCTCATCAATATTTTTGCAGAAATTTTCTTCGCCTGCAGCCGCATAAAGTCCCGACTTTTTCATCGCTCTCCTAGGTTGCTCATTCACATGCGAGAATATAACCGTTATTCCCTTTTTTCTGCATTTCCCGACCAGATGCGAAAGCTCTCTTATTGCGTCTGTATCAATAGAGGGTACCGCTCTCATACGAAGAATTATACATCTTGTATATTCCTTTGGTTTTATTATATGTATCTGGCTTGACACCGCAAAGAACAAAGGACCATTCAGCTCATACACGCTTATATGCTTTTTAACATTCATAAGCTTCTCTTTGGTCTCATCTGAATCCTCGTCTTTATATTTCCAGCTTTTAATGTTGGTTTCGTCGCTCACCCTCTTCATAAAAAGCACACATGCCATTATTATGCCAACCTCTATTGCAACAACGAGGTCAAAAATTACGGTAAGCAGGAAGGTTGTAATAAGAACAAGTATATCACTCTTTGGCGACTCCTTTACAAGTCTTACAAACTGTCTCCATTGACACATATTATACGCAACGCTGATAAGTATTGCCGCGATTGCGGGCATAGGTATGTATGACGCATACGGCATAAGTGCAACAAGCACAAGCACGAGCACTACAGAATGAACAATCCCCGTAATCGGTGTTCTTCCGCCGTTTTTTATATTTGCAGCAGTTCTCGCAATCGCACCCGTTGCGGGAATTCCGCCAAAGAGTGCCGAGGCGGCATTTGCAATACCCTGTGCGATAAGCTCCGTGTTTGAACGGTGCTTTTTGTTTATCATTCCGTCTGCCACAACGCAAGAGAGCAGTGACTCTATCGCTGCAAGTATGGCAATCGTCAGAGCATCGGGGGCTACCTCCCTGATTAAACCGAGGTTTATCTCGGGGAGAGAAAACGCAGGCAGGCCGCTCTTTACAGAATACAAATCCCCTATTGTGTTTACATCCATATCAAAGCCCAAAACCATAGCAACCCCCGCAATCACCGCAAGCAGAGACGCAGGAATTCTGTCATAAATTTTAGGCCATATGATAAGAATTGCAAGACATACAACCCCGACAATAATCGCATCGGTGTTGAGTGTTGTAATGTTAGCTGCAAACGCCCTGAGCTTTTCAATCGTCTCTATCGGGGCTTCACCATTCATATATGACACCCCGAAAAAATCTTTAAGCTGACCAATTACAAGCGTTACGGCAATACCTGAGGTAAATCCGGTAGTTATTGTAAACGGAATATATTTTATAAGATTGCCGAGCTTGAATATTCCCATCACAACCAGAAAAATTCCCGCCATAACGGTCGCAAGGGCAAGCCCCTGCATTCCGCTTCTTGCTACAATCCCCGCAACAATCGTTGCAAAGGCAGCGGTCGGCCCTGAAATCTGGACATTGCTTCCGCCGAGAAGAGCGGTGATAAAACCCGCAATTATTGCGGTATATATACCCGCCTCGGGTGTAACCCCCGATGCAATCGCAAGAGCTATCGAAAGAGGCAGGGCTATTACCGCAACGATTATCCCCGCAACTATATCAGAGATAAGCTGTTTTTTGTTGTAGTGCTTCAGGTCTGTGAAAAGCATAGGCTCAAAAATTTTCATCTTAAAAATTCCCTCCGAATATTATCTTTTCCAAATACACCACAATTATAATCTCCCTGCCTTTTTCCGTCAATAGACAAACTGACCTAAAAATCAGGTCAATTCGACACATTATCCGCACTTTTCACTCAAATTAAGCTATACATAATACCGCTTCAGCCAATCAAGCTCGGTTCGCTCGTCATTTTTCTCATAAAAGCCCTCTCCAAAGAGCCGATATATTCTCTGGAAATACTCCTCATACATTTTGCCAACTCTGTCCATAGAATAGTTATCCACCGCCCATTTGCGACAGTTTTCAGGTTTGATTGTGTCAATATTATTTACCGCCCAACAAAACTCCTCAAAGGTGCGGCATCGAAACCCCGTAGTTCCATGCAGAACGGTCTCGGGAAAAGCACCCCAATCCGTCGTTATTACAGGAGTCCCGCTAAGCTGTGCTTCAACATTGACCCCGCCGAATGGTTCTAAATAGTAGGTCGGCATAAGCACCGCCCTTGCACGGCTTAAAAGCTCAGCTCTTTCGCTTGTTCCGACTGCACTCTTGTAAACAATATGTTTTTCTTTGCCAAGATGCAGATTTTCGCTCTCGTTATCAAGCGAGCCCTGACCTACCACATAGAGCTTGTTTCCCGTAGCCTTTGCGACATCGCTTGCCGTCTGCACACCCTTACGGTTAATAATCCGACCGAGATAGAGCAGATAATCTTCTTTTTCCTCCCGATAGGTAAACTCGTCTATGTTGAAAAAATTAGGTATTACCGCGTCATACCAGTTGCCGTTCTGAATATTTAAAAGTCCATAAACATGGTGCATCCACGCATACGACTCAAAAACCTTGAAATCAGAAAAAACACCCGAATAGCCTATGCCCGACTCGACACACAAAAGCCCCGTCGCATCTGCTATCGGCTTTTGATATACCCCCATTGTGCAGAGAAGTATATCCCCCTTTTGCTTGTTCTCGTTTATCCTTTTTATTGCTTCGGCGTTAAATGTCGTGTGAGCCTTATCCATCGGGTCACATTTAAAAAATGAGGTTTTTCTGTCATAGTCGCCGTAAACCTCTTTTAAAAGAGCCCTGTCTGATACCTGAAAAAATTCGTCACAGTTAACCGTCGAGCCCTCTACCCCGTAAAAATATATTGTATGTCCGAAAGATTTAATCATCTCCGCAAGCTTTATTATCTTTTGGGTATATGCACAGGATAAATTCTCCTTTGTCGTCTCAATGTGTGCAAGCCCTAATAAATGAAACCTTAATTTTGCCACTATTTTCTTTACCTTTCTGCCCACAAGCAATTTTGATTATTTACGCAATTACCGTGGGCAGATAAGGCGTATTATGTAAAACGGGGAAGGCAGCCGCTCCCCCGTTTTGGTTTAGAAGGTCAATGTCAAAGTTACCGCTACGCCGCTTTGGAGAGTATCTCCCGTCGGAACGGTTATCTGCACAGAAACTAAATCAAGTGCGTCAAGAGCAACGCTTCCCGCAGCTATTGCACTGCAATTACCGGGGTTTGGCCCTGTAACTGTAACAGAAAGTCCTGTTGATTCTTCCTCTTCGCCGCATCCTCTTGCGAACACGGTCGCTGTAATAGGCTCGCCTTCATCCAGAGTGTTGTCTCTGACATTCAGTGCAACGCTTGTTATTGTTGCAGCTTCAGGAACTACTACATTGTTCTCTATAAACGATCCTCCCGAGGTGCCTACTCCTATCCACTCACCATCAGTTACCGTTCGGTCAGTTGCAAAGGTAAGAATCGCGGTCTGCGGAGCGGTCGCACCCGTAGCACCTATAGCACCTGCAGGACCTGTTGCACCTGTTGCACCTATAGCACCAGCGGGACCTGTTGCACCTGTAGCACCCGTTGCACCTATAGCACCTGCGGGACCTGTTGCACCCGTAGCACCTATTGCACCTGCGGGACCTGTTGCACCTGTAGCACCTATTGCACCTGCGGGACCTGTTGCACCCGTAGCACCTGTAGCACCTGTAGCACCTGTAGCACCTGCAGGACCTGTAGCCCCTGTTGCACCTATTGCACCTGTAGCACCTGTTGCACCAGCGGGACCTGTAGCACCTGTTGCACCTGTAGCACCTGCGGGACCTGTTGCACCCGTAGCACCTATTGCACCTGTAGCACCTGTTGCACCCGTAGCACCTATTGCACCTGCGGGACCTGTTGCACCCGTAGCACCTGTAGCACCTGCAGGACCTGTAGCCCCTGTTGCACCCGTAGCACCCGTAGCACCTATAGCACCAGCGGGACCTGTTGCACCCGTAGCACCTGTTGCACCTGTAGCACCTGCGGGACCTGTAGCACCTGTAGCACCTGTAGCACCTGTAGCACCTGTAGCACCTGTTGCACCCGAGAAACCTCTGGGCCCTCTGCAACCGCAACAACCATTACTACCGCCTCTTGATGTGCCCGCCCCTGCCGAGCATACAAGATTTATATCCAAATCTTTGTTCTTCAAATTTATTCACCCCCCTTATAATATATGTGACCATCATATTTTGGTGTAAAAAAGAAAGGGTGCGAAACGCACCCTTTGAAACGCACCCTTTCCTGTCTTAATTCTCTATACCTAATACCGCTAAAACAATTACCGTCATATCATCGTTTATTTCTCCGCCCTGCAGAGTTTCCGCCATATCCATTATTCTGTCTGCAAGCACCTGCGGGGGCAAGCTTTCCTCAGCATCGTCTACAATTCTTTTTATCCATTCCTCGTGGCCTTTCTTCATCTGCAGACCGTCGCTTATCATTATAACCATATCCCCAGCCTCTACTCTGTGGGCAAAGGTTTCTATCTCCATATCCTGCATTACACCGACAGGCAGAGACGCAGACCTTACCGTCTCGGTTAAATCTTTTCTTTTTATATAGCTCGGCTCGGCTCCGTTTTTTACAAACTCTACCTCTCCGCTGTATAGGTCTATTACGCACATATCAACCGTGGAGAACGCCTCGTTTGCAGACTTCATTACCATAATAGAGTTTATAAGCCGAACTGCTACCGTTTTGTCAAATCCTGCTTCGAGAAAATCACCAAGAAGCCGTACCGTCGCCCCGCTATCTCTTGAAGCACGGTGTCCCGTTCCCATTCCGTCACTTATTGCAGCAGCATACTTGCCCTCACTTAAATACCTTGTTGTCCAGTTATCGCCCGATTCCTCATCCTTGCCGCGGCATGCAACACCGCTTTCTATGCGATAGCCCTCGGGTTGGCTAAACCTTATAATACTTCCCCCCTCGCACGGAATTCCGCCGTTTACCGCTACCATTTTCACCCCAAGCGTTGCCCGAAGAGCCGTCTCCGCGGTTCT
This sequence comes from Clostridia bacterium, assembly GCA_045576835.1. GTDB lineage: Bacteria > Bacillota > Clostridia > Monoglobales > Monoglobaceae > UMGS1820. The sequence continues at coordinate 97,312 of JAZNHF010000017.1, forward strand.
TCTGCCAAGCTCGGTATTTGAGCCAAATTCAACGAACGCAGTATATCTGCCCTTCGCGTTTACCGTAACGCTTATTCTGTCACATCCTATCCCTTTCTCGGAAAGTCTTGCCCTTACCTCCTCTTCAACGCCGATGTCTACCCGCTCCTCGTCGATTTCCCGTGCTATGCTATCGAGTATCTGTGCCACACTGCCGAGTTGCTCTCCCGCAAGCTCTCGATTCTCGCAAAGCTTGCTCTTCCATACACAGTTAATTTTGTATATCTCATATAATCTGTTCATCTCCCGCACAAACGGCCGTGTATGCAGACACCGCTTCTCAAAAAGCTCCTCGGCATCTGCCTCAGTGAGCTCACCCCGTCTGTCCATTACCTCAAGCATCCGAAACATCGTCTTGTATGTAGAATTAAAATTCACAACCCAACATTCACTTATCCTCGAACAACCTCTGCACACTCTCTCGGCAGTCGAATCAAAGAGCATAGATATATCCTCTACATCATCACAATGCTTCTTATCTGATAATTCCATAAAGGTCTCTGCAAGTGTCCGAAACGAGCTTGACGCTGATTCAAGCCTTGCTTTTATTCCTTCCCGGTATTGCTCGTCACCGCTTTTCCCCCGACGAATTCCCGTTATTCTTCCGATTGAGCGTATGGCTCTGTCCGATGTAAATATTATTGCAAGTGCCCCGAGCGGAATATCAATAAACCCAAGCAAGGCAGAGCCCTGCTCTGCACAATACATCGCAAAGAGTGCCCCGCCAAGCGACAGTCCGACACAAACTGCGGTTTTTCCGAACCTCGACATTATGCCCCCGACAATACCGCAAGCCGTAAATAACGCCACACTTGAAATTATATCTCCAAATGCCCCCAGCACTATTCCAAGCACCGCTCCGCAAAGCGTTGCATAGGCAACACCGCCACATAGGGAAACAACGGCAATTATCCATATCCCCACAATGTTTGCAGCACATATAAAATCATAAACCCTGATTGTTTTAAGCCCCGTTACCGCAATTATCAAAAGTATCAGCATACAGACCTTTTCTTCATTATTCATCGAATAAAGTCTGCTCTTTTTTCCGCTTAAAAGCCTTCTGCTCTTCTCAAACACAACTGCACCGAGCAAGGTCTGAACCGTATCGCAGACAAGCATCAAAATACCCCCAAGCGAGAAGCCTGTCCATATCATTTCTGCCAAACCGGAAAATGCCACCGCTATCCCTGCACTGCAAAACGCCGTCACGGGCGAAATATCCCAACCGCTGTTTCCCGCTATAAACAAAAAACCTATGTAGATTACACACGACACCATATACTTGAGCGAAATGCCTGGCTCGAGCAAGCTGATATAACCGAGAATTACCATTGCCGTGCTCATTAACGCCTTTTTTGAGAACCGTCTTTCCATAGTTAGAAAAGACACGCCAAAAGGGGAAAAGCCGACAATCGGCATTGCCCTTGCAAGTAAAAAACCAAATATTCCAACTGCTGTATCATACGCCCCAAAAACAGATTTCTCGCTCTTTTTATCCGTTATTTCCGAAATATTGCAAAGTGCCTTGCTCTGCTCCACAATACCACTCCTTATCCTCCGTTGTAATTTACTGTTATTATATCCATTTTCTTCCAATTTTTATGTCGAAGCAAGGAGTGGTTTTTAAAAACTCTTCGACTTTTTTTGCAAGGCTTAAATCAGGCTGATTGCCACGGCTGTCAGTATTACGGACAAAAGAGCCGAGGCTATTACAAAAAAAGCCGTGCTTTTAAAAATGCTTTGTTTTCTGTAAAACGGCTTTGGACCCTCAACTCTTGATATATAGCTGTTTATAATTTCCTGTGCTTCTGCCACTATTACACTTCCTGCAGAGATGTTGCTCTCGCAGGCAGGGGGTTTTAAAATGAAAATTGCCTGCTCTATTGTTCCTGATTTTATATTGTTAATGATAACCGCTCTCTTACCTTTTCCCGCCGTCATAAGCTTTTCCTCCTGTTACAAATTTCTTGTAATAGTTATTATTTACAAAAAAGATGTTTTTAAACATACAATTAAGTATTTTATCCTGAAATTTTCTCTTTTTATTTGACATAATTTTCAAAGTATGCTATTATATTCTTAAAAAAAATGCTTGGAGGTCTTACTTTGAAAACCGCGTTTAAAACTAAAGATATGGTAATATCTGCTCTGCTTATTGCAATAGGAATTCTTATTCCCATGATTTTTACAGGCCCTCCCTTCAGAATCGTAGTTGGTCCCTACAGTGCGACACTTATGGCACATGTACCTGTTATAATCGCAATGTTTATCTCACCGATAACGGCCATCTTTACGGCGGTCGGCACAACAATCGGCTTTTTCTTTACCGCACCGCTTATCGTGGCGGTTCGGGCGGCATCACATATTGCGTTTGCGGTTTTGGGTGCTTTCCTTATTAAAAAGGGTATGCGTGCAATTCCCCTTTGTGCAATTACCGGCGTTTTACATTCGGTTTTAGAGGGAATTGTGGTTATGATATTCTTTGCGGGCGGTTTCTCTGCCCCGACAGAGGGTTATTCCATCATATCACTTGTATGGATTACAATAATCGGAACAATGGCACATCATTGTGTGGATTTCGTGATTGCATATGCGGTCGGAAAGGGGCTCTCCCGTGCGAAGATGCTCCCGCCGATGCCAAAATTATAAAAAAAAGAGACCTGTCGGTCTCTTTTTTTATCCTCTTTTATTCGCTATTGCCATCTTTGCCTTTTCGGCAATCGTCTTGGCATCAAGACCATACATTTCAAGCAGCGGATATGGTTTTCCGCTTCTGCCGAATTCGTCGGCACTGCCCACCCTTTGCATCGGCACAGGATAATTTTCCGCCAGCACCTCTGCGACTGCAGAACCAAGTCCGCCGATTATGTTATGCTCTTCTGCTGTAACTATTGCACCTGTTTCTTTTGCCGCCTTGATAATTATTTCTTTATCTATCGGCTTGATGGTTGCGATGTTTACAACTCTTGCACTTATGCCTTGCTCTGCAAGGATTTTTTTTGCTTCCATAACCTCGGGCACCATAAGCCCCGTTCCAATCAAGGTTACATCTCTGCCGCCTTCAAGCTCTACGCCCTTGCCGATTTCAAATCTGTAATCATCACCGAAAACGGTTGGAACGGCAAGCCTGCCAAATCTTAAATAAACAGGACCCTCATACTCAATCGCCGCCTTGACTGCAAGTCTTGACTCGGCGGCATCTGCGGGGTTTAATATTACCATACCGGGGATTGTTCTCATAAGTCCGATGTCCTCAAGACATTGATGGGTTGCCCCATCCTCGCCGACAGAGAGGCCTGCGTGTGTTGCACCGATTTTTACATTGAGGTGCGGATAACCGATAGAGTTTCTTATCTGCTCATACGCTCTGCCTGCGGCAAACATCGCAAACGAGCTTGCAAATACTATCTTACCGCAGGAGGCAAGTCCTGCCGCAACCGACATCATATTTCCCTCTGCAATGCCCATATTGATAAATCTTTCGGGATATGCAGACTTAAATCCGTCTGTCTTGGTTGATTTAGAGAGGTCGGCATCAAGAACAACTATTCTCTCGTCAGCACCAAACTCAACAAGTGCTTTGCCGTACGCCTCTCTCGTTGCAACCTTTTCGCCAATAGTGTATGACATTATGCCTCACCTCCGATTTCTTTTATATATGCATCAAGCTCCGCTATACCCTGCTCATACTGTTCCTTATTCGGGGCAGCCCCGTGCCAGCCTGCCTTATTCTCCATAAACGAAATGCCCTTGCCCTTTATGGTTTTTGCAAGAATAAGCGTGGGTTTGCCCGAGCAAGCCTTTGCCTCTTTTACCGCAGACTCTATCTGCTCAAAATCGTGGCCGTCTATCTTTATAACATTCCAATTAAATGCCTCAAATTTTTTATCAAAGGGGGTGGGGTTCATAACCTCTTTTATATCACCGTCAATCTGTAATCCGTTAAAATCCAGAAATACCGTGAGGTTGTCAAGCTTGTAATGTGCCGCAAACATTGCCGCCTCCCATACCTGACCCTCTTCGCTCTCGCCGTCACCGAGAGCAACATAAACACGATAGTCCGCTCCGTCAAGCTTTGCACACTTTGCCATTCCGCAAGCCGCACTTATGCCTTGACCGAGCGAGCCTGTTGACATATCAACGCCGCTTACCTTGTTCATTTCAGGGTGTCCCTGAAGATAACTGTCAATGTGTCTGAAGGTCTTTATGTCCTCCTTGGGAATAAAGCCTCTCTCTGCAAGCACGCCATAAAGAGCAGGCGAACAATGACCCTTTGATAAAACAAACCTGTCACGATTGGGGTCTCTGGGGTTCTTGGGGTCTATATTCATTTCCTCCATATAAAGATATGTAAGAATGTCCGCTACGGACATTGAACCGCCCGGGTGACCCGCACCCGCACTGTATACGGCTTCAAGTGCCATTTTTCTGACATTAGCCGCGTGCAGTTTGAGTTCTTTTATTTTTTCTGAATTCATAATGAACTCCCCTCCATATATTTATTTAAAATATTGTATCTCTTTCAAAGCCGTTTCCCATAACCTCCTTTGCATCGGATATTATGACAAACGCACCTTTATCTGTGGAATATATCAGCTCCTTAAGTCTCGGAAGCTCGTATTTGCGGATTACGCAGAGCAATATTCTGCCATCTCTTCCCGTATACATTGAAACGGAATTAAGACCCGTAACGCCTCTTTGCATTTCGCTGTATATCCTCTTTGTTATGGTCTCGTTTTGCTCGGAAATAATATACACCATCCGTGCAAACGATGCCCCCTCAAGCAGGGTATCCGTAACATTTGTGCTTACATAGAGCGTTACTGCGGAATAAAGCACAATCTCCCACCCGCCAAGCGTTGCCCCTGCGAGCAGAATTATTATTCCGTCAATTACCAAAAACAAGTTACCGACCGACAGATGCGGAAAGAACTTGCGGAAAACAAGCACAAGAATATCCGTTCCGCCCGTTGTTCCGCCTGCCTGAAGCACAAGAGAAATTCCCGCACCCATAATCGCACCGCCAAAAACACAGGCAAGAAGTATATCCTCGGTCGGGTTGCCAAACTGCGAAAAAAACTCTGCCGAAACCGACAAAACTATCGCTCCGTAGACCGAGCGGATTAGAAATTTGCCGTCAAAGTGGATAAATCCAAGCAAAAATATCGGCACATTCAAAAGCAGAAGCAATGTACTTACCCTTATCCCCGTAAGGTGATAAAGCACAGATGCCACACCGCTGACCCCGCCCGGGGCAATTTTAAGCGGAACAAGAAAAACCGACAAAGCACAGCCAATCAGCACCGCACCGAGCGTTCCCTGAAGCACCTCTGCCACACTTTTTAACATTCTGTAACCTTGTACCTTTCTATGCATAATCTACCTCCGTTTGAGCAATTATGTATAGAAAAGCTTGTCCAAGCTATATAAAAAGATAGCTCATAAGCTCGGAAATTCTGGCGTTATCGCCCTTTACATAAAGATGTCCGAGCAACGCCTCGACCCCTGTTGCAAGCTTATAATCCATCACATCCGCCGATTTCGTCGGATGTGATTTTGCATTTCTGCCCCGATGAAAGGCAGATACCTCTTCCTCGGTCAGATATTCCTTTATTCTGTGATAAAACTCCGCCTGTGCCGAGGCACGAACATATCTCGTCGCCGATTTGTGAAGGTCGCTTACCTTGTGGTTTGCGTCTCTTACAAGATGACTGCGTACATACATTTCGTACACACAGTCACCAAGGTAGGCAAGCGTAAGTGCCGAATACTGCGTAGGCAAAAGTTGTTTTCCTTTTATCTCTGAAAGCGTAGCTTCGATTATATTATTATCCATAATTTCATTTTCATACCCTTGTAAGCTGTTGCCCCTGCGGGGTATCCTTTACAACATAGCCCATATCCCTGAGCTTATCACGAAGCTCGTCAGATTTTGCCCAGTTCTTTGCCGACCTTGCCTCTGCACGCTCTGCAAGAATTGCCTGAACATCGTCAGATACACTCTCGCTATCCTTGTCAAGAAGTCCAAGCACCGAGCCAAGCTCACGGATTGCAGCTGCAAGAGTTGTGCAAACGCTCTTTGGCGGGTTGCTTGTGATTATCTTGTTTACATCACGGGCAAGCTCAAATATAGCAGAAATCGCATCTGCAGTGTTGAGGTCGTCGTTCATTGCAGAAATAAACTTCTGCTTATGAAGAGCTACATTTGACAAAACCTCTGTTTCCTGCTCATTTGGTTCTCTGTTGTTGTCTGCCTCTGCAAGAAAATCAAGCGTCTCAAGGCAGGTATAAATTCTGCCGAGTGCAGATTTTGACGACTCCATCAAATCCTTGCTGAAGTTAATCGGACTGCGATAGTGTGCCGAAAGCATAAAAAATCTTATTACCTCGTAGTCAAATTCCTTTGCAACATCACGGACTGTAAAGAAGTTACCGAGTGATTTTGACATTTTGCGGTTATCAACATTGATGTAACCGTTGTGAAGCCAATAATTCGCAAAGGAACAACAGTTTGCCGCCTCACTCTGTGCAATCTCGTTCTCGTGGTGGGGGAAGATTAAATCCTGTCCGCCGCTGTGAATGTCAATCGACGCCCCGAGATACTTATTTGCCATAGCACTGCATTCAATATGCCAGCCGGGTCTGCCGAGCCCCCACGGGCTTTCCCAAGCAGGCTCGCCCTCTTTTTGCTTTTTCCAAAGTGCAAAGTCAAGCGGGTCCTCTTTGTCCTCGTTTATGTCAATTCTCGCACCGCTTTCCAAATCCTCAAGCGGTTGATGCGAGAGCTTGCCGTACTCCTTAAAATTCTTGGTTCTGTAATAGACATTACCGTCTACATTATAGGCGTATCCGTTTTCTTCAAGCTTTGAAACAATTTGAATTATTGCCTCGATATTCTCGGTCGCCCTCGGATGAACGGTTGCCTCTTTTATGCCAAGCCCCTTTGAGTCGGTAAAATACTCGCCAATGTATTGGTCTGCAAGCTCTTTTACCGTAATCCCAAGCTCGTTAGCCTTGTTTATCATCTTATCGTCTACATCGGTGAAATTCTGAACAAATTTTACAGTATAACCCTTGTATTCAAGATAGCGGCGAAGCGTATCAAAAATTATAAACGGTCTTGCATTACCTATGTGGAAATAATTATACACAGTCGGCCCGCAGGAATACATTTTTACCTCACCCGGAGTAATCGGGATAAACTCCTCTTTTTTTCGTGTGAGAGTGTTGTATAAATAAAGCTTGTCATCAACCATTTTGATTATCCTCTACTTTCTGCTTTAGTTTATTTATCTCGCTTCTGAGACTGCAAAGCTCCATAGATATCGGGTCGGGAATGTGTATCTGGTCAAGGTCGGGACACGGCTTTGACAAAGGTGACGCAGGTGCAACCCTCTTGTTACCGAGCTTTACAATGTGTGCAGGAACGCCGACACAAGTGCTGTCGGGCGGGATTTCGCTGAGCACCACCGCATTTGCGGCAATTTTGCTGTTGTCACCCACCGTAAACGGGCCAAGAACCTTTGCCCCTGTGCCGATTGTGACATTGTTGCCGATGGTGGGGTGACGCTTGCCCTTATCCTTTCCCGTTCCGCCCAGGGTTACCCCCTGATATATCGTACAGTAATCACCTACAACTGCAGTCTCACCTATTACGACCCCCATACCGTGGTCGATAAAAACACCCTTGCCGATTTGTGCAGACGGATGTATTTCTATCCCCGTCTTGCGTCTTGTATGCTTGGAAATCCAATCCGCAATAAAATGATGTCCCCGTTTATCAAGTGCGTGTGCAATACGATAATTTATTATCGCACGAACACCCGGATAGAGCCAGAAAACCTGTGTTCTCGACCTCGCGGCGGGGTCTCTCTCAAAAACAATATTTACCTCATCCTTAATCATTTTTATAAAACTCATAACACATACCCCTTTGGCAACAGCATTGCTCTGCCCGCATATAAGGTTAATTTATTTTAGTATACCTTATTTCGGGCATTTAGTAAAGAGTTTATTTTCAATTTTACCTCATAAAACAGATTTTTGGTTACAATTTATATTTTTACCCCACAATTATGACCGATTTTGCAAAATTCGGTCGCATAAATACCTTGCAGAAAATCCTTGCGGAATTTTTATTGATATGTTATACTATAATCAAATATATATTACAATATGTCTAAAACAAAAAAGGGTGATTGTGTTGAAAAAACTTTTTACTGTTATGCTTTGTCTTTTTTTACTTTTGCCAATGACCTCCTGCGGCGACAAAGACAATGCCCGGTTGAGCGATATTCCCGCCGCAACTGCCGACCCGAGCGATGAGGCAGACGGCCGGCAGGACGAACAGAACGGCGAAACAGACACCTCCGACCGCACCGAGGAAACCGACCGTGAAGAAATCAAAAACAATCTCCGTGACGCAAGAGACCTTATCGAAAGCGGAGACATCGAGGACGCCTCGATGATAATTAAGGGTCTGCAAACGCGGGAGCTTACCCCCGACGAGGAGAAGGAGCTTAAAGCCCTGCAAAAACAAATGATTAAGGTTTCGGATTGATAAAACGATGGAATGGTGATTTTTATGAAAAGTATTTTCCGTGATAAGTGCTCTCTTGAGCAAAAATATAAAAAATATAAAAAATCGACCGAGGGCGGTATAACCTATATTGTTCCCGATACCGGTTCTGGGAAAATTGAGTATTGTCCGTTTGACGATGCCCTCTCTATGGTGTTGTCTTATTTGAGCATAGGCTATTACCATAACCTTGATCAGGACACCGAGGCTATGGTGTATGATTTTGTCAGGACCTACGGCAGTATGTCCCGTACGGAGGACCGCACAAATGTCCTTGATTTTGCAGAAGATGCACAGATGCTTTATCTGCATTTCAGCGAGGCAACCTCGGTATCGGGCGGAGAACCTGAATTTATTCTGGAAACCGACCCCGTATCGGCAGTTTTAAGGGTCACCGACGACGCAAAATATACCGAATGGCAAACCGAGAGTCTCTCCTCGGCAATCGAGCTTGCATATGCACTTCTTTTGTGCAACAACGAAAAGGTAATTGACACCTGTAAATATTGTAAAATGCCGTTTTACGCAAAAAATCCAAAGACGGAATTCTGCTCACCCAGCTGCAGAAACAAATACAATGTTTATAAATCAAGGTCGAAAAAAAGATAACAGAATTTTGATAAAAACGGTTGCAACAAGCAACCGTTTTTATTGTGGGTAGTCAACAAAAAAACGGAAACATTTTATGTTTTTGGAAATAATTTTTCTAAATTTTTATAAATTCATCAACATTTCGCCCGAATATTTTTCTATTAGTATAATAATCATAAATATATGATTATTTACGAGGTGTCATATGAATACATTGGGCGAACGAATAGTATATGCACGGGATTTGTGCGGTATGAAGCAAAACGAATTATCAGAGATTATTGGTATAACAAACTCCACTATGTCCAAATACGAGAACAATATAAATGTTCCAAACGCCGATACATTATGCAAAATAGCAAATGCACTGAATGTATCAACAGACTATCTTGTCGGTTTATCGCCATATCATTATTCTAACATTTCTTCATCATCTGCAGAGTATTCAACTGAAAATCTTTTTAATACCATATTGAAACTGTCCGACGAGAATAAACTTCGCATATACGAACGGGTTATAACCCTTTGGGAACAACAGGACAAATAAAATCTGCCCCCCTTATAAGGTGGGGCTTTTAAGTTTATACTTTTATTTTAAATGTGTTGCTTTGTTATAAGCTTGGTTTTGATCCCCTATACTAAAAGTGAAACTTTTAGTATAGGAGTAAATGTTATGAAAATCAATGAATATGATTATGGACCGATTGGGGCAAGAATTAAAAAATCCCGTTTAGCGAAAAATTACACGCAGGAATACCTTGCCGAAATCATTGATGTAACGGCACAGCACATAAGCGATATAGAACGGGGGTTGCACGGCATTTCCATTTCTGCCCTTATATCAATATGTCAGACATTGGAGGTAGACGCAGACTACATTTTGTTTGGAACAATTTCCCGTTCAAAAACTCCCATCAATACCCTGATTACTAAAATGACACCTCAACAATCACTCTATGCCGAAGAGATTTTGCAAGCATATGCAAAGTCTTGCGGAATAAAGAATTAGACCGTTTTTAACAAGGTGTTTATTATGAAAACTAACTATTACAGACGCATACGGGATTTAAGAGTTGACCACGATTTGAGTCAACGGGTCCTTGCTGAAAAACTTGGAATGAAACAGGCACAGTATTCAAGATATGAGCTTGGTTATCGTGATATTCCAACCGATATACTGATGCTTCTTGCGGATTTATACAACACAAGCACCGACTATATTCTCGGTCGCACAGACAATCCTGCTCCACCAAATCAATTCTGATTGCTTGAGGTTTTATTATGAACAATAATAATTTAAAAACTGAAAATTTTTCTGCACCTTTAAGTGCTGTCAGAATGGCACAATGGACTGTTGACAAAATGGTCTCTTATACTGCGGTTTTGCTTCAAGGCTTGATTTACAGTCAAAACCTCCTGCCCGAACAGCTTGAGCATCTTTGTGCAATTCAAAGGTACGAGCAAATGGCTTATTCCAAAATCCGAAACATTTCGGAGCTTTGCAGTGACGAAGCCGAACCTATTTCCACCCTGAAGCTCGCTTCCTACAACGCAGAGCATTATCTCTCTGCCGTAACAGCACATATACGAAAACTTGTTTCAAACCACAATGTCGAAATAAGTTCTTTTTGCGACAGCTCTTGCAAAAGCGTAATTCTCGACCTTCGGCGGACAAGCCTTGTTGTCTACAACCTTGTTTCAAACTCTATTATACATAATCGGCTTAAACAAAAGGTTATAAATATTCGGGCGTTTATGCGGGGAGGCGATTTTGTTATTTCTGTATGGGATAACGGACGCGGAATTCCGCCCTCGGTTCGCAGAACAATGTTCTCGGCATACGAGAATATTCCCGCTCTTAAATCGGGCACAGCCATCAATCCGCTTATCTTAAGCGGGCTCGGGCTTTCTGTCTGCAAGAAAGCTGCCCACGATATGTCGGGGGATGTTTTCTATGTCTCGTCTAAAACAGGCGGTACAGAGTTCGAGCTTATAATTCCTCAAACCAACCGCACGGGCGCATTCGGCGACACCACAATAGCCGAGCCTGACCTGCAGGAGCTTGAGATATGCCTGTCAGGTGCACTTTTACATCTGTATAAAGAAATTTAAAAAAGCAGACGATGAGAAACGAAGTTATATTTTGTAAAATCGTTTTCGCCGGCACACTAGGGTACGGTAGAGAACGATTTTGCAAAAAACAAGCAACGGCGGGTGCTTCCTCGATGGGGCACCCGCCGTTTTAATGTCGGTGTATCAAAATCACTAAACCATATAATATTTATTTTCAAAGCCCGCTTGTGGTAGAACGAGTTTGTCAGCGGTCTGAAGAGCAGTAATACTGCTCTTTTTAAATTACAAATATAGTCCTGCTCTGTCATTTATTACAAGCAGTCTGAGCATTTCCTCGGTCAGATTAAGTCCGTTATCCAAGCCGCGGAGATACCCCTTATCTATAAGTCTTTGGACCGTCTCTCTTGCCCACCTTGGCATAGCTTCCGAAACCTCCTGATAAACCGCAGGGGTTTTCAATTCCTCCACCTCGGCGGTCAACCGTAAAACACTCTCTGACAACCCCTCAAGCAGTTGCTTCAGCTCCTCATATTGTGTCACATCAATCACCTCGCTATCCCTGATTATTGCCTCGCAGATTGCAGAGGCTATTTTTTCTGCACCAAGCTCAAAATACCTATGTGCATCGCTCTGTGTATCCGCAAAGCAGACCTCGATAAGAACCGCAGGGGCGTTTGTATTTCTTACAACATAAAGCCCCGAGCCGTCTTTTATTCCTCTGTTTTCAAACCCAAGCCTGTTGAGATTTGTCAAAATCTGCTCTGCCGCCTCAAGACGCCTGCCCGCATAGGTGTACGCTTCGCTTCCCTCTCCGCCTCCTGCGTTAAAGTGGATTGACACAAACAAATCAAGGCTTTGTGCGTTTGCCGTCCCGCAGATTGTCCGCAGATTTTCAGAGACCGAGCCTGCTATATCATCGGTGCAGTCCACAACCTCTGCACCACGCCTTTGAAGTGCTGAAATCAACGCATATCCCACCGCTCGGGTTTCGTCACTTTCGTTGAGATACCCGACCGCACCGCTGCCGATTGTGCCGCTGACGGTGTGGCCGCAGTTTACACCTATTCTCATATAAATCACCCTCTCTTTTATTTTGTAACAGCCAAACTATTGCCGGCAATTTCTTTTTCTCTCAACCTGTCTGCAAGTATTGCACCCTTTGTAAAGCTATTGTTTTTCCACCACGCAACAAGAGAGGCAACTGTTGTAAGAAGCATACTTACCCCCTCATACACCTCGCTGCCGGCAAAGGGCAAAACATTTTTGCCTGCAATTTGCAAAATTTGATTTGCAAGTGCGACTATAAGACAAGCCGTTCTTGCTATCGTTCCTGTTGATACCTTCATAAAAATTATCCTCCTTTTCTTTTGAATTTTAAAAAATCATACTTACGACAACCGCAATTGCTGCCGAAAGAGCCGCATTGATTATTACATCATAGCGTCTGGCAGGTCTTTCCTCCACGGCATTTACCCTCTCGATAAGCTTGTTGAGGTCTCGTCTCATATACCTCATCTCTACCAAAATTTCCGAGATGCTCTTGTTGTTTTCAACCACCTCGTCAATTCTGTGATGGGCAGATTTCAAGGACTGCTCTGCTGCGGTTATTCTCTCGCATATTTCCTGCTCGTACATTTTATGCTCACCCCTGTTTGTTATTTTTTCGTCTGCCTTTATAATATAAGGTATCGGCTCTTGCCATAAAGTGTCATATTCAGGCAATAGCTGCATATATAAATCTCTGTTTTTGTCTTGAAAATTCAGCAAATAATGTTATAATATATTAGGTGTAATCTGCTCAAGCGAAACAGGTGACAAATTTCACTTCTTGTGAATAATATGTTAAAGGATATAACAAGCATTAACAAGGAGGAAATTATGAACCGCGAATTTTTTATGGGTGTGTCGACCCCAAACGGCTTTAAAACCGATTTTTATAATGAGCACAAGGACTGTTACGGGTATTATATCAAGGGAGGCCCCGGAACAGGAAAGTCCACACTTATGCGAAAATTGGCAGAGCATTTTTCAGACGAAAATATTTCAGTCTATTACTGCTCTTCAGACCCAAGCTCGATAGACGCAGTTGTGTTTGAGGATAAACGCATCTTCTTTGCAGACGCAACCGCCCCGCACGAGAGCAATCCCAAGCTTCCGTATATAACGGGAGAGTATGTTGACCTTGCAGCTGCTCTGTTTTCAGAAAGGTTAGGCGACGCATCCTCGGATGCCATACAAGTCAACGAACAAAATCAGGCACTTCACAAAATGGTACAAAAACATCTGTCCGTAATCTGCAAGCTGCAAACCGACATTATTGAGCTTGGAAAAGAATTGACAGACCAAAAAACGCTTGATAACCTTGTTTTGAGCCTTTGCAAAAAGCTTCCGCAGAAAGCCTGTCCGCGGACCGCATCTGCCGTTTACAAACAAGCCATTTCCATAACTCCGCACGGCAAGCTCTGGCATCTGCCCGATAACTGCGAGATTTTTTTCTTGAAGGACCGCCTTTTGTATGCGTCCTTATACGCAGTAGAAGCAGTAAAAGCCAAAGCCGTACAGTCAGGCTTATTGGTCGAATGCACAAGGTCATATACGCAGAGTATATATCCCGATATAATGATTTATATGCCTGAATTGAATTTTGCCATCTGTGCAGACCAGACCCTTCCAAAAAATATGCAGGAGGCAGCATCAATAATTGAGCTTGATAATGTTTACAAGACATTACAGGCAGAGGAATACTCGAGCTTTGTCGGGATATGCACAAAAACCGTGCACGAGCTTGAAGGCAACGCGGTTGACACTCTCTCAAGGGCGTTACAGGTTCATGACGAGCTTGAAGCCTTTTATATAGACGCCATTGACAAGAAGAGCTTAAACAAAAAATTTACAGAATTAAAAAACAGGCTGTAATGCCTGATATTATACAAAAGGAGAACTTATTATGAAAGACTTTTTATTATCGTTTACAGACATTGCTTTTATTGAATTTCTGCAAACCTCAAGCTATAACTGGCAGTATCTTGCAGCTATGATTGCCACAACAGCAATAGAGGTTATTGCACTCTGGCGTGTGTTTGCCAAAGCGGGCGAGCGGGGATTTGCCTCACTTATACCTTATTACAGTGATTATGTAATATATAAACTATCCTGGGACAGGCAAGCCTTTTTAAACTTTATACTGTATGAGATTCTGTCATTGATTTTAGGCTGTCTTGCAGATGTACTGCCCGATGTAATCGGTCTTGCCCTCGGAATTTGTTCCATGATTGCGGGAATGACCGCCCTGGTATACGAAATCAGGGTGTCTGTCAAGCTTGCCAGTTCGTTCGGCAAGGGTGCCTCCTTCGGTTGGGGAATCGTCTTGTTACCTGCGGTATTTTTGTCTATACTCGGCTTCGGTGAAGCAAAGTATATCAAAACCCGTGAATAAACCAGAGACCATAAAGGCTTCTTCTGTATAAGCCTTTTATTCAGTTTGCAAACGATTGGTATTACACACGCCGAGGAGATGAGACTATGCCTGTTTGGCTCAAGAAAATAATCTCAACAAGGTTTTTTGCGATTATTTTTGGTGTTATAACTGCAATATATGCAACCGCTTTAGCTTTCGAGGTCACCTTTGCTATAAAAACTGTTTTTAATATAACTAATACTTTTGGATTAGTTTATATCCTTTTTTTCATATTGGTCGCATCAACAGCTTTTGATGTCACCGAAAGACGGAAGAATAAACCTGAAAGCCGTACAAAAGTACAAGGTATTTTGAATACATATTTAATTTATTTTTCATTTATAATGTTTTTCTGGACAATAGTTCATCTTGTTCCGTTTATAAACAAATATGTCAAGGCAACAGGAACTGTTTTTATAATAATTCTCACCGCAATTATTGTCTTCTGGGGTTACATTAAAACAAAAAAAATAGTAATTAAGAGCTATGCTGTTTCTGTCAGGAAAGGGGAAACCGAGAGCCGAATTGCCTTGGTAAGCGACATTCATTCAGGATATTTCGTAGGTGACGGGCATATTAAAAAGCTTGTAAAAATGATAAACTCTACATCGCCCGATGTTGTACTGATAGCAGGCGATATATTTGATATGGGAAATAATCTTTCTGCAAATCAGGATATACTGAACGAAACAGGGACACTTCTGTCAGAAATAAAAGCCCGAGACGGCGTTTATGCAGTTCTCGGAAATCACGACCCGAATGTTGACGATGACAACCTAAAGAGATTTTTAAATATTGCCAATATACATTTACTCGACAATGAGCTTGCAGAGCTTGAGCATTTCTATCTTGTCGGCAGAACCGACTGCCAAAATAATCAAAGAATAAGCCTTGAAAGTATTATATCAGCCACCGCCCCTGACAAGCCCGTAATCGTGCTGGACCATAATCCCGAATTTATTGACGACGCGGTTAAAAACAATCTTGAGCTTATTTTATGCGGTCATACCCATAGGGGACAGTTTTTCCCCGTAACAATTCCCTCAAGGCTCTTATATGGCAAAACACATTTTTACGGATGTCATAAAATTAAGAATACAACTGCAATTATAACCTCCGGAGCAGGATTTATTGACTTGCCCCTGCGTATCGGAACAAACAACGAGATTGTAAGTATAAATTTTAAATCATAGTTGAAAAGGTCCTGACCGATATGGATGATTTCAAAACATTAGAAAAATAATATTCCTATAACTTGATTTTCTGTAAAACGGACTTTTCGTTGAAATCTCAACGAAAAATTGAATTGCAGATGTGTTTTTATATGCACATTGTAATGCACCTAATATTATATTTGCTGAACATCCTAAAGTCCGTTCACTGCAATTTCACCTCATCCGAGTTGCTCCGTGCCCCCAGTCTCGGCTACCGCTTCGGTCGGCGATAAACGGTCGTCACTGGCAACCATCGCCCCTTAAGGGAAAGTCTTTAGATAATTCCCTCAAAAAAGTCAGCTTAAAATAGGGAATAAAAAGTTTTTGTGATTACATTGATTTTTACGCAATTTTATTGTATAATAAAAAATGTACTAATGTAGCAAGGAGATATCACATTATGAAGTTTATGGACTTTTGTGCGGGTATAGGTGGTGGCAGATTAGGACTCGAAAACAACAACCTTGAATGTGTAGCACATAGCGAAATAGATATGATACCAAATTATACATATAGACTTTTTTTTGGGGAAGAAGAAAAAAACTATGGCGATATAATGTGTATAGATACCCAAACTCTCCCAGATTTTGATGTTTTAATAGCTGGTTTTCCTTGTCAAACTTTTAGTATTGTTGGAAAAAGAGCAGGCTTTGAAGATAGCAGAGGTCAAGTAATTTATGGGTTAATTAAAATATTAGCGGAAAAAGATATACCATATTTTATTTTAGAGAATGTAAAAGGGTTAGTTAGTCACAACAAAGGAAAAACACTAGAAGTCATATTGGATGAACTTTCTAACATTGGTTATTATGTTGATTACAAAGTTCTTAATTCAGAAAATTATGGTGTTCCACAGTTTAGGGAAAGAATATATCTTGTTGGCGTAAAAAAAGATTTATTAAAAAAGCCTTTTGAATGGCCAGAACCAACAGAAACTCCCAACATACAAGATTATTTGATAGATACAGATAATAATATTTTAGACTTTGATAATTCTACTTGGCAGAAGTACATTAACAACAAATACAACAAAGGAAGGTTTGATTTTGAAGAACTGCTAAAAGAAGATTATTTAGTATTGGATTGGAGACAAAGTGATTTAAGATTATATAGGGGCAAAACACCCACATTAAGAACCGGCAGACATGGAATATTATATGTAAAGAATGGCAAGTTAAAAAAGTTAAGTGGTTATGAGGGTATGCTCTTACAAGGCTTCCCAAAAGAGTTAGCAGATAAGGCAAAAAGTGCAAAAATTAACAGTAATAAATTGTTATCACAAGCAGGGAATGCTATGACAGTTTCAGTTATATCTGCAATAGGAAAATCTCTTTTGGAGTGTATAAGTGTATATAGGGAGGCAGAGAAAATGGAAGATTTAGTTTTAAGGGGTTCACAAACTGCCAGAAATGGTTTTAAAAACGAAAAGGAAGTAGCAGATAAGTTTAATCATTGGGAATCAGATGCAGAGGCAAAACAATGGTTGGCTATTATGCAATATGATTTGAATGACATTGAATATGTAAAGGCAGTTGTTTTGAGTGGTTGTAAAGCAGACATAAATGTTCAAGTTCAAATCAAATTAAAAAATATAATTGATACAGAGAATATACAAGTAAAACTGGTAAGCAATCCAAAAGGGTTTAATCAAGTTGATAAAAGGTGGCTATCACATTATAGGGAACTTTGGAATATACCAGATAATGTTTATGAGATATTAGAATATTTTACTGGTGAAAAACCGCCTTATAAGACAAACACCAAAGACAAGAGAAGAATGTTTTTAAGTGAAATGGGAACTGACAAACAAGACACTGTTATAGAATGGTTCAGGCAAAACAAGACTTTAATATTAAGTGATATTATTAAAGGCAGAGGTCAGTTTTCTGCCGAGTGGGTTCTGGTTGCACAAAAAGCAGAAACAAACAGTAGGTGGGTATTGAAAAATATAAATGAAGTTCTACAACATTATGCGGTTGGAGAAGTTGAAGTATCTCCAAAGGGAAGTATCAAATTGGGCAGTGTGTTAATTCAAAGAAAAGGCGGGGATGGTGGCAGAGATACTGCAAAAATGTTGCAGTTTAAATTAGACCCAACAAGTTTATTTGATAAATAAAAGGATTGCGAAATCAGGGCAAAAAATTATTCCACAGAAAATAAAGTTATATGAAAATATTCCTATAACTCGATTTTCTGTGGAACGGACTTTTCGTTAAAATCTCAAAGAGAAATTGAATTGTAAAGGCATTTTTATATGCATAATTGGTTGTGTTGCAAAGTTCCGCACATTATAAACAATATTAGAGGTTTTATAAAAACTGTCAAAAGTTTTATAAAATCTCTTTTGTTTTTTATA
>JAZNHF010000018.1:0-12772 GCA_045576835.1 Clostridia bacterium
GATGAGTTAAAAAGATATATTGATTATTACAATAATGAAAGAATTTCTTTAAAACTAAATGGAATGAGTCCGGTACAATACCGAACTCATTCACAAGCAAGTTAATATTAAATTTTGTCTAAACTTTGGGGTTCACTTCAATGGAGGCTTTATTTTATTCTGCAATCAGGCTTTCACCCGTCATTTCATCAGGCTTTTCTATTCCCATAAGGTCGAGCATTGTCGGTGCCAAATCGGCAAGACGGCCATTTTTAAGCTTTTTGCCATTACCGCCTATCAATATAAGCGGAACAACATTTGTGGTATGTGCCGTAAACGCACCATTTGTATTATAGTCAATCATCTGGTCTGCATTTCCGTGGTCAGCAGTAATCAAAGCAACGCCCTGCATCCTTTCGATTGCATCTACCACCTTGCCAAGACATGTATCAACGGTTTCTACCGCAGAAACAGCCGCATCAAACACACCTGTATGGCCAACCATATCACAATTTGCAAAGTTTAATACAATGACATCATACTCACCGCTCTCTATTCTTTCAACAACCTTTTCAGTAACTTCGGGTGCACTCATCTCGGGTTGCAAATCATAGGTCGCAACTTTAGGTGAATTAACCAACACTCTGTCCTCTCCGTCATATACTGCCTCAACACCGCCGTTAAAGAAGAATGTAACATGGGCATATTTCTCTGTTTCTGCAATGCGGAGCTGACGAAGGCCCTTTCTGCTTATATATTCACCAAAAGTATTGGTAAGGCTCTCGGGCTTAAAGGCAACATCGACATTTGGCATAGATGCATCATATTGTGTCATACAAACATAAAATGTGTTGAAAAATTTTCTGTTAAATCCGTCAAAATCAGGGTCGACAATAGTTCTTGTAATCTCTCTTGCTCGGTCAGGGCGGAAGTTGAAGAATACAACAGAATCGCCATCGCTGATTTTTCCAAGAGGTTTGCCGTCCTTTTCTATGACAGTCGGTACAACAAATTCGTCAGTCACATCTTCATTATAGCTTGACTTAATTGCAGTAACTGCACTATCGCACTTATTACCATCACCAAGAACCATTGCGTTATAAGCCTTTTCAACTCTCTCCCAGCGGTTATCTCTGTCCATTGCATAATATCTGCCCATTACTGTTGCAATATCGCCAACGCCGATTTCGCGGATTTTCGCAACCAACTCCTCTGCAAAATCCGCTGCAGACGAGGGCGGAACATCACGGCCGTCTAAAAAAGCGTGAACATGAACATTGTCAACACCGTTTCTCTTTGCCATTTCCAAAAGACCATAAAGGTGAGTGTTGTGACTGTGCACACCGCCGTTTGACAAAAGTCCCATAAGGTGAAGTGCAGTTCCGTTCTTCCTGCAATTTTCCATTGCTGCACAAAGAGTTGGATTTTCAAAGAAATCACCATCGTTTATTGATTTCGTAATTCTTGTAAGCTCCTGATACACTATTCTTCCCGCACCAATATTGGTGTGTCCGACTTCGGAATTTCCCATTTGACCGTCAGGAAGACCAACATCCATACCCGATGCATGAACAATCGAAGTAGGACATTCCTTCATATATTTATCAATATTAGGTGTCTTTGCAGAATATATAGCGTTACCCTCGTGCCGCTCATTTATTCCAAAGCCATCCATTATAATTAAAGCATAAGGTTTTTTTGCCATAGTAATTTCGCCTTTCTATAATATTTTTAATAGGCATTCCCATTCGGAAATGCCTATTGTTTTGCGTTATTTTGCAGCGTCAACGATTACTGCGAAATCGTCAGGTTTAAGACTTGCACCGCCGATAAGACCGCCGTCAATGTTGGGCTTTGCAAGAAGCTCTGCCGCATTTCCTGCGTTCATAGAACCGCCATACTGAATTCTTATTGCCTCAGCAACATCGTTTCCATATAGACCGCAAATAGTCTCACGGATAATTCCGCAAACCTCGTCAGCCTGGTCAGCTGTTGCTGTTTTACCTGTACCGATTGCCCAAACAGGCTCGTATGCAATTACAGTCTTTTTAGCATCCTCTGCTGAAATTTCAAGAAAAGCAATCTTGGTTTGAAGCTGAACAGTTTCAGCCATAATTCCCTGTTCTCTTTGGATTAGTGTCTCACCAACACAAACGATAGGTATAAGACCCGATGAAAGAGCAGCCTTCGTGCGAAGGTTTACAGTTTCGTCAGTCTCGCCGAAATATTGTCTTCTTTCAGAGTGGCCGATTATAACATATTCAACCCCTGCTTCTTTAAGCATATTACCCGCAAGCTCGCCTGTATACGCACCGCTTTCTTTAAAGTGAACATTTTGTGCACCTACAGAAATGTTACTGCCTTTCGCTGCATCAATAGCAGACGGAATGCAAATTGCGGTAGGACATACAACAACATCACAAGCCGCACCCTTAACCTTTTCCGAGATTGCTTCAACCAAAGCCTTTGCCTCTGCGGGGGTTTTGTTCATTTTCCAGTTTCCTGCAATAATTTTCTTTCTCATATCAAATACCTCTCTATCTTATTTGTCATTAAGTGCAACAATACCGGGAAGCTCTTTTCCCTCCAGGAACTCAAGCGAAGCACCGCCGCCTGTTGAAATGTGGCTCATCTTGTCACCAAGTCCTGCCTGGTTAACTGCTGCAACGGAGTCACCGCCACCGATAATTGTTGTTGCATCAAGTTCAGAAAGAAGATGTGCAATAGCGTTTGTTCCCTTTGCGAAATTCGGCATCTCGAACACACCCATGGGACCGTTCCAAACAACTGTTTTTGCATCCTTTAATGCATCCTTAAAAAGTTCGATTGTCTTTTCGCCAATATCAAGACCTTGCCAGCCCTTTTCAATTCCGCCGCGGGTGACAGTCTTGCTCTCGGCATCGTTATCAAATGCAGTTGCAACAACTGTATCAACGGGGATTAAAAGCTTAACACCCTTTTCCTCTGCCTTTTGTATCATTTCTTTAGCATAATCGAGGTAATCCTCCTCAAGAAGCGAATCCCCAACCTCTTCGCCAAGGGCATTCATAAAGGTGTACGCCATACCTCCGCCAATGATAAGTGTATCAACCTTCTCTAAAAGATTGTTTATAACTGAAATCTTTGATGATACCTTTGAGCCGCCAAGAATGGCAACAAGAGGTCTGACAGGATTGTTAACCGCATTGCCGAGATACTCAATTTCCTTATTGATGAGGTAACCGCCAACTGCAGTATCAAGATATTTTGTAACACCCACATTTGAACAATGTGCTCTATGTGCTGTACCAAAGGCATCATTTACAAATACATCTGCAAGTGATGCAAGCTCCTTGCTGAATTCGTCAACATTTTTGGTCTCCTCTGCTCTGTATCTTGTGTTTTCAAGGAGAACAACATCACCGTCATTCATGGCTGCAACCGCTGCCTTTGCATTATCGCCAACAACATTATTGTCAGGAGCAAAAACAACCTCTTTGCCCAAATGAGCAGACAAGCTCTTTGCAACGGGTGCAAGTGAAAGTTCAGGCTTTGGCTCACCCTTCGGTTTGCCCATATGTGAGCAAAGAATAACCTTTGCACCCTCATCAATGAGCTTCTTTATTGTGGGAAGAGCACCAATGATTCTTGTCTCGTCGGTAATTTTTCCATCTTGAATAGGAACATTAAAATCACAACGAACAAGTACCTTTTTTCCTTTTACAGAAATGTCGTCAACTGTTTTTTTGTTCATTATAAATTTCCTCCAAAAAATATAATTTTCTCTCTGCTGGAGCAGAGCTGATTTTATACAAGTTTTAAGTAAAACCACAAAGGTTTTTATATAAGGTTTGTTAATCAAATAACATTTTAACCTAAAAAAAGAAATTTATCAAGTATTTTACAAATATTTTTTCCAAAACATTTTATAAAAATTTACAAAAAAGTCTTGCTTTTTTTATAAAATATGGTATACTGTAGAGGTTGCGATTTTGAAAATTTATTTTTTGAAATCATTTTGCCACAAAATGGAGAGGTGGTCGAGATGGTTTAAGGCGCAGCATTGGAAATGCTGTGTGCGTTAATAGCGCACCGTGGGTTCGAATCCCATCCTCTCCTCCATATCCCGAGCAAAGCTTGTCTTTGCTCATTTTTTTTGCATAAAAATAATGCTTCTTCTCTTTCTGACAAATTTAAACGCATTTTCTAATAATAACTTGACAATTTATCCCTATACATGTTATAACAACAGTATAATATGTGGAGGTATACATAATGAAATATTCTGAACAATTCAAATCTAAAAAGGATTTAATACAAAGCAAAAAAGTTACCATTGGCTTTGATGGTTTTGTTGATTTAGTTATTCACCCTGTTGAAACAAGAACTGACGAGAAAACTTGCACATATTTTCCGACAATAGACAAGTTTGGCGAAAAAATTACAAGTCTTGCAGGGCGTAGCGGAAACATTGAGCTTATTATAAACAGTACTGATTTTGGCGGTTGCGGACCACACTATGCAAACGGGCTTGCTAACATGGGGGTCAGCTGTGCATGCATAGGCACAATGGGTTACCCTGAAATGCACCCCGCATTTACACTTAATTCTAATTGCGAAACGATAACCGTCGGCGAGCCTGGGTACTCATATGTATTTGAGTTCGGTGACGGCAAGATAATTATGAGTGATGTTGAGAAAATAAGTCAGATGAGATGGACTGATTTAATCGAAAGAATAAGTATTGATGAGCTTATTGAAAGGTTTGATAACGCAGACATTATCACTTTGGTAAATTGGAGCTATTTGGTACATTTTCACGAGATATACGAAAAGTTTTTAGAACTTGTTATGCCAAGGCTTTCAAAAAGAGATAGAAAGATATATATAGACATTGCCGATTGTGCTAAACGCCAACCAAGCGAAATTAAGGCAGCTCTTAAAATGTTTGGCAAATACAGTGAGTACGGTCAAACATATCTTGGACTAAACAAGAGCGAGGCCATGGTTATGCACTCTATATTGGGAGAGGGCGAATATAGCGGTTCATTGCCGATTGCCCGTGCCATAAAAGATTTTTCTGGAATTGGTACCGTAATCATACACCCTGTTGACAGTGCAGCCGCTGTGTATGATGGCGGTGAAATCGAGGTGCAAGGCATCGTATGTGAAAATCCAAAAAAGACCACAGGCGGCGGTGACAACTTTAACAGCGGCTTCTGTGCAGGGCTTCTTGGAGAACTCGATGTTAAGAGCTGTCTTATAAGCGGAATGTCAACCTCATTCCTTTATGTTAAAAACGGACACTGTAATACCTTCGATGATATTGCAGATACAATGCGGATGTATGATGACAGAGATTAAAAGAATTCTATAATTTTTAAAGCCCGACTTTCATAAACGAAAGTCGGGCTTTATTTAACAATAAAAATACATGATATACACTCAAATAACTATACTTATTACAGTCTTACCTATACACATAAAAGCCGTTACCGACAATTTCCTGAGACTCTGAAAAGATTATAAACGCACTCTCGTCTATTGAGTGTATCTTGCTCTGAAATTCGTTTATCTCGTGTTCCTTCAAGGCACACATAAGCACCTTCTTGTTGTCCATCGTATAAGCTCCGACCACATCTATTATAGTTACTCCTCTCGGTGATGTCCCGACAAGAAGCTTTGCTATCTCTTCACCCATATCACTTACAACAAACGCAAGTCTTGATACATTCAGCTTATGTATAAGCCAATCTATTGAATATGTCGACAAAAACAAGGCTATTATACCAAACAACACAAGCTCTGAATTTCTAAACACCACAAGCGAGGTCGCTATTACTATTGAGTCTATTACAAGCAACAGCTTTCCTATCTTCATATGCGGTATAAAATACTGAACAAGTCTTCCAAGTATATCCGTACCACCTGTTGATGCACCCTCTATCAGCGTAAGTCCTATCCCCACGCCATAGAAAAGCGAGCCAAACACCGTCGCAAGTAAAATATTATCCGTAAGGGGCGGAACATATGAAAATATTTGCACAAATAATGATATAAGTCCTGCACCTACAAGAGAGTTTATTACAAACTCTCTGCCGATAAACTTAAACGCAACCGCAAGTAATATTATATTTATTACTGCAAAGGATATACTTGCGGGTATGCCAAGGGTGTGATATAAAATCGTTGACATACCCGATACCCCGCCATTTACTACCTTGTTGGGTACATAAAACACACTTATCGCAAAGGATGTAAGCATTATGCCAAACAATATTGTTATATACTTTTTTACCATCTTCCCTGCATCTTTTTGCTTACTCTTCACCTTTTTTATCTCCTTTAAACAAAAGTGTATAGAAAACATTATTCTTCAATCCAACGAATTTCCATTGGCAAAAGGTCAAGCTTGGTCGCTTTTCCGTTGATATCATAGAATGTCGTGGTTTGTTTTTCTTCACTGTTGTTTATTATTGCATATTTCTTTGTATGCGGATAATAGTTACAATCAGTGTTTATATTATCCGAGAAGCATTTGTTTATCTCGGCTTCTTTATGCGAAGTCCAGAGCATAGCTCTATACAAAAGCCTTGCATTCTGGAATGAATAAGGGATTCCCGTAATATAGAAGCATCTTCCCTTTCCGTACTCGTTTACTGCCATCTTTACCTCACCGACATTGTGGTTACGGATAAATCTGTCAGAAAACTTAATATCAAGAACGGTTGCACCACTTTTTGCATAGATATTCTTTTTATCCTCGCCGTAATCAACCTCGCCGACAATATCCTCTAAAACAAAGTGGCCGTCTGCTTTTTGTATATTATATTTGTTGTCAGAAAGGGTAAGTCCAAGCTCTTTATCAACTCCAAGTGCTTCAGCAAGCTGGAAGAACTTACCGCCAAAATCGATTGCACTCGGCTCGCCAACACCAATAAATCCGCCACCGCTATATATAAAGCTTCTTATGTTGGTTATTACCTCATCATCGAGCCACTTTTCACCACCCGAAAATGCAGTATAAGCATCACCTGCGTTTATAATTACATCTATATCTTTGGCGATTCCCTTCTTCACATCATCAAAGGATATAAACTCAACCTCAACCGGAAGTCCTGACAAGGCTTCAAAAACGCCCTGATAGGAATATATCTGCTGATACCAAAGCTCGTGAGCTACCATATGGCTCATCCAACTTCTCTTTTTGCCCCAGGCATTGAGAACCGCAACCTTTAGAGCAGAATGAGGCTTCTTATTGTCAACAGCATCATATATTCCTCGGAACTCGTCACAAATTTCTGCAACTCTGTCTATAAACTTGGGGAATTTTGCAGCAAGCTGAAGGTATCCGCCGTATCCGATACGGTCAAGCGGTTTTCTCATAATAGCTCTTCTTGCGGTCATCCAGTTTTTGTTAAGCTCTATCGTCGGGTCATTTCCCTCATAGAATGTATCAGGGAAGAAATAAGGCAAAAATCTGCCCTCACGGTACTTTACATATGGAATTTCGGATAGCATTCTGACAGTTACGCCGCCGCCTACAGAACCAACAACTGCATCAAGACCAAGCTTTTCAAAATACTCACCATACGGTTCTGCACCAATCCATGTGTCGCCGAGGAACATCATGGCTTCTTTACCGTTTTTGTGAACAATATCAACAAGCTCTGCAACAGTGTCTGTTACATAACGCTCTACAAAATCCATATAGTCAAGGAATTGTGGTGTCGGGTTTACAAACGGACTTGCATATCTTCCTGATACAACCAAATACTCGGGGCGAAGCTTGTAACCATACTCTGCCTCAAAATCGTCAATGAGCTTTGGGCTTACACTAGCCGCATAGCCAAACCAATCAACCCTTTTTTCCTTCCCGAGCTCATTTGCAACAAGCATAAAGTGATATATAAATGTTGTAAATCTGACAACATTTGTTTCAGTATGTTCGTCGCACCATTCTTGCAGATGTCTCTTTATGTATTCCTTTGTCTTTGGATAATAGGGATTATAATCGATATGTGGTTCTTCGTCCCAGCCATTTGTTTTTGAGTTATACATATGGGTTGTATCCCAGAGATTTTTTGCAAGGAATGATACTGTATATTCGTGCATAAATCTTGCATTATTTATAACCACAAATCCGTCCTTATCAACTTGCCAATCCTCTACAATATCACCCGAGGTTCTGTCAATAACCTCCCAATATTTGTGTGGGTCTGCATCATATTCTACCGCCAGCTGTTTGTCATAGTAGCCGTCCATAAGGTTAATTTTAAAGGTATCCTCCGTCGCAGTCATTACATCGGATATGAGATAAAAGTGCTGTAGCTCATCGAGGTTTGCCTTTGCCCACTCATTATCGCCCCTTACAACGAAAACAGTGTTATAAACCTTTTCCGCAAACTCCTCCGGATGCTCGGGCATTGTTGTACCATCGCAATCTCTGATTGCATCTGCACCCCATTTTTTCATAATTTCTTTTGTTTCCTCAACAAAGTTGCGGTCTGTTGGAATAGTAATTCTGCCTTTTCCCATAATCATTCTCCTCCTGATTTTCATAGCATATGCTGATAAATTATGCGTTTGCGTTACAGGATTAACAATCCAAGTTTATAATATCATAATAGTTCCTATATTGTCAATTACTTCTTAAGGCTTAATTTTATAAGCGGGAAGTATTTGACAAAAAGTATCAAATATGATAAACTTTAATGAAATATATTTTGGCATTTAAAATAGCAACAATGCTTTTACGGAGGAAGATAAAATGCAGTTTGTTATGGAAGGTCTCACAGTTAATAAAAGCGGAAATTTGCAGCTTGGCGGATGTGATTTAAAGTCTGTTGCAGACGAATTCGGCACACCCGCATATGTTATGGACGAGGCGGTTATTCGCAAAAATTGCAGAGCCTATAAAGACTCTATTGATAGATATTATGACGGAAACGCTCTTGCCCTTTACGCGAGCAAGGCTCTCTCTTGTATGTATTTATATAAAATAGCAAACGAGGAAGGCCTCGGTGTTGATGTTGTATCGGGCGGTGAGCTTTATACTGCACTTAAATCGGGTTTTCCCGCAGATAAAATTTATTTCCACGGTAATAATAAGACAGATGATGAGCTTACCTTTGCTGTAAAAAGCGGAGTCGGCAGAATTGTGGTTGATAATCAGTATGAGCTTGGCAGAATAAATGCTCTTGCAAAGGAATTAAACACCTGTGTTGACATAATGTTCAGAATTAAACCCGGGGTAGATGCACATACCCACGATTATATTAAAACAGGACAGATTGACTCAAAATTTGGGTCTGCAATAGAGAACGGCGAGGCAGATGCTATTGTCTCTCTTGCTCTGTCTCTTGAGAATGTTTGTGTTGTCGGTTTTCATTGTCATATCGGCTCCCAGATTTTTGAGCTTGAGCCGTTTGAGCTTGCTGCAGAAACTATGATGGATTTCATTGCAGATATGCGTGATAAATATTCACTTAAAACAAAGGAGCTTAACCTTGGTGGCGGCTTTGGCGTAAAATACACAGATGATGACCAACCCGTAGACTACGGCGAGTATATGCGTGCAGTTTCAAAGGTGGTAAAGCGTTGTGCAGCGAAGCACAATCTTCCTCTTCCCTTTGTTCTTGTTGAACCGGGTCGCTCTATTGTTGCTGAAGCCGGACTTACACTCTACACAGTAGGTCCGGTTAAGGAAATTCCCGGAATTCGCACCTATGTTTCAGTAGATGGCGGTATGGGTGATAACCCGAGATATATTCTCTATCAGGCTGACTATACTGCCGTATCGGTAGAGCATCCTGAAGAAAAAGCGGATAAAATTGTTACCATTGCGGGAAAATGCTGTGAATCGGGCGATTTAATAGGTGAGGATATGAGACTTTCGTCTGTCTCCTCGGGCGAAATTATCGCCATTCTCTCAACAGGTGCATACAACTACTCAATGGCCAGCAACTACAATCGTATACCGAGACCTCCAGTTATTATGGTAAAAGACGGCACAGCAACTGCGGTTGTAAGACGAGAAACTTATGAAGATTTGATTAAATGTGACTTATAGTAAGGTGAAAAAATATGCTTTTAAATGTTTTCAGAAATACGGGAATGGCGTTTAACATAAGGTTTTTGCACGGACTTATAATGATTTTTTGTGTCTTTCTTTCGTTGTCGGTGCATGAAATGTGTCATGGTCTTGCGGCATATCTAATCGGTGACAAGACTGCAAAATATTCGGGCAGACTGTCGATAAATCCCTTTCATCATCTTGATTTATTCGGCACACTTTGTTTGTTGTTATTCGGCTTTGGTTGGGCAAAGCCTGTTCCTGTAAACCCTTGGAACTTCAGGCACAAAAAGCTTGGGATGGCTTTTACGGCTCTTGGCGGTCCGCTCTCGAATTTATTACTTGCGTTTATCGGTTATATAGGCTGGTCGTTTATCTCCACAAACGGAATTGGGGCAGTTATATCACTGATATGTTATTATCTTGTGGTTTTCAACATTGGTCTTGCCCTTTTTAACCTTATTCCTATCCCGCCGCTTGACGGTTCAAAAATTTTAGGGGCAATACTTCCGCAAAGAATATACTTCAGGCTTATGGAATACGAAAGATATGGCTTTATCATTTTGGTTATCCTGATAAATCTGCCCTTCTTTAATTCCTTTTTACATTTTCTGCGAAGCGGAATATTAAGCTTTTTTGAATTGATAATTCAACTTTTTATTTAATACAGGTGTTTTTATGAACAAACTTAACTTTAAGCTCGATAGCTTTGAGGGACCGCTTGACCTTCTTCTTATGCTTATACGGAAGAACAAGGTCAGTATTTACGATATTCCTATCTCGCTTATTCTTGAACAGTATCTTGCCGTTATGGCAGAGATGAAGGAAACAGACCTCGAAATATCAAGTGAATTTCTTGTGCTTGCTGCTACTCTTTTGCAGATTAAATCAAAAATGCTTCTGCCAAAATCAGAGGACGAAGCAGATGATGGCGTCGACCCGAGAGAAGAGCTTGTAAGAAGACTTACCGAATATAAAAAGGTCAAGGACTCTATTGACTTTTTCAGAGGCAGAGAAAACATTGGCTTATCAATGTTTTTTAAAGCTCCTGACCCTATTGAGAGACCACCTGCGGAGCTTAATTATGCACTGCTTACCCCCGAGAATATTATTCTTGCGTACAAGAGAGCTTTTCAGAAGCTGGAGCGTAAGCTTCCACCGCCCAAACATTCCTTTCGAGGGATTGTCGGTCACGAAAAGGTATCTGTCCGTTCCCGTGTTGCAAACATATGGAACAAGCTTAAGAAAAAAAGCCAGCTTCTCTTTAAGGAGCTGTTCAAGGGTACAAGAACCCGTTCAGAAGCAGTTGCTTCCTTTCTTGCGGTGCTTGAATTGATTAAGATAAAGAAAATTCGGGTAGAATACGAAGAAGATAACAATATATCAAATCCCAAGGTTTATCGGATAGACGATTCTGAATTTGATTTTAATATGATAGAGGATTAGGGGAATACATAGATGGATATAAGAGAAATTCAAGCAATTATCGAGGGTGTGCTTTTCGCCGCAGGCGATGCGGTTGAGCTTGAACGCCTTGCAGATATTGTTGATGTGGACAAGCGTTCACTCAAGGAAATACTGAACAAGATGATGGACGACTATAACTACGGCAGACGGGGCATACATATCATTCGCATGGAGGATAGCTATCAAATGTGTACTCGCGGTGAATATGCCGAATATATTTCCCGTCTTGCAGACCCGCCAAGAAAACAAAATCTCTCAAACGCCGCACTTGAGGTCCTCTCTGTTGTTGCTTACAAGCAACCCGTTACGAGAAACACAATCGAGCATATAAGGGGCGTCAACTGTGACTATATTGTAAATCGTCTCATCGAGAGAAACTTTATCGAGGAAAAGGGTCGGCTTGACGCACCGGGCAGACCGATTCTCTTTGGGACAACCCAACATTTTTTACGCTCGTTCGGTATATCAGAGCTGTCTGAGCTTCCTGATTTTGAGTCTCTCGGTCAGACTGCCGAGGAGGGCGAACAGCTTGAGATGGAAAATGTTATAGAATACAAACAAGAGGAGTTTTCGCAAGCCGAGCAGGGTTAATATTTGTTGAAAGGGTGATGTATATGATGTATGTCATAATTATTCTTTTAATTATAGCAGCTATAATGCTCTTTTTTGCCCTCACCTATGTCACGATAGATATAAAGCTTAAAGACACCGCTCTCGCAATTTCAGTCGGCAATATATTATGGAAGAAGCATATAAGCCTTGACCTATTTGAAAAGAAAGAGCAAAAGCCCGAAAAACCCAAAAAAGAAAAAAAACAAAAAACTGATAAGAAGTCTGCTTCAACCGAAAAGCTTTCTTCCTACAAGGACAGAATTTTCAGCAAAGAAAAGGGCATTGACTTTGACGAGCTTAAAAATATAAAAAATGAAATCAACGAAACCTATTCTTCAATACTCGGTATTATAAAAACCATATTCGGCAGGCTCAAATACAAGGTGCAAATCCCCGTTTTAAATATAGAGCTTGAATATGGTACGGGCGACGCCGCAACTACGGGAATGCTCTACGGCTCCATATGGGGGCTTGTAGGCACATTTTATCCTATTATATCAAGCTGGGCACATATGACATATCCCGCTCTTGATATTACTCCCGATTTTTACGGGAAGCGTTTTCACCTCGATGCACGAAGTATAATTAAGGTAAGACCGGCACATATTATAAGTGCAATGATTAGGGCATTGCTTTCCCCAAATCTTACCTATTTAAAAA
>JAZNHF010000019.1:0-115900 GCA_045576835.1 Clostridia bacterium
AGAATATGCGTTCCCACCTTTGAACAAAAGCATAATTCTTTTCTTTTAGTTCAGGAAAATGCTTTCGCATTGTTTCGTGATAACTTAAATGGTGTTCTCGCATATCCATTATAACAGATATTTTAAATTCTGGCGAGTATCATTTATTTTTTCCTCCTGCTTTTCTCATAAAAATATGCACCTCCAAAAGTGTCTAACTTTTGGGGTGCATATCACATTGGGAGGCTTTATTTGTTATAATTTTCTATAAGCTGTAAAAATGCAACTGCGGGAAGAGACAATGTATTATGTTTAAGATATGCATATCCTATACCCCTTGGCGGAAGCGGAGGATTTAATTTTATTTCTTGTATTGTGCCATTCTTTAAGCCTTCAGCTGAAAACTCTTTTATGACACAGGATATGCCGAGATGAATTGAAGCAAATTGTATCAAAAGCCTATGTGCGGCAATTTCAATTTGTGGTTGAAGAATGATATTTTTATCTGCAAAATTTTTATTAACAAAACTTCGTGAGGCAGAATTTTCTTCGAGCAAAATCAAAGGCTCTTGTGAAATCTCCTTCCAGGTGTAGCTTGGTTTTTTGTTATATTCCGGACCGCAAACGAAAACATCATGAATTTCAAGACATGGTTTTATGCACAATTCATCATCCGTTATAGGCAGATTTATAAATGCAAGCTCTGCGTAGCCTTGCTTTACAAGCTCAATCATATGGGTCGAATACGAGTTTGCCATTTCAATCCTGACACCGGGATAGGTCTCGTGAAACTTTTCAAGATACGGCAAGAGATAATGCTCTGTTATCGTGTCTCCTGCGGCAATTATCAATGAACCGCTTTCCAAATGATGAAGTCTTGCGAGAAGCGTTTCGCCTTGTTCAATAGTAGTTATCGCACTTTCGACCTTTTGAAAAAGAAGCATACCTTCCTTTGTAAGGGTAACCCCCCTGCGTGAGCGGGTGAAGAGTTTTGTGTTTAAGTCCTGCTCAAGCTGGCTTATACATTGGGAAATTGCAGATTGTGATATATATAAATGCTTTGCCGCAGTAGAAAAAGATGCATGCCTTGCGGTTTCGTAAAAAATTTTATAATAATCAAGTTTAGTTTTCATATAAGTTCTCCTTATTACTATAGTAAGATATATCTATTTTACTTATGCTCGCTCTTGTATTATAATAAGATTGATAATGAATGTCAATATAATATACAGAATATTTTTTAGTCAATGAAAATTGACAGAATGGAGATTGATATGGAAAGAAGAATTGGTACAGTTTCAAGAGGTGTCAGATGCCCGATTATCCGTGAGGGTGACGATATTGCAAGCATTGTCGTAAATAGTGTAATTGAAGCCTCGGCGGCAGAGGGGTTTGCTCTTCGTGACAGAGATGTTGTTGCGATAACAGAGTCTGTTGTTGCCCGTTCGCAAGGAAATTACGCATCTGTTGATGCGATTGCAAAGGATGTCAAGACAAAGCTTGGCGGCGGAACCATCGGCGTTATTTTTCCGATACTTTCGCGTAATAGATTTGCTGTTTGCTTGCGTGGTATTGCAAAGGGTGCAAAGAAAATTGTTCTTATGCTCAATTACCCGAGCGATGAAGTAGGCAATGCTTTAATTTCACTTGACCAGCTTGATGATGCGGGAATAAACCCGTATTCAGATGTATTGAGTGAGGAAAAATATCGCGAGCTTTTTGGTGAAAATCGCCATCCGTTTACGGGCGTTGATTATGTAAGCTATTATGGTGAGCTTATTCGTTCCTGCGGGGCAGAGGCGGAGATAATTTTTGCAAATGACCCTCGTACTATTTTGAAATATACAGATTGTGTTTTGAACTGTGATATTCATACCCGCGTACGCACCAAAAGAATTTTGCGTGACGCAGGTGCAAAATGTGTTTTTGGTCTTGATGACATCCTTACAAGCTCTGTTGACGGAAGTGGCTTTAATGAAAAATACGGACTTTTAGGCTCTAACAAGTCAACCGAAGAGATGATTAAGTTATTTCCGCAGGATTGCTTTGATTTGGTTTATAACATTCAGGCACAGCTCAAGCAACGCACAGGACATCATATTGAAGTTATGGTGTATGGCGACGGTGCATTCAAAGACCCTGCAGGCAAAATTTGGGAGCTTGCAGACCCGATTGTATCACCTGCATACACAGACGGACTTGAGGGTACACCAAACGAGCTTAAGCTTAAATATCTTGCAGACAACGATTTTGCTGATCTTAAAGGTGAGGAACTCAAAAATGCAATATCTGATGCGATTAAGAAAAAGGGTAGTGACCTTGTCGGGAATATGGCAGCACAGGGAACAACCCCTCGCAGATTGACGGATTTGATTGGTTCCTTGTGCGACCTGACAAGCGGCTCGGGAGACAAAGGGACTCCGGTTGTTCTTGTTCAGGGTTATTTTGATAATATGACTGATTAAGTGCAAAAAGACGGCGAAAGCCGTCTTTTTGTATTGAAATTTTTAGCAGTTTATGATATAATGATTTCATCGAAGATGAAATCGTCGATATAAATCTCTTGTGAGATTTTCGATATGTCATAAATGACTCGATATGTGCTATAGCACTCGATATGTTGCTGACGCAACGAGATTTATATCATATCGAGTTTTACCGTAGGGAAAACATATCGATTTTACGAAGTAAAAATATCGAGCAAACTTTAGTTTGCATATCGACAAAAATTGCTTGGCATCTAAATTGTTCACTGATTCTATAATTTATTCATGTAAAATTTTCTATTAAAAAATTCTAAGAGCAGTCTCAATATTATGTTTAGAAAAAGGAGAGTCGGGCACTCAAGTATGGTATTACATTGCAAATCCTATTAAAGAACATCTTTCAATACTTTTAACTGAACTTCGCGAGTCACCAAAAGCAAAAGGAGAATACAAAATGGATATTAAACAACAAGCATTAAAAAAACATGAAGAATGGAAGGGAAAAATTGAAGTTGTTTCAAGAACTCCTGTTAAAAACAGAGAACAGCTTTCACTCGCGTATACACCTGGTGTTGCAGAGCCATGCCTGGAAATTCAGAAGGATATAGATAAGTCTTACGAACTTACAAGAAGACATAATCTTGTTGCCGTAATCACAGATGGCTCGGCGGTTTTAGGACTTGGCGACATCGGACCTGAAGCCGGTATGCCGGTTATGGAGGGAAAGTGTGCACTTTTCAAAGAATTTGCAGATGTTGATGCATTCCCTCTTTGCATAAAAACAAAAGATGTCGATGAGCTTGTAAGAACAATTTATCTTCTTTCCGGCAGTTTTGGCGGAATTAATCTTGAAGATATTGCGGCACCGCGTTGTTTTGAAATAGAGGGCAAACTTAAAGAGCTTTGCGATATTCCGGTATTTCACGATGACCAGCACGGAACAGCTATTGTAGTTGCGGCGGCAATGCTTAATGCTCTTAAGGTAGTAAAGAAAAATATCGAAGATATTAAGGTTGTAATAAACGGGGCAGGAAGTGCAGGCACTGCAATTGGGTTGCATCTTATGAAGCTTGGAGTTAAAAATCTTGTGATGGTTGACAGATTTGGGATTATATGCGAGGGTATGGATGGTTTAAGTGATGCACATAAAGAGCTTGCCAAAATCACAAATAAAGAACATATCACAGGAGAGCTTTCGGATGCAATGGAGGGGGCAGATGTATTTATTGGTGTTTCTGCACCTAATATTGTTTCGGCTGAAATGGTAAGCACAATGGCTCAAGGTGCTATTGTTTTCCCAATGGCAAATCCTGTGCCTGAAATTTTACCTGACCTTGCAAAACAGGGCGGTGCGGTAGTTGTAGGAACAGGTCGTTCTGATTATCCGAATCAGATTAACAATGTCTTGGCTTTCCCGGGAATTTTCAGGGGTGCATTGGATGTTCGTGCAAGTGATATTAACGATGAAATGAAAATGGCGGCTTCATATGCCATAGCGAGTCTTGTTTCAGATGCAGAATTAAATAGTGAGTACATACTTCCTATGGCATTTGATGAAAGAATAGGAAAAACTGTAGCCAATGCAGTTGCAGAAGCTGCAAGAAAAAGCGGTGTAGCAAGATTATAAAATAAATGTTAAAAATCCAAGTGAAACAATTCGGTTCAAAGACCAGTATCTAAATTGTTTACTGATTTTATCATAGTATACGGCAAAGGAAATTTGGAAAAATAGTAAAGAGAAATTGATTTTAGTATAACAATTAACTTTTGGGGGTCAATAATGAATTTTGAAATTATATCTATCGGGACAGAGCTTTTGCTCGGTCAAATCGTAAATACAAACGCGAGAGATATCAGTATAATGCTGTCTGAACTTGGAATGAATGTCTATTATACAACCGTTGTAGGCGATAATCCGCAAAGACTTCTTGAGGCCCTTGAGATTGCCTCAAAGAGAGCTGACGGGATAATTACAACAGGTGGACTCGGACCTACGAAGGATGATTTAACAAAAGAAATAATAGCAAAATTCTGTGGACTTGAGTGTATTCCCGATGAGGAAAGCAGACAAAGAATTATTGACAGATTTAAAAGACAAAACAGGTATATGCCCGAAAGTAATTTTAAGCAGGCGGATATGCCAAAGGGTTGCATTATAATGCAGAACGATTGCGGAACTGCACCTGGAGCAATAATTGAGAACGAAAAAGCAACTATAATTATGCTTCCGGGTCCGCCCTTTGAAATGAATGCTATGCTTAATAAAAGTGTACGACCGTATCTTGAGGGCTTGTCGTCAGGTGTAATATCTTCAAAGGTACTTCGTGTTTTTGGCGTAGGCGAGTCTGCTGCCGAAGAAAAGATTTCGGGACTTATCGAAACGCAAACCAATCCAACCATTGCTCCGTATGCTAAAACGGGAGAGATGGAGCTTCGGCTTACTGCAAGTGCTGAAAATAAAGACAGTGCAGAAAAAATGCTTTTGCCTCTTGAAGAAGAGGTGAGAGGAATACTCGGAGATTATATATATGGTGTTGGTGAGGATAATTCCCTGCAAAACACGGTTGTAGAGCTTTTGAGACAAAACAATAAGAAGGTTGCACTTGCCGAGAGCTGTACGGGCGGTCTTGTTGCCAAAAAGATTACCGAAATCCCGGGTTCATCAGAATGCTTTGAGTGCGGATTTGTGACATATTCCAATAAAAAAAAGATGGAGTGTCTCGGCGTAAAGCCTGAAACGCTTGAAAAATATGGTGCGGTATCTCATGAAACGGCTCTTGAGATGTGCAAGGGTGCAAGAGAAAGAGCTGGTGCGGATATTGGAATTGGAATTACAGGAATTGCAGGGCCGGGTGGCGGAAGCAAAGAAAAACCCGTAGGACTTGTTTATATCGGAATATCAACCAAGGATATTTGTGCAACGGCAGAACTCCGCCTTACAGGCGGCAGGGGTATGGTAAGAGAGAGAACAAGTCTTTATGCACTTGATTTAATCAGAAGAAGTCTGCTTGGACTTTTAAATACAAGATGTGGTGATAGCGATAGGCTTGATGTGGAATATATATGGTAAAACTGTTATAAAAATATGAAATTTGTCTTGACATGCCGTTTTTCCTAAATTATAATTATCATATGGTGTCAAAAGAAAGGAAAGTGAACCAATATGAATGAAGAAAAAAGAAAAGCACTTGACAGTGTTTTCGGACAGATAGAGAAGCAATATGGACAAGGTGCGGTTATGCGTCTGGGTGACAAGGCTGAAACTAAAATTGACGCTATTCCGACAGGGTCAATGGCACTTGATATTGCACTTGGGATAGGCGGTGTGCCAAGGGGAAGAATTATAGAAATATATGGACCTGAATCCTCGGGTAAAACAACAGTTGCATTGCACATTGTTGCAGAAGCACAAAAACTTGGCGGAGAGGCTGCATTTATTGACGCAGAGCATGCACTTGACCCCGTTTATGCAAAAAATTTGGGTGTAAATATTGATGACCTTATTGTTTCTCAACCTGATACGGGTGAACAAGCACTTGAAATTACTGAACAATTAGTAAGAAGCGGTGCGATTGATGTTGTTGTCGTTGACTCGGTTGCAGCTCTTGTTCCAAAGCAGGAAATAGAAGGACTTATGGGAGATTCTCATGTTGGCTTGCAGGCAAGACTTATGTCGCAGGCACTCCGTAAGCTTGCAAGTGTTGTTAATCGTTCCAACACTATTGCGATATTTATAAATCAGCTTCGTGAAAAGGTTGGCGTAATGTTCGGAAACCCCGAAACAACCCCCGGCGGCAGAGCACTTAAGTTTTATTCCTCGGTTCGCCTTGATGTTCGCCGTTCCGAAACAATAAAGACAGATTCGGGTCTTATTGGTAACAGAACCAAGGTGAAGGTTGTTAAAAATAAGGTCGCTCCGCCGTTTAAAGAGGCAGAGTTTGATATTATTTATGGTGAGGGTATTTCAAAAGAAGGCAACATCATAGATGTCGGTGTTCAGTACGATATTATAGAGAAGAGCGGTTCGTGGTTCTCTTATGACGGCACCCGTCTCGGACAGGGCAGAGAGGGTGCAAAAAAGGTTCTTGTTGATAATCCTGAGCTATGTGCAGAGATTGAAGCAAAAATCCGTGAGGCGGCAGAGCTTCCTGCTCTTGATGCAGAGGATGTTGAGGCTACACCGATTACTCCTATTGCGAAGCCCGTGAAGAAAAAATAGCATATGGATACATACGAAAAGGCAAAAAAACTTGCGTCAGGGCTTGTTGCCCAGAGAATGTATACCTGCAAGGAGGTTGAAGACAGGCTCAAGCGGAAAAAGATAGATGCAGAAACTGCAGAGAGGGTTGTTGCAGAGTTCGCAGAATGCGGAATTTTAGATGATAAGCTCTATGCGTCTGCGTATATTGAAGATGCGGTCAGACTTGGTGTAAAGGGTATTTTCCGCATTAAGCAAGAGCTGTATTCAAAGGGCGTTGCAAGAGGGATAATAGATTATGCCTGTGAAAATTGTGAAGAGGATACACTCTCTGTGCTTCGCGATTATGTTGAGGCAAGACACCTTTGCGACGGGATAACCACAAGACGCGATTTTGAAAAGTTGAAAGCCAGACTTGCAAGGCGGGGCTTTTCTTCAAGTGAAATCAAGGAATGTTTGTCAGAATATTCCTTTGATTTTTTTGATGAGGGATGATAATTATAAATATTACAGATTGGGTGGTTTAAAATTGTTTAAAAATGTTTCACTTGTATCACTCGGATGCTCAAAAAATCTGGTTGACAGCGAGCATATGCTTGCACTTTTAAAAAATGCAGGCTATGAGGTTATTTCTGATGAAGAAGCGGCAGATGTTATAATAATAAACACCTGTACCTTTATTGAAGATGCTAAAACTGAATCTATTGAGTGTATTTTAGAGCTTTCTCAATATAAAAAAAGCGGAAAGTGTAAGGCGATGATTGTTACAGGATGTCTTGCCCAGAGGTACGAAAAACAGGTTTTGTCCGAAATCCCCGAGGTTGATGCGGTAATAGGCACCAATGAGTATGATAAAATTATTGATGTAATCAAAAGGCTGGAGAAGAAAGAAAAGAACATTCTCTGCCTTGGTAATACTTATGTTGATGAGGATGCTCTGCCGCGGTTTCGGACAACGCCTAAATATACTGCGTATCTGAAAATAGCAGAGGGATGCGATAATCATTGTACTTATTGCGTTATTCCTTCTATACGGGGTAAATACAGAAGCAGAAAGCTTGAGGATATTGTTGCAGAGGCAAAACAAATGGCAAAAGAGGGTGTCAGCGAGATTGTTGTTATTGCCCAAGATACCACGAGATATGGCGAGGACATATACGGAGAATATCGTCTGTCCGAGTTGTTGAGGGAGCTATGTAAAATTGATGGCGTAAAGTGGGTTCGTGTTCACTATTGCTATCCCGAGCTGTTTACGGATGAATTGATAAAGACATTTGCAGAGGAAGAAAAACTGTGTAACTATTTTGATATTCCCATTCAGCATTGCAGTGACCCTGTTTTAAAGAGAATGGGCAGACGAACCACAAAGGCACAGATAAAGGAACTTATTGCAAAAATAAGAGAGAATATAGCTGATGCGGTAATCAGGACATCTATAATTGTCGGATTCCCTGGAGAGAGCGAGGAGCAGTTTGAGGAGCTTTGTGATTTTGTAAGAGAGATAAGGTTTGAGAGGCTTGGCGTCTTTGCGTATTCAAGGGAAGAGGATACCCCTGCGTATGATTTAGACGGGCAGCTTGAGGACGAAGAAAAACAAGGAAGAAAAGATGCCCTTATGCTTATTCAATCGGACATTGCACAAGAGCAGAATGCAAAAAAAATAGGCAGTGTTGTCAGAGTCCTTGTCGAGGAACGCGACGAGGTAATAAAGAGCTACTACGGCAGAACCTATGCGGATTCTGAAGAGATAGACGGTAAGGTATTCTTTAAATCCTCAAACGATATTAAAAGCGGTGACTTTGTTGATGTAATTGTAGAGCAATCTATGGAATATGATTTGTTCGGCAAGGAATATAAAAAATCCAAAAAGAAAGGCTGATTATATTATGAATACGCCAAACAAGCTGACTCTTTTTCGTGTAATTCTGATACCCATATTTATTTTGTTTTATATGATGGAGAGCACATGGTCGATTTTTGTTGCACTTTTTGTTTATGTTATTGCAACTCTTACCGACCAGCTCGATGGTATGCTTGCGAGAAGAAACAATCAGGTTACAACATTTGGTAAGCTTATGGACCCGATTGCGGATAAGATGCTTATTATGTCTGCCCTCATTTGTTTTGTTCAATATGATAAGATAAATTTATGGGTCGTTATTGTTATACTTGCGAGGGAATTTATAGTAACGGGCATAAGAATGCTTGCAATGGGTGAAAGCACAGTGATCGCCGCAAGCGGTCTCGGTAAGGCGAAGACAGTGTCACAATGTGTTTTAACGATTGCGGTACTCGTCTTTGAAATCGCAGAGCTTTATCTTTCGCAAATGTCTATTCCCGTGCTTAATATATTGATTGTAATTTTTGAGATTGTTGCAGTTGTGCTTACATTGTATTCTGGATTTGATTATGTATGGAAAAACAGAGGTCTTTTGACCTTTAAATAAAACTGGAGATGATAATGTGAAGATTATAGTAGATGCTATGGGCGGGGATAATGCCCCGCAGGAAATAGTAAAGGGCAGTGTTCTTGCGGCAGAAAAGCTCGGCGTTGAGGTTATACTTGTCGGACTTGAAGAGCAAGTGGCAAAAGAACTTGTAAAATGCGAATATTCGGGTGATAAAATCACAATACATAACGCACAAGAGGTTATCACAGGCGATGACGACCCGATTGATGCAATACGAAATAAAAAAGATTCATCTATGCGTGTCGGACTTTCTCTTCTTGCAAAGGGAGAGGGTGATGCTTTTGTAAGTGCGGGCAATACAGGGGCTTTAATTTCGGGTGCTACTCTTATTGTAAAAAGAATTAAAGGAATTAGAAGAGCGGCTCTTGCTCCGATTATGCCATCAACTGAAGGTGTGTTTCTGATGGTTGATTCGGGTGCAAACGCCGAATGTACCCCTGCGTTTTTAAAGCAGTTTGCAATAATGGGTTCTGCTTATATGCAAAAGGTGATGAACCTTAAAGAACCAAGAGTTGCCCTCGTAAATATTGGCACAGAGGAAGAAAAAGGGACAGGGCTTGTAAGAGCGGCAAACAAGCTTTTAAAGGAAACGCCTTTAAATTATACGGGTTATATTGAAGCGAGAGAAATTCCGCTTGGCGGTGCAGATGTTGTAGTTTGTGACGGCTTTACGGGAAATGTTATACTTAAGTTTATGGAAGGTATGGCGAGTGCCTTTTCCAAAAAGCTTAAAGCAATATTTTTGAAAAATACCAAAAGTAAGCTTGCGGCTCTTATGGTTAAGGGCGGAATAGCTGAATTCAAAAAAAGTATGGACTATACCGAGCATGGCGGTGCACCTGTTCTCGGGGTAAAAGCACCCGTTATAAAGGCTCACGGAAGCTCAAATGCAAAGGCATTTTACAATGCAATAAGACAGAGCAAAAAACTTGTAGATGGAGGTCTTATTGCGAGCATAACCGAAGGGATTGCAGAGTTTGGTATAGAGGAAACAGAAGAATAAAAGTATTAAAAAAAATATATGCAATAATCAGCATATTTAATTTTATAAAATATTTAAAAGAAAGAGGTTTTGTAAATGAAGAAGATATATGAGGGAAAAACAAAGGATGTATACAGCCTTGAAAACGGAAATGTTTTGTTGAAGTTCAAGGATGATTGTACCGGAAAAGACGGCGTTTTTGACCCAGGCGAAAATACGGTTGGACTTAAGATTGACGGCATAGGCAAAGAGAACCTTAAAACCTCTGTATACTATTTTGATTTATTGAAAAAGGCGGGAATAAAGACTCATTATGTAAATGCTAATGTAGAAGAAGCAACAATGGAGGTTCTGCCCGGGAAAGTGTTTGGACACGGTCTTGAAGTAATATGCAGACTTGTTGCGACGGGTAGTTTTATCCGCAGATATGGTGAATATATTGAAGACGGTACACCGCTTCCGGGTGGCTATGTGGAGTGCACATTTAAAAATGACGAAAAAGGCGACCCGCTTGTTACGGCAGAAGGTCTTGCTGCTCTTGGTGTAATGAGTGAAAAGATGTTTGCAAGTATGAAAGAGCAGACATTAAAAATTACTCAAATTGTTGCAGATGATTTAAAGACGATAGGGCTTGATTTGTGGGATATTAAATTTGAGTTCGGCTACAACAATGACGAGGTTATCCTTATAGACGAGATTGCATCAGGTAATATGCGTGTTTATAAAGACGGAAAAATTGTTGACCCTGTTGAGCTTACCAAGTTAATTCTCAACAGATAATCATTTAGTAAAAATTTTTATATTCTTTATATTAGATATTGACGCGATAGAATATATGTGATATATTATCTTCAAGTAGGAAAATTTTATTAAATGGAGGTGCAATATATGGATATGGTTTTTGATAAAGTAAAGGAAATCATTGTTGAACAGCTTGGCATCGACGAAGACTCTGTTACAATGGATTCTACCTTCACAGAAGATTTAGAGGCAGACTCGCTTGACCTTGTAGAGCTTATAATGGCACTTGAAGAGGAATTTGAAATTGACTTCCCCGACGAGGAGGCAGAAAAGATTTCAACAGTTAGAGATGCAGTAAACTACATAGTCGATATGCAGTAATTTTTATCGGCCGAAGCCCATCTGCCCTCCGGCGATTATGATTTAAGATAGGGCGGATATTATGAAACTCAATTATAAATTTAAGAATAAAGCTCTTTTGGATATTGCCCTTACTCATATTTCGTATGCTAACGAAAAGGGTGTTCAAAGCAATCAAAGGCTTGAATTTCTCGGTGACAGCATACTCTCGCTTATTGTGTCAGAGTATATCTATACCAAGTTTGACACTCTTGATGAGGGCAAGCTTACCGAGGTAAGGGCGGCGTCTGTCTGCGAGCGTTCGCTTGCAAGTATTGCACACGAAATGGAACTTGGAAATGCTTTAAAATTCGGTAAATCTGAGGCTGTGTGCAGGGGCGGTGACAAGCCGTCTATTTTGTGTGACACATACGAGGCTGTTTTGGGTGCAATTTATCTTGACGGAGGAATTGATGCTGCAAGAGAATGGGTTTTATCTAATCTAATCTCAACCATAGATTCTGCACTTGATATGGATTTTAGAAATTATAAATCAGAAATTCAAAACTACTTTCAAAAGCGTGACAAGGGCACCGAGGTTGTTGCCTACGAGCTTGTAGACAAAAAAGGCCCTGACCATATGCCTGTTTTTACAGTTAATGCAATGTATCGCGGAGAGGTTATAGGCAGAGGAGACGGCAAGAATAGAAAATCTGCCGAGCAAGCCGCAGCAAAAGAAGCATATAAAAAATTTGTTGGGTGAATTTTATGAAGAACATAATAAAAAAGCATTATAATATTCCGATTTTTATTCCGCATGAGGGTTGTCCTCATGCGTGTGTTTTTTGCAACCAGAAAAAGATTACAGGCGTACAGACAAGCGTTACACCATATGATGCAGAAAACATTATAAAAGAATATCTCGAGTTTCTCCCAAAAGATGCAGACGGGATTGAAGTTGCCTTTTTTGGCGGCAGTTTTACGGGGCTTGCCCTTGCCTTGCAAGAGGAGTTTTTAAAAACTGCAGATAAGTTCAAGGGAAGAATAAGCGGAATAAGAATGTCAACCCGACCTGATTACATTGACGGAGAGGTATTAGAGCTTGCAAAAAAGTACAATGTGCGTACAATCGAGCTTGGACTTCAGTCAGCAGACGATACTGTGCTTATGCTGAACGAGCGAGAACATTCCTTTAAAGACACAATTCTTGCGTCTGATATGATAAAGAAAAGCGGAATTGCTCTTGGACTTCAGATGATGATTGGAATGTATGGCTCGACCCCGCAAAAGGATATTGAGACTGCATATCAGGCCGCAATGCTGCACCCTGAATGTGTCAGGATATATCCGACCCTTACGCTGCCCTCTACGAAGCTTGAGGATTTGTACTTAAGTGGAAAATACACACCCTATGATCTGGAAGCTGCAATAGAGGTAACCGACAAAGTAATGCGTATTTTTGAAGGGAGAGGGATAAAAGTTATTCGTGTCGGGCTGCATTCAGACGAAAGCCTTACCTCTGAAAATAATATTATTGCAGGACCGTATCATCCTGCATTTAAGGAGCTTGTTTTATCAAGGCGAAAACGCTGGGAGATAGAAAACGAGATAAAGAAGAAGAATTTATCTGATACAGAATATATAATCCATGCATCAAAGGAAGAAGAGTCAATTATAATTGGTCACAGACGCAGTAATGTCGAATATTTTAAACAAAAATATAATATAGAAATAAAATTGAGCAGGGCGTAACGCCCTGCTCAATTTATTCGTTATAATCTAACTGAAACACCGTTTTCTTTAAGATATTCTTTGAGGTCGGATATTTCGATTTCACGAAAATGGAAAAGTGATGCGGC
Source organism: Clostridia bacterium (assembly GCA_045576835.1). Lineage (GTDB taxonomy): Bacteria > Bacillota > Clostridia > Monoglobales > Monoglobaceae > UMGS1820. The sequence continues at coordinate 13,056 of JAZNHF010000019.1, forward strand.
AAGTGCGGCATCTGCCTTTCCGTCTGTAAGTACGGTTTTGAAATGTTCCATATTACCTGCACCGCCCGACGCAATGACAGGGATAGAAACAGCCTCAGACACTGCCCGTGTAAGTTCAATATCATAGCCTGCCTTTGTCCCGTCACAATCCATTGATGTGAGAAGAATTTCGCCCGCACCGAGCTTGTCGACAATTCTTGCCCAGGTTACGGCATCAAGACCTGTATCAATTCTGCCGCCGTTTATATATACATTAAATCCCGAACCGTCGGTGCGTCGTTTTGCATCGATTGCAACCACAACGCACTGATTGCCGAATTTGTCGGCGGCATCACTTATAAGACGGGGGTTGCGAATGGCAGATGAATTGATTGAAATTTTATCCGCCCCCTCGAGCAAAAGCTCTCTGAAATCGTCGACCGTGCTTATGCCACCGCCAACAGTAAACGGAATAAAGACGGTTTCTGCCACCTTGCGGACCATATCAAGCACTGTGCCTCGTTTTTCATGGGTTGCGGTTATATCGAGGAAAACAAGCTCGTCAGCTCCTGCTTCGTTATATATTTTTGCAACCTCAACGGGGTCGCCCGCATCCCGTAAATTCACAAAGTTTACACCCTTTACCACTCTTCCGCAATTTACATCAAGACAAGGAATAATTCTCTTTGCAAGCATTTATCTCTCACCCCCAAGACCAATAAAATTTTTAAGTATCTTAAGCCCTGTATCCCCGCTCTTTTCTGGGTGAAATTGTGTTGCGTGAACATTCCCGCACGAGAGGGCGACGGGGAGCATCTGTGAGTATTCACATTGTGCTGATATAATTGATTTATCCTCTGGCAACATATAATATGAGTGAACAAAGTATAAAAACGAATTTTCTTCTATACCCTTAAACAGGGGTGACTGTTTTGGAAATGTAATTGAATTCCAGCCCATATGCGGGATTTTTATATCAGGATTTTCGGGAATTTTAACAACCTCACCTTTAAATACGCCAAGACCGTCTGTTCCCGTGGATTCTTCGCTCTTTTCAAACAAAAGCTGGAGTCCGAGACATATCCCGAGGAAAGGAGTTTTATTTTCAATTACCTCATATATGCACTTATCTAATTTTTTAGAACGGATACTTGCCATACAGTCACCAAAAGCACCAACCCCGGGAAGAATAACACGGTCGGCAGACAGAATTTTGTCTCTGTCGTCGGTTATGTATGTTTCTTCGCCTAAAAGCTCACACGCTTTCTGGACAGAACGCAAATTCCCTGCACCATAATTTATTATTGCGAGCATTTTATCAACCTCATTTAACCTATTTTTAAATAATACCAACAGTATATCTTATTTTTAATAAAAAGACAATACAAACTTTTAAAAAATTTGACAGAATTTATTGTAATATATGGGTAGAGAGTGTTAAATTTTGCTTGATTAAAGTATAATAATAAGATATAATAAGAATGATAGTAAAAGTATATATATTAACTTGATTTATTTGCCTGGTATAATCTGGCGGAACGGAGATTTTTCTATGAGGATATTGTTTATGGGCACGCCCGATTTTGCCGTGCCTTGCCTTGATATTTTAGTTAAAGACGGGCATAGTATTTGCGGGGTTATTACTCAACCCGATAAACCAAAGGGCAGAGGGCACAAGCTGACGCCACCGCCCGTAAAGGTTTATGCAAACGAAAACGGAATTTCGGTTTTTCAACCCGAAGGCTTAAAAAATGGTGCAATCTCTGAACTTTTAGATAAGCTTGCACCCGAGCTTATTGTTGTTGTGGCTTATGGCAAGATTTTACCTGAATATGTATTGAATTACCCCAAATATGGATGTGTAAATGTTCACGCATCCTTGCTTCCCAAATACCGTGGTGCAGCACCGATACAGTGGTCAGTAATAAATGGAGAGCGTGAAACGGGAGTTACAACTATGTATATGGAAAAGGGCCTTGATACGGGCGATATGATTTTTAAAGCAAAAACCGAACTTTCGCCAACCGAGACCTATGGCACTCTTCACGACAGGCTCTCGATTATGGGTGCCGAGCTTCTTTCTGAAACAGTTTATGCAATCGAAAACGGAACTGCACCGAGAGAAAAGCAAAATGACGATGAGTCTTGTTATGCACCGATGCTCTCAAAAGAGACGGGGCACATTGACTGGAGCCGTCCTGCAAACGAGGTACTTTCGCTTATAAGAGGAACAGACCCTTTCCCTGGGTGTTATACAATGTATAATGACGAGATGCTGAAAATTATTCACGCAACGCTTGGAGAACGAACCGATGCCCCTATCGGCAGTATTTGTGTAAGTGACAAGGATATTAAGATTGCCTGCGGTGATGGATTTTTTATTGTTGCAGACGAGATACAGTTTAAGGGCGGAAAAAGAATGTCGGTTGCAAGCTACCTAAACGGGCATAATATAGATGATACGGTTATTTTAAAATAATTTTACGAGAAAGGATTGATTTTTTATGTTTCCATATTTTTATTTTGATACATCATGGATTATACTGATTCCCGCACTGATTTTATCTCTGTGGGCACAAACAAATGTAAATTCTACTTTTAGAAAATATTCACAGGTTACAAACCGATACGGATTGACAGGTGCCGATGCTGCCCGAAAAATTCTAGATATGAACGGTCTGCATTCTGTTAAAATTGAGAGGGTCAGCGGTAACTTAACAGACCATTTTGATCCGAGGACTAATGTTGTAAGGCTATCTGATGCAACCTATGACAGTAATTCTGTCGGCTCAATCGGCGTTGCAGCACACGAGGTGGGTCACGCAATTCAACACGCAACGGGCTATACGGCAATAAAGGTGAGAAATGCTATTGTTCCCGTTGTTAATGTTTGCAATATACTCTCTATGCCGATTTTGATTGCTGGACTTATTTTCTCATATACTTTAGTTGAGCTTGGAATTATTCTTTTTTCTGCGACGGTATTGTTTCAGTTGATAACACTACCTGTTGAATTTAATGCAAGCAGCCGTGCACTTAAAACACTTGAAATGCAGAATATGCTCACCCAAGATGAACTAAAGGGTGCATCAAAGGTTTTAAAGGCGGCGGCAATGACCTATGTTGCGGCGGCTGTAAGCTCGATACTGAGCTTACTCAGACTGATATTGGTATTTGGGAACAGGAGAGATTAGCTTGAGTGATAATCCGAGAGAAGCGGTTGTGGTTGCACTTTTTAAGACCGAGAATGAGGGGCAATATTCCACAAAGGCGATGTTAGATGCGGTGAAGCAATTTAATTATCGCGACAAAAAATTTATAAATGAGCTTTTTATGGGAGTATTGAGGAACAAGACAAGGCTTGATTATATTATAAATGCTTATTCCAAAATCAAGCTTAAAAGGATAAGTCCGTGGATACTTCAGATATTGCGTACGGGAATTTATCAGCTCGTTTTTATGGATAAAATTCCGCCGTCTGCAGTCTGCAACGAGGCAGTTAAGCTTGCGACAAAATACTCACATAATGCTACAAAAGGGTATGTAAACGGAGTTTTAAGGGCTGTTTCGAGAACGCTCGATGAGATACCGACACCTAATCGTGAAAATATAATTGAATATCTTTCAACGATGTATTCTTCACCTGTCTGGCTCACAGAAGAGCTCTTTTCACAGTATGGGGAGGAGACTTGTGAGAGGATACTCTCTGACAGCTTGCTTCCGCACCCGACGATGATAAGGGCAAATCTTTTAAAAACAGACCCGAATGACCTTGTTCTCCTGCTTGAAAAAGAGGGGATATCTGCAAAGATAAGTGATGATGTTTCGGGGTGTTTGATTATAAACGGGGCTTTTGATGTATCAGCTTCCGATTTATACAAAAGAGGGTTTTATACACCGCAAAACATAAATTCAATGCGTGCCGCACTTGCTCTTAAACCGAAAAGCGGAGAGACTGTTATTGATGTTTGCTCTGCCCCGGGAGGAAAGACAACTCATATTGCCGAGCTTATGGGCGATAAGGGCCATGTAATTGCGTTTGATATTCATTCGCATAAAAAGCTTTTGATTGAGAATACGGCAAAGCGTCTTTGTCTTTCGTCGATAGATGCGATTGTTCATAATTCAGAGGATGTAAAGGAAGAGTATATTGGAGCTGCAGACAGAGTTCTTGCAGATGTTCCGTGTTCGGGAATAGGTGTAATACACAAAAAACCTGATATAAAATGGAACAGAAAGGCAGAAGATATTGATACTCTTTGTAAAACGCAAAAGAAAATACTAAATTCTGCAGCACAATATGTAAAGTCAGGCGGAGTTCTTGTGTATTCCACCTGCACAATACTTAAAGAGGAAAACGAAGAGCAGATAAAAGGATTTCTGGATAGCCATAATGATTTTGAGGCGGATTTTGAGAGACTTTATCTCGCACACGAAACGGGCGGGAGCGGATTTTATATCTGCCGATTAAAAAGGAAATAAAAACTATGAAGAAAAACTTGAAGGATTTTACAATCAGAGAGCTTGAAGATATCTTGTCAGATATGAAGGAGCCGAGTTTTCGTGCTAAACAAATCTTTAAATGGTTATATGATGGTGCTGAAAGTTTTAATGAAATGAGCAATATCCCAAAACCACTCATGGAAAAGCTTGATGAAAAATATTCTGTATCTAATCTTAAAATTGAACAAAAATTTGTTTCAGATATTGACGAAACGCGTAGATATCTGTTACAATTAAACGATGGAAATTTTATTGAATCCGTACTTATGAAATATCATCATGGCTTTACTATATGTGTGTCAACACAGGTAGGATGTGCGATGGGCTGTGCATTTTGTGCATCGACACGCGGCGGTAAAACCAGAAACCTCACCGCAGGTGAGATAATAGGTCAGGTAATGACCGTGCAAGCAGACCTGGGTGAGAGGATTTCCAACATTGTTCTTATGGGAATGGGAGAGCCTCTTGATAATTTTGATAATGTAATTAAATTTTTAGAGAATGTCAATCATCCGCTTGGACTCAATATAGGCCATAGACACATATCGCTCTCTACCTGTGGCCTTGCAGACAGAATGAGGGAGCTTGCAGATATGAAGCTTCAAATCACGCTTTCTGTTTCTTTGCATGCACCAAACGATGAAAAACGCTCAGCTATAATGCCCGTAAACAGAAAATATAACATAAATGAGCTTATGTCTGCTTGCAAATATTATATAAAGACAACCAACAGACGAATTTCGTTTGAATATACATTGATTAGAGGGGTGAATGATACCCCTGATGAAGCACGAGAGCTTTTAAAACTTATTTCGGGTATGTTGTGTCATGTGAATCTTATCCCCGTTAACGAGGTCAGAGAAACGGGATTTACTTCGTCGGATAAAGGTGCGGTGGAGAGGTTCAGGGAGATACTTGAAAAAGGCGGTGTTCCCGCAACCGTTCGCAGAGAGATGGGTGCGGATATTAGTGCCGCTTGTGGTCAGCTTCGTGCAGCGGCTATGAGAAATATGTAAACTTATAAAATGGTATGGTTTTTCATTATTTAACAGATATAATTTGAGAGCAGGAGGTGGTTTGCTTGATAGAAACATTTGGCACAAGTGATGTCGGTTGCGTGCGTGAGCTTAACGAGGATTGCTTTTGCATAAATGTAATCGACAAGGAGAAAAATCGCGGATATTTTATTCTTGCAGACGGAATGGGCGGACACAATGCGGGCGAGGTTGCAAGTCAAAGTGTCGTAACATTTATTTCCGATAAACTGAAATGTCTTTGCGATGATAATTGTGAAAACATCCCCGCGTTACTGACTGAGGCTATAAACGGTGCAAATGAGCAGGTTTATAAAATGTCTCAAAAAAACCGTGAGCAGAGCGGAATGGGAACAACAGTTGTTGTTGCCGTTGTGTGGGAAAACATAGTTTATATTGCAAATGTTGGTGACAGCAGAGCGTATATTGCAGACGATAACGAAATTATACAGATTACGACAGACCACTCAATAGTTGCTGAACTTTTAAGCAGTGGCACAATTACCAAGGAGGAAGCGAGAAATCATCCTCAAAAGAATATAATCACTCGTGCAGTCGGTACAGATTTAAAGGTCTCGGCAGATTTGTTTGAGTATAACATAACAGATGGTAAAACGCTTTTTCTGTGCAGTGACGGTCTTTGCACGATGCTCTCTGATGATGAAATATTTGAAATACAAAAAGGCGAGAGCAGTTTGGAAAAAGTAGTATACAATTTGATTGATGCTTCAAAGAACAGTGGCGGACTTGATAATATTACCGTTGTTTTTGTACGATTTATATAGGAGGGTAGAGTCTCATGAATTTAATTGGAAAAATGATTGCAGGTCGTTATGAAATACTTGAAGAAATAGGCAAGGGCGGAATGGCTCATGTATATAAGGCAAGGTGTCATTTCCTTGACAGATATGTTGCTGTAAAGGTTCTAAAGGAAGAATTCAAGGATGACAGAGAATTTGTTCATCGTTTTAACACAGAGGCACAGGCTGCTGCCAGAATTTCAAATCCGCATGTTGTCTCTATCTTTGATGTAGGAATAGAGAATGGTCTTTACTATATCGTAATGGAATATGTTGAGGGAACAACTCTTAAAGAGTATATCGCGGATAAAGGTGTTCTTCCCTGGCGTCAGGCAGCGGAATTTGCTGCCCAAATCTGCGAGGGGCTTGAAGAGGCACACAAGAGGTCGGTAATCCATAGGGATATTAAGCCACAGAACATAATAATGACGGGCGATAATGTATTAAAGGTAACTGATTTTGGTATTGCCCGTGCGACAACGCAGGCTACAACAACTGCAGCAAACTCTACAATAGGAACGGTTCATTATCTTTCGCCCGAGCAAGCACGAGGCGGATATACAAACGAGAGAACTGACCTTTATTCTCTCGGTGTTGTATTATATGAGATGCTTACGGGCAGACTTCCTTTTAACGGCAGTTCAGCAGTTGAGATTGCGATAAAGCATATTCAGGAAAAACCCGTTTTGCCGAGGATTTTAAATAATGACATTCCGCAGTCGATGGAATACATTGTTATGAAGGCTATGAATAAAGAACAAGCCCAAAGATATGCCTCTGCAGGAGACCTTTTGAGGGATTTAAGAAGTGTACTTAAAAATCCAGGCGTCAAGCTTAATGCAGAAATTCCTGATTTTGTCGGTGATGATGAGTATATTGAAATTACAAGAAAGACAAAATCAATAGATGATACTGATATTGCTGAATACAAAAGACGCAACAAGGAAAAAGAAGAAAAGGTTAGAGAATACGAAAAGCAAATTGATAAGGAAGTGGAGGACAGCAGAGTGCGAAGTATTGATGAAAAGCGTAAAATAAGAGAACAAAAGAAGAAGGAACGCAGGATTACAATCGCGGCGATTGCGGCGGCAGTTGCAGTTATTGTCGCTATGTATTTTATCTTCTCTGCCATTTCAGGCGGTGGAATTTTAGGTATCTTCTCAAGCGGAGAAAAAATTGAAATCCCAAATGTTGTTGATATGAAGCTTGATGAAGCACAAAGAAAATATAAAGCGGACGGCTTCAGCATTATTAAACAAGCCGAAGAGGTAAGCGACAAAGAGCAAGGCACGATTTTAGAGCAGACTCCAAGTGCAGGCGATAAGGTTTCTAAAAAAGATGACATTGTTATTCGTGTTGTAATAAGCAAAGGCGACTCTACAAAGGAAGTCGGCAAATACACGGATATGAAAATTGACGAAGCAAAGAAGCTTGTAGCTGATGATAAATTTAAGCTTAACATTGTTGAAAAGGAAAGCAGTTCCGAAGAAAAGGATATGGTAATCAGTCAGGACCCGATAGAGGGTACTGTTATTTCAGAGGGCGGTCTTGTGACATTGTATGTCAGCAAGGGTGACGGAACAGAAAATAAAGAAGAAGAAGAGGAAAAAACCGAAGAAAACAACATGGAAAATCAGGAAAACCATGATAATCCGACCGCACAAGAGCCTGAAAATAACGACGACAAGCCGTCTAATGATGAAAACAACGAGGAAAGCGGTACTGATAACCAAAACGGGGATGGGGAAACAACGACACCTCCGCCGACTGCCCCGAGCATAAGCAATTAAGAGGCAAATATGAGGGATGATACGAACAAGAAAAGCGGAACAATAACAAAAGGTATTGGGGGCTTTTATTATGTAGATACAAGCGATGGCGTAATTGAATGCCGTGCAAGAGGAAGCTTTCGCAAGGAAGGGATAACTCCGCTTGTAGGCGACAGAGTGAATGTTTTATATGATGCGGTTACGAAAAGCGGCACAGTAGCCGAAATTTTAGAGCGAAAAAATGTGCTTTTAAGACCGCCTGTTGCCAATGTGACACAGATGGCAGTTGTCATTGCAACTGCCAGCCCAAGACCAAATTTATACCTCACAGATAAAATTTTGGCATCAGCAGAGCTTTCGGGAATTGATATTATAATCTGTGTAAACAAAACGGATATAGAAAACGGTGACGAGATTTGTTCTCTATATCAAAAAGCCGGTTTTTGTGTCGTTCCAATCAGTGCCAAAAGTGGCGAAAATGTTGATTCTTTGATAGAAAAGCTTAAGGGGAATATTACTGTTTTCGCGGGTAATTCGGGCGTCGGAAAGTCAAGTCTTTTAAACTGTATTACCGAAAGCAATTCTTTTGAAACGGGCGACATCAGTGAAAAGGTCGAGAGAGGTAAGCATACAACAAGACACAGTGAACTTGTTCGACTTAAATTCGGGGGATATATAATTGACACCCCAGGCTTTGGTTCGTTTGATTTTTCTTTGCTTAATACAGAGGATTGTTCGGAGCTTTTCCGCGAGTTTGAGCCATACAAAAATGATTGTAAATTTACGGATTGCAGTCATACTGTCGAGAAGGGTTGTCGTGTGCTTGAGGCACTAAACCAAGGTAAAATATCACCATCTCGTCACGAAAGCTATATTCAGCTTAAGGATGAGGTTGAAAAAGCACGAAATAACCTTCAAAGGTCAAGGAGATAGCTATGAGTGAAATTATTATTGCACCGTCTGTTTTGGCGGCAAATGCAGGCAGACTTGCCGAAGAAACACAAAGAGTTGAAAAGGCAGGAGTTGAGTGGTTGCATCTTGATATAATGGACGGACATTTTGTCCCGAATTTAAGCTATTCTGCAGACACAGTAAGGGCACTTCGTCCAATAAGCAGTCTGTTCTTTGATGTTCACCTTATGATAACCGACCCTGAAAAATATATGGGTGATTTTGTATCTGCGGGTGCGGATATGATAACGGTTCATTATGAGGCGGTTTGTGATAAGGAAAAACTTAAAGAGCTTGCCGATAAAATACACGCTATGGGTGTAAAAGCAGGGATATCTGTTAAACCAAAAACATCGGTTGATGAAATTGAAGATGTAATTCCCAATTACGATATGGTACTTATAATGACGGTAGAGCCAGGGTTTGGCGGTCAGTCTTATATGCAGGATATGAACCCTAAAATTGCACGCACCAAAGAGCTTGCTGATAAAATTAAACCCGAGCTTTACATAGAGGTTGACGGAGGAATAGGTGAAAAAACGATTGAGCAAGCTGCAGCGTCGGGTGCAAATGTTTTTGTGGCGGGTTCTGCTATATTTGGTGCAGATGATGTTCAGGCTGCCGTAAATAATCTGAAAGAGCTTGCAAAACAGGCAGTTAAGTAATATAGGCGAGGTTGATATGAACAGAGCAGTTATTTTTTGCAGTGGCTTGATTTCAAATTATGATTATGTAAAGGAAAAAAACTTTACAGATTCCCTTTTAATATGTGCAGACGGGGGACTTGCTCATATGAATAAATTAGGGCTTGTGCCCGATGTTTTTATCGGGGATAATGATTCCTGGCGTAACGCTGTACCAGACGGAATTGAGGTAATACAGTGCCCCTGCGAGAAAGATTATACTGATACACAAATGTGTATTGATTATGCAATCAGGCGTGGCTGTTATGATATTGAAATATATGGTTGCTTTGGCGGCAGAATTGACCACGAATTTTCGCATTTCTGTTTACTTGCATACGGATTGAAAAGAGGTGCGAAAATTGTACTTTCAGACGAGCATAACGATGTTTGGATTGCAGACAAGCCTTTTGTTTTAAAACGAGGAAAGCGTAAGTATGTATCATTCTTTCCGTTTGGCGATAATGTTGAGGGTTTTTCGCTTACGGGACTTAAATATCTTGCAAATGATATAGTTTTAGAATGTTCAAAAGTGACCGCATCGAGCAACGAATTTGCAGATGATGAGGCAACGGTTGAGTTTAAAAGCGGAACCCTTTTAGTAATGCTCTGCGATGATATGAGGTGATTGTATGAGAAAAAAGCTTAAAATATCCACTTTTATAATTGCAGTTATTCTTTGTGTTGTAGCGTTATCTTCGTGTACGGGTTCTGTAACAGAAGCACAAACGGAATTTGATAAAATAATGAGTGCATTTAAAAGCGGTGATATAAAACAGATTGATGAAGCATATGGGTTTACGGAAATTGCGGGCTTTGTTGATAAAACAAGTGGGGAAAATTTGCGAAATGCTGTTATTTCAACCCTTACAAAGATGGACTACAAGGTGAATTCTGCAGAGAGAATAAATTCTGCCGCAGTCCGTTTTAAGGTCGGGATTACAACTGTTGATTTTTCTAAAATAGTCGATGTGTATATAGACAAGCTTACAACGCTTACAAGCTCAAGAGAGTACAAGTATAAGCTTGACGCTATGACAGACGAGGAATATGAAGCCTTGATGACTGATAATATGATTGATGCAATAGAGGAAGCGGGCGAGGAAAAGGTCTCAAAAGAAATAGAGGTTACGATGACCAAAAGGGATGACAAATGGAGCCTTGGCGGTGATTCTGATGCTTTCCTTGAAGCATTGTTTGCGGGATTGTCTCTTGCAGTTAATTCTTTGATATAGGAATAAATATTGTTGGAATATATAAACCATTCCTTGAATAGTTTTAACTAAAAGGAGTGGTTTTTTATGTTGCATACACTAAATTTAAGAAAGCTGATTTCAAGTATAGCAATTCCTCTTGCGGTAGGGTTGCTTGCGGCATTTTTTACATCAGGTTCAATGGACTTATACAGTAGGATAAATACCCCGCCGTTATCTCCGCCAGGAATTTTGTTTCCGATTGTATGGACGGTGCTTTATACTCTTATGGGAATTTCGTTATATCTGGTCAGGGAAACCAATGGAGACGAGGAGCTTAAACGGAAAGGTTATATTATATTTGCTCTTCAGCTTATTTTTAATTTTTTATGGACAATTGTATTCTTTAATCTGAACTGGTATTTATTTGCAGCAATTTGGCTCGTGGCGTTAATTATATTGATTATTCTTAACATTTTGTATTTTGGCAGAGTAAACACAACGGCGGGAATACTCCTTGTACCATATTTGTTATGGTGTGCATTTGCCCTATATCTCAATGTTGTCATATTTATACTAAACTAATATTGACAGCCTCTGCCAGATGTAATATAATATAAGCATATTTTTACAGATTAAGGGGCGACATAATGAAAAGAACAATGCTTAAAGACAGGGTTTTGCCGCTTTATACCAAGGGTGAGGATATTTTTAATATGGTCTCGCATATTGTCGGCGGTGCTATGGGAATCATTGCGATTGTGCTTTGCAGCGTCTTTGCGGCAATCGATAGGAATGGTTATGGCGTAGTATCAGGTGTAATTTTTGGTGTTACGATGCTTCTTCTTTATACAATGTCAAGCATATATCATGGTTTAAAGCCTGAAACGATGGTAAAAAAGGTGTTTCAGATTATAGACCATTGTTCTATATTTATTCTTATTGCAGGCACATATACGCCGATTGCTCTTTGCACATTAAGGGAATACAGTACTGCAGAGGGTTGGGTATTATTTGGAATTATCTGGACTATGGCGATAATCGGAATTGCACTTAATTCTATTGACCTGAAAAAATATAAGATATTTTCTATGGTTTGCTATCTTGTGATGGGTTGGTGCATAATTGTAAGAATAAACATTATTATTGATTTACTTGGTATGACCGCATTTGCTTTACTTTTTTCGGGCGGGATAGCGTATACCGTCGGTGCTCTCTTTTATGGCATTGGAAAGAAAAAGAAATGGATGCATTCAGTGTTTCATATTTTTTGTGTAATAGGAAGTCTGTTTCATTTTCTGTTAGTTTTATTATATGTAATCTAAAAAAATCCCCAAGGCGTGTGCCTTGGGGATTTAATATTTGTTAAGCCTTTTTCTTTGCTTTTACTGCAGAATCTCTCCAGGTTGACCAGAGTGAGCCTGCAACAAATACTGACGAGTAGAAACCAATTACGATACCAAGTATGATTGGAAGTGAGAATACCTGTATTGAAGGTACACCAAGGATATAAACCATACCGATTGTAAGAAGAGTTGTTATTGTTGTATTTATTGAACGATTCATTGTCTGCCAAATACTTGACTCTGCAATCTGTGCATATGTTTCCTTTCTTGCATGTCTTGTATTTTCTCTTATTCTGTCCATAATAACGATAGTGTTGTTGATTGAATAACCAAGAACAGTAAGAATTGCTGCAATAAAGTTTGTATCAACTGACATTTGGAAAATTGAGTATATTCCAAGAAGAATCAATACATCGTGAACAAGAGCAACAACAGCAACCACACCCGATACAAACTCAAAACGGAAGGTTACATACAAGAGAATTGCAATGCAAGCGAGAATAGACATCCATATTGCAGAGCGTGCAAGCTCTTTTCCCGTGGAAGGTGATACTATATCCTGATTTTTAAGAATAACACCTGTGTTTGCTATCTCTTCAGTCTCGGTAGCAACTTCTTCAGCAGCAGCATCTTCTGCAGGAGCTTCTTCGGTGGCAATTTCTGTTGTTTCTTGAGCAACAGGCTCTTCTGTTTCAACAGCATCAGTTACAGGAGCACCATACTTTTCTTGAAGAGCAGTCGTTATAGCTGAAATCTTTTCAAGAGAAAAATCAGAGCGTTGCTCGTCTGTTTCAAGTGCGTTGTCAAACCCAAACTTTATGATTACCTCATTGCCTGATTTCTGAACGGAAGAAGGGCTCTGTGATGAACCGAGAGCATTGTCAACAATAGACTGAACATCAGAAACATTAAACTCTGAAGTTATTTCATATGTTACTGCCATACCACCGGCAAAATCTGTGTCAAGATTAAATCCGCGAAGTGTAAGGGAAAGAATTGATACAATCATCAGGACTGCAGATATTCCCATAAAAATCCATTTGTTTTTTGAGGATGCAATACTAAACATTAGGCTTTGCCTCCTTTCATTTCTTTAACGGCTGATTTCTTGCTGATGCCATACAACCAAAGATTCTTAACATTCATACCAATCATCTGCTTGAGTAAGAACTTTGTAATAAAGATTGCTGAGAGCATCGAAATCAGGATACCGATAAAGAGCGTAATACCGAAGCCCTTAATTGTTCCTGTTCCGAGCCACCAAAGAATAACTGCTGATATAATTGTTGTAATGTTAGAGTCAATAACCGCAGTCAAGGCACGGTTAAAGCCTGAATCTACAGCACTGCGAACAGTTTTGCCGAGACGAAGCTCTTCCTTTATACGCTCAAAGATAACGACATTTGCATCAACTGCCATACCAACAGAGAGTATAATACCTGCGATGCCCGGAAGTGTAAGGTTGATATGAAGATTAGCAAGAATGATCAATATAATTGAGATGTAAGAAACAAGAGCGATACTTGATAAGAAGCCCATAATTCTGTATATCAAAATCATAAAGAGCATTACAAGAATAAGACCGATAATTCCTGCAAGCAGAGCATTTTGAAGTGCCTCATCACCAAGAGTTGCACTTACAGTACGAACCTCAACCTGCTCAAGAGAGAAGGGAAGAGAACCTGACTTGATGTTTGCTGCGAGGGATTTAGCCTCTTCAGCCTCAAACTCGCCAGTGATGACACAAGAGTTACTGTCTATTCTCTGGTTTACGGTAGGTGCAGAAAGAATGGTGTTATCCATTACAATATAGATAGGTTGTCCAACCAATCTGCCTGTTGCTTCTGAAAACTTATCTCTACCCTCGTCGGTAAGCTCAAGTGCGATATGATAAGCCATCTTGCTGATACCATCTTCGGTCTGACCGTACTCTGCATAGGCGTCTTTAACCTCTGTACCCTGCATAACCTCTTTGTCAATAATAACCTTTGTCGGGTCGGTCGGGTCAACAGAAACCGTTTCTGCAAAAACGAGCTGAGCGGTCGAACCAAGTGTTTCAACTGCTGTTTGAGCATCCTGAACATCAGGGAGTTCTACACGGATTTTATCTGTACCCTGGCGTGTAATTGTTGCTTCTGTGTAGTTTTGTAAATCAAGACGGCGTCTGATTATATTAACTACAATATCCATTTCTTCATCTGTGGGTTCATCTGTCTGTGCCTTATACACAATAACAGTACCGCCTTTTAAGTCAAGTCCCTGGGTAATACCGTCTTCGTCCGTTACACCGGGGATTCTGACATCGTCCGTAAAGTCAAGACCATAAAGTCCGACATAAAGCATAGCAGCAATTACCAAAATAATAGCCGCAAATTTTACTATACTTCTGGACACTTTGTTTCCTCCTTTAGATATAAAATATCTTATATATTTTGTTTAATTATTTTCTTGGATAAATTATAATGTATTGTGCCCAAATGTCGAATTATGCACAATATATCTTATTCTATCACTATGAGTGTGTTTAGTCAAGCATTTCCGTATATTTGTAATTAAATTTTTAAATTAGAAAAACGAATTATTGCTCTGATTCTGCCTCAACAGCTTTTATGTAAAGACTGCACTCTACCCGTTTGCGTTCGAGCTCACAGCTTATTTTGTGAGGCTTGTTTATATCACCGTTTATAAGGCAGGCATTTGCCATACAACCACCACTGCAATAGAACTTTGCAAAACAGTTCCTGCAATCTTCTTTGGTATATACATTACAGCCTTCAAAGATACTGCGGATATCCCTGTTTATTTCTCCATCCTTGAGATTACCGAGTTTGTAATCTTCGTTTCCTACGAATTGATGACAGGGATATATATCGCCATTTGGGGCAACTGCAAGATATTCGCAACCTGCACCGCAACCCGAAAGTCTTTTGATTACACATGGACCCTGGTCTAAATCAATCATAAAATGGAAGAAATTAAACCATCTGCCGTCACTTCTTCGTTTTATGTATTCATCGGCAAGCTTTTCGTATTCTTCAAACAGAATGGGTAAATCCTCCTCACGAAGAGCATAATCGGGTGTGCCGTCGCAAACAACAGGTTCAACAGATGTTTGTTTAAAGCCAAGGTCTGCAAGGTGAAGAACATCATCTGCAAAATGAAGGTTGTGCCGCGTAAATGTACCTCTTACATAATAATTGTCCTGGTTTCGTGCTTCTGCAACCTTTTGAAGCTTGGGAACAATATTTTCATATGAACCGCTTCCGTCAACACGGACACGCATCCTGTCGTTTGTTTCCTTTGTGCCGTCGAGACTTAAAACTACATTTGACATATTTTTATTCATATATTCAATGTTTTCGTCATTTAAGAGCACGCCATTTGTTGTAAGCGTAAATCTGAAATTTTTGTTATGAATTTTCTCTTGCTCTCTTGCATATTCTACAACGGCAACAACCGTATCAAAATTCATCAGTGGCTCTCCGCCGAAAAAGTCTACCTCAAGATTTCGTCTGCTTCCCGAATTTGCAATAAGAAAATCTATTGCCGAAAAGCCGATCTCTTTGCTCATAAGCTCACGCTTTTTGTGATATGCACCCTCGTCTGCGAAACAATATTTACAACGAAGATTACAGTCGTGTGAAATATGCAGACACATAGCCTTAACGGGCGAATTTCTCTTCATGTTTACTGCTATATTTGCATAGTCGTCTCTTGAAAACAGAGTGCCGTCACTGTATAGAGAGTAAACCTCATCCCATGCTTCTGATATTTCAGCATCAGAATAAGAAGATGACAGTGCATTTACTACTATGTCAGAGGGTGTTTCTGCAGGCAAAAGTGAATTTTCGTTCAATATGTTTATAATGTCAAAGCAGAGCTTGTCCGGAAGATGAACACAACCGCTGTTTACATCGAGAACAATGTATTTATCTTTTATTTTAAATGAGTGAACCATAGCACCCAGCCTTTCTGAATTTATATTATTTAACGCAAAAGCGGCGTCTGCTCGATTTAATATCGTAGCGTGACGCCGATTATTTGCAATAAATTAAAAAAGTGAAGCTTGACTATTTAGCGTTATTTTCACACTTCTGGTTTGCAACTGTGCAAGAGGTTTTGCAAGCAGATTGGCAGGAAGTCTGACATTCGCCGCAACCACCCTTTGCAGCACTCTGCTTAAGTGTAGCGTTGTTTAAGGTTTTAATTCTTTTCATAGTAATTCTCTCCTTTTGTTTAATATTTTATCTGCGTCTTTTATGATGCGTGTTTATCCCGATGATGCCACCGATTGCACCACATAAAACGCTGATTACCACAGACAGAGCAGCGGAGGATGAAAAACCAAGCTCCCCAAACGCAAGACTGCCTGCAAGATACAATAAAACAACATATATAAGTCCTGCAACCGCACCTGATAAAAGACCGTGAACACCCGAATGACGAGCCGCCCTGAACCCGCAGATTGCAATACATATGTTTGTAATTGCTCCAACGATAACACTGACTGTTTCCTCTGAAAAAGCGGCGATTGTCGCAATCCAGGAAGTAATAAATAAAAGCACTATCGTCAGTGCAAATCCAAGAGCAGTGTTTTTTGCCGTAAAACCAAGGTCAAATACACTGCCATTTGTAATTTCCTTTGACATATGAACCCCTCCGAATATATTTCTTAATAAAATATATGGACATAAAACGGGTTATATGCCCTGATTTTATTTAAATTTAAGCCTCGGTCTGTTCTTCGGTATCGTTAGGAATTGACTCAACATCGGCTTCTTTTGAAGCCCCCTCTTTAATAAGGCGGGCAATAGCACTACGCTCTATTGCCATAAAAGACTTTGTTGTGCCGACACCGGTTTCGAGAACAAAAACATCATCCTTAATCTTTGTGATTTTGCCCCTGATACCACCAATTGATGCAACCTCGTCACCTATCTTGAGTGCTGCAAGCATATCACGAAGCTTCTTTTCCTTTTTCCGTTGAGGACGGATAAGCATAAAATAAAAGATTGCAAAAAATACAACCAGCATCAAGATTGAACTGAACATTGATTGTTGATTTGGGTCCATAATAAACCTCCTAAAAATTTAGTATTATTTTCTATATCAATATATTATAACCAATACAAAAAAAATTGCAAGAGTTTTTTGCCAAAAACTCAGTCTTGTTTTATAACTTTTTGGTAACAGATAAAGTCCCCTGTCTGCATCTGGCAGACAGGGGATAAAATACAACATAATCTATTTAAAGATGTTTTCTCATATGTGAAAGTGCATTTTTTTCAAGTCTTGAAACCTGTGCCTGCGAAATACCAATCTCACTTGCGACCTCCATCTGTGTTTTCCCTTGAAAAAATCGCAGTGTCAGTATATGCTTTTCTCGGTCTGACAGCTTACCCATAGCTTCTTTAAGTGAAATTTTTTCAAGCCAAAGCTCATCTGCGTTTTTTTCATCGGCAATCTGGTCCATTACAAAAACAGCGTCACCACCGTCGTGATATACAGGCTCTTGCAGAGAAACAGGGTCTAAAATTGCATCAAGTGCGGTGGAAATATCCTCCTTTGGCAGTTCGAGAACTTTTGCGATTTCTTCGATTGTAGGCTCTCTGCCCGTTGATGCGGTAAGCTTTTCTTTTACGGCAAGTGCCTTATAGGCGGTATCCCGCATAGAGCGGCTGACTCTGATTACATTGTTATCGCGAAGATAACGACGGATTTCACCTATAATCATCGGTACCGCATAGGTTGAAAACTTTACATCATGCGAGGTATCAAAATTATCAAGTGCTTTAATCAGACCGATGCAACCAATCTGAAAAAGGTCGTCTATATTTTCGCCACGATTGTTAAAACGCCGAAGTATACTTAAAACGAGCCGTAAGTTTCCGTAGATAAATTCCTGCCTTGCGTTCATATCTCCTTTTTTTATTTTTTCAAAAAGCTCTTTTTTTTCTTTATCCGAAAGAACAGGCAATTTTGCGGTGTTAACACCGCAGATTTCGACTTTGGTTGTCATAGCATATCTCCTGTATTTTTGTCTTATTTAAAAAGTATTTACAGGCAAGTAAAATTTATACTGTAAAGTGTTGTTTTAATCTGTCGAATACCTCTTTTGCAGATGTATGTGGGTTTTTGAATTTTTTTATGATATTGTTAGATTTTTTTCATAATTTTGTTTGCATTTAAATAAGTTTTATGTTACAATAGCGTATGGACTTCAATTATGGAAAGGAATACACATAAGATGGCGATTAAAAGACTTTTTGTAGAGAAGAAAAAAGGGTTTGATATTGAAGCCGGTGCTATGTGCCGTGACCTTAAGGAAAATCTTGGTCTTACAGCACTCTCCGGAGTTCGTATGATTAACAGATACGACATTGAGGGTATGAGCGATGCGGAAATCGAGCTTACAAGAGACACCGTATTTGCAGAGCCTCAGGTTGATAATATTACATTTGATACTCTTGAAATAAAAGAGGGGAAATATTTTGCAATGGAATATCTTCCGGGACAGTTTGACCAGAGGGCGGACAGTGCTGCTCAATGCGTTCAGATTATGACGGGCGGAGATAAGCCGAGGGTTCGTACTGCGAAAATTGTTGTTTTGCTCGGCAGCATCACCGACGAACAGTTAGAAGAGGCGGCAGAATATTGCATCAACCCTGTTGAGTCAAGGCGTGCAAGCTTTGAGCTGCCCGCTACATTAAACGATGCAGGAGAAGAGCCTGATGATGTAAAGCTTATCGATGGATTTATCGCTCTGGACAGAGACGGGCTGAACGATTTGATTTCTTCTATGGGGCTTGCGATGGATATTGATGATATTTCGTTCTGTCAGGACTATTTTAAAAATTCCGAGAAGAGAGACCCGTATGTTACGGAAATCCGTATGATAGATACATATTGGTCTGATCACTGCAGACATACGACATTTTCTACAATATTAGATGATGTCAGGATAGATGATGATATAATCGCCGATACTTATAGAGACTATAACAAATCCCGAGAGTATGTTTATGCGGGCAAAAAAATGAAGAATATCTGTCTTATGGACTTAGCTACCATTGCAGTTAAAGAGCTTAAAATGCGTGGTTTCCTTAAAGCACTTGATGAGTCAGAAGAAATTAACGCCTGCAGTATAAATGTAAAGGTTGATATGGAGGATGGCACACAAGAGGATTGGCTTGTTATGTTTAAAAACGAGACCCACAATCATCCAACAGAAATTGAACCCTTTGGCGGTGCGGCAACATGCCTCGGCGGTGCAATTCGAGATCCGCTTTCGGGGCGTTCATATGTATACCAGGCTATGCGTGTTACGGGTAGCGGTGACCCGAGAAAAACTCTTTCAGAAACTCTCAAGGGTAAGCTTCCTCAAAGAAAAATTACCGTTGGTGCGGCACAAGGATACAGCTCTTACGGTAACCAAATCGGACTTGCAACGGGTCAGGTAAACGAAATTTATGATGAGGGCTATATCGCAAAGAGAATGGAAATCGGTGCGGTTATTGCAGCAACCCCTAAAGAAAATGTTATCCGTGAGGTACCGGAGGCAGGTGATGTTGTATTGCTTCTCGGTGGAATGACAGGCAGAGACGGCTGCGGCGGTGCAACGGGTTCATCAAAGGCACATACAGACACCTCGCTTGAGAGCTGTGGTGCTGAAGTCCAAAAGGGTAATGCACCCGTTGAGAGAAAGCTACAGAGGCTTTTCCGTAAAAAAGAGGTTGCAAATATGATTCGTCGCTGCAACGACTTTGGTGCAGGCGGTGTTTCTGTTGCAGTTGGAGAGCTTGCAGACGGATTGGCCATTAACCTTGATAAAGTACCCAAAAAATATGACGGTCTTGACGGAACAGAGCTTGCTATTTCAGAATCTCAGGAAAGAATGGCGGTTGTCGTAAGAGCGTCTGACGCAGAAAAATTCATCAAAGAAGCTGACAAGGAAAATTTAGATGCAGTATGTGTTGCAGAGGTGACAGATACAAATCGTCTTGTTATGAGCTGGAGAGGTAAGATTATCTGCGACATAAGTCGTGATTTCTTAAATACCAACGGTGCCGAAAAGCATAGCAGAGCATTTATAGAAAAAGCTGATTTTTCGGGCGAGGTATTTGATTTTAATCCGAGTGGAAGTACATATAAAGAGAAGATAGAAAGCCTTATGAGCAACTTAAATGTTGCGTCGCAGCACGGCCTTGTAGAGAGGTTCGACAGCACAATCGGTGCAGGCTCTGTATTTATGCCGTACGGTGGTAAAAACCAGCTGACACCACAACAGAATATGGTTGCAAAAATTCCTACCATTCACAAAGAAAATAATACGGCAACGGTTATGGCGTATGGTTATAATCCGAAGCTTTCAAAGAAAAATCCATTTCTTGGATCGTTGTATGCAGTTGTTGACTCTGTTACCAAGGCAGTTGTTGCAGGTGCAGATTATAAGGATATTTATCTGACTTTTCAGGAATATTTTGAAAAGCTTGGCACTGATGAAAAGCGTTGGGGTAAACCTTTGTCTGCTCTTCTTGGTGCATATAAAGCACAGGAAGAACTGTGTCTTGGGGCAATCGGCGGTAAGGATAGTATGTCAGGCTCGTTTAACGATATTGATGTACCGCCCACGCTTGTTTCTTTTGCAGTAGCACCGCTTTGTGCAAGCAAGGCTGTTTCAAACGAATTTAAGGGTGCAAACAATCTTGTATTTATGCTCTCGCCCAAATATGATGAAAACAATATGCCTGATTTTGATAGCTTGAAAAAGCTCTATGATATGGTATATATGATGATGTGCGACGATAAAATCAAGCTTATTCAGTCCGCTTGGGCCGTTGGTTTTGGCGGTGCTATGGAGGGTATCTGCAAGATGGCTCTCGGTAATGGTATAGGCTTTGAATTTACTGATTGCTGTAATAAAAAGGATTTATTCAAGGCGAAATACGGAAGTATAATAATAGAAGTAAAGGGTCTTGGTGCAACAGGCTCTCTCGGTGAGGGAATAGATGTTGTAAAGCTTGGTCACACGATGGCGGAGCCGATTATAAAAATCGAGGGCGAGGATATCTTGTTATCCGATATAGAAAAGGTCTGGACAAGACCTCTTGAGGGTGTTTTTGCTACAAAAGCAGACTTTGACGATGTAGGTATGAAGAAGTTCAGCTTTGGTGAAAGAGTAAATGTTTGCCCGAAGCAAAGCTTTGCAAAGCCTAGAATATTTATTCCCGCTTTTCCGGGTACAAACTGTGAATATGATTCTGCAAGAGCATTTGAGCGAGCAGGCGGAGTTGCGGATGTAAGAGTTTTCAGAAATCTTAAAACAGAACATATCGAAGAGTCAATCTCAAGCTTTGTCGATGCTATTGAAAACGCTCAAATTGTAATGCTTCCAGGTGGTTTCAGTGGCGGTGATGAACCTGACGGTTCGGGTAAGTTTATTAAGGCTGCATTTGAAAACCCGAGAGTAAAAAATGCGGTTATGGAACTTCTCAATAATCGCGACGGACTTATGCTTGGTATTTGTAACGGCTTCCAGGCACTCATAAAGCTTGGACTTGTACCATATGGTGAAATACGAAAGACAGATGACACTTGCCCGACGCTTACATTCAATACTATCGGCAGGCATATGTCGCGAATTGCTGCAACCAGAATTGCGTCTGTTAAATCTCCTTGGTTTTCGGGGGTTGAGCTTGGTGAAATTCATCATATTGCTATTTCCCACGGCGAGGGTAGATTTGTCGCAAGTCCCGAGGTTATTGCCGAAATGGAAAAGAACGGACAGATTGCGACCCAATATGTTGACCAAAACGGCGAGCCTACCTATAATATGCCGCATAACCCCAATGGTTCATACTATTCAATCGAGGGTATCACAAGCCCCGACGGCAGAGTTCTTGGTAAAATGGGACATTCTGAAAGATTTAAAACAGATGTATTTAAAAATATACCAGGAAGCAAGGACCAGAAGATATTCGAAAGCGGTGTAAAATACTTTAAATAACGGAGATTTATATGGAGAAAATTGCAAGCTTTACTGTAGACCATACAAAGCTCGATGAGGGAATATATATTTCGAGAATTGACGGTGATATCACCACCTATGATTTGAGAATGAGAAAGCCGAATACCGATGATTTGATTTCAAACGCTTCTATGCATTCGTTTGAGCATATGTTTGCAACATTTGTACGCAATTCCGAGGCAGCCGACAGAGTTGTATATTTTGGACCTATGGGTTGTCAGACGGGATTTTATCTCCTGATGCGTACAAGAGAGCATAGTTTTGTTGTAGAGCTTATAAAAAAGGTTCTCGCACAGTTAATCGTGTATGACGGCGAAATGCCCGGGGCCAGTGAGGTTGAGTGTGGTAATTATAAAAATTTGGATGTTGCACTTGCTAGATATGAAGCAAAATTATATCTTGAAAAGATACAAAACTGGACAGAAAATATGCTTGAATACAAATGAGAAAGGAATGAACAATTATGCCAAAGGTAGCGATAGTAATGGGTTCGGATTCGGACTTTGATAAGCTAAAGAGCTGTATAACCAAGCTTAAGGAATTCAATGTTGAGGTTGAGGTGAATGTTATCTCTGCCCATAGAACGCCTGAAAAGGCGGCAGATTTTGCAAAAAATGCAGAACAAAACGGGGTTGAGGTAATTATTGCGGCTGCAGGTATGGCAGCACACCTTGGCGGTGTTATTGCATCTCATACCGTGGTTCCTGTTATAGGTGTTCCGATTAAATCAACCTTTGATGGTTTAGATGCACTTCTTGCAACAGTTCAGATGCCCCCGGGAATTCCTGTTGCTACGGTTGGAGTTGATAACGGAACGAACGCTGCAATTCTTGCAGTACAGATGCTTTCTCTTAAATACCCCGAGCTTTGCCGGATGCTTAAGGATGCGAAGGCAAAAATGGCAGAGGGTGTTTACCAAAAGGATTTAAAGATTAAGGAATTGGCTAAAGAATTATAATACGAAAGGAAAAGATACAATGAGTGAGAATGCGTATAAAGCAGCAGGCGTTGATGTTGAAGCAGGTTACGAGTCTGTCAGACTTATAAAGGATGATGTAAAAAAGACTGCAATAGAGGGAGTTCTCGGAGGCATCGGCGGCTTCGGCGGTCTTTTTGAAATACCCAAGGGCTATGAAAACCCTGTTCTTGTTTCGGGTACAGATGGTGTTGGAACCAAACTCAGAATTGCGTTTCTTATGGATAAGCACGACACAATCGGGCAGGACTGTGTTGCAATGTGTGTAAATGATGTGGCGTGTTCAGGGGCGAAGCCCTTGTTTTTCCTTGATTATCTTGCAGTTGGAAAAAATGTTCCTGAAAAGGTTGCACAAATTGTAAAAGGTGTTGCTGACGGTTGTGTTATTGCAGGGTGTGCTTTAGTTGGCGGAGAAACTGCAGAAATGCCAGGCTTTTATCCCGTTGATGAATACGATCTTGCAGGCTTTAGCGTGGGGATTGTTGAAAAAACGAAAATTACCGACGGCGAGCGAGCTAAGGATGGAGATGTGTTAATCGGCATTGCCTCAAGCGGTATTCATTCAAACGGATATTCATTGGTAAGAAAAGTATTTGGACTTAACGACGCAAATGCAAAGGATACATTAAATGAATATTCAGAAAAATTAGGCAAGAAAATTGGAGAAGAGCTTTTAACTCCCACAAGAATATATGTAAAACCCCTGCTTAAGCTTATTGAAGAGGTTGGAATTAACACTGTTTCGCATATTACGGGCGGCGGATTTATAGAAAATGTTCCGAGAATGCTTCCTGATAATCTGACTGCAGTTATACATAAGGGCAGTTGGGATATTCTTCCGATTTTTGATTTGATGCAAGAAAAAGCAGGTATTGCAGAGAGGGATATGTATAACACCTTTAATATGGGCATTGGTATGATTGTTGCGGTTGACAAAGAAAAGAAGGATGACGCTCTCGCTTGCCTTAAAGAAGCAGGAGAAGCTGCATATGTATTAGGAGAATTAAAGAGCGGCAAAAAGGGTGTCGAAATTGTTGACGATAATACAGGTGAGGTTATAAAAGGCTAAAAGGGGCAAATATAATGAAAAGAATAGGTGTTTTGGTTTCGGGTGGCGGAACTAATTTGCAGGCATTGATTGACGCCCAGAAAAGCGGAATAATCAAAAGTGGAGAAATTGTCACGGTTGTTTCCAACAAAAGCGATGCTTTTGCACTTGAGAGAGCAAAAAAAGCAGGAATTGATGCACACTATATTTCAAAAAAAGAGTGTGGTGGCACGGCTGAATTTGACATTGCTCTTCGTGACTATATGCAAAAAATGAAGGTTGATATAGTTGTTCTGGCGGGATTTTTGGCAATTCTCGGAAAGGATTTTATTGATGCTTATCGTGATAAAATTGTCAATATTCACCCGTCACTTATTCCTTCATTTTGTGGTGATGGATTTTACGGTCTCAAGGTTCACCAAGCTGCTCTTGATTACGGCGTAAAGGTTACGGGTGCAACCGTTCATCTTGTAAATGAAATAACCGACGGAGGCAGAATTTTGATGCAAAAGGCGGTATATATAAATGATGACGACAACGCGGAAATTCTGCAACGCAGAGTAATGGAAGAGGCGGAATGGGTAATTTTACCGCAAGCGGTTGAAAAATTATGTTCAGAAGATTAGAAAGGTAGAGTGTTATGTTAAATATTTTTGATGAATTAAAAAGTAATGCATACCCCGGCAGAGGTATCGTTATAGGCAAATCAGATGACGGTAAATCTGCAGTTACAGCTTATTTTATTATGGGGCGTTCTGTAAACTCAAGAAACCGTGTCTTTGTAGAGGACGGTGACGGAATAAGGACACAGGCCTTTGACCCGTCAAAGCTTGAGGACCCGCATCTTATTATATATGCACCTGTAAGAGTTCTTGGAAACAAAACCATTGTTACCAATGGTGACCAGACAGATACAATTTACGAATTGATGAACCAGCAAATGACATTTGAGCAATCGCTCAGATGCCGTGAATACGAAGATGATGCACCGAATTTCACCCCAAGAATTTCGGGTATAATTAAGCAAGAGGATAATAATTTTAATTATGCAATGTCAATATTAAAAAGCGACGACGGTAATCCAAGCTCTTGTCAGAGATTTACCTTCAGCTATACAAATCCTGTTGCCGGGGAAGGTCATTTTATTCATACATATATGGGCGACGGTGCTCCGCTTCCATCATTTAAGGGTGAGCCTAAAAAGGTAGCAATTCCGAATAATATTGATGATTTTTCCAATGGATTATGGGAAAATTTGAACGAAGATAACAAGGTTTCTCTCTTTGTTCGTTACATTGATTTAGAGAGTGGACATACAGAAACCAGAATAATAAATAAAAACAAGTAGAAAGGATAAAAACAATGAGAGAAATGGAACTTAAATACGGTTGTAATCCTAATCAGAAGCCATCAAAGGTTTTTATGAATAACGGAGAGCTGCCTTTTACTGTTTTGTGCGGAAAACCTGGATATATAAATCTTTTGGATGCACTCAACGGCTGGCAGTTGGTTCGCGAGCTTAAAGCTGCAACGGGTCTTCCTGCAGCAACCTCTTTTAAGCATGTATCACCTGCGGGTGCGGCAGTTGGACTTCCGCTTTCGGATACACTAAAAAAGATTTATTTCGTTGATGATAACATAGAGATGACCCCCCTTGCAAATGCCTATGCAAGAGCGAGAGGTGCAGACAGAATGTCATCATTTGGCGATTTCATCTCTCTTTCTGATGTGTGCGACAAGGCGACTGCGCAGCTTATAGCAAAAGAGGTATCAGACGGTGTAATTGCCCCCGGATATACAGACGAAGCACTGGAAATATTAAAGGGCAAGAGAAATGGAAATTATAACATAATTCAAATAGACGAAAATTATGTTCCTGATCCTATTGAACGCAAGCAAGTATTTGGCGTAACCTTTGAGCAGGGCAGAAATGAGCTTAAAATAGACAACGATATGCTCTGTGATATTGTAACTGATAAAAAGGATATGACAGAAGAAGAAAAGAGAAATCTTGTAATTGCGTTGATTACACTCAAATATACCCAATCCAACAGTGTATGCTATGTAAAAGAGGGACAGGCAATAGGTATAGGTGCAGGTCAACAATCAAGGATACATTGCACCCGTCTTGCAGGAAATAAAGCGGATATATGGTGGCTCCGTCAGGCACCTCAAGTTCTTAATCTTCAGTTTGTTGACGGGATTAAGCGTGCAGACAGAGATAATGCAATAGATGTATATATCTCTGATGAATATATGGATGTTCTCGCCGACGGTGTATGGGAAAAGACCTTTAAGGTTAAGCCGCCCGTTTTCACAAAGGAAGAGCAGAGAGCATGGCTTGACAAAAACACAGATGTTGCCCTTGGCTCTGATGCATTTTTCCCGTTTGGCGATAATATTGAAAGAGCACACAAATCGGGCGTAACTGTTATTGCTCAACCGGGCGGTTCTATTCGTGATGACAATGTAATTGATACCTGTAATAAGTTTGGTATTGCGATGGCATTCACGAAAATCAGACTGTTCCACCACTAAAATATAATAAAATTACTTTAGAGCAACAAAACCCGGATGCAGGTGCATCGGGGTTTTGTTATATAGATATAAGAATTATTTCAATATTTCTTTTACTTTTTCAACATCTTTTATGTCTATCAGACAGGATATTTCGGTCTCACCCGTGGTTATAAGCTTGACAGAAATATTGTTCTCTGCTAAAAGCTCAAAAAGCTCTGTCGCAACACCTGATGTATTTCGCATTCCTTCGCCTACTAAAATAAACTTTGTATTATTGCCGTTAAGGTCTGTTGAAATTTCAGGGCTGACCTCTTTAAAAGAAGCCGTTGCAGATATAACATCGGATAAGCTATCCTGCGGAACGGTAAACGAGAGGTTAATTTTATCTTTATATGGCGCGGTTTGACATATCATATCAACAGTTACATCTCTTTTGGAAATCTCATTTAAAATATAATGGATATTTTTTGTATTGTTTGGAATATTGTTGATTGTAACTAATGCGACATCTTCAAGATAATCTACCGCAGTAATTGTTTTAATCATAAAGCAAATATCCTTTCTTTATATTACTTGGCATCAATAAGGTCAGACATAGAATATAGACCCGGAGCTAATACTTTGATAAATTCTGCAGCTTTAAGTGCACCAACTGCAAACACTTCTTTAGATGTAGCAGAATGTTTAAGCTCTATAACTTCGTCACAACCGGCGAAAATAATTGAATGTTCACCAACGATTGTGCCTCCGCGAAGTGAGTGAATACCGATTTCATGCCTGTCGCGTTTTTTGCGAACACTGTGTCTGTCATAGGTGTATTCAGGCTCGTACGAAATTGTGTCTGATATTGCATCTGCTATCGCAAGTGCCGTGCCGCTCGGCGAATCAATCTTTTGATTGTGATGCTTCTCTATAATCTCAATATCAAAATTATCCTCCAAAATCTTCGATGCTTTTTTTGCCAGGTCAATCAGAAGATTTACGCCAAGAGACATATTTGCCGAGAAGAAAAGGGGAACAGTCTGTGCAGCTTTTTTGATGTTTGTTATCTGCTCATTTGAAAGTCCTGTTGTGCAAATTACTGCAGGAATTCTTTTCTCTGCCGAAAAAGATAATATCTTCTCGGTTAATGAAGGATGTGAGAAATCAATTATAACATCAACACTCTCGGTAATTTCATCAAGTGAAGTGTATATATTAAAATCGGAATTCTCTGCTGATTTTATATCATAACCCGCAACAATTCTGCAATTTTGGGAAGCAGATGCTGTACGGGCAACCGCATGACCCATTTTCCCGCAAGCACCACATAAAAGAATGTTTGTCATTTGTATCACCTTAAAAAATTAGTATGTTATTGCCTTGAGTAATCCGTAGCCATCAAGTGTTTTTTCGAGAATAGAAAGATTTTCCGGTATCATATCACAAAGAGGCATTCTGAAACCTCCGACATGGTAGCCGAGAAGGTTCATTGCGGTTTTAATCGGGATTGGATTAACCTCAATAAACAACGCTTTGATAAGCGGAATGTACCTAAGGAACTGTTCTTTAGAAGCCTTAACATCACCCTCGAAATATTTCGCACATATATCGTGGGTCTCTTGCGGAAGAATATTTGAAAGAACTGAAATTACACCCTTTCCGCCAAGTGAGAGACAAGGAACAATCATATCATCGTTTCCTGCGTAGATATTAAGTTCGGTCTCTGCTGCAATTTGTGCAACAAAAGCAATATCACCAGATGCTTCCTTGATTGATGTAATATTCGGAATTTTATCAAGCTTTTTAAGTGTATCAAGAGAGAACCCGAGACCGCCTGTTCTTCCGGGAATATTATATAAGATTATAGGAATATTAACACTTTCTGCGATTGCCTTTGTGTGAAGATACAAACCGTGTTGTGTTGTCTTGTTGTAATAGGGGGTAACCACAAGCAAACCATCTGCACCAACAGACTCGGCATAGGTACTGAGCTCAATCGCGTGAACCGTATCGTTACTGCCTGTACCCGCAATAACGGGAATTCTGCCTGCAACAGTATCTACTGCAAATTTAATAACAGACATATGCTCTGCATCGGGCATTGTTGAAGCCTCACCCGTTGTTCCGCAGATTACAATAGCATCAGTATTGTTTTTGATTTGGTATTCAATAAGCTCGGCAAGCTTTGGGAAATCAACCCCGTCTTTTGTAAACGGAGTTATTATTGCAACGGCAGCACCGGTAAATAGCTCCTTTTTCATAAAAAATTCCTCCCTTACAAAATTTTCGTAAATTTATGTCGTTAATGAGTTAGTCGAAATAACCTTTTGCCGCAAGAAGCTCTGCCATCAAAACTGCCCCGCCTGCCGCACCTCTCAAGGTGTTGTGAGAGAGGCATACAAACTTGTAATCGTATTGAGAATCCTCACGCAGACGGCCCATAGATACTGCCATTCCGCCCTCTAAATCACGGTCAAGCTTTGTTTGGGGACGGTCAGGCTCTTCAAAATAATTAAGAAACTGTTTCGGTGCAGAAGGAAGCTCAAGCTCTTGGGGAACTCCCTTAAATGCTTTCCAATCTTCTTTGATTTGTTCAATAGTGGGTTTGTTTTCAAACTTTACAAATACTGCAGCCATATGTCCGTCAGAAGCCGGAACACGGAGACATTGTGTTGTAATTGCAGGACCTGTTGCGTCGATAATTTTATCTCCGTCTACTCTTCCCCAAATCTTAAGAGGCTCGATTTCACTCTTTTCTTCTTCGCCGCCAATGTATGGAATAATATTATCAACCATTTCAGGCCATGTTTCAAATGTTTTGCCGGCCCCCGATATTGCCTGATAGGTGCATGCCAATACATTTTTAATACCATATTTCATCAAAGGATGAAGAGCGGGAACATAGCTCTGCAGTGAACAGTTTGACTTTACCGAGATAAAGCCTCGCTTGGTTCCGAGACGCTTTCTTTGTGCTTCGATTATATCGGTATGCTCGGGATTGATTTCAGGAACAATCATAGGAACATCGCCTGTGTGTCTGTGTGCAGAGTTGTTTGAAACAACAGGACATTCTGCCTTTGCATATGCTTCCTCAAGTGCACGAATTTCATCTTTCTTCATATCAACTGCACAAAAAACAAAATCAACGGATTTGGCAATTTCATCAATATCAGCAGTTGCGTCTTTAACAATCATATTACCTATTTTTTCGGAAAGCGGTGTCTTCATTGCCCAACGATTGCCGACAGCATCAAAATATGTTTTGCCTGCACTTCTCGGCGAAGCCGCAAGAAGCTTTAAGTTAAACCAGGGATGACCCTCAAGCAGAGTAATAAATCGTTGACCAACCATACCCGTTGCTCCAATTATACCAACATTATACTGTTTCACAGAAAATTCCTCCTCTTTATCATATACAACAGTTAATCTTATACATTTAAAAATATATTAGTATAAAATATTATATGCTAACGGAGCAAAGATGTCAAATGTCAATTTGGCAGAAATGCAGTATTTTGTTGTTTTTTTTTAGACAAAATATACAAAATATATAAATTGTAATAAAATTTTAACCTAATCGTATATATAATTTTGCTCAAAGGGATAGAAATGAAAAATAATTTGTGATATTATAGGATTAAATAAAACAATTTGTCATTCTAAAAACAGAGAGGATTGAAGTGATATGAAAAAGCTCTCTTTTCATATAGCTGTGATTTTTACGCTGATGCTTTTGTTTTCGCAAAATATTTATGCAAGCTATTCTGTCCCGTCTTTTTTGAGGATAGGTTTATATTATGGCTCAAACGCTAAAAACGAGGTTACTGTTTATTCAGAAAACGGCTTTTATGTCGGTACATATGACGGCACAAATTTTGCTGAAGAGAAAACTCTTTCCGAAACGGATTTGGTTGTAACATATACAAGTGATGCAATCACAGTAAAAAACGACGAAACAGTTATATACAAAACAACAGATACTGCAAAGGGTGTAGGTC
The DNA here is from genome assembly GCA_045576835.1 of Clostridia bacterium. GTDB lineage: Bacteria > Bacillota > Clostridia > Monoglobales > Monoglobaceae > UMGS1820. The sequence goes on from JAZNHF010000019.1 coordinate 43,865, forward strand.
TCTTTCCTACAAAGGGCGGTATGGACAGAAGATTTAAAATAAACGGTAACGAATATCGCGGCGGCCTTGATTTTAAAGTAACGAACGGAAGTAATGTTATAACAAATGTTGTTTTTATGGACAACTATCTCTATGGTGTAATTTCAAGAGAAATGAGCCCGTCATGGCATATTGATGCACTTAAGGCTCAAGCGATATGTGCACGGAATTTTGCTATATGCAACCTTAATAAACACAAAAGCTACGGCTTTAATTTATGCAGCACCGTATGTTGTCAGGCGTATTCGGGGGTAAGCTTTGAAACGGAAAATTCGTACGCACCCGTTGATGAAACATCTAACCAGATTTTGACATACGACAACAAACCTGCAGAGCTTTATTATTGTGCTTCAATGGGCAAAACAACGGAAAATGTTGAAAATGTATGGGGAAGTAAGGTTCCGTATCTTGTAGCGGTGGATAACACCTTTGAAGATACCGAGAATATTACAAATGGTGTATGGACAGGATCTCTCACTTGTGATGAGGCTACTACGATTATGCGTAACAAGGGATATAATGTAGGTGAGGTTACATCTATAACTGTTGATGAATATACAGAAAACGGCAGGGTTTTAAAAATGACCGTCAGCGGAACTCAGGGCAGTCAAACATTTGAGCGGTCAAATTGCAGAGCGATATTCAATACTGTAACAAAAAGTCAGGCATTTACTGTCACTCCAAACGGAGGCTTGGCGAGCGATATCCCCGAAATCAAAACAACAGACGGAAAGAATGTTGTTGATATGAAGATAAACGAGCTTATTCTTTTGACTGCGGACGGCCGTGCAACGCTTTCATCAAAACAACTGTTTGTAACGAATGGCAAAAATCAGGAAAAATATACAATAACCGAAACAAACGGAGGAAAGACAACAGGCTTTACATTCAGCGGTACAGGCTGGGGACATAGTGTAGGAATGAGCCAATACGGTGCTAAAGGAATGGCAGAGGCAGGGTATACCTATGATGATATATTGTTGCACTATTTTCCGGGGACAAAACTTGAAAATGTAAATTAGTTAGGAGTAATATACTAAATGACCACAAAGGATTTTTACTACGATTTACCAACTGAGCTTATAGCACAAACCCCTATTGCCGAGCGTTCTGCGTCTCGGCTTATGGTTTTAAACAGACAAAACGGCGATATGTCCCACAAGAGATTTTATAACATACTCGACTATCTTAATAGCGGGGATTGTCTTGTTATGAACAACACAAGGGTTATTCCTGCAAGACTTTACGGCTCGAAAGAAAACAGCGGTGGAAAAATAGAGTTTCTTTTACTGAAGAGAATTGAGCTTGATGTATGGGAAGTGATTTTAAAACCAGGGAAAAAAGCAAAAATCGGAAGTCGCTTTGAGTTCGGCGGAGGAATTTTAAAAGCAGAGGTAATTGATGTTATAGAAGACGGCAACCGTATTGTAAAATTTGAATACGACGGTGTTTGGGAGGAAATATTGGATAAGCTTGGCGAAATGCCTCTTCCGCCGTATATAAAAGAAAAGCTTGATGATAAAGAAAGGTATCAGACTGTTTATTCAAAAATAGAGGGTTCGGCAGCGGCACCCACTGCCGGACTGCATTTTACAAACGAGCTTATTGAAAAAATAAAACAAAAGGGTGTTGAAATTGTTTATCTGACCTTACATGTAGGTCTTGGTACATTCAGACCTGTATCGGTAGAAAATGTTGAAGAGCATCTTATGCACAGTGAATTTTATAATGTAACAAAAGAGACTGCGGATAAAATTAACGAAATCAAGAAAAACGGCGGACGAATAATTGCGGTCGGCACAACATCTGTAAGAACCCTTGAGACTGTAGCCGACGATAACGGTTTTATGTCTGCAAAAACGGGCGAAACCAGTATATTTATATATCCCGGATACGATTTTAAAATTGTTGATGCAATTATTACAAATTTACACCTGCCTGAATCAACATTATTGATGTTGATATCTGCATTTGCAGGGAAGAAAAAGGTTATGGAGGCATATAGAGCCGCCATTGAAGAAAAATACAGATTTTTTAGCTTTGGCGATGCAATGTTCATTCAATGATGCGAAACAGATAAAAGAAACTGAAAAGTGATAATTTCTATGGTGAGGGATTTAAAAAATGGCAAAATTTAATCTGATAAAACAACAAGGAAATGCGAGACGGGGGGAATTTGAAACTGTTCACGGGACAATTCAAACACCTGTTTTTATGAATGTTGGAACTGCTGCGGCAATAAAGGGGGCGATTTCTGCACCCGACCTTAAGGAAATAGGATGTCAGGTTGAGCTTTCAAACACATATCATCTTCACTTGAGACCTGGCGATGAGCTTGTTCACAATATGGGTGGTTTGCACAAATTTATGAATTGGGACAGACCTATTCTTACAGACAGCGGCGGATTTCAAGTTTTTTCTCTTGCAAAATTAAGAAATATAAAGGAAGAGGGAGTTTACTTTTCCTCTCACATTGACGGAAGAAAGATTTTTATGGGTCCTGAAGAAAGTATGCGGATTCAATCAAACCTTGCATCTACCATTGCAATGGCTTTTGATGAATGTATTGAAAATCCTTGTGAAAAATCTTATGCAAAGGCTTCGTCTGAAAGGACTGTCCGTTGGCTTGAAAGATGTATAAAGGAGCTTTCAATATTAAATAATGATGAAAAAACGATAAATAAAAACCAGCTTTTGTTCGGAATAAACCAGGGCGGAACATACGATGATTTAAGAATAGAAAATATGAAGCAGATTGCAAGCCTCAATACCGATGGATATGCAATCGGCGGTCTTGCAGTCGGCGAAAGTACAGAAGAAATGTATAGGATAATCGAGGCGGTAGAACCTTTTATGCCAAAAGATAAGCCGAGATATCTGATGGGCGTCGGAACTCCTGTTAATATACTTGAAGCTGTAGACAGAGGAGTGGACTTTTTTGATTGTGTGATGCCCAGCAGAAACGCAAGGCACGGTACAATTTTTACATCAGAGGGAATTATGAATTTATGGAATGTGAAATACGAAAAAGACCCAAAACCACTTGATGTAAACTGTAACTGTCCAACATGCAGAAGCTTCAGCCGTTCTTATATAAGGCATTTGTTTAAAGCAAAGGAAATGCTTGCAATGAGGCTCTCTGTTATCCACAATCTTTATTTTTACAACAATCTTATGGCAGAGATACGAGATGCACTCGACAACAACACCTTTGACAGCTATAAAAGAGAAAAGGTTTCTGTTCTTGGTAAGAGAATTTAAAGTATACTGTGCAGATAGGCGGTGGGCGAAAAGCCTGCCGCCGTTTTAAATGCTCTTGAAAATGTGTGCACAGACGAATATCCGAGCATATCCGAAATCTGCGTAACAGAATATGTTTTTTCCCTCAAAAGCCGTTTTGCCTCGGTTATTTTTAATCTTGAGTAGTATTCTATTGGGCTTTGACCCACGCTTTCGTTGAAAATTTTACATAGCTGTGTTTTGCCAATCAGAAAATGCCCGCACAAATCCTTAAGCGTAAGATTTGAATATATATTGTTTTTCATATATTCGATTATTGTCTCGTATACTGTGTTGTTTGTAATATCATTTGAATTTTTGTTTTTGCCCGCCTCTTGTTCACGAGTGCTGCCTTTCCTGATAAGCTTAATAAGAAATTCCGTAAAATAACATTTGAGGAGTTGTTCGCCCGCAAAGGTGTGGGGCAGAAAATTAAGAGCCTCCCTCTGTCCGTAATCATCAGGAATATGTCCAAGTGCATATTTAGCTTCTTTTAGAAACAGAGATAAAATCGTTTTGGTCTCTTTGTCAAGGGTAAAGGTTTTTCCTCTGAAAAAATTCATTGCACGGCTGCGGGTAGAAAAAGAAACAACCATCATATTGTTGGGAGTACGCTTATCGGATATATGTGCGTGTGCTTCGTATGGCTCATGAAAAATTACCTGACCTTGCTCAAGCAAAAGCCCCGACTTATCTGATATTGCATTGACACGGCCGTTATCCACATAAACCATTTCCCAACAGCTGTGCTTTTCGGGAATATGTGAAAAATCCTTTCCGAATTCAAAATAGTAAATACTGTTGAACTCTTCTATGTTTATTTTATTTTTTATTTTACTCATCGAAAGCTTCACCGCCGAACAAAATGCTAAAATTAGCGTAATTTTTGCTAAATACATAAACGCAAAATAATTATATAATAAGTATAAATAAAAGTCAACTTTAATATGGAAAAGGAGAATATAAATGAATGTTTTAGCAATCGGATGTCATCCCGACGACATCGAAATAAACTGCGTAGGTACTCTTGCAAAGTGTGTAAAACGCGGTGACAATGTTACTGTTTGCCATGTTGCAAACGGTGATATGGGACATGAATTGATTATGCCTGATGAGCTGCGTGCGGTAAGAAGAGAAGAGGCAAGAAAAGCAGGCTCGCTTGCGGGTATAAAGGTTGTTACTTGTGATATAGGTGACTGTAAATTATATGATGGTCAGAAAGAGCAGAGAGACAGGGTTGTTGATGTTATAAGAAGTGCTAATCCCGATTTCATTATAACACATTCACCCGATGACTATATGCCCGACCATGTTGCTGTGTCAAAGCTTGTTTTTGATGCATCGTTTATTGCAAGTGTTCCGCACTATGAAACAAACGAAAAAACGGCTTCAAAGGTTACACCAATCTATTATATGGACAATCTTGCAGGGCTTGGATTTATCCCGACTGAATATGTTGATATAACAGACGAGATAGATTTAAAGCTTGAAATGCTTGAGTGTCACGAAAGTCAGCTCAAATGGATGAGAGACCATGACAACATCGATTTTGCAGAGTTTGTTAAGACTTGTGCAAGATACAGAGGTCTTCAGTGCAACAGTCAGTACGCCGAGGGATTCAGGCAGTGTCTTGTATATCCCAAAATACTTCCTCAAAGATTGTTGCCCTAACTAAATATTCAACTTACATAAAGAGAGGAGATAAAATATGTTAGTAAACTTAAATCAGGTTCTTGTACCTGCTAAAAAAGGCAAGTACGCAGTTGGTTTATTTAATGCAGTTAATATGGAGCTTGCGAGAGGAATAATCAGTGCGGCAGAGGCTACACAATCGCCCGTTATTATGGGTACGGCAGAGGTTCTTTTCCCTTACGGTCCGCTTGAAGAGGTTTCGTATTACCTCTTGCCTATGGCAAAAAAAGCGAAGGTTCCCGTTGTTGTTCATCTTGACCATGGTTTGAGAAAGGAAACCTGCTTAAAAGCCTTGGAGCTCGGTTTTTCTTCAATTATGTATGATTGTTCAACAGATGATTATGACACAAATGTTGAAAAGGTCAGAGAAATGGCAGAAATTGCACACTCTTACGGTGCAACAATCGAGGGGGAGCTTGGACATGTAGGCGACAACGAGGGTTCTGCAGAGGGTAGCTCGCATTTAGCCGACCCGAGCAAGTTCTTTACCGACCCCAAGCTTGCAAAGGATTATGTTGATAAAACAAAGGTTGATGCTCTTGCGATTGCTGTCGGCAACGCTCACGGGGCGTATAAGCTTCCGCCAAAGCTTGACTTTGACAGAATTAAGACTATTGCAAACACAGTTGATGTTCCGCTTGTATTGCATGGCGGCTCGGGTCTTACTGATAACGATTTTAAGAGAGCTATTAAAGAGGGTATCAGCAAGGTTAACATCTTTACTGATATTAACATTGCCGCAGTAAAGGCGGAGTTCAGTAAGTTCACCGATATGAACAAGGGAATTATCGACTTAATTCCTGCTGCGGTTGAAGCGGTTAAACAAGAGACAATTTCAAAAATGGAACTGTTCTCAAGCGACGGTAAGGCGGGAAGCCCTGCATCTGTAATTTCAGACTCAAAGAATATTGACAAGCTTGTAGAATTGGTTGTTGCAGAAATAAGGAAAGAATTAAAAAAATAAATATACTTTAGGAGGAAATTATAATGGATTTTAACAGTACGGTTAAAGGCTCATTGCTCGATGGTTTTTATCCTGCAGGTTGGGATATGGAAAAGATTGATGCTTGCTGCAATCCCGAAAACAAGGTTGACGACAGACAAGCTTTTTGGAACAAGGATTTTTGTCCTGTAAAGTGTGATAACATATACGAGTTTGATACATATATGGGACACGAAATCGCTCTTCAGATTAAGCAGGCAAGAGACAGAGGTGAAAAGCTTGCTATGATTCTTCCCGTTGGACCTATGGGAATGTATAAATGGGCAGTTTATTTCCTTAAACAGTGGAATGTTAAGTGTGACCATGTTTACACATTCAATATGGACGAGTGGGCAGACAGCGAGGGTAATACGCTTGCTGCAGACGACCCTGCAGCTTTCCAGAACGCAATGTGTCAGGCGCTCTTTAATCCGCTTGGTGAATTGACAGTTCCTGAAAATCAAAGAAACTTTGCAACGAAGGAAAACTTGCCTACATATGCAGAAAAGATTGCTGCACTTAAGGCAGAGGGTGCAAAGCTTGTTTTGGTATTCGGTATCGGCAGAATGTGTCACATCGCATTCTGGGAGCCTCAATTTGCAGGTGAGTTTGAAAGTGATGAAGAGTGGGCAAAGCAGACCCACAGAATTGCTGCAAAGCTTCACCCGCTTACAATAGAACAGAATGCTATAACGAGCTTCAAATCAAGAACAACACTTGTTCCCTGCAGAGCTAACACAATCGGACCCGGTCTCTTCTTGCAGGCAGACTATGCAATCGGCGGTTGTGACGGTGCTCTTGGCAGAGGTATGCAGTGGCAGGGTATGAGCTTCTGGATGACCCTTCGTTATGGTCCCACCAGATGGATTACATCAAGCTATATCCCAACACTTCCCGGTAAGCTTTTCTATCTGAATGAGCTTGCAGGTCCTCTTACTGCAGAATGTAACTAATTATCCGCTATTGGAGGATTTGTTATGGCAGATAAAACATATGACATAAAAAAAATCCCCGTCGATAGTGCAGAAAAGCTTATGGTTGACACAAAGCTTTGGGGATATGATAATTACAATCACAAAGTTTATGCACAGATTGTATATGATGAAACGGGCTTTATTATTAAGCATACTGTTGAAGAAAAAAATCCGCTTGCGGTACACGAAGCACATTTTGCTCCTGTCAATGCAGATAGCTGTGTTGAATTCTTTGTAAACTTTTTGCCGAGAGAGACTGATCGATACATCAATTTTGAAGTGAATGCAAAAGGGTATATGAATCCGTCTTTTCGTGCGGACAGATATGACTTTGTAAGGCTTATCCCCGAAGAAATCGAGGCATTTGATATTCAAACCGAAATACTGGAGGATTATTGGACAGTAACTTATAAAATCGGGTTTGATTTTATCAAAAAATACTACAAAGGATTTTGCATTGAAGAATGCGATTACATTATTGGTAATCTACAAAAATGCGGGGATGATACAGAAATTGAACATTATCTGTCTTATTTCCCGATTGAATGTGAAAATCCTGATTTTCACAGGCCTGAATATTTTGGCAAATTTAATGTAATTCACTAAACAACAAAAAGAGATATGACTTATGTTACATATCTCTTTTTTTGTTGTGTTGATTTTTCTGCTATCTTATGCTATAATGATTTCAAGCGAAGCTTGAAATCGTCGATATGAATTCTGACGAATTCTCGATATGTCTTGCGGACTCGATATGTGCTGTCGCACTCGATATGTCGCTGATGCGACGAGAATTCATATCATATCGAGTTTGAGCATAGCGAAAACATATCGATTTTGCGGTAGTAAAAATATCGAGCAAACGGAGTTTGCATATCGACAAAAGGAGAACAAAATGGAGCAGAACAAAAATCAATTAAGGGAAGAATCAATAGAATTTGCAATAGCTGTTTCAGATATATGTGATAATATAAAAGGTTGTAGTGTGTATGTAAATCAATTATTGCGTTCTTCGTCTTCTATTGGTGCGAATATACACGAGGCTAAGTATGCTCAAAGCAGGTCTGATTTTGTTCATAAACTTGAAATTGCTTTAAAAGAAAGCTCGGAAACAGATTATTGGCTTGAACTAATATATAGAAAGAACAAATTTGATGAAGAAACCTATAAAACCTTAAAAAATAATTGTGGTATTATTCGCAGAAAGCTTATTGCATCAATTACAACTGTTAAAAAGAATGAAATCAAAGGTGATTAAATGAAAAAAGTATCCAAAGTAATTATTGGTATATTATGGATTGTGACAGTTTAAATTTGAACCTATTGAATAGAGGCATCTAATTTATACACTGATTCTATTATATATATATTAAAATTCAGAGGTGGTTTATATGCAGGAGATAATCGATAAAGGCAGACTTGCAAAAAATGCGTCGTACGAATTATCAAAGCTTTCTTCCAAGGAAAAAAATGATGCTTTGCTTTCGATGGCAGATGCTCTGCGGAAAAATGAAGAATATATCATAACTGAAAATTTAAAGGATATACAAAACGCCCGAAATAACAATATGAAAGAAGGTTTGATTGACAGACTTACCCTCAATAGCGAGCGTATTGAGGCTATGGCGAAAGGGATAGAACAAGTTGTTGCCCTTCATGACCCGATTGGCGAGGTTGTATCCCAAACAATACGCCCTAACGGACTTGAAATAAAAAAGATAAGGGTTCCGCTTGGTGTAATTGGGATAATTTACGAAGCACGCCCAAATGTTACTGCAGACGCAACAGCACTTTGTATTAAATCGGGAAATGCCGTTATTCTCCGTGGCGGAAAAGAAGCGATTATGTCAAATCTTGCTATAACCAATGTAATGCAAAATTCAGCTACACATTTAGGGTTGCCGATTGGTTCTGTCAATCTTGTGGAAAATACAAGTCGTGAAAGTGCTATGGCACTGATGAGGTTGAATGATTATCTCGATGTTATTATCCCAAGGGGCGGTGCGGGGCTTATTCGTTCGGTTATAGAAAATGCAACTGTGCCTGCAATAGAGACAGGAACGGGCAACTGTCACATTTTTGTTGACGAGACTGCAGATTTTGAAATGGCAAAAAATATTGTAATTAACGCAAAAACGCAAAGACCGTCTGTTTGCAATGCAGAGGAAAAACTTCTTATTCACAAAAATGTTGCGAAAAACTTTCTTAATATAATTGTTCCCGAACTTAAAAACAGGGGTGTTGAGATAGTCGGAGATGACTATGTTTGCACTATGTGCACAGGTGCCACTTTGGCAACGGAAGAGGATTGGTATACCGAATACCTTGACCTTAAGCTTGGAATAAAGGTTGTAGACAATTTAAACGAGGCAATAAAACATATTAACAAATATAACAGTAAACATTCAGAAGCAATTATAACAAATGATGTTATGTCTGCAAAAAGGTTTCAAAACGAGATTGATGCATCGTCAGTATATGTAAACGCATCTACGAGGTTTACAGACGGTTTTGAGTTTGGTTTTGGAGCAGAAATCGGCATAAGCACACAAAAGATACACGCCAGAGGTCCTATGGGACTTGAAGCCTTGACCTCGACAAAGTATATTATTTCAGGAAACGGACAGATAAGAGAATAGCTCTCTTATCTGTCCTCGGGCAGGGTTTTCTCTATTACGGATTGCTCTGCTATGTTTTCTCTGCATAACAGTTCAACTGTAATTTCAAGCTCGCCATGCTCGTTTAGGGTATGGCTTTCATTTTGTTCAAGAATTTCAGTATCATTTGGTATTTGTCCCTTTAATTCCTCTGATAAAACGGATAAACCAGATTCTAACGCCTCTGTCGGGGTTCTTGTTTTAGAACAAGAGACCTCCTCTGTGTAGATTTGTTTGTTTATAAAAAGAGACGGAAGAATATCTATCGGTATCCGATATTCATTGGTTTTATTTTCGTATGTGTATTCGGAATATGGTGCTTTATCTTTGAAATATAACGGAATGTTAAGGTTTAATAAAGATAAGGTATATTTTGTCTTCTTGTTTCCTGTCGGTGTTTTTTCTATATAGTTAAGCGGAAATGTCCGTGTGAGCTTGTATGAGGTTTTTGCATAAACCTCGCCCCTTGCCTTTACATATCTGAATCCATCGATTGAGCTATCCATTATTCCGCTTACAAGAACATCACCTTTTCGCACACCCGAGCCGAGCTTTACAACCGTCTGTCCGTCGCGTACATTTAACTCTTCGATTATACCGTCTTTTTTTGCAACAAGATTGCAGGAAATATCGTCTTTTTCAATTCCCTTTTCTTTTTCAAGGCGTTCAACAATTTCAATATACACCCTTGAGCCGTTTGCGTTTATGCCTATCCACGCAAGCTTATCAAGCTTTGTCATCATCTTGTTCCTTATACTGTTATGGTTTATTGAAGAGGTTTCGGCACCCAACCTCAAGCCACACTCGCCAAGGGCGTTTATAATTGTTTGTGTGTCTATTTGTTGGTTGCCAAACACTGTAATCCCCATTATATGAGTTGAAGCATAATAAAGCATAATTACAAGCACCAAAACACCAAATATTGTAAGATGTCTGTGTCGAAATCTTTTTAAAATAAACGGCAGACCGTGTCGTTTTAATATTTTTATATGGCTTCTTGTCCGTCTTGCGGGTAATCTTATTTGTTTAAATGACGGAATATCAGTTTTAAATGTTATTCTGTTGCTTCCGCAACGCCTTATATCCCAGATAGGAAAGCCGCGATGCATATATATATTTATCAGTCGTTCGGTAAACGGGCCGTCTGCACAAACCGTCAGATACCCAAAGAAAAAATTAAAAAAGCGTCTTGTTTTCATTTATTAAATTTACCTTTCCTTGACTAATCATTCATAAATGAAACTTCTTTTATATCCCCGAAGATAAACAACATCTCATCGGTTATTGTCCCGATTTCAAGCTTGCTTCCGCATATCCCGACAGACCTGGGGTTTGCTTTCACAACAATACGCTTATCATTGTACTCAAGAATACCTTTATAATTTTCAACCATTAGCTCAAAATTACCTGTTAATTTTATTAAAACAGTGTCCATAATAACATCCTTTGAGATGTCAACCGTGTCGGCAATTCTTTTTCTTATAATTGATTTTATATTCTTGTTTTTTGGCATACAATTCTCCGTTCTTTTCCTGAGGATATTTATTTTTATGCAAGTATCAACCAAAAAATGAATATCACAATTCCAAAGAGAATAAATAATAAATAATAAAGGAGTGGAAAATGTATGCGGTCTTTAAGCTATGCAAAAAAAGGAATAATGCTTGTTTGCATAATTTATATGGTATGTATTATGCTGATACATCCTATTCAGTGTATCACATCTGCAAAAGATGCGATAACGACCTGCGGCGAAATAGTTATTCCGACACTTTTTCCGTTCATTTTTTGCGGCAACCTTTTTATATCTCTTGGGGCTGCCCGATATGCAAGCAGAGCCTTTACAAGGGTAATGCATCCTCTTTTTGGTGTGTCGGGGGCGGGTGCAATCGCTGTAGTACTCGGATTTGTAAGCGGTTATCCCGTTGGGGCAATATCTGCAGCATCTCTTTATTTATCAGGGGAATGTGATAAAACGGAAGCTGAGAGACTTATAGCATTTTGTAACAATTCAGGACCTATGTTTATTATTGGTGCAATAGGTGTCGGTATACTTAAAAATCAAGATATTGGTATTTTTTTATACATCGTACATATTTTGTCGGCTTTGCTTTGCGGAATTATATTTAAAGGATACGGAAAGCGGGAAAAGAAAATGTACCTACCGCACGCAAAAGGCAAAGAAAAAATAAAAACAACTGCCCCCGATATAGGAACGGCAGTTGTAAAATCTGTAAATTCAATTCTGATAATATGTGGTTTTATAATTATATTTGCGGTTGTAAAACAAGCCCTGCCAAACAATGAAGCATTAAAATATTTGTACCCTTTGCTTGAAATCACAGGCGGTATTAAAGAGTTTGTCATAAGCTACAGCGGTGAGCTGACACTTCCGTTGATTTCTTTCTTTTTAGCATTTTCGGGAATTTCAGTACTCGCACAGGTCTATGCCGTAACAAGCTCCTCAGGACTTTCTGTTGTTCCGTACATTCTCGGCAAGCTTGTTCAAGCATGTATTGCCGCTTTAATCACAACTATTGCAATAAAGCTTACTCCGACAGATATTCAGGTATTCTCAAGGTTTGCAAGTGAGACAAAGTTCGCAATTTCTTCAACCGACTTGTTTAAAATATCAATAATTATTTTAGGATACAGCGTAATATTGTTTTTTGTTTTATATATAATAACAAAGCTTACAGATATCATGAAAAATAAGGCTCGGCATCAGACGAAATGATGGTTACATCCGAGAGATTTTCTTCAAGGTATGTCTTTAAAAACTCGCATATGGTATTTTCTGTCTCGAAATGCCCTGCATCAATAAGATTTATCCCAAGCTCAAAGGCAAGCTGGGCCTCGTGATGCTTTATATCAGATGTAACATATACATCTGCACCCGAGCGAAAGGCAGAATAAATACCCTCACCGCCCGAGCCTGTGCATAATGCTACGCAATTTATTGTGTCTTGGGGGTTACCGAGAGAGCGGATGCTCCTGCAACCCAAAATGCTCTTAACAAGACTTTTGAAGTCTTCCAGTTCGACGGGGGAATCAAGATATCCGACTCTGCCAATGTTCTGAAGAGGATTGCCGTTTGCGTCGCAACATTCCTCCTGTGTAAACTTCCGTACATCCTCAAGCCCGAGCTTGTCGGCTAAAACATCGTTCATACCGCCGTCTGCATTATCAAGATTTGTGTGTGCAGAGTAGACGGAAATGTTGTTTTTTATAAGTGTTCTGATAATATTTCCTGAAATATCACCCTCGACAATATTTTTTAAGGGTGAAAATATAAGGGGATGATGAGATATAATCAAGTCTGCACCAACCTCTATTGCCTGTCTTACATTTACAGATGTCACATCAAGACAAATAAAGATTGTTCTTACGGTTTGTTCGCTGTCGCCTACCATAAGACCCACATTGTCCCATTCCTCTGCAAGCCGAGGAGGGGCAAGACGCTCTATTATTTCGGCTATATCTTTTACCTTATACATACTATCACTCCAATTCTTATAAATTTTCAAGCTCTTTGAGTATCAAAGAATAATATTCAAGCTTTTCATTTGAATTGTTCGTGCTTGAATTATCAAGACCTGCAATAATTTTTTTAATCTTTTCAATATGCATTTTTACATAATCATCAAAGGATTCGGAATTGTCCTTTGAAATCCCAATGCCGAAATAAAGCTCAAACTGAGTTGCTGCTTTAAGCGGCTTGTCCGTCGCACTTTTTGAAACACATATTATGTTATATAATTTTTTATCTTCCTTGGTAATAAGCTCGCATTCCGTTTTAAATTTGTTTTTCCATAAAAAATCCCGTAGCTCGGGCAGAGATGTCATTGGCTGAAGAATTATTTTCTGTCCAACCTTTATTTTATCTGCACCGCCTGCTAAAATCTTGGTTATTTCTATTCCGCCCATACCCGCAATAGAAATAACATCAGCCTCGCCATCTTTAATGGTGTCAAGTCCGCCGCCTTTTCTGACAGAAATAATATTTTCAAGACCATAACGGCTAATGGTTTGCTTTGCCCGCTTTATAGGTCCGTCTGCTATGTCCGAGGCAACAGCGGATTTACATTTATCAGTCATATAAAGATATACGGGAAGATACGCGTGGTCTGTTCCGACATCTGCAAAACATTCGCAATTTTCTACTAAAGATGCAACTGCCATAAGTCGTGGCGATAAAATGGGTGGATTTGTTTGCATACAGGGTCTCCTTTTTGTTGTCTTTGTTGACAGAATATAATAAAAATCATTTTTTGTCAATATAAAAAGAGGAAGTAAGCAGTTTTTGAAGAAATATATAAAATAAGGGAAATTTTGGTTAAGATTTTATATTTATACAAGTTCTAAAGGGAATGATTATATGAATTTAAGAGAGTTCACAGAAGCGAGAGAACACGAATTTTTATCCCCCTTTGCCTCGAAGAGCAGTGAGAGTAAGGGCAGAGAAAATTTTGAGGAAGCATGCGAGCTTCGGACCGAATACCAACGAGACAGAGACAGAGTTGTTCATTCAAAGGCTTTCAGACGATTAAAGCATAAAACTCAGGTTTTTTTATCTCCCGAGGGGGACCATTATCGCACAAGGCTTACTCATACGCTTGAGGTTTCTCAAATTGCAAGAACTATTGCCCGTGCCCTTGGTCTTAACGAGGATTTGACAGAGGCAATCTCTCTTGCTCACGATTTGGGGCATACACCCTTCGGACATATGGGCGAAACTGTTTTGAACAATATATGCAAGCATGGCTTTAAGCATAACGAACAAAGCTTAAGGGTTGTAGACATTCTTGAAAAAGAGGGCGGACTTAACCTCACATGGGAGGTCAGAGACGGTATACTTTGCCATACGGGTGACAAAACTGCCTCAACATTAGAGGGTCAGGTTGTTGCTTTCTCTGATAAAATTGCTTACATAAATCACGATATTGATGACGCAATTCGCGGCGGAGTCCTTACAGACGCAAATATTCCGAAGAGATTTCATGAAATATTCGGCGAGAGACACTCTCAAAGAATAGATACAATGATTTGGGCGGTAATAAAAGAAAGCGATAATAAGCCATATATATCAATGAAAAACGATATATATGATGCTATGATGGACCTTCGGCAGTTTATGTTTGATAATGTATATATTGCATCTGAACCTAAAATCGAGGAACGAAAAGCAAAAGGAATTATAGAGGGGCTTTATAATATTTATCTTAAAAAGCCTTCTCTAATCCCGAGCAACAGGTATGGGCTCAGTCAGTCTGATGATATAGATATTATAATAAGAGATTATATTGCCGGAATGAGCGATAGGTACGCCGTTGCAAAGTTTTCGGAGTATTATGTACCGAAATTCTGGCAATTTTAATAAATTAAAAGGAAATCTTATAAGCGTGTCGAATTAACTATAATATTGATTTATTATACAGAGAGGCGGTGAGTGTATGGCCGACGCAGATTTTCAGAATTTTGTCGATGAAGTAATTGATAAAAATGATATTACAGATGTAATTTCAGAATATGCAAAGCTTAAACGGATTGGCAACCGTTTTGCCGCACTTTGTCCGCTGCACAACGATAAAAAATCACCATCACTCTCAATCTCGCCCGATAAACAATTATTTCACTGTTTTGGTTGCGGTGCCGGCGGAAATGTAATTCATTTCATAATGCAGGCAGAGCATCTTGATTTTATGGATGCACTTAAGCTTCTCGCAGACAGGGCACACCTTGAGATGCCCCAATTCAATAATACAGCGGGAGCACCGAGAGAGAGCACCGATAAGAAAAAAATGATATATACCATCAACGCAGAGGCGGCACGGTATTTTTATTCAAATCTTATAAACGAAACGGGCAGAGATGCACTTGCTTATCTTAAAGACAGAGGGATAAAAAATTCTACAATAAAAATGTTCGGTCTCGGATATGCCCCCGAGGGTTGGACAAGCCTTATTGATTATTTAAAAGAAAAGGGATATAAAGAACACGATATTTATGAGGCTGGACTTGCAAAGATTCGGGATAACGGAACATATTATGATGCCTTTTATGATGGCAGAGTAATGTTTCCCATAATAAATGTCCAGGGAAATATAATCGGTTTTGGCGGAAGAATAATGACCGACAAAAGCAATACGGGCAAATACCTTAACTCACCCGAGACTATTGTTTTTAAGAAAAAAGAAAATCTTTTTGGATTGAACCTTGCAAAAAACGACAGGTCAGGAAGGTTGTTATTGATGGAGGGATATATGGATGTTATTTCTCTGCATCAAGCGGGTATTACAAACGCAGTTGCATCGCTTGGTACTGCCTTTACCGATGAGCAGGCAAGGCTTGTAAAAAGATACGGCGGAAAAGCAGTTTTGTGCTATGACTCAGATGATGCTGGGAAATCAGCGACCCTGCGTGCAGGCGAAATTCTTACAAATAACGGTATTAAAACAAAAGTTTTGACGATAGTCGACGGCAAAGACCCAGACGAGTTTATAAGAAACAAGGGCGGAGATATGTTCAAGGTGCTTATTGAGAATGCAAAGCCTTTGATTGAGTATAGAATAGACGAAATCCAGAGAAAATATACCGCAAATGACGGAAGCTCTGAATTTTCGGGGCCTGAAGAAATGCTTGAGTTTACTGAAGCTGCTGCAAGGATTTTAGCAGAAATTGAAAACCCTGTAGAGTATGAGATATACGCAAAAAGAATTGCTGACAAGACAAGTGTTTCGCTTGACAGCTTGACAGCGATGGTTGCAAATGTAAGGCGGGAACTTTCCAAGTCTGTCGAGAGGAAAGAGGAAACCGAACAGAGAAAACGCAAACGCACAGAGGAAAAAGAAGCGGGCAATGATATTAAGAAACACAACGCCGAGCAGCTTATGCTGTCGCTTATGTGCGAAAAGGCAGTTTGCAAGATTGCAAAAGAAAATTCACTCTCGCCTCAACATTTTTCAAACGGATTACACAGACAGCTTGCAGGCGTTATATTTGAAATGTATGACGAATTCGGTCAAATTGATGTAAACAAGGTGTTATCAATGTTTGATGATGAGACAAGGGGAAGGGTTGCAAAAATTATTATAAATGATAAAAATGTTCAAGATATAAAAAAGGCGTGTATCCAACCCCTTAAAATTATACTCGACGGTTACGGAAAAACCGTTCAGGAGGAAATGCTTGAAAGGGGCGATTTAAAAAGCCTTGATGAATTGCTGAAAAAGTCTGCTGCTGCCAGGAAAAAGGTATTGCGAGACAGAACAGGAGGATTACAATAATGGAAGAGGAAAAGAATGTGAAAAAGCAGAACAGAAAAACGGTGCTTCAAAGCCTTTTAGAGCAAGGGAAAAGGACAGGGGTTCTTGAGTACAAAGAGGTAAACGACAAGCTCGAAGAGCTCGAGCTTGATGCAGACCAGATTGAAAAAATGTTCGAGTATCTCGAAAAACACGGTGTTGAAATTGCAGGAAGCATTGATGATGACGACATAGAACTCGATGATGAGGATTTGGAAATCAGCAGCGAAGAGCTTGCAGACATGTCAGTACCGAGCGGTGTAAGTATAGACGATCCTGTTCGTATGTATCTTAAAGAAATCGGTAAGGTTGACCTTCTCTCAAGTGAAGATGAAGCAGAGCTTGCAAGAAGGATGGCAGACGGCGACCGAGATGCGAAGAAAAAGCTTGCCGAAGCAAATCTTCGTCTTGTTGTAAGTATTGCAAAGCGGTATGTAGGAAGAGGGATGCTTTTCCTTGACCTTATTCAAGAAGGAAATCTTGGTCTTATTAAAGCAGTTGACAAGTTTGACTATACCAAAGGATATAAGTTCAGCACCTATGCAACATGGTGGATAAGACAAGCTATAACGAGAGCTATTGCCGACCAGGCAAGAACCATTCGTATACCCGTTCATATGGTTGAAACGATAAACAAGCTTGTTCGTGCGTCAAGACAGCTCGTTCAGGAGCTTGGCCGCGACCCTCTGCCTGAGGAAATTGCAAAAGAAGTTAATATGCCGATTGACAAGGTTGGCGAAATTATGAAGATTTCTCAAGAACCTGTTTCGTTTGAAACCCCAATCGGCGAAGAAGAAGACAGCCACCTTGGTGATTTTATTCAGGACGAAGATGCCCCTGCTCCATCAGACGCCGCAACCTTTACGCTGCTTAAAGAACAGCTTGTCGAGGTGTTGAGCACACTTACACCGAGAGAGGAAAAGGTTCTTCGCTTAAGGTTTGGTCTTGACGACGGCAGGGCAAGAACTCTTGAAGAGGTTGGAAAAGAATTTGATGTCACCCGTGAGCGTATCCGTCAGATCGAAGCAAAGGCTCTTCGCAAGTTAAGACATCCCAGCAGAAGTCGTAAGCTTAAAGATTATTTAGAATAAACTTTGACATTTATGTTTATTTGTGATACAATATTTGCATTATATTTTTGAAAGGATTTGATTTTTTTGGATTCGTTGCCTCCGCGACCTATGCTGATAGTTTTAATTATTATGTTTGTATTCTCTGTTGTAAATACACTTGCAAAAACAGCGGTTGTTGCAGTAAGTGATGCTTGGCTCAAGCAACAAGCAGAGGACGGCAACAAGCGCGCAAAGCGTATAAGTAAGCTTCTTGGTAAGAACTCTACAAAGATTATGGACAGTCTTGAGCTTGCATCTGTTGCGTTAATGATTTCGTTTTGCTCTATTGCCTTTTGTTTGATTTATTTAGCTATTGGCTCATTTGTTACATATATTACAAGAATTAGCGGTGATAATGTGTTTTTTCATCTGCTCACCTCATTTTTTTGTATTACTATTGTTTGTTTTTTCTATTCAACCTTTTTGGTTCTTGTTCCAAAAAGAATTGGAATAAAAAAGGCAGAAAACCTTACGCTTTTATTTGTCGGATATATAAAGCTTGTTTCTGTCTTGGTTAGCCCCTTTGTGAGAATTAACAATATTGTCGCAAAGCTTTTCTCCTGGGTTTTCGGGGTAAAAGATGACGATATAAGCGAAGAGGTTACAGAGGAAGAGATACGAATGCTTGTTGACATCGGGTCTGAAAGCGGTGCTATTGACGACGACGAGAAACAGATGATACATAATATCTTTGAAATGGACGACAAGCCTGTTGAGGAAATAATGACTCACAGGCGGGAGGCTTGTATTCTTTGGATTGAAGATAGTATAGAAGAATGGAAAAATATAATAAATGAAACACATCATACAAGATACCCCGTGTGCGGTGAAAGTATTGATGATGTTCTCGGTGTGGTATCCTCGCGTGATTTTTATCGAATGCTTATAAATGGGGATACAGATGTCGAGACCATTTTAAGAGACGCCTTCTTTATTCCTGATACCATTAAAGCAGATGAGCTTTTCTCGAAAATGCAACGCGAGAATGAGCATATGGCGATTGTTATGGACGAATTCGGCGGGTTCCAGGGTATTATAACTCAAGAGGATTTAATCGAAGAAATTGTTGGCGAGCTTTACAGCGAATATGACGAAATACACGACGACAAAAAAGAAATTGTTCAGCTTAATGAAAACACATGGGAAATTTGGGGCTATGCGTCAATAGAAGAGGTTGAAGAGGCTCTTGGTATCAGAATAGAAGATGGAGACTTTAACACCTTTGCAGGACTTATATTTAACGAACTGCAGGAAATTCCTGCAGACGGTGAGACGGTCGAGCTTGAGACCAACAATATGTCTATTAAAGTTACATCGGTTGCAGACCATAGAATTGAAAAGGCTCTTGTTTGTGTTATAACCCCGCCTGAAGAGGACGAGGATGATACAAACGATGAAGAGAGTGAGTAAATTTGATTATAGAATTTGAGAGGAGTTCAGCACTTGGATAAATTTGAATTTAAAACTATACAGAACGATATTGACAAAAATATAGATAAATATATAAACCTTATTCATATGCACAATTCTGCGTGGAACTCTATTCCTAAACATTATTATTCTGATTATAATGTTAAATCAGGGCTTCGTAACGCTGACGGAACGGGTGTTCTTGCGGGTTTTACCTCTATTGGTGAGGTTCACGGATATGTTATGGACGAGGGATATAAAGCCCCTGTTTCGGGTAAATTAAGATACAGAGGGATTGATATAGAGGATGTAATCAATGCATGCAACCAAGAAGCGAGATATGGATTTGAAGAGGTAGCGTTTTTGCTTATGTTTGGTATTCTGCCTGACAAAAAAATGCTTAATGATTTTTCAAATTTCCTTGCAAAAAAGCGTGCACTTCCTGATGAATTTACTGAAGATATGATTTTTAAAGCCCCAAGTAAAAACATTATGAACAAACTTGGCAGGTCTGTTCTTGCACTTTATTCATATGACGACAATCCTGATGATACATCTATACCTAACCTACTCAGACAGAGTATTGACCTTATTGCGAGATTTCCTGTTCTGGTCGCAAACGCATATAGCTGTAAGCGGCACTATTTTGACGGAGAAAGTCTTGTTCTGCACAATCCAAGCCCTGATTTGTCAGCTGCAGAGAATTTCCTGTATATGATACGACCAAACAAAAAGTTTGACCCGATTGAAGCAGAAACACTTGATTTGTCAATGATGCTTCAGGCAGAGCATGGCGGAGGAAATAACTCTGCATTTACAGTAAGGGTATTATCATCTACAGGCACAGATACATACTCTGCAATATCTGCAGCGGTTGGTTCTCTTAAAGGCCCGAAACACGGTGGTGCAAACGACAAAATGCTCTCGCAGATGTCAGAAATCAAGGCGAATGTCAATAATTGGAACGACGAAACCGAGGTTATGAATTATCTGAAGAAAATTCTTCTTAAAGAAGCAGGCGACGGCAAGGGCCTTATCTACGGACTTGGCCACGCTGTTTATACGATTTCAGACCCTCGTGCAACAATTCTTAAAGAGCGTGCGGCACTACTTGCAGAAGTTACGGGAAATGAGAAAGAGTTTGCTCTTCATGATATGGTCGAAAGACTTGCCCCGATTGCATTCAGGGATATAAAGGGCTTAGAGCAGGATATGTGCGTGAATGTGGATTTTTATTCAGGCTTTGTATATCAAATGCTCAAGCTTCCTCAGGAGCTATATACTCCGATATTTGCAATGTCCCGTATTGTTGGCTGGTGTGCCCATCGGATAGAAGAGGTTATGACCAATAACAAGATTATGAGACCTGCATATAAAAGTGCGGTAAAACGCCTTAGCTATACACCTTTAGACGGAAGACCTGAAATTGACATTGATAATCTATAAAAAAGTGGCGTGAATTTTTCACGCCACTTCAACTTAATGACAAAGTCATTAAGTTGGAAGGGCGATGAGAAACGAAGTTATATTTTGTAAAATCGTTTTCGTCGGCGTACAATGGTACGGCAGAGAACGATTTTACAAAAAACAAGCAACGGCGGGTGCTTCCTCGATGTGAGCCCCGCCGTTTTAACATCAGTGCATCAAAATCACTAAGCCATATAATGTTTATTTTTATTACCCGCTTGTGGTAGAACGAGTTTGTCATTGGTTTGAAGTGGCGTGAATTTTTCACGCCACCTTTATTTATTCATATTCATCCTCGACCGCTTCGAGTTTACTCACCGAAATTTCATAAGCGGTTTTTGTCTCATACTCTTCATCAGATATTTTCTTTTGGTATTCTCTGCTTTGAATTCTTCCCCATATCTTAAGATTTGAACCAACCTTAAGGGTTTCTGCATATTTTGCATTTCTGCCCCATGCTATACACGGAATATAGTCCGATTTATTGTACGAACGATTTACTGCAAGTAACAAATCTGTTATTTCCCGCATAAATGGAGTAGTCCTGTATATAGGTGGTTTGCATATAAAACCATTAAGGAAAATCTTGTTCGGATTTTGCAATAGAAGACTTGAATCAATAACCTCAATATCCTTTACAAAAACGGTTAAAAGTAAGCGATTTCCAATATTTGAGAAATTGTTGTATGAACGAAACTGCCCTTGAATTTGGACAATATCATCAATGCAAGGCGTATAAAACGGAAAAAATCTCTCTGATATTGTAATATTGATTAAGTCATAGTTATCGCTGAGGCGGGGAACCTTAAGCTTAAATAAGTAGAATTTTTCACCGTAAATCATATGTGAGAAAGCAGGCTCACTGCTTACGGTTCCGCATAAAAGGACTTTATTGTTTTCAAAATAGGTATTTTCCAAAAAAATTCACTCCTGTCGCAAGGTCGATATTTTCTTTAAATTATATTTACTGAAATTACAAATTAGAACCTTATCTGTTCAAATACTTTTGGGTCTACATCGCATAAAATAAGAATTGTTACTATTGCAAGATATTTAAAGATATCATCAGGTTTTTTATGGCACTTAACATTAAATTCCTGTTGAGGAATTCGTCTGTTAGACAGGGAGAAAATTGCTCTTTGCAGGCAAAATGTAAACCCCTCATCATCGATGCTTGACGCAGTAATTGTTGAGTTTAATTGTAATCCGCAGGTTAAAATAATACTTTTTAAATCTTTAGCAAGCTCGACTTCGTAACTGTCATCTGTATTTATAATTGTATTATTCCCTATCTTGATCATAAAATCATTCCCTATACTAAAGTCATAATAGTATTTTGAAACATTTTTAATATGCTATACATCATAAAAGAATATTCTGTTATTTCGTTAAAGTATATAACTGCTCTGTCTGCATATAATAACCAAAAGCTATTGTATTTTTGGAAAGGCGGTTTGATGCTTTGCTTATAACAATAATCCGTACCATAATTATATATATTTTGGTGGTTATAACAATCAGAATGATGGGCAAAAGACAAATAGGAGAGCTTGAAGCATCAGAGCTTGTCGTGACAATTATTATTTCTGATATAGCGGCAATGCCGATAACAAACATTGATACGCCGATTATCAACAACATTTCAGCTATGCTTATTCTAATGATTTTAGAGGTCACAATGTCATATCTTGCATTCAGGTCACCATCAATTCGCTCAATACTCTATGGCAGACCAAGTGTTTTTTATAAAAACGGAAAGCTTGACCAGGAGGAAATGCTCAGACAACGCTTTAATGTGGGAGATATAATGGAAGAAGTGCGAAACCACGGAGTATGCTCTCTCTCTGATGTTGAATATATAGTAATGGAAACAAACGGAAATGTTAGTGTTATAACAAAGAGCGAGAATAGTCCGGTTACACCCAAACAATTAAATATTCCAACCGATACTATAAGAATGAGCTATATTATCATAGATAATGGAATATTGATAAGGGAATGTATGAAAAGGCTCGGCCTCAATGATGAATGGCTGAAAAAGCAACTTGCATCTTATAAAATAAATAGTGTTAAGGATGTATTTTATCTTGGATTTGAACAAGTTACAGGGGATACTGTTCTGATACCTATGGAAGATAAAAAGAAAAAGAGGGTAGTACAGTGAAAAAAATTGTAATAGTTGGTATAGTTTTTTTAGTAATTGCACTAATCACAGGATTTCATATGTACAAGATAATGACATTCTCTGCACATATTTTGAGCCATACTGAGGATGTAAACAAAGCAATCGAGCAAGAAAATTGGCAGGAGATTGATAATAAGCTTAAAGAAATTAGGGATATATGGAATAAGAACAGATTTTGGGCTTGTCTTACTCTTTCTACTCATCAGGTTGATGAGATTGATATTTCGCTCGAGCAAAGTATCGAGTATTCAAAAATAAAGGCAAAGGATGGATTTGTTGGTGAATTCAAAATGTTTTGTATGTTGATTGAGCATCTGCCAAAGCAAGAATGTATGTCAACAGAAGAGCTTCTATAGTTTTTGTTAAATTCAACCATATTTTGGTCTTAATCTGTTCATATCTTTTGAGAATGATTACTTGACTTTGTTTTCACAATAGGATAAAATAGAATGTGTGAAATTGTAATTATATGACGAAAGGATGAACACAAACGATATGGGACTGACTCTTGCTCAAAAAATTCTTAAGGCACACCTTGTAACCGGAGAAATGGTTGCAGGTTCGGAAATTGGCATCAAAATAGACCAGACACTCACTCAAGATGCAACAGGCACTATGGCTTATCTTGAATTTGAGGCCATGGGTGTCCCGAGAGTTAAAACTGAAAAATCGGTTGCATATATCGACCACAACACACTTCAAAGTGGTTTTGAAAATGCAGACGACCATAGATTTATCGGCAGTGTTTGTAAAAAACACGGCATTTATTTTTCGCGACCCGGAAACGGTATTTGCCATCAGGTTCATTTAGAGAGATTTGGCATTCCCGGGAAAACCTTAATCGGTTCTGACAGTCACACTCCAACAGGCGGCGGCATCGGTATGATTGCTATTGGTGCAGGCGGTATGGATGTGGCTGTTGCTATGGGTGGTGGTACATATTATATAACCTGTCCTAAAATAGTCAAGGTAGAGCTTATTGGAAAGCTCAATCCCTGGGTTTCTGCAAAGGATGTTATTTTAGAGGTTCTTCGCAGACTTTCTGTTAAAGGCGGCGTTGGTAAAATTATTGAATATTGCGGTGAAGGTGTAGCAACCCTCTCTGTTCCCGAGCGGGCAACAATAACAAATATGGGTGCAGAGCTTGGTGCTACAACATCAATATTCCCGTCTGACGAGACAACAAGACAATTCCTTAAGGCACAATGCAGAGAAGAGGATTACACTCCGCTTTCTGCCGATCCTGATGCGGTATATGACGAAAGTCTTACAATCAATTTAAACGAGCTTGTTCCTCAGGCCGCTTGCCCGCATTCGCCTGATAACATCAAAACCGTTGAGGAAATCGGTGCAATGAAGATAGACCAGGTATGTATTGGCTCATGTACAAATTCATCACTTCTTGATATGCTCAAGGTTGCACATATTCTCAAAGGCAAGACGGTTCATCCTGATGTTTCTTTATCAATAGCTCCCGGTTCCAAACAGGTTCTCAATATGCTCGCAGATTGCGGTGCACTCGGCGTTATGATTGATGCAGGTGCAAGAATATTGGAAAGTGCTTGCGGACCTTGTATCGGAATGGGACAATCACCCAACTCGGGCGGAATTTCTCTTCGTACCTTTAACCGTAACTTTGAGGGAAGGTCAGGTACAAAAGATGGACAGATTTATCTTGTATCACCCGAAATGGCTGCTGCATCTGCTCTCACGGGTGTCCTGACAGACCCGAGAGCTCTTGGTGATATGCCAAAATTTGAATTGCCTAAAATATTTACAATAAACGATAATATGGTTGTCCCACCTGTAGACGAAAAGGATATGGATAGTGTTGAGGTTTTAAGAGGACCGAATATTAAGCCGTTCCCCGTTTCTGTACCCTTGGCAGATGAAATTGCTGTAAAGTGTAGTTTAAAGGTTGGCGATAACATTACGACAGACCATATTATGCCTGCTGGTGCAAAAATTCTTCCGCTTCGTTCTAATATTCCTAAAATATCCGAATATTGCTTTGCGGTATGCGATGAGGATTTCCATGACAGAGCAAAAGAACTGAAAGAAAGCATTGTAATCGGCGGTTCTAACTATGGTCAAGGCTCTTCAAGAGAGCATGCCGCACTTGCTCCGCTATATCTCGGTGTAAAGGCAGTAATTGTTAAGTCGTTTGCAAGAATACATATGGCAAATCTGATTAACGCAGGTATAATACCGATGACCTTTAAATATGAGTCGGACTATGACAAAATTGACCAACTCGACGAGTTAAAAATTTCTGATTTAAGACAAAGCATTTTAAACGATAATGAAATTGTTGTATCAAACATAACAAAAGGCTTTGATTTTACCGTAGTAGTTGATTTGTCCAAGCGTCAAAGAGATATGCTTCTGGCGGGGGGACTTCTTAATTATACAAGGAACAATGCATAATAATACAAGAGGAGGAGACTGTAGTTATGGAAAAAATTAAAATGACCACCCCTCTCGTTGAGATGGACGGCGACGAAATGACCAGAATTATCTGGAGTATGATAAAGGACATTCTTATATTACCTTATGTTGATTTAAAGACTGAATATTATGACTTGGGTCTTGAATACAGAAACGAGACGAATGATAAGGTT
Organism: Clostridia bacterium; assembly: GCA_045576835.1. Taxonomy (GTDB): domain Bacteria; phylum Bacillota; class Clostridia; order Monoglobales; family Monoglobaceae; genus UMGS1820. The sequence goes on from JAZNHF010000019.1 coordinate 69,587, forward strand.
ACATTTGATTCTGCGTATGCTACGAAAAAGTATGGCGTTGCTGTAAAGTGTGCAACCATTACACCGAATGCAGAGCGTGTAAAGGAATACAATCTCAAGGAGATGTGGAAGTCACCCAATGGTACTATTCGTGCTATCCTTGACGGAACTGTATTCCGTGCACCTATTATTGTAAAGGGCATCACTCCATATATTCCGACATGGACAAAACCTATTACTATTGCCCGTCACGCATACGGGGATGTTTATAAAAATACCGAAATGCAGGTTCCGTCAGGTTCAAAGTGTGAGCTTGTTTGCACCGATAAAGACGGAAACGAGGTTCGTCAGCTTATCCATAATTTCGGCGAAAGTGCAGGAATTATTCAAGGACTTCACAATATTGATGCCTCAATCTCAAGCTTTGCCCGTTGTTGCTTCAACTATGCCCTTGATACAAAGCAGGATATTTGGTTTGCTACAAAGGACACTATTTCAAAAAAATATGACCACAGATTTAAGGATATCTTCAACGAAATTTTTGAGTCTGAATATAAGAGCAAGTTTGATGAAACGGGAATAGAGTATTTCTACACACTGATAGATGATGCAGTTGCAAGAGTTGTCCGTTCTGACGGCGGTTATATCTGGGCTTGCAAAAACTATGACGGTGATGTTATGTCGGATATGGTTGCTACGGCTTATGGTAGTCTTGCTATGATGACATCTGTTCTTGTTTCGCCTGACGGAACATATGAGTATGAGGCTGCACACGGAACAGTACAGAGACACTATTACAAGCATCTAAAGGGCGAGGAAACATCAACCAATTCTGTTGCAACCTTGTTTGCTTGGACGGGTGCACTCAGAAAGAGAGGCGAGCTTGACGGACTTGAAAAGCTTTGCGAATTTGCAGACAAACTTGAAGCGGCAACTATTGCGACAATAGAAGACGGAGTAATGACAGGCGACCTCTATATTCTGTCAAATCTTGAAAACAAGAAAAAGGTAAATACAAGGGATTTCTTACTTGCAGTGAACGAGCGTCTCGTGGCGTCCCTGTAAAAGGAGAATACTTAATGGATAAAAAAATATCTACATCCGTAATCAACAGATTACCGAGGTATTACAGATACCTCACTGAAATTGAAAACAGCGGCATCGAGAGAATATCCTCAAAGGATTTGAGCGAGCGTATGAATGTTACCGCCTCTCAAATAAGGCAGGATTTAAACTGCTTTGGCGGCTTCGGTCAACAAGGGTATGGCTATAATGTTGGATACCTCAAATCAAATATCTCAAAGATTCTCGGATTAGACAGAGGATATTCTGCAATTTTGGTTGGTGCAGGACATATGGGTAAAACCTTTGCTATCAATACAAAATTTGAATCAAGGGGCTTTAAGCTCATTGGAATTTTTGATTCTGACCCCAAAAAGTATGGAATTGAAGTCGGCAAGCATATAGTTAAGCCATACGAGGAGATTAAGAGCTTTATTGACGAAAATAATCCCAAAATGGCAATTCTCGCCGTTCCGAAACACGCAATAAACGATGTTGCAAAAGAGCTCATCGGCTACGGAATAAAAGCTTTTTTGAACTTCTCGTATACAGAGCTTTCTGCCGAGGAAGGAATTGCGGTTGAAAATGTTCACTTAAGCGACAGTCTTATGAGATTATCCTATAAAATTGTTCAAAGCAATTTCGACAACGAAGAAGAATAACTACATAAAACAGGAGTTCACATCTATGCGTATCAGTGAAAATTGTCTATTTGACCCATTGCACACCTTTGAATGCGGTCAATGCTTCAGATGGAATGTTGACAACGACGGAAACTATATCGGCATTGCTTGCGGCAAGATATGTATGGTGCGTGGAAGAGAGATTATCTGCGAAAGCGAAGAATTACCCTTTTGGCATGATTATTTTGATTTTGACACGGATTATCAGGAAATCGAAAGGATACTTACAGAACGCGATTTTTCGCTTGAAAAATGCATAAAATTCGGCAAAGGCATTAGAATATTAAAACAGGATGTATGGGAAACGATAATTTCTTTTATAATCTCTGCAAACAACAACATTCCCAGGATTAGAAAAATAATCGAGACTATGTGCAGACTTTTCGGTGATAAACTTCATAATGAGTTTGGCGTTTTCTATTCATTTCCGTCAGCAGAAAGGCTGTCCCAGCTTAAACGGGATGATTTGGCACCGCTTCGTGCAGGGTACAGAGATTTATATATTCTTGACGCTGCAAATAAGATTGCAACTAAAGAGGTAGATATAGAGGCATTTGCTGATATGCCGACCGCTCTTGTTCGCAAGGAGCTTATGAAAATTAAAGGAATTGGGAAAAAGGTTGCAGATTGTATTATGCTCTTTTCCCTCGGCAGACATTCGGTTTTTCCTACCGATGTATGGATTAAACGAATATTGTCAAATGTATATAATGTAAATGATAAAGATATAGAGAGCTTTGTTTGTGATAAATACGGCGAGTACGCAGGAATTGCCCAACAATATCTTTACTACTATTACAGAAGCAAGGCGGACTCAACAGCCGAGGTGTAATATGAAGATAAGAAATTTCACAATGGCAGGATTTCAATGCCCGCATTGTGGCAATATTCAGGAAAAAAGACTTAACATATTTGACTTTTCGGGCAACGAAAGGTTTGATATTTCTTGTGATAGCTGCAGAAAGACGATTGCATCACTAAAAAAAACAGACAGGTCTAAATATAAATTCAATCTCCCTTGTATAGAATGCGGAAGCGGACACACCTACACGATAGCTGTAAACGAGTTTTGGCAAACATCTTTAAAAGAATTCAAATGTATGCAGACCGAGGATGTCATTTTTGTTATAGGAAATGCAGATAAGGTTAAAGACGCTATAAATGATGCATTTTACCTTGTTCCTTGCGATAATAGCGAAACAGAATATGATATATTTCCAATCTCTGCAATAGATTCTGAACAACTTTTTGACCTTGTGAGACATTTAGAAGAGTTGTCACAATGCGGAATGATTCATTGCAGCTGCAACGACCCCCTTATTCAACTTCAGATTGAGGAAAACGGGATAAGACTCTCTTGTTCAATATGTGATGATGAGCTTTTTTTTGAAATCTTATCATTTGAGGATGTTAAAAAAATAAAAGGCTTAACCGAGATATTTCTTGATTAAATTACTAAAAAAATAATTATTATATAAATGGAGGCAAACAAATGTTAGTTTCAGCAACAGATATGTTAAAAAAAGCCGTTGAAGGACATTATGCGGTAGGTCAGTTCAATATTAACAACCTTGAGTGGACAAAAGCTATCCTTCAAACTGCACAGGAGAACAACTCACCTGTAATACTTGGTGTTTCAGAGGGTGCAGGAAAATATATGACAGGCTTCAGCACTGTTACCGCCATGGTTAAGGCTATGATTGAAAATTTAGGAATTACTGTTCCTGTTGCAATCCATCTTGACCACGGAACATATGAAGGATGTTATAAATGCATAAAGGCAGGTTTCTCTTCAATTATGTTTGACGGCTCACATTTCCCGATTGAAGAAAACATTGAGAAAACAACCGAGCTTGTTCATGTTGCACACAATCTTGGCTTATCAATAGAAGCAGAGGTTGGTTCTATTGGCGGAGAAGAAGATGGTGTTATTGGCGCTGGCGAAATTGCTGACCCCAACGAATGTAAAAAAATTGCAGACCTTGGTGTTGATTTTCTCGCTGCAGGTATTGGTAATATTCATGGTAAGTACCCTGAAAATTGGGCAGGTCTTGATTTCAATGCTCTTGCAGAAATTAAAAAGCTAATCGGCGACCTTCCGCTTGTTCTTCACGGTGGAACAGGAATTCCTGCTGATATGATTAAGAAGGCTATATCACTTGGTGTTGCTAAAATCAATGTAAATACAGAATGTCAGCTTTATTTCCAGGAAGCTACAAGAAAGTATATAGAAGAGGGCAAGGATTTACAAGGTAAAGGCTTTGACCCGAGAAAGCTTCTCGCACCTGGTGTTGAAGCAATTAAAACAATCGTAAAAGAAAAGATGGAGCTCTTTGGTTCTATCGGCAAGGCATAAGAAACACAATAGTTAAGGTCGCCCAAAGGGCGACCTTTTTTGTGCAAAAAAAAAGAGCCCGAGTTTCTCGGGCAGGATTTCCGTATATAACACATATTATACACGGATGAAATGAAAAAAAGAGTGTTAGTTATTTGTGGTACATATATATAATACTATTTTTTTCGGAATTTTGCAAGTGTTTCTTTTATGAAATGAGTAAATAATTTGATATATTTTTTTTTGCACTTTCTACAAAATTTCACAATTTTTGCTAAAAATACTTCAAAATAAGCTTTAAAAATGTCTTTTTACCCTTTTTTATTATCAATTCCCCATCGTTAAAGAAGGAGATATCAATAGCTGTGTCGGTTGCAGTAACCTTTTCACCGTTAATCATTAACCCGTTTTGCTGAACAAGTCTGCGAGCCTCACTCTTTGACGGAACAAGATTAACCAAAGAGAGCAAGTCAAGGACATTTATTCCGTCACCGATTTCAGCCGCAGAAATTTCAGCCGACGGCATATTGCTGGTATCGTTTCCGTTGCTGAAAATTGCCATAGCCGCATCGTTGGCACGCCTTGCCTCGTCCTCACCGTGAACCATTTTTGTAACCTCGTACGCAAGTATGCACTTTACCCTGTTAAGCTCCTGACCCTCTAACTTTTCGTATTCCGCAATTTGTTCAAGAGGGAGGAAGGTTACAAGCTTTAATAGACGAATTACATCTTTGTCGTCAACATTTCTCCAATATTGATAAAAATCGTATGGTGAAACCTTTTCGGGGTCAAGCCAGAGTGCACCCTTCTCGGTTTTACCCATTTTTTTACCCTCCGATGTTGTAAGAAGAGTAAAGGTCATACCGTATGCCTGTTTACCCTCCTTGCGGCGTATAAGCTCAATTCCGCCAAGAATATTCGCCCATTGGTCATCACCGCCAAATTCCATCAAGCAATCATAATCCTTGTTTAGCTTATAAAAATCATAGCCCTGCATAAGCATATAGTTAAATTCAAGGAATGTGAGACCCTTTTCCATACGGGTTTTAAAGCATTCTGCCGAGAGCATTCTGTTTACAGAGAAATGAACACCAATCTCACGCAGAAAATCAACATAATTTAAGCTTAAAAGCCAGTCGGCATTATTTACCATAATAGCCTTGCCATCTTCAAAATCAATGAATTTTGACATCTGTACCTTAAAATTATCTGCATTCTTCTGGATTATATCCTGAGTTATCATAGGACGCATATCCGTTTTTCCTGTTGGGTCGCCAACCATAGTTGTACCGCCGCCTAAGAGAATAATTGGGCGGTGTCCCGCGTTTTGCATATGCTTCATAACAATAAGCTGCATAAAGTGTCCTATATGCAGACTGTCTGCTGTAGGGTCGAAACCGATATAGAAGGTAACCTTTTTCTCGCCGAGAATTTTTCTTATCTCATCTTCGTGTGTGGTTTGAGCAATAAGCCCTCTTGCTTTTAAAATATCATAAACATTTGTCATTGTGTTTTACCTCTCAATACATTACTTTTCTTCGGAATTTATAACTGAAATACAAAGCTCTTTAAGCTGTTTGTCATCTACCGTATCGGGTGAATGCATCATAAGCTCTGATGCGTTCTGAACCTTTGGGAAGGCTATAACATCTCTTATTGTATCACAGCCTGCCATAATCATAACAAGTCTGTCAAGACCGTACGCAAGTCCGCCGTGCGGAGGTGTGCCGTACTTGAATGCTTCCATCAGGAAGCCAAATCTCTCCCACGCTTCATCATGACTGAAGCCGAGTGCCTTGAACATTTTCTCTTGAAGCTCTGCATTGAATATTCTCAAGCTGCCGCCGCCGATTTCCGTACCGTTTAAAATAATATCATAAGCTTTTGCTCTGACCTCACCTGGATTTGTTTCGAGTAAATCTATATCCTCATCAAACGGATGGGTAAAAGGATGGTGCTTTGCAACATATCTGTCCTCTTCTTCAGAGTACTCAAGAAGAGGGAACTCGGTAACCCAGAGGAAGTTGAACTTGCTTTTATCAATAAGGTCAAAGCGGCGGGCAACCTCAAGCCGAAGATTGCCGAGTGCATCATACACAACAGAATCCTTATCCGCAATAATCAGAATTCCGTCGCCAACCTGTGCGTCTGTTTTTTCAAGGATTGCATTGACAGTATCCTCGCTTAAGAATTTCGTAATTTGTGAGCGGAGATTGCCCTCTTCAACAACTATCCACGCCATACCCTTTGCACGATAGGTCTTTACATACTCTGCAAGCGAATCGAGAGTTTTGCGGGTGAGCTTCTCGCCGAGGTTCTTTGCGACAATACAACGAACACTTCCGCCGTTTGAAACCGCATCTGTAAACACCTTGAAATCGCAGTTCTTAACCTCTTCGGAAATGTTTACAAATTCCATCCCAAATCTCATATCGGGTTTGTCAGAGCCAAATCTCTCCATCGCTTCACGATAAGGCAGGCGGAGGAAAGGGGTCTTAACATCAATATTCAATGCTTCTTTGAAAACCCTCTTTAAAAAGCCTTCGTTAATTTCGATTATTGTATCAATATCTACAAATGAAAGCTCCATATCCATTTGAGTGAACTCAGGTTGTCTGTCCGCTCTTAAATCCTCGTCGCGGAAGCATTTTACAATCTGAAAATATCTGTCGTATCCGCCAAGCATAAGTAATTGCTTGTATATCTGCGGAGATTGAGGAAGAGCATAGAAATTTCCAGGGTGAACACGGCTCGGCACAAGGTAGTCTCTTGCACCCTCAGGGGTACTCTTTGTAAGCATTGGTGTCTCAACCTCTAAAAATCCGTTTTCATCAAAATAATCACGGGCGATTTTAGCAACCTTATGACGAAGCATCAAATTCCGTTGCATATCGGGCCGTCTTATATCAAGATATCTGTATGTCAAGCGGAGTGCATCGTTTGTGTCAATCCCCTCTTCAATATAAAAAGGAGGTGTTTCTGCACCATTGAGCACACGAAGCTCTGAAACAAGAACCTCAATCTCGCCCGTTGCCATATCAGGGTTAATGTTTTTTTCTGTACGAAGTGCAACCTCGCCCTTTACAGCAATTACATATTCGCTCTTAAGTCCTGTTGCCTTTTCAAAAACTGCAGAGTCTGTTTCGTCATTAAAAGAAAGCTGAATAATTCCGCTTCTGTCACGCAGAGTAACAAAGTCAAGACCGCCAAGCTTACGATTTCTTGCCACCCAACCGCACAGAACAACAGTCTGACCATTGTTTTCTTTAGAAAGTTCACCGCATCTGTGGGTTCTTTTTAGACCTGTCATTGTTTCAAATTCCATAACATTTCTCTCCCTTAAACTATTTAGAAATAATATTACCTATACTGTCTGCATCAACAGAGACGGATAAGGTCTCACCTGTTTCCATATTTTTAATTTCCGCACTGTTGTTTTTAATTTCATTATCGCCGAGCACAATGCAATATCTCGCACCAAGCTTATTTGCGAATTTCATTTGTGCCTTTACGCTTCTGTCACATAAATCTCTTTCTGCAACAAAGCCTGCTTGTCTTAAATCATATACTAATTTTTGCGTTGTAATATCTGCAATATCGCCGATTGATGCAATAAAAATATCGGGAAAATCTTGACCTTCATCGCACAAGCCCTGCGATTTCATAATCATAATCAACCGTTCAAGTCCGACCGCAAAGCCAATACCCTCGGTTGGTTTACCGCCAAGCTCTTCAACAAGTCCGTTGTATCGGCCGCCGCCACATACGGTAGACTGTGCCCCGAGTGCATCAGAGGTAATCTCAAATACAGTTCTTGTGTAATAGTCAAGTCCGCGAACGATATCAGGATTTACGATATAATCAATGCCAAGCGATTCCATATATTTGGTAGTCTTTTCAAAATGCACCTTGCAATCATCGCAAAGATTATCTATCATCTTAGGTGCGTTTTTGGCAATTTCAGAGCATATATCGGATTTGCAATCTATTATACGCATTGGATTTTTCTCAAGTCTTGTTCTGCAGGTATCGCAAAGCTCTTCTTTATAATTGGAGAAGTATTGTTTAAGCTTTTTGTTATATTCTGCTTTACACTCGGGACAACCAATACTGTTAATGTTAAGCTTGAGATTTTTAATTCCGAGCCTTTCAAAAAACGAAAGTGCAAGCGTAATTATCTCGGCGTCGGTTGCATCAGATGTTCCGCCAAAGCATTCTACACCAAATTGATGAAATTCACGAAGTCTTCCCGACTGTGGCTTTTCATAACGATAGCAGGAAATAAGATAGTATAGCTTTGTTGGCTGCGGGTTTGCATAAAGCGAATTTTCAATAAAGCTTCTCGCAAGCGACGCAGTACCTTCGGGTCTGAGTGTAATGCTTCTGCCGCCCTTATCCTCAAAGGTATACATTTCCTTTTGAACAACATCTGTTGTGTCGCCTACACCACGCTGAAAAAGAGCCGTATCTTCAAAAACGGGGGTTCTGATTTCTTTAAAGCCAAAGCATTTACATACCTCGTGTGCAGTCTGTTCTATCTTTCTCCAGATAGGACTGTCAGAGGGCAAAATGTCCTCGGTGCCTCTTGGCTTGTTTATCATATAAAAAACTCCTTTAAGTATTTATTTTTCACCAAATTTACTACACATATCCTCTATAAAATCAAGAATTTCGTCTCTGCCCTCTTTGGTCTCTGAGGAAAAGGGGAAGAGGATAGAGTTATCATCAAGCTGAAGAGTTGTATAAATCTCTGTAAGATTTGCTTCAATTTGTGATTTTTTTAGCTTGTCAAGCTTGGTTGCAATTATAATGGGTTTATAACCAATCTGACGAATCCATTCAATCATTGTAACATCGTCAGCACTCGGTTTGTGCCTTGCATCAACAAGCTGAATTACCTGAACAAGATTATATCTGTCTGTGAGGTACCGCTCAATCATTCTGGTCCAACGCTCTTGCTCTGCCTTGGATACCTTTGCATAACCATAGCCCGGCAGGTCAACCAAACGATATTTCCCTGCAATATCATAAAAGTTAATCGTTGCAGTTTTGCCGGGAGAACTGCTTGTCCTTGCAAGCTTATTTCGGTTTGTGAGACAGTTTATAAGTGAGGATTTACCAACATTAGAGCGTCCGACAAACGCAATTTCAGGCACAAATGTGTCAGGGTATTGTTCAGGCTTTACTGCAGTTGTAAGAAATTTTGCATCAATAAATTCCATATTTCATCACCATTTAATTAACATTGGTTCGACAAATATTATGCTCATTGTTGTCTGTTCCCGCTTCGATAAAGCTCATTTTCTGTTTGTGGGCAGACGCCTTGGGATTATCGGTTGGCAGAAGAGCAACTCTGTAAATCTCGTCCATATTATCCGCAAAAACAAAGCTTATATTTTGTTTTACAACATCAGGAAGCTCGTCAAAATCAGGATTGTTTTTCTTAGGGATAATAATGGTTTTAATCCCCGCTCTATATGCAGCAAGCGTTTTTTCCTTAAGTCCGCCTATCGGCAAAACTCTACCTCGCAGAGTAATCTCGCCCGTCATTGCAACATCGTGCCGAACAGCCCGCCCTGTCAGGGCGGATATAATAGCGGTTGTGATTGTTATTCCCGCCGACGGTCCGTCTTTAGGCGTTGCACCCTCAGGAACATGAATGTGAATATCAGTATTTTTATAAAAATCAGTTTTAATTCCAAGCTTAAAGGAGTTCGCCCTTACATAGCTAAATGCAGTCTTTGCAGACTCCTGCATAACATCACCGAGATTGCCTGTAATTTCAAGCTTTCCGCTTCCTTGCATTGTGTTTACCTCTACGCAGAGAGTGTCACCGCCAACCGATGTCCAAGCAAGTCCGCACGCAACCCCGATTTTATCACTAAGGTCTGCCTTGTCTGTGCCATACGGGGGATTGCCGAGAAAATCCTTTAAGTTATTTTTTGTTACAGAGACAGTGCCCGTCGGGTTCTCGGTAATTTTAACCGCAGACTTTCTGCAAACCGAAGCAATCTTTCTCTCAAGCTCTCGTACACCCGATTCCCGCGTATATCCGTCAATCAAGGCGTCATAAGAGGATGATGTAAATTTAAGTTGATTAGCTTTAAGCCCGTGAAGCTTTCTCTGCTTTGGCAAAAGGAAGCTCTTCGCAATACAAGCTTTTTCATACGGTGTATAACCCTCAACCTCAATAATATCCATTCTGTCAAGCAGCGGCTTTGGTATCGTTTCAAGCGAATTTGCTGTTGTAATAAACAAAACCTCTGATAAATCAAAAGGAAGCTCAACAAAGTGGTCGCGAAAGCTCTTGTTTTGTTCGGGGTCTAAAACCTCAAGCATTGCAGAGGCGGGGTCCCCAGTCAAATCGTGTGACATCTTATCTATCTCGTCAAACAACATAAGAGGATTAGAACTCTTACATTTTTTAAGTCCCTCAATTATACGCCCGGGCATTGCACCGACATATGTTTTCCTGTGCCCGCGGATTTCAGACTCATTTCTGATACCGCCAAGGCTTATCCGAACATATTTTCTGCCGAGTGCTTCTGCGAGTGAGTGTGCAATAGAGGTTTTGCCCGTTCCCGGAGGACCTACAAGACAAAGTATATTGTTTTTCGGGTTCCCGCCGATAGAACGAACCGCAATATATTCAAGAATGCGTTCTTTAACGGATTTAAGCCCGAAATGGTCTCTGTTTAGTATCTTGTCCGCATTCTTTATATCTAAACAATCATCCGTCTTTTCACCCCAGGGGAGAGCAATAACCGTTTCTATGTAGTTCTGTATAACACCGTATTCCTGAGAGTTTGGATTTGTACGCGAAAGACGGTCAAATTCCTCATTGAGCTTCTCTGATACCTCATGAGGAAGAGCTCTGCCCTTGAGCTGTTCGTTGTATTTTTTTATATCAGCAGATGCTTCACTGTCCTCGCCAAGCTCGGCATGGATAACCTTAAGCTTTTCACGAAGTAAATACTCGCGTTGATTTGCGTCCATATTTTTTTGAACCTTTGACATTATGGACTTTTCAAGAGAGAGAATATCAATCTCGTTTGTCAAAACCGAAATAAGCTTTTCAAGACGGGTTTTAACATTGAGCTCATTTAAAATAGACTGCTTCGCCTGTGGCTTTATAGGAAAGTTTGCCATAACAACATCCGAGAGCTCACCAGGGTCATCAACTGCTAATAGTGAGGACAGAGCCTCGGGCGAAAGCCGGTCATAAAGGTCCATAAATTCCTCAACGAGATGAATTGTCCTTCGCATCAGAACCTGAACAGAGGTTTCGTCATCGTCATACACATCGTCAAGACGGGAGACATTAACCTCAACATAATTCTCAACTTGATTATATTTTGTAATTCTGCCCCTTGTCATACCCTCGACAAGAATTCTTATATTTCCGTCAGGCAGATTCAAAATCTGATGAATTTCCGCAATCGTACCAACCTCTGCAAGGTCTTCCAAATCAGGGTCTTCAACCTCAATATCCGTCTGGTAACACAAAAAAATGAGCTTGTCCTCATTCATTGCCTGCTTAACCGCACCTATTGATTGCGGACGGCCAACATCAAAATGAAGAACCATCCCGGGAAATACGGTAATCCCTCTAAGCGGTAAAAGCGGAAGAATATAGTTTAATTTTCTCATACAATTATCAATCCTTTATATCTAATCTGAAGTCTGAATATCATATAATTTTATGACAACGAAATCCTCGAAATCATATCAAATAATTATACAACAAAACTCAAGAAATATCAAGTATTTTTTGGATTTTTATGCAGAAAGAAAGCGACAATCTCGGTGATACACAAAGATTGTCGCAAAAAATAAAGAATTATTGCTTTTTTATACCAATATCCGTTCTGTAATGCATATCCTTAAACGAAATCGGTTTGAGACAATGATAGGCTTTTTTTATCGCATCATCAAGGTTGTCACCAACCGCGGTTACACCTAAAACTCTTCCGCCCGAGGTAAGAATTTTACCGTTTTCAAGCTTTGTGCCCGCATGGAAGAGGAGGGCACCAAGACTTTCCGCCTGATGAAGTCCATCTATTTCGTATCCTGTTGTGTATTTTTGAGGATAGCCACCCGATGCAAGAACGACACAAACCGCCGCGCCGTTATCCCACTCTATCTCGATTTCATCGAGACGCTCTTCAATTATGGCATCGAAAATTTCATATAAATCAGTTTTCAGTCTCGGAAGAACAACCTGAGTTTCAGGGTCGCCAAAGCGGCAGTTATATTCTATAACCTTTACCCCGTCAGGAGTTTTCATTAAACCAAAATATAATACACCCTTAAATTTTCTGTTTTCAGCATTCATCGCATTCATTGTAGGGATAAATATTTTTTCCATACATTCATGCTCGAGCTCAGGGGTATAAATTCTGCTCGGCGAAAATGTACCCATACCGCCCGTATTAAGACCTTTGTCATTATCGTAGGCTCTTTTATGATCTTGTGCCGAAATCATTGGCTTGAGAGTTTTTCCGTCAGTAAATGCAAGAACGGATATTTCAGGTCCCGTAAGGAATTCTTCGATCACAACCTTTCCGCCCGCAGAACCGAAAACCTTATCGTCCATAATTTCGTGTATAGCAGTTTCTGCACAATCAAAGTCCTCGGCAATAATTACACCCTTGCCGAGAGCAAGACCGTCTGCCTTGACTACAACAGGAAATTTATTTTGGTTCTTTACATATTCAATCGCATCCGAGCTGTTGTCAAAGACCTCATAATCAGCAGTCGGAATATTATACTTTTTCATAAGGTTCTTTGAAAACGCCTTACTGCCCTCAATTATGGCAGCGGCCTTGCTCGGACCAAAGGCACGAAGCCCCGCCTCTTCAAACGCGTCAACCGCACCTGCCGCAAGCGGGTCGTCGGGGGCGACAACCGTCATATCAATCTTATTTTCCTTTGCAAACGCAGTTAATGCCTCAAAATCCATAACCTTAATCGGCACACATTCTGCAATTTGTGAAATTCCGCCGTTTCCTGGTGCACAGAAAATTTTAGAAACTTTATCACTTTGCTTAAGCTTCCATATAATTGTATGCTCTCTGCCACCGCTTCCAATAACAAGTACCTTCATAAAATCAATCCTTTCGTCGTTTCTTTTGTATTATTTATGATGCCCCGAACGGGGATGAGAATTAGCATATACCTCTGATAATTTGTTTTTTACTGCCTGCTCATACACTTGTGTAGAGGAAATATCACTGTGACCGAGCATTTCCTGAACAGATTTAAGGTCCGCTCCGTTTTCAAGCAAATGAATTGCGAACGAATGGCGGAGAGTGTGAGGTGTAATTTCAACGGGCAGGCCCGATTGCCTTTGATAGGATTTTATAATTTTCCACAATCCTTGCCTTGACAAGGGTTTTCCGTTAAGGTTCAAAAACAATATGTCCGTTTTTTCAGAGTTTGGAATTTGTTTTCTTTTTTCCAGATATTCCTGAACGCAGTCTCGTGCATAGGCGTATATGGGAATAAGTCGTTCTTTGCCATTATCACGACAATATATATACCCAATTTTAAGATTTATATCGCTTATGCAAATATTTATAAGGCTCGAAGCTCTCATACCCGTTGCGTACATTATTTCGAGCATAGCCTTGTCTCTGTATCCCTTAATATTTTTACAATCAGGCATATCAAGAAGAAGGTCAACCTGAAGATTAGACAGGCTCATAGGCGGCTTTTTTTCCCGCTTAAAGCCATGCATATCAGCAGTCGGGTCGTCTTCAATACGCTTGGTTCTGTATAGAAATTTATAAAGCGAGCGAAGTGAAGATAAAATTCTTGAGGCAGTAGAGGCAGATTTTCCTTGTTGTTGAACAAGAAGTAAATAATTCAAAATAACAGTAGAACCCGCGTTTTCCACCGAGCTTATTTTCATTTCGGTTAAATAGCCTATAAAGCCTTTAATATCACGCTTATATGACTCTATTGTATTTTTTGATGCGTTCTTGTCTATGTAATCGAAATATTCATTTACAACAGAATTCAAAGCTCTCCCCCCCTTAAAATAATTTATCATACAGAATATATTTTACATAATACTGCGGGATTTGACAAGGGGAAATTTCAAATTTCTTCAAATTGTTGTAAAAAAGTCGGCAAAAAGACAGAAGGGCTTAATCATAACAGGTACAAAATATCCCTCAATTAAACTGCAAAGAAGAGCAACAACAATTATTATTCCAAGCTGAAGCAGGCTTTTTATAAGTGATTTTTTTCTCTGCTTATATTGAGACGCAGAGCCTCTTAATCTTTGGTTTAAAAGTCCGCGATTTATCTGTAGAACAGAAAACACAATTATACACGGAAGCCATACAAGATTTTGAAGAAAAAGTGAAACAAATGCCAGGAAAAAACCCTTTATTCCGCCAATAGATGACAGGTACGAAACGGTGTATCCGATTCCGAAGCCCTTGAAAATAATCTCGGCAAAATTAAGAGGCAAAAGCCATATAAAAAAACCTGACAACCAGATAAAAAAAATTATTCTGAAATTAGACAAAATCGATGTCTTAAACACCTCTCCAAACTCTGTTCCTTGAAGGTTGAACGCAGAAATAAAGCTAAGCATTGTGTTATTATCAGGGTTCTCTTTTACAGAAACAGAACTTAAAATTGCACCCGTAACAATTCCCGCAAATATGCACAGCACAACCAATACATATTTTATTTTGTTTGTTACGAGATAAAAATAAAACCTTTCAAAATATCTTTTTTTAGCTCTTTTGTTCATTTCATCATTTCTCCTTTGGCTTGTTTATATTCTAATTTATATTTAAAATAAAAAATAAAAAGAACAGATGCGTTGTAATTTTTTTATCTTTGTGTTATACTGAAAAAACAAGCAATTTTGGCAAGGGTGAAATATATGATAAACAGTAACTATACATTGGATAAACTTAATATCAAGTCAATAACTGATTTATTACAAGAGCTGATAACAGTTAAAGGTATAAGCTCACGCGAGGAAGAGATTGCAAAATGCCTTACAGACAAACTCGACGAGTATTGCGACACAGTATCGATCGATATGTGCGGAAATGTTGTCGGAAAAATATTTGCCCGTAGCAGTGATGCAAAGACGATACTTCTTGAAGCCCATATGGACCAGATTGGTCTTATGGTAACGGGCATAGATGAAAATGGGTTTGTAAAATTTACCGCCGTCGGCGGTGTTGACGAGAGGGTTTTGCCGTCACTATCCGTAAAAATACTTGGCAAAAGGATATTAGACGGAGTTGTTTTTACTGTCAAAGGTGAAAGTGACAAAAACCCTAAAACAGAAGACTTGCGAATAGATACCGCTCTTTCTGAAAACGAGCTTAAAGCTCTTGTTAACGCGGGGGATTTTGTTGTTTTTGACTCAGGCTTTTCGATGCTTACAGGTACTGCTGCGTCAGGTTCTGCCATGGATAATCGTGCAGGCGTAGCGTCTATACTTGAGACTCTTCACCGACTTAATAAAAAAGATTTAAAATATAATATCTGCGTCCTTTTTTCCGTGGAAGAGGAGCTTGGACTTCACGGCGTATACACAGGAATAAAAAATCTGTCTGCCGATTTTGCGATTGTGGTTGATGTAACGCACGGAAGCACCCCCGACACAAAAGATGAGGTTGGCGTTTTTCCGCTCGGTTCAGGTGCGGTAATCTGCAGAGGGCCTAATTTTCACTATGATTATACAAAACAACTGATTGAGCTTGCAAAAAACATCTCTGTTCCGTATGATATAGAGGTAGCACCAGGTCCAAGCGGTACTGATGCATGGGCAATACAAATCAGTGACAGCGGAATTCCGTCAACCTTGATTTCTATACCGCTTAAATATATGCACACAAATGTAGAAACTCTTGATATAAAAGATGTTGATGCAGTTTCAGAGCTTATCTGTGCTGTCATAAAAGGAGGGATAACGATTGCTTAAAAAATTATCGGAAGCTTTCGGTGTATCGGGAAACGAGGCTCGGATAAAAGAACTTATTTCAGCAGAAATAATAAATTCTTCAACCGAAATAACCGAGGATAAAATGGGTAATCTGATTGCAAAAAAAATAATAAACAACGCTTATCCAACTATTGTTATCTCTGCACATATGGACGAGGTTGGATTTATAATAACAGACATAACAGATGACGGATATCTGAAATTTGATACAATCGGAGATATTAAACCTATTGATATAATATCTAACCGCGTTAAAATAGGCGGTGTAACTGGTATAATATCATTAAAAGCAATTCATCTTACCACAAAAGAGGAACGCGAAAAACCAATAAAAATAAGCGATTTGTTTATCGATATAGGTGCAAGAGACAAGCAAGACGCACAAAAATTTGTCGAGGTTGGAGATTACTGTTGTTTTGACACACGCTTTTCGGATTTCGGCGAAAACAGTATATGCGGAAAGGCTCTCGGTCCAAGAGTTGGTTGTTTTTTACTGACAAAGCTTTTAAACGAGCTTGAATGTGATAAATATAATTATATCTGTTTATTTACGGTGCAGAAGGAGGTAAGCTCAAGAGGCTGTATTACGCTTTATAACACTCTAAAAGACACAGATTGTATTATAACCATCGATTCAATCAGCCAAGACATTGATAAAAATATAATAATCAACAAAGGTGCAGTGCTCGAGAGTGTTGCGAGAGATACAAATAAATCAACAGCTTTAATCGGAAAACTTATTGATTATCTTGAATTAAAAAATATCGGGTACCAGAGAGCAATCACCAAAAAAGGAGATTTGGCTGCATTTAAATCCGTATGTGCAGATGTTCCGTCTTTCGGGATTGGAATTCCAACCAAATATATAAACACAAAAACAGAAATTATGGAAAAAAATGATATTGAGTCAGCATATAACATAATTTGTGATATTTTAACGGAGGGAAAGCTATGGAATTAGTCTATAAGGCGATAATGGAGGAACAAGAGAGCAAAGCTTTAGATGAAATAAAAAAATCTGTTTCTGTGCTCGATGCAGAAAGCTATGCTGACGACGCAGGAAACATTATTTTTTACAAACAAGGAAACGGAAGAAAAATAATGCTTTTAACGATTGTAAACCAATTAAAGCTATGTATATCAGGTGTAAAAGAAAACAAAGCTGAATTTGAGTTGTGCGGCAGCACAGAGCTATCATCGCTTAAAGATGAAGAGGTATTTATAAGCGGTTCTTCGGTTGGGATAATAAGAGAAACAAAGGAAGAAGAAAAAAGCAAATATTTTATAGAGCTTTGGGATAAAAATATAGTGAAAATTGGCGATTTTTGCAATATAAAGTCGAGCTATAGATGTAAAGATTATAAACTTTACGGAATAAATCTTTCAGGCTTAATTCCCTTTGAAATCGCAAAAAAATCGTTTAATCAAGTAAAATCTTCTGTAAACGACATATACTTTACAGTATCATTTAATGAAAACTCTGCAAAAGCAATTATAAAAAAGCTCTGTCCGGATATTATTTATCTTGTTTATTGTGTAAAAGAGACCGAAGATTTTAAAACTTCAAACGGTTGCGGCATTGTCTACAAAGACGGAAATGCTGTTATTGATAAATCACTTATTGATTTTATTGAAAATACAGCAAAGGATAGCGGTATATCGCATCAGGTCTATATCGGTAAGCAAAGTAATTTTCCTGAACTTCTTGGAATAACGGGAAAAGGGGCAACGGTTGGGGCATTCGCTGTTCCCGTAGCTTATTTAGGAAGCGGTTGCGAGCTTTTGAACACAGAAGATATCAAAAGCGGAAGCAGTCTGATATTAAACGCATTAAATATATAACGGAGGATTTATTTTGAAGAAGATAACTAAAGAATTTATATTGGAGAATTTTGGTATAAGCAACAAAACTCTTGACTGTATGGAAAAGGCGGAAGAAAGATTGAAGCCTTATTTTGAAAGGGTTGAAAAAATTGCTGAACATAATCAATTAAAGGTGTTGTCTGCATTTCAGAAAAATAAAATCTCATATGCACATTTCGGCGAAACATCAGGTTATGGCTATGATGATATGGGACGGGATACTCTCGACAGAGTTTATGCCGATGTTTTTGGAGCAGAGGATGCGATTGTTCGTCATAATATAATAAGCGGCACACAAGCCATTGCAAGCTGTCTGTATGGAATTTTGAGGCCTGGCGATATAATGGCATCTGTTGTAGGTGCACCATACGACACACTCGAAGAGGTAATAGGTATAAGAGGTGAAGGAGATTGCGGTTCTCTTAAGGATTTTGATGTTGGATATCGGCAAATTGACCTTTTACCCAACGGCGAGGTTGACTATAACAAAATTATGTCTACCTTTAAGAGCGAAAAAATTAAACTTGCGTTAATTCAACGCTCCAGAGGATATGATTGGAGAGATTCTCTAACCGTTGCTGCTATCGGTAAAATTATAGAGACGATAAAATCAGTAAGTCCCGACACTGTTTGTATGGTGGACAACTGTTATGGCGAATTTGTTGAAGAAAAAGAGCCGACAGAGGTTGGTGCAGATATAATAGTAGGCTCTCTTATAAAAAATGCAGGAGGAAGCCTTGCATTGAGCGGTGGTTACATAGCAGGAAGGGCTGACCTTGTTGAAAAAATCTCTTACCGACTGACCGCACCCGGGCTTGGCAGACACACGGGTGCAAGCCTTGGCTTTAACCGTAATATGTATCAGGGTTTTTTTATGGCACCCCATATCGTATCACAGAGCATGAAAACTGCAATGCTGTGTGCAGAAATCTTCTCAGAGCTTGGCTTTGAAGTTTGCCCGACGCCCCACGCAGAGAGAAGTGATATAATTCAGGCAATAAAGCTACGCACGCCCGAAAATGTAATAAAATTCTGTCAGGCAATACAACAAGGCTCTGCGATAGATAGCTATGTAACACCCGAGCCGTGGGATATGCCCGGCTATGAAGACCCCGTTATTATGGCAGCGGGGGCATTTGTTCAAGGTGCGTCTATCGAGCTTTCTGCCGATGCACCGATATGCGAGCCATATATAGCATATATGCAAGGCGGAGTTGTGTACGATGCATCTAAAATCGGAATTTTAAAAGCAGTAGAAAGCATTAGCGGAGGAACTCTAAATGGCTAAAATGTGTATTTTACAGGACAACAAAATATGCGACGAATGCGGGGAATGTGATTATTGTGATTTGAACCCATTTAAAAAATGTGATAATTGCGGTAAATGTATTGAATCAGAGGATGAATACAGAGAATTGAAAATTGATGAAATAATTATAAATAAAAACAAAAGAAAATAACAATCCTTCTTTTTTGAATATTTTTACATAATTTATCCATACTATAATCTAAATAAATTGCCGAATTTCTCGGCGGATTGGAGATATAGTATGAGTATTTCATTTTCAGAGAGCTGTACCAAAACAAATCTGCTTAAAGCATTTGCAGGCGAAAGCCAGGCAAGAAACAGATACACCTTTGCAGCAAGTGTTGCAAAGAAGAATAACCTCTATGTAGTTGAAGCTGTTTTTAAGTTCACAGCAGAACAGGAGCGGGCACACGCCAAGGTGTTTTATGATTATTTAAAGGAATTCTCGGGCGAAAACATCGCAATAGAGGGAACATATCCAATTGATAATTACGATAATGTTGAAAAGCTTTTACGCTCGGGGCAACACAATGAATACGAAGAACACGATAATGTGTACCAAGCATTTGGTGACAAAGCCAATGAAGAGGGATTTGTTCAAATAGCCGCCGCGTTTCACAATATAGCAAAAATCGAAAAGGTTCACGGTGACAGATTTGGGACACTTGCAGACCTTGTTGCATCAAACAAGCTATTTATTTCTGATATAAAAACAAAATGGATGTGTTTAAACTGCGGTTATATTTTTGAAGGACTGGAGGTTCCGCAAAAATGTCCTGTATGCAGTCACGATAAAGGTTATTTTATCAGGCTTGAGCTTGCCCCGTACAGTAAATAAAAACAGAAAACACTTTTTGTATATATTAAATAAATATTAACAAAAATTATACCAAGTTATTGTTATCTTGCACATCCTTTGTATAATGTGAACAAAAAATAAATATTTTTTTATATAAAACAGAAAAAAAGTATTGACTTATTTCTATTTTTCGAGTATCATTATATATAAGAAAATGTGATTTTTTATTGACTGAATGATTCAATTTGTTTGTTAAAGGAGAAGGGTTTGTATGTTTATGAAGGAAGTTGTTGTTCAAAATCAAGTTGGGCTTCATGCGAGACCCGCAACCTTTTTTATACAAAAGGCAAATGAATACAAATCTAATATCTGGGTTGAGAAGGATAACAGAAGAGTAAATGCAAAAAGTCTTCTTGGCGTTTTGTCCTTGGGTATTACAAAGGGTGTAAGCATCACTATCATTGCTGAAGGCTCTGATGAAGAAACTGCTGTTGCAGAATTATCAGACTTGATTTCCTCTAACTTTGCGTAAAATCAGTGTGCATTTTAATATTTTGTGATTATAAAGAGCAGGTCGTCAGCCGATTATGGTTATGCGGCGTGCTCTTTTTTAAGGAATTTTTATTATGGATGAAATAAAAAATAAGATAAAAAATCTCCCGATGTGTCCTGGTGTTTATATTATGAAAAATAAAAACGGTGACATTATTTATGTCGGCAAGAGTAAGCTGCTTAAAAATCGTGTAAGTCAATATTTTATGAATTCAAAAAACCATAGCCCCAAAACCATAGCTATGGTTGAGAATGTTGCTAATTTTGATTATATAATGACCGATACTGAAACAGAAGCTTTGGCACTTGAATGTAATCTTATAAAAAAACATCGTCCTAAATACAATATACTTTTAAAAGATGACAAGCATTATCCCTTTATTAAAATTACCTTGAACGAGGAATATCCCCGCATTTTTATGACAAGAAAAATTATTCGCGACGGGGCAAAATATTTTGGCCCGTATATGAGCGGAATTATGGTTAAAAGTGCGATTGACACAATCAGGAGTATTTTTAAAGTAAGAGGCTGTAACCTTTCGCTTCCGCGTGATATAGGGAAGGGCAGACCTTGTCTTTACTATCATATGGGTCAATGCTCTGCACCCTGCTCTGAAAAAATTTCTCAAAAAGAATACCGAGAGGCTTTTGAACATATTGCAGATGTTTTAGAAGGAAAGAGCGAGGAGATAATCTCCGTTTTAAAAACAGAAATGCAAAAGGCGTCAAATTCGCTTGAATTTGAGAAAGCGGCAAGGTATCGGGATAAAATCGAAAGTCTGAAAATACTTGGAGAAAAGCAGAAAATAATGCTTACCAAGGAGGATAATCGCGATATAGTTGCAGCGTTTAGACGAGAAACCGAGTGCTGTGTTCAGATTTTATATATGCGTGACGGCAAAATCCAAGGCTCTGAATACTTTGTTTTTGAGGATAGCGATGCAACTGAGGGCGAAACTCTTTGTGAGTTTATCAAACAATATTATTATACCTCAACAAATATTCCTAAAGAAATCCTTATATCTTGCGAAATAGAGGATAGAGAAGATATTGCAAAATGGCTGTCAGAAAAGACAAACCATACTATTAAGCTTAATATTCCTGTCCGGGGTGAAAAAGCAAAGCTTGTTGAAATGGCAAGAAGCAATGCCGAGGAATCCTTAAAACAGTATATCTTTAAACGAAACAGGGAGCAAATAGAACAAAATATTGTGCTAAAGGATTTGGCAACACTACTTACGCTTAAAAAAATCCCGTTCAGAATTGAAGCATACGATATTTCAAACATATCAGGGGCATCAAGTATTGGCGTCTGTGTGGTATATAAAAATGCGATTGCGTCTAAATCGGATTACAGAAAATTTAATATTAAAACCGTAGATGGGGCTGATGACTACGAAAGTATGCGTGAGGTTATTTCAAGACGGATAAACAATGCTTATGCTGAACAGGATTCTATAAACAACGGTGAGCTTAATCCTGATAAAGCGAAATTTTTACCTCTGCCAGACCTGATTTTGCTCGATGGCGGAAAGGGTCATGTTTCTGCCATAAGGTTATTGATGGAAACACTTGGAGAAGAAATCCCCGTATTCGGACTTGTTAAGGATGATAAACACAGAACTCGTGATTTGACAGACGAGCATCGGGAATATGGTGTAAGACAAAATTCTGTTTTATTTAAGTTCTTGTATGAAATGCAAGAGGAAGTTCACCGCTTTGCAATAACTTCCTTCAGGAAAAGATACGAAAAAACATCTGTTTATTCTACTCTTGAAGCTATCCCGGGTATTGGTCCAGCAAAAAGAAAAAAACTGTTAAATACATTTTTAAGTATTGACAGAATTAAATCTGCAAGCATCGAGGAGTTAACCTCTGCCTTGGACAGGCTTTCTGCCAAAAATGTTTATAATTATTTCCATAGGAGTGAAAAAGATGAAAAATGAAATGTTAAATGATATTGTATTGAAATTAGAAGAAAAAATCATAAATACAAGACGACATCTTCATAAAAACCCCGAACTTTCTTCTGAAGAATATAATACAATGGCTTTTATCTGCAATTATCTTGACGAAATTGGTGTAAGCTACACATCAAAGATGGCGGGTACAGGTGTTGTTGCAATAATAAAGGGCGAGGGAAATGGATATAATAACAAAACATTATTATTCAGAGCAGACATCGATGCCTTGCCTATAACAGAAAAGTCCGATAAAGACTATATATCTACAAAAAATGGCGTTATGCACGCCTGCGGGCATGATGGGCATACCGCTATGATGCTTGGCGTATGTGAGACATTAAACGAGCTTAAAGCTGATTTTTCAGGCACAGTAAAGGTGATTTTTCAACCGGCAGAAGAAGGCGACGGCGGTGCTTTGCCTATGATAAATGAAGGTGTTCTTGAAAATCCGTCTGTTGATTCCTGCCTTGCACTTCATCTTGAACCCGGGCTTGAGTGCGGAAAAATCAGAATAACTCCCGGTCCTCTCTATGCATCGCCGGATACATTTAAAATTGTTGTAAAAGGAAAAGGAGGGCATGGTGCACAACCACACCTGTGCGTTGACCCAATCAACATTTCTGCACAAATTATTACATATTTGAATACAATAATAAGCCGTGAAATCAATCCTCTTGATAATGTACTGATTTCTGTCACAACAATAAACAGCGGAACTGCACCGAATGTTATTCCAAGTGAAGCAACTATAACGGGAACGGCGAGGTCATACAGCGATACGATTAGACAATTTTTAAAGAAAAGAATAGGAGAGGTTGCACAAGAGTTATGTAAATCACGGGGTGCATCCTGCGAATATGAGTTTTTTGAATCTTTCCCACCGCTTATAAATGACAAAAACTTATCGGAAAATCTATATCAGATTGCAAAAAAGTATTTTGATGAATACGACTGTATATTGGGCGGAGCTCCTACGATGATGGGTGAGGATTTTGCGTATTTCACACAACGAGTACCCTCGGTTCTCTTTATGCTTGGATGCAGAAACGAAGCTAAAGGTATATCAAACCCGCTTCATCACGAGTCCTTCGATATAGATGAGGATTGTTTTAAAAATGGTGTTATTTTGTTCTCGGCGTTTGCTCTGGAATTTTTGAGCTGATTTTTTCGGGCAATATATTCGTTAGTGCAATAATAAAGACAACCATTTGATGTGTCTTTCGGTTCTGTCGGTGCTTTCGCGGTGTCAAGCATACATAATCCATCATTTTGATATATACAGTTACTGTTTGAACAAGGCACGGTTTGGAGCATATAGTCACCTCATAAAATGATTATATGAATAGTTTTTGCAAAAAACGAAATATAATTCATTCAAAATCGGCTCGGAAAACCCGAGCCGATTTATTTATTTAAAGAGTAATGACGGCGCCATTTACTCGTCTGTATATCTTATGGCTTTATCTTGTTTTTGTGAAAGGAAATACTATGAATTTTATTGTGGATAAAACAATGCCGAGCAGTATGCTCGAGAAATTAAATACAATCGGTAATGTGCATTTATCAACTGTTGCTAAAGGCGTAGATTCTTCACTTTCTACGCATCCTGATCTGCAAATTCATTTTGTTGATGACTGTACCGCAGTATGCGGATGCGGACTGTCCGATTATTACAAAGCTCTTTTAACTGACCGTATTGAGATATTGGAGGGAAATTCAAAAGTCGGCAACACCTATCCCGAAAACTGTGCATATAATATAGTTAGGTTGGGCGATTTCGTAATCTGCAATACAAAAATTTCGGACAAAAAAATACTTGAAATTTATAAAAAACAGAATAAGACAATAATTCATGTAAATCAAGGATATACTAAATGCAGTATTTGTCCGATTGATAAAGATATATTTATTACAGAGGATATTGGAATATATAATACCATAAATGGTAACAAAAAGCTGAAATCAGTACTTATTCCAAGGCTTAATGTAAGACTTGACGGGTTTGATTATGGTTTTATCGGCGGTGCTACGGGCATATACGGGAACACTCTCTTATTGTGCGGGAAAATCCCCGATACAAAAGAGGGGGAAGTATTACTTTCATTTCTGACTAAAAATCATATAAAGTATATTGAGCTCTCAAGTGATTCTTTATATGATTACGGAAGTATACTGTCCTTTTAATAAATATTGGAGGTGATGCATTGGGCGAATTTGTCGTCTTGCGGTCCAAAGAGAATCTTGAAGAATTGGCAGATTTTTGCACGGAACAACTATATCTGAATTACAAAATCAAAAGAGCATTAAAATACAAAAACAATCAACTGTTCATAAAGAAAAAATTTCTTACACCCACGATGAAGATTGTGGCATTTTATATAATATGTAAATTTTTGACCGAAAAGCTTATATCTTATCTATACGAAGATTTTGATTACAAAAATTTATTTGATGATATTAAAGAAATTTTGAAGCCTTACAACAAAGACTATATTTTTGTTAAAACGGAAGATAAGTTGACATTATTTTCCAATGAGTTTAAATATATAAATTTAGACGGATTTTTAAGATTTGGTTTAAATGGTGATAAGCATGCAATAAACGAGCTTTCACAAAAAGTTTTATGTGATATAAGAATAGAAGAAGATATTGAAGAATTTATTAAGCTTCTACAATTTTATGTTGAAACTGAACCATCAGGCTGTGACACATTAAATGTTGTTATTGAGCCGTATGGTGTTTATAAATATTTTGACGAAAACAATCAAGATATTACCGAAGAATGTATAAAGGAGTTCTATAGAGAATTTTCAGACAATGATGCGACGCAGGATGATATATTGATAAGCGTTTTGATTTTAAAGACACCAAGCCGAATTATGATTTATGACGCTAACTGTGAACAAAAAAATAATTTTTACAATACACTGAAAGAAATTTTTGGTGATAGACTAATATTTCAAAAGTAGGCAAACCGAAGAAATTAGCATATGTTACACAAACTTAAACAAAATGGACTTGAACAGTCACAGAGAAGAGTATATAATTTTTATATAAACATTATTGCACAAAATAAAAATTTTGTGCAATATAGTAGAGGGGAAATTATATAAATATATTGCGAGGTGAGTGATTTTGAGAGATTTGAAGGACATTCCTGAACCACTTATGTCTTTTTTGATTTATATAGAAGGTATTCAAGGTAAATCGCCTAAAACCGCTAACGAATATTTTTATGATCTTCGCACCTTTTACAGATTTCTTAAAATCAGATTTGATATGGTTAATCCCGATTTATCTTTTGATAAAATTGAGATTAACGATGTTGATATTGATTTGTTGTCCCGTGTTGATTTGAATTTGATTTATGAGTATATAAATTTTTTAAATCGTGACAGACATAACAGCTCTTCCGCCCGAGCACGAAAAATTGCATCACTGAAATCCTTTTATAAATATGTATGTAATAAGGCAAAGCTTCTTGATATAAACCATACTGCCGAGCTTGAGTCTGTAAAAATAAACAAACAGCTTCCTAAACATTTTACACTTGAAGACAGCGTATCACTTCTGGCGGGCGTAGACGGTCGCAATAGGGAACGCGATTATTGTATACTTACTTTATTCTTAAATTGCGGAATGCGTCTTGCGGAGCTTGTTTCTATAGATATTACCGATATACAAGGAGATAAATTGACTGTAATTGGTAAGGGTGGCAAGGAACGCACAATCTACCTTAACGAAGCGTGTCTTGACGCCGTTGAACAATATATGAAAATACGAAAAGAAATGAAACCCACTCCACGCGACAGAAACGCCCTATTTCTTTCAGAGCGTGAAGTTCGTATAAGCCGTCGTATGGTTCAATATACTGTTGAAAAATATGTTAAAAAAATTGGTCTTGACCCACATAAATATACAACACATAAATTACGGCACACCGCCGCAACTCTTATGCACGAATCCGGTGTAGACATTCGTGTTCTTCAGGAAATTTTAGGTCACAAACAATTATCTACAACAGAAATTTATACCCATGTAAGCAACGACCGAATGAGAGACGCGGTTAAAAGCAACCCCCTCTCTTCTATTAAGAAAAATAATTTTTCAGATTAGGTTTACATAATAATGTTATGTAAACCTAATCTTCTTTACTGTCTATCATTACGAGGTCATCGCCTATTTTTTTAATGTTATTCCAATTTATAACACGGTCGGGTTCTTTTCCTAAAAATCCAAAAGCTCTGTAAGAGCCAGGGACACTTATTGAGATTATTTTTCCTGTTGTTGCATCAATTTCGATATCTGATACAAAACCTAATCTTTCGCCATCTGCGATATGTATTACCTCTTTCGTGCGTAGTTCGCTAAATTTATATAACATAATTATCCTCCCTGAAAATAAAAAGTCTCATAAATAAAATTATGAGACTTTTTTAAGTTGTATGATTATTAAGGCTATTTATCCGATATTGCATCGAATAATTCTCTGTAATATTAAATATATTCTTCCACTATACCGTAATCAGCATAATCAAATATTCTGGCATCCTTGTCAGGATTTATGGCTATAACAGTCTCCGCACCTTCTATGGCACAGGTATGGTGTATAGCACCCGAAATACCTATTGCAATATACACCTTTGGACTTACTGATTTGCCCGTAAGTCCTATCTGCATATCGTAGGGAGCACCATCCATATCCACAAGCCCGCGTGAAGCACCAAGCTCTGCATCAAGACTTAACGCAAGCTCTTTTGCCTTGTCTAAACTCTTATAGGCACCCTTCCCTACAGAAACTATTATATCTGAAGTATTAGTTTTTGTCCTAACTGTTGCCATTTGCGGTTTTGTAACACATTTAATCTTTGCAATTATGTTTCCACCCTGTGCGGGTCTGTACATATACAGTATTTCGCCATCGGTTTCAAGAGAAGTGCAATCGGCACAAAGTCCGGTATTCAACATCGCTGCAACTATCGGAGCATTTTTTCTACCCCAAAGGTCAGCGTTCCAAAGTATTGCAGATGGTTTTTCTTCCATAGCTTTTTGGGCAATTTCCGCAGGATTACCCTCCTCGATAAGTATTACTTCGTGAGCAATTTCTCGTGCTTTCGAAAGAACCTTATCTCCTATAGCCCACACAGATTGTAATTTAGCACCGTTGTACGATGTGCTTATTCTTTTGTCTGATTTAGCCATAAGCTCATCTATAAGTGGTTTTAACTCATCAAAGCTTATAAACTTACATTTTCGCCTTCCACGCTCACTCTCGTGAGTTTCCAGAACTCGCGTAGGCGAGCCTTGTAAGCCGCACCTTTTTTCATCACAACCAAGGGATGCATTGTTGATTATGGACACATCCCCTGCTTTAGAAAAGATGCTTGGAAAACGCAGAACATAGCTCCTTTCCATAGTAACAAGTGCGGGCAGATTTACATTTTCCGTACCGCTTCGTGTAGTAACCTCTGCTCTGCCGTCGCAGATTTCCACACTCATTGCATTGGTAGAGAGAGAGCAGCCGAGCATTGCCGAGAGCATTGGTCCCACCTGTGCAGTATCACCGTCTATGCTCTGTCTGCCGCACAGTATCAAATCATAGTCCATCTGCTTTATCGCAGTACCCAATATATACGATGTTGCAAGAGTATCCGAACCTGCATATACGGGGTCGCTTATTAAAATTACCTTAACACCGAGTCTTGTAAGAGGTTTGAGTACCTCACATATACTCATAGGACCCATTGATATAACGGTTATGTCATCAGAAAGCCGCAAAGCACATTCGATAGCGGATTCGTCAAATGGATTTAATTCACCCTTGATAACCTTTACGCAAACTAATATTTTCATAAATACTCTCCATTATAAATCCGCTCCAGTGCCGCTTGAATAGCTTTGTATCTTTGGAAAAGCTGTGCATATTTCTTTGTATTTTCATTATTTGGAAGAGTAACAGACTCTTCATTATTGCACAACGAAAGTGCACTCTTGAAATCATTAAAAATACCACAAGCAACTCCTGCAAGCATTGCACTTCCGAATGACGAATCTGCATATTTCATCTCTTTAAGCTTAAGACCGAGGGCATCGGCTATCATCTGCCTCCACAGAGGGCTTTTTCCTCCGCCACCAATAATTGTTGCCGTATTTTCATGTTCTATATTAAGGGATTCTATAGCTTTTTTGCATTCCAGCATAGACATAGCTACTCCCTCAAGCACCGCTCTTGTAAAATGTGCTTTAGTATGGAAAGAGCGTACACCTACAAAATCTGCACATAAATTGGGATTGGCGTATGGAGTAAGTTCACCATTTAAATAAGGATGAAACACAAGACCGTCTGCACCGATTGGAATTCTTTCGGCTTCTGCGTCAAGCTCCCGATAATCGCCGCCAAAGGTATCTCTATACCACCTTAAAGATGCAGCACATGATTTGGTAGCTGTTCCAGGATAAAACAACCCCGATTCAATATGAGAATAGTTTATAATATTTTTATCGGGATAAGGTCTATCCGTGATTACACATATTCTGCCCGCCGTAGCAAGCTTAAGTGTCATCTGACCTTTAGAAACTGCACCCGAAGCAAAAACCTCCATAACGGTATCTGTGGTTCCGCACACAACAGGAGTACCCTCGCAAAGTCCTGTCAGTTCAGAGGCCTCTTTTGTGATTTTCCCAACTATATCGGTAGGCTTCATAATTTTCGGCATCATTTCGATGTTAATTCCGAGTACTGCACAAAGCTCACTGCTCCAGCTCATTGTGTTTATGTCAAACAACATTGAACCTTCTGCCTCAATATAATCAGTAACATAGTCTCCCGTCAACCTATGACGCACATAATCCTTTGCAAACAGTATCCTCTTCGCTTTTGCCCAATTATCAGGCTCATTATTTTTTATCCACATAAGCTCGGGAAGTGTCCATATAGTATCGGGCTTATGTAATACTTGATTTTCAATAATATCTGAAAAGTTCTGTTTAAGGTATGCTACCTCGGCTATACTTCGTGTATCTGTCCAGTAAATAGCAGGTCTTATAACATTAAAATTCTCATCCATTATAACCGCAGTATGAGTTGCTGCGTCTAAAGAAACTGCACAAATTTCAGATGCAGAAACTTTACTTTTTTCAAGCACTCCACGAATGTTCTCGCATGTAGCTTTTACCCAATCATCGGGATTTTGCTCTGCATAACCGGATTTTGGATAGTTTGTTACATATTCTGTTGTATTGGTAGCACAAATCACACCATCCTCCGAAAGAAGTGTTGCTTTCGACGCTCCTCCGCCAAAATCTATACCTAACAAATATCTCATTATATCATCCTTTTAGTATTTTATTTCGTAATTAACGCCATGAATTCCAGGGTAAACACCTCGTTCAATAAGCTCTTGATTTTTATCATGGCATATAATCCATTTATTCTTTTTAAATAAAAGCTTGTCATCAACAGGACCATCCAGCAATGTATTCGTATCCTTAGCCAATACTACAACACAGGAAAATCCGCCATCACTTACCTGACATGGGCAGAAATGAAGCGATGTTGAATAAATTTCAACTGCATCACCTTTTTCAAGATAAAATACTTTTACTCTTGAAGAATCATATTCACTGCCATCCATTTCATACTGCAGTCCTAAAATCAAGCATAACGGTGTAGCCGCAATATTTATCTCGGAGCATTTATGATATTCAAGACCATTCATAAAACTATTATATCCATGAGTTATTCCTATTTGTGCGGGGCATCCGCCAAACATTAAAGTTCTTAAAACATCTGCCAATGCAGTGTTTTCAAGAGCTTCAACACTTGAAATATATTCGCATTTCTCTTCAGGAAATTCAAGTGCAAGGCAAGCATTGACTATTTCATCTGTATTCATACGCAAAAGCTTACCATATTTTCTAAATTCAGTATCCTGCACGCTATATATTTGAAGGTCAGGATTAAGTTTTCTTAATTTATCAATCATTTTTACTTCTCCATAAATACTTAAAATGGCAACAAGAAGGGCAGAACATCCACCCTTCTTATTTTTAAAAAATAATTTTATGTGTTTTTGTATCCTCTTCTCTTCCTAATAGCTTAATTATACCTTTTTTATTTACAAAATCATAGTCAGCATCCACAAAATCCTGACATCCGCACCACGGCTCCATACATATATACTTCGCATCAGGTTTAGTCCAAAGTAAAAAGAAATCATGACCCTCAAAATCTAATTTGATTTCATCATTTGTTTTTCTGTTTTTTAACGAAGCCTTCCTTGATTTAAGATTCAAAAACACAAGTGCATCAATCTTAAAATACTCATATTTCAGCGGAAGTTCATATGTATTTTCGCCAACATTTATGGTTTCGTATTCAAGTAAGTTGCCATTTAGAATATTACTATCAAGATTCTCCTTATTTTCGAATATAATACTATATTCTTCTATTCCCTCCGGGCAATAATATCCTTCGTGTGCACCAACTGAATAATACATACAGGTATCATCAAGATTTTTTACATTATAATCAACCTTCAATGTGGAATCTTCTAATGTATAAATAACCCTGAGTTCATAATTGAATGGATATTGATTTAATGTTTCGTCATTTGAACGGTGTAAAAATATAATTTTCTTATCGTTTTGACTTTCAACATCAAATTCTAAATTACGAACATATCCATGCTTTAACAGAGTGTATTCTTTGCCTTCATATATATACTTATCATCTTTTAGTCCGCCACAGATAGGAAAAAGAATAGGTGCATGACCACCCCAAACAGAAGCATCACCAATCCAAATTTTCTCCTTACCGTCTTTTTTTACACTTATAAGTTCAGCACCTTTGGTAGAG
The DNA here is from genome assembly GCA_045576835.1 of Clostridia bacterium. Classification (GTDB taxonomy): domain Bacteria; phylum Bacillota; class Clostridia; order Monoglobales; family Monoglobaceae; genus UMGS1820. The sequence continues at coordinate 100,970 of JAZNHF010000019.1, forward strand.
AATGTTGCTTCAATTATATCATTCGATAAAGTTAATTGTTCAGCCATTTGTGTTCCTCATCTGTTGTCATATAGAAGCCTCTGTCTTTTCCTGCCATTATCCAGAGATAATAGTTGTCGTATCCAGGTGCCGCATGGAAAGGATGGTAACCTCTTGGTATTTCTACAAAATCCCCTGATTTAACGGTATAGGTTTCGTCAATATCTCCCTCCATTGTGTAAACCTTTTGAATGCCAAAGCCTGCAGGATTTTTGAATTCATAATAATAAATTTCTTCCGTTTCTGCTTCCGTGGGCATATTGTCATCATCGTGTTTATGTGGGGGATAGCTTGCCCATTGTCCGCCTTTTACAAAGGCTTCACCAATATAGAGCATATTGGAATTCACTCTTTCGTCAAGAATGAAATGTGCCTCTCTCTCCCATCCTGGTTTACCTAACTTTTTGATAATTACATCCTCGGGATTCACAATCGCAGGGGCAAAGTCTTTGTCCGAAGGAGATTTGCATACACAAATCTGCACCTCACCTGATGCAGTAATTGAGAAAGGCTTATTTGCGGGCACATAAATACAGGTTGCAGCACCATCAAACACATCTTTTCTCGCTCCTGCATTCTCAAATGCAAACCCATCTCCCTTAACAGTACATTTACCGCCAAGGATAACAAGTGCATATTCCTTATCTGCTTCTCTGTAAGACTTTGTATCACCATTTGCAAGTCTTAGCATATCAATTTCTACTTTTTGACAAAAGCTGTCCTCTTTCTTGTAAATTTCGGATTTTCCAAATTTTTTGTTCCAGTTTCTTTTATACATTTATTCCACGCTCCTTTAAGAAGTTAATTGTATCTTCAAATGTCGGCACACCTTCTCTTGCACCAATTTTTTTACACTTGAGTGCCGAAACTGCGCTCGAAAAAACACAAGCTTTTTCGTATTCCATATTCTGGGTTACTGCAAACGCAAAAGCACCGTGAAAAACATCGCCCGAGCCGTTTGAATCTACAGCATCTACCACGAATGCAGGATATGTTTTTATACTGTTGCCGTCAAAAATAATTCCACCCTTTTTTCCTTGGGTTATTACAACAATATCGGGTGAATATTTTTCAAAGAGTATCTTTGCCGCATCTTCTGCGGTTTTTGCCTTTGTATGACCGAGTGCAAATTCCTCGGACGGTATCAGAATATCTGCGTAGGGTAAAAGCCTTTCTACCCCGTCATACATGCCACCCGCATCATACAGAACCTTTGTTCCGTTTTCTTTTGCAATTTTTGCCCCTTCTATTGCGGCTTCAATATCGTTTCCGTCAACCATAAGAACATTTGCATTTGCTATTGCGTTAATCTCTTCATCGCCTATTCCCGTTGGCGGAAGATTACCCCTGAAAAAAACACAAGTTCTTGATGCCGTCTCTTTTGCAAGCCATATACACGAACAAAAAGTGTCAAAGCCTGATTTTATTTTAATCAAATCCGTACTGACACCGTACTTTTCGAAATCAGCTTTCAAGAATTTGGCTCCGTTATCGTCACTCAAATTGCCAACAAAAGCACAGCTTGCACCAAGCTTCGATGCAGCAACAAGCCCTGTAGCACATGGGCCGCCACCGCTTACCTTGACGCCGTTTGCCCGCATTTTAGTATCTTCCGTAGGGTAATTATCCACTGTGTATAAGGTATCAAACACATTTGCACCTATTCCAACTATCTTATACATAATTACGCCTTTCCGTCTGCACCCACAAGCTTGATTCTTGTGATACAGAAATCCTTAACTGCCTCAATGGGCTTTTTCATAAATGTATCAATAGCTATCGCCCTGTCGGGCTTTTGAAGCTCCTCAAGACAAGTATCAAGAAAGGCAAAGCATATATCCGTAGCAAAATTCATTTTGCGTATACCGGCTTTGACTGCCTTTTTGATTTCTTCATCGGGAACACCACTGCCTCCATGAAGAACAAGTGCTGTGTTATTTGTTGCTTCTCTGATGGCTTTTATTCTGTCAATATCCAGCTTGGGAGGTTTTTTGTATCTGCCGTGAGCAGTACCCACCGCAACAGCAAGACAAGCCACGCCTGTCTCATTGACAAATCTTTTTGCATCATCAGGAGTTGTGAATTCATCCATATCGCTATCGGCAGTTGTACCCACATGACCAAGCTCACCTTCCACCTGCACATTAAGATACGAGCAGGTTTCCACCACTCTCTTTGTAAGAGCAATATTCTCTTCAAAAGGAAGCGTTGAGCCATCTAACATAATGCCCGTAGCACCATAGCGAAGAGAACGGGTTGTTTCAAGCTCCGAGGGACCGTGGTCAAGGTGAAAGCACACAGGAACAGATGCTGCCTCTGCCGCTGCTTTGATTATCGGTGACAGAAAATATCCTGTTTCCTCTTTCATAAGACGAGGATAAACCTGCATGATAACGGGAGCCTTCATTTCCTCTGCGGCTTTTAGTGCACCCATAACACTTTCCATATTGTACACATTAAAAGCAGGTATTGCGAAATTGTCTTTTTCAGCCAAATCCAAAACATATTTAAGATTTACAAGCATTCCAGGACAACCTCCTCCAGTTTCTTGAGTTCTATGCCCTCTGGCTTTGTATCTTTTAAAATCATATATTCCGCTGTAGATTGTGTAACGAGAATTTCTGCATCTGCATTTTTGGCATTTATCCATCTGTTCTCGGCAACCTTCTGCATTACACTTGGCATATATTCATTCATAATGAGATTACCTGCAAGCATTGTATTCTTGCCGTTTAAAAGCATTTCCTTTAGTTCACCGCAAGCAGAAAGTATTTCCCGCATGGGCTCTGTTTCTTCCAAATCTCTTGTAAGAATGGGGCTATCCTGTGGAGTAAGTTTGAGACCCTTACTCTTTATAGTAAGTTTACCATCTTTTATGAGATTTGCAACAAAGGATGTAAAAGTGCAAACCTCTGCCTTGAGGTCTATTCCCCACTCCTTGTATTCACGCTTCATTACCTTGGCATCGGCAGGGTCATAGCATACGACCTTTTTGTAGTTATTAAGTACCTTCGCACAGTCTTCCATAACCTGTTTTGTTTCTGCCGCCGCACCTATGAGAAAGTCCATAGAATAACCGCTGTTTGGCTCATCTTTAAGAAGTGTAAAATCTACACCTGCTTTTTGAAGAAGCTCAACAGCACTCTTTGCACAGCCCTTTGCTCTTGTATCTTCACCAAGGAAGAAAAGAATGTCTCCGCCATTTATTTCGGGAATGTTTTCATTCTTTTCCACTGCGTAAATATTGCCTTTTTCCCCAAGGTTTGTAATCATATTCATTACATAATCAGGGAGCTTTCCGTCAAGAGCTGCACCAAGTCTTGCTTCCTTTGTAAACATAACCGGGTCCCATCCGGTAACGCAGTCGGTCATACAACCGCCGCAAAGTGAGCATTCGTAAACATTATTGATTATATCATCTGAATATTCAATAGCATCTCTCATTACTAAAGAAAGTCCTAAAGCTCTTGCTCTTGCTGTGTTTCTTTCTAATCCCGTCGCATTACCTATCGGACATACATGGTGGCACATCCAGCAAAAACGGCATGAATCTATATGTTCTTTTGATTTCTGTGTAAATTGCATTATCATTACCTCCCTTTTTATAATCCAAGCTTGAACGGATTCATAATACCATTGGGGTCAAGCTGTTTCTTTATACCCTCAAACACCTGCATAGCAGGACCATACTGCTCTTTCATAAGTCTGCCAAGCTTTATGCCAACCCCGTGGTGGTCATTTACAACACCGCCGTTGGCAAGTGCTGTTCTTACACCGCAGTTCCAAATTTCCTGATGAAGTCTGAACGCCTCATGTGGATCCTGCGGAACCTTATCACCGTCAACGATAAATCTATCGTAAATCATACAACCCCACTCGTACCAATGTGAGAAGTGTGCGATAAACCTTGCCTGCGGAAAGTTGGTTTCGATTGCTTCTTTCATTGCCCAGTAAATTTTTTCTATTTGGCCGTATGGTGCAATAGTGTCCATTGTACCAAAGCACTGGGGTATGTCCATCATATGACCTGGATAGAAGAATGTAATCTTTTCCTTCCACCACTTTTCGCCGTATTCCGAGCCTAAATCTTCAGCACCATATTTTCCAAATGTTTCGAGAAGAATTTTCATCTCTAAATCTGCCATTTCCTTAACGCCCTCGATGGCAATATTCATAAACGCACCCTTTTTCTCGACGCCTACAATCTTTTTGATAAGTGATGCTGTTTCTGCCTCATCATAAAGACGCATTACAGATGGTTTAAACTTCTGGAGTAATTCTCTTCCTGCATTGAAAGCATCTGTCATATTGTGGAACAAGAAGCCTCTGAACTGTCTGGATTCAGGCTGCTCATAAATTCTCATCTGTGCCTTTGTCATAACACCGAGTGTACCTTCGGAGCCTATGAATATCTGATTTAAGTCAGGACCTGCTGCATGCTTGGGTGCAGGTGATGTTTCTATAATATCTCCATTAGGGAGAACAACTTCCATCTGAAGTACCATATCGTCAATTTTGCCGTACTTTGTAGAAGATACACCGATACCTCTGTGAGCAAGAAAACCGCCTACTGTAGAACAAGTGAGCGATGACGGATAATGCATTGTTGCATACCCCTTTTCGTTTGCCGCCCATTCGATATGCTTATATATGGCACCTGTACCACACTCTATGTACATACCCTGCTCGTTAACATCGTAAATCTTGTTCATTCTTTTGGTATCTAGCACGATGCCGCCGCAAACGGGGATTGCACCGCCCTGTGTACCGCCGCCTGCACCCCATGTTGTTACGGGGATTTTATAGTAGTTGGCAATCTTAAGAACTGCAGAAACCTCTTTTGCATCTTTAGGTGCTACGATAAAATCGCCCTCGGGCATACGAAGTCCTCTGTCTGCCCACATTCTGGAGAGCCAAAAATAGTCAACACTGTGTGTTAACTTGTCTATTGTTCTTGTCGAACAATTTTCTCTTCCAACTGCATCCTCTAATTCGGTTGCAATCACATCAAATAAAAAATCAGTCATTTTTCTTCTCCTTTATGTTTATTATTCTATATCCGAATCAACTTTAAGATTCGGAAAATACTTACAAAATTCTTTAATTTCTTTTTTATAATCGCCCTCAATTTCCACGAAATGATGAATATATGGTCCGTCAATCAATCTGTCTTCTACCTTCTGCAGATTATCAAACTCAACCCATATATATGTACCGTGTGTTTGCGGTCCTTTGGTAGTATCAGCAACAAGCGGAAGTATCATATAGTCTCCGCTCTCCTGGTCAATTCTTGCTATTGTGTATGTACCATCTTTACCTCTGAACCAAGAACGCTGATTAACAAGTCTTGCATTAGAATCTATGCCATTTTCTGCTTTTTGAGAAAGCGGAAATGGTCCGCAATGCCACAAAAGCTCTGCATTCTTGTTCTCGGGATGGCGAACAGTAAACTCGCCGAATAGCGGTTTACCCTCTCCAAGTGTTGCACATTTCAAAAGTGTCATTGTCATAAGGCAGTGCATATCACTTTCGCAAGAGATAAGATATCCCATATCATTCAAAAGTCCATAAACAGTACATGGTGCAAGTCCGTCAAACATAATAGGTGTTGCTGTCCAACATTCCGCTGAAATTGCATCAAGATTAAATTCTTCAAAAAGACGCTTGTACATAACCGTCATTGCCGCCATACGCTCTATGTACTGAGGCGTCAGGTCATCAAGTGTATAATTACTTCTTATATAATCTGCTATCTCGTCAGCCTCTGCAGGTTTTTCCTCTAAAACAGCATTCATCCTCTGTTCAATAAGTGCAAAGTTGATGGGAATAATTTTAACACCGAATTTTTCCATTAGCTCGCCTTCGTTCCATATAACCGAAAAGAAGGGAGCAGGTCTTGTTCCCACCTGACCTATTCGCATACCGTTAAAGTTTTTAACCATACAAGCCACTCTTACAAAACTGTCAAAGCCTTTTTTGAACTCCTCGCTATCCACTCTGCAACACGGCAGATGTGAAAACGGAATATGAAATCTTTGCATCTGTCTTGAAACACCAAAAAGGCCACACTGCGAATCAGTCGGTCGCATACCGTCTACATAGTATTCATCATCAAGAGGTGCCCACAAAAGGACAGGTTTGCCCAATGCTTTTGCAATATCTGCTGCCGCCTCTTCGTTTCCGAAATTACAGTTTATAATAAATACTGCATCAACATTGCTTTCACGGAAACGATTTATAATATCTTCCGCCGACTTATCATCATATATAAGATTTTTATGTCCTAATCCGTCGGAATTCACGAAAGAAATTTTGTCAGTTGTAAAGTTTTCTTCTATGTACTTTACAAACCTCTCTCCTCTTTCTTCAGCAGAATGCCATGTTAAAAAAGTACCTTTAGGTCTATCTGTCGTGTTACGCCGCATAGGCACAAGCCCAATTTTTACATTATAATCAAGCATACACACGCCTCCTTAATTCTCTTTATATTCGCCAAAGTATATTTTTTTATCCCCGTCTTTATGAAGCACATCAAAAACGACTATTTCGTTAACGCCCTCTTTCAGCAAGGGTGCAGGTATAAATAACTTATTTTCGGAATTCTCAATATTCCAATGTCTTCCAAGATTAAATCCGTTTACAAACGCTACACCACGAGTAAATCCTTGTAAATGCATTACCGTATCCGAGGCTTTATCGGCAGTGAGCTCGTATTTGTAAAAAGCCGGAGCATTCTCTTTTGCTTCACCGCTGTATGATTGCGGTAAGGATTCTAACGGAAGTTTATATATAGTGAATCCCAACAAGATGTTTTCTACATCGTAAAGCTTGTCGTGCAAAATCACATTTCCCAAGAGTCCTTTGTAATCCTTAAGCTTTACGCCGTAGTTAATCCTACCCATATTTTCTACCATAATCGACACCTTATGATTACCGCTCTCTACTTCCACTTGTTTTTTCTCACTGTGTCGGTCGAAAGATGTTATGTATTTTCCATCTAAATATACATGAGCGAAATCATGTATCTCCGGAAGTCGAACTGTTCCGCCTTCAGAGTCGACGAAAAAGCTTGTCTCATAAACAATGTATCCGTATCCCTGGTCGCAAAGTTCCATAGGTTTAGGCATAGGAGTTGTTAATGAGTCTACCTTTATACCGCTCTCTTTCAATGAACACTCTCCAACATATGCTACATTTTTATATTCGGCAATAACTGTATCCTCGGCTGTGTTTTCTATTTCTTTTCCCATTGCCTTGCAAATAACTTTCTGCTCTGCATAGTACTTGGGTGTTCTTCTGCCGTATTCATCGAGAGGTGCATCTACATCATAACTTGTCATCTGAACATTGAAAATGTCCTTAAGGTCAAGCGACCCATTCATAAAACCAAAGTTTGTACCGCCGTGGAACATATAAAGATTGATAAGCTCTGCGTATTCCAGTGCAGTACGAACTGATTCCTTTACCTCTTCCACATTGCGACGCTCAAACTTTACGCCCCATTGCATTGCTCTTCCGTTCCACAATTCGAGCACTGCACCTGGCTGGTCTTTTTTAAAGCTTTTGAGCATTCCAATACATCTTTCGCTATCTTTACGATAGTTTACAGTAGCAAGTACCCCGTCGAGTGTTCCGTTTCTGAGAAGAAGTTCTGTTTCACCGTCGGAAGTTATAAATGCACAATCAATACCCTGTGCTTCGTAAAAGGATTTCAGCCAACCAAGATACTCTTTATCATTTCCATAACTCCCGTATTCATTTTCAATTTGCACAAAAATTATATTACCGCCGCTTGAAACAAGACGCGGTTTCATAATGTCGCAAACCTCTTTAAGATAAGGTGTGCACACTTTTTTAAATCTGTCGTTATTGCAACGAAGTTCAATATCACTATACTTAAGAATCCACCAAGGTAATCCTCCGAAATCCCATTCAGAACAAATATACGGACCTGGGCGAACAATAGCATACAAGCCCATATCCTTTGCCATATCAAGAAATCTTCCCAAATCAAGCCAACCTGAAAAATCAAAGTCGCCTTCCTTTTTTTCATGAAGATTCCAGCATACATATGTTTCAACACAGTTGCAGCCGCACTCCTTAAGCTTTAAAAGCCTGTCTCTCCAATAATTCGGATGAATGCGAAAATAATGCATAGCACCTGATACAATTTTTGTCTCTTTCCCGTTAACATAAATTTTTTCGTTGTCATAACATACTTTATCCATATAAAATCTCCTTTACGAAACCTTACTAGTTTAATAATACACCAGACCGAAGATTTAATAAATACACATAATTGCTTAATTATGGACAAAGTTGCTGTTTTTGTTGACATTTTCTGTTATAAACGCTATAATTGATAAAAGAAGGTGATTTTATGGAATGCTATTATGGAAGAGGGATACTCAGCACAGATAAAGTGTCCTCAGAATTTATTCATGTTAACAATTTTGGTTACAATAAAGACATCAATGAAAACTTCTGTGTAACAAGGAAAAATGGTAGGGTTGATTACCAGATAATGTATATAGATAAGGGCTATGGACACATATTATTAAACGGCGAATTTATAAAAGTCGAAAGCGGATGTATTATTATTCTTCCGCCTTTTATAAAAAATCACTACGAATTCCCACAAGACTCTCATTCAGACTATTACTGGATACATTTTACAGGATATGGTGTGCCGGAGCTCTTAAAAAAGCTTAAACTCAAGGATAATATCTTTAATGTAGGCGACTTTTATGAATTTCGCGATATTATTATTTCTATGTCAAATGTTGCTGCCGTTGAGGATTTTACAACAGATTCGTACCTGTCATCGTGCATATATATGCTTCTTTCTCGGCTTTCAAAAAAGCTTTATATACCAAAAAATCCCCTACATAAGGTATTGACTTATATGCAGAACAACAACATTAACACTATTTCTAACAACGATTGTGCACAAATGTGCGGGTTGAGCGAATACCATTTTATACGAACATTTAAGAAGGTAATGGGTATTACTCCTCACAGGTATATGGCAAAAATAACCGTCAATAAGGCTATTGAGCTTATGGCCGACACCAACCTTAATATATTAGAAATTGCCCGTATGCTTGGATTTGAGGACAGCTTGTATTTCAGTCGGTTTTTTAAAAAAGAAACAGGATACTCTCCAAAGCACTATATAAAAGCAAACCAATAATTAAAATTTGGGTTTATTACCGTTTTTGACGAGAATTGGATGTTAAACTGCGTGTTATGAATTTATTCTTTGGATTTTGAAGAAGACGGCAATTCGCCTATGTATTTTTTATAAGTTCGTGTAAAATATGAAAGATTCAAAAAGCCGCACTGTCTTGCGGTGTTGGTAATAGTTTCTCCGTTAATAATCATTTTTTTGGCTTCCGTGCATCTGGTTAAATTGATGAATTGAAAAATTGTCATTTGAGTTTGTTTTTTAAACATTATTGTGAGGGAATATTTGTTTATGTTTATTATTTTTGCGAGGGAATCCAGCGTTATTTCCTCACAAAAATGTTCTTTAATATATATCATCGTTTTTTTAATGAGGAATGAATAATGTTTGGATTGATAATGATAATATCATCTTTTTTCATATGAAATGTGGTATTATCGTAAAAAATCTTACCATATCCGCCTGTGCAGTACAGGATTTCTATATTCTCGTGGAAATACAGAACTGAGTCTAATATGTTCAAGGGACTTATGTGTCAGCAGGATGCGGCACACAAGGCAGGTCTAAAGGCAACATTGCTTTTAGGGGTTGCTTCACTTTACAGCGAAAAGTGTGTAGAATATGCCAAACAACAAGCTATCGAATTCAATGATGAGTTAGGACTTAATTTGCACTATCCAACCGATTGTGGGCTTGGAGAAAAATTTGGCATAAGAGATACTATGACTTATCTTATGCCCTTTGATTTAAAGATAAAACTGCTGGGCCTTGTAATGGATTTATTTAAAGAGAAAATCGGATATTATCCAAAATCTATTGTTGCGTATGTATTTGATGCAAGAACTCTTAATTGGTTTCATAAAAAATATCCTTGTGTTAAGGCGGCTGTTACCAACTGCTTTGAAGAATGTGTAAAGATGTTTTACGGAAATCAAAATCAATGGTATCTATTCAACGATGGTGGTCCATGGGGTGCATATTACCCATCAAAGACCAATTCACTAATTATGGCTAAAGGTGAAGAAGATTATTGCGGTATAATTATGTTTACTATAATGTTTTTGTTGGTCCGAATTGGCTTACAGATGATACTATTCTTGAAGAAACGGGTGACTTTGCAAAAGAATTGTATATTCAAAATATGAATTATCTTGGCGAAAAGGTTTCCCAAAATATAGCCTCTGCATCAACTATGAGTGAGTTTGCAGAGTGGATGAAAAATAATGTTAAAATTGGCACTCCTGAAGTTAATAAATGGAGAGACATCGTATGTGGTTCTGAAAGAGAAATTTATTGGTATCAGGACCCGTATTTCAGGGTTACGCTTGACGCTAATATAGGGGGTGCCATATGCGATTTAAGACCGCACATTGGAATGCTTGAGAAAAACCTTGGTAATGACACAGAAAATTTACATAATATGAATTATCCTTATCTTATTTCATCAGAATACAGAGGCGGAGTACACGATGGCTCAATACACACATACATACTTGAAGTGAATGGCAAAGAAACAGACCTTGCCGCTGCAAGAACAAAAGCAGCTCCTTATATAAACGAAAACGGAGAAAGATGTGTAGAGTTCAGTCCTGCGGTTTTTAACTTTGATGGAGTGAAGGTGAGTGTTTTGAGTTCATACACCTTGGGGGTCTTATATAATCCGTCTGTACTTCTGTCGGCACATAACCTGCACTTATTGCATATCCTACCTCTGTGGTTGCCCATTCACTCGGCGTATTGGCAAATGCCGTAACAAAACACATAACTAAATATGTATTCCTCCTCTTATTATACCGTTAGGAAGTTCACTGTGATTTACATTAAACCATATACTGTTCTTCTATTTCTTTCTCGTTATATATTTAAAAGTTTTTTGGCATTTTTACCTAATATATGTTCTTTAACATCATCCGACAGCTTCTCGCTCATAACTGCCGATATCCATGTTTTAACAGAGGTTACGGAGAAATCAGTTCCAAACAACAATCGTTTATAGTCTGTGCTTTCCACAATTTTTCGGGTTGCACCGTATGTTTCTATTCCGGAACCCGACAAATCAAGATAAGTGTTTTCATACTTGTTTAAAATCTCAATATGCTTTTGAAGCTTCTCTCCGCAGCCGGGATGTGCCATAACAAACACGGTATCCTTATAGGCAGCTATGGGCTTTTCCATTTGTTTCAGGTCATTGGCACTGCTGATATGCATATTTACAAGCAGATTTTTCCCGTTTACATATTCCATAATTTCCATAAATCCTGGGGAGGAATAGTCCTCCCATCCGTAATGATACGGAACAAGCTCACCTATCAGCTTTATTCCGTTTTCTATGGCAAAATCAATTTCCTTTATTGATTCTTCTACATAATCGGGGTGTATATGAAATCCCGGAATATATCTGTCGGGGTAGTCATCTCTGATTTTAAGTGCATGAAGATTACAATTATGTATATCTTGAAAATGGTTTGTTTTTCTTGCGATTACACTTCCGCAGCAGACTATTACGCCGTTTTCTTCCATATGGTTAAAGAAGTCAGCAGTGTCCATATTTACCGTATCAACATATTTGCCAATGCGTTCATTATCGAATAGAAAAGGATGACAATGAAAATCAATTATTTCAAAAGACAGTATAATCAGCTCCTTCTTTTAGGACTAAAAAATTCAGGTATATTTCGTATGAATTCAGGACCAAAAAATTTGTTATTTATTTCTTTTATCTAAAACAGATAATATTTTTTTTGCGGTATATTCATCAGTAATCAATGTGTCAATCATTTTCGTGTGCAGAGCACCAATGATTGCCTCCGCCTTGTCTTTTCCACATGCAACAGCGATGGTTTGTTTTGCATTTTTTAAGTTATCTCTTTCTGCACACAAAGTATTCTCATATAACTCTATAATATTTCCGTCTTCATCAAAAAAATGTGTAGAAACATCCCCGATTGCAGATGCATATTTCTCGTTATATCCAAAAACCTTGCCAAAGGTTTGAATTATTTCTTTGCTTCCTATTCCGACAATTGCAATATCAATATCGTTCCATAATTCATTAAGACTTTTATAGTAAGAAGTCTTTTTAAAAAGTTCGCAATCATCAATACTGTCCGGTCGGTAAGGAAACCAGGCAAATTTTACTCTTGCACCTATTTTATCTGCAAAACTTCTTGCCAGTTCATTTGATAAAAAATAGGCCTGTTCTTGATCTGTTGCACCAAAAAGCGGAAAAACAATATTATTCAAAGTATTAATATCACTAAACTCGTAAATCAATCTCTGAATTGTGCGTCCCCACGAAATCGCAATTTTCTGATTACCTTTTTCTATAATAGACTGAATATAGTTCGCTGCTTTTTTCACAGTCATTATTTGGCAAAGTTCTTCGTCAGCACTACTCACCCCACATATAACTGCATTTTTAATGTTAAACCTGTCGCAAATTTCTTGCTCGAGTTCTTTACAAGTAATCTCGGGGTTGTGAATTTTAATTTCCACTATTTTTTCTTTCATTGCGTCATTTAATAATTTAGAGACAGTCTGGCGGGATAAATTCATCTTTTTTGCGATTTCGTTCTGAGTTTGTTTTTTCTCATAATATAATATCGCCGCCTCTTGCATCTGTTTTTTTTGAAATTCCATGTTAATCACCTTTACTTGGGTTTTGTAATTTTATTATATCATCAATTTATTTCCAAGTCAATGTTTTAACATTTGTATTTGACAAATGTTAAATATAGTGTTATAATCTATGTGTAATATAAAAAAGGAGCGATAAATATGTTAGTTACAATGAAAGAAATGCTTGCAGATGCAAAGAAAAATCATTATGCAATTCCTGCATTTGATGTGAGCAATTACGAAATGATGAAAGCTGTTTTAGAAACCTGTGAAGAAGAAAAATCACCCGCTCTTCTCATGACTCTCGGGGTAGACACACAAGGAAGGAATCTCCAGCTTCTTTCCTCTATGATAGAAGGTGCTTCAAAATTTTTTAAAATTCCCATATGCCTTCATATGGACCATGCCACCGACATTGACTTTATTAAATATGGGTGTGATAACGGATACAGTTCTGTTATGTACGATGGTTCAGTGCTTCCCTTTGATGAAAATATAAAAAATACCGCGATAGTTACCGAATACGCTCATAAAAAGGGTATTACTGTTGAGGCCGAACTTGGACATGTAGGCAATGCAAGCGTCGGAAGCATCAGCGAAACCGGGACAGACACCGATCCAGGCGAAAGTCTGACAATTCCTGAAGAAGTAAAAAAATTTGTAGAGCTTACAGATGTAGATGCACTTGCTGTAGCTATAGGTACATCTCACGGTGTATATCAGAAAACACCTGAACTGAGAATTGACAGACTTGATGAAATAACTGCTGTTTGCGACCGACCTCTTGTTCTGCACGGAGGAAGCGGAACTCCCGACGCCCAGATGCAGAATGCTATTCATCACGGCATTACAAAAATAAATATATATTCTGATGTGCTTTTTGCCCTTAACAAAGGACTCAAGGACACCCTTAACACTATTACAAATCCTTCCACATGGCCTTTCTTGGTATATGAAGATGCCATGAAATTGATGAAGGAAGTTGTTCGTGAGAAACTCAGAACATTTGGTAGTGCAGAAAGGATATGAGGTGATAATATGAAAACAAGAGCAGCTCGTCTTTATGGAGCAAACGATGTAAGGCTTGAGGAATTTGAGCTTCGCCCGATTACATCAGGCGAACTTCTCATTAAGATTATTTCAGACAGTGTCTGTATGTCAACGCATAAGACCATTCTTCAAGGAGCAAACCACTTAAGAGTTCCTGAAAATGTAGCCGAGCATCCGATTATTCTCGGTCACGAATTCTGTGCAGAGGTGGTTGAAGTTGGCGACAAATGGAAGGATAAATTTTCAATCGGTGACAAAGTTGCAATGCCGCCTGTGCTTGCCTATCTTGGCGGTCACGAAACTGTAGGATACTCCTTTGAGGATATCGGCGGTGTTTCTACCTACTCCATTGTTTATGAGCATATACTTGATAATAATTTTCTGATTAAGTTAAACAGCGACTCTTATTTTAACGGTTCTCTCATCGAGCCTGCATCTTGCGTTATAAGAGGATACAAAGCAAGTTTACATCTTGACGAAAACTATAACCCTATCACCGGTATAAAGCCTGGTGGAAATGTTGCCATTCTTGCTGGATGCGGTCCTATGGGGCTTGTTGCTATTGATATTGCCCTTCACGGAAATATCAAGCCCTCTATGGTGGTGGTAACAGACCTTGATCAGGCAAGACTTGACCGTGCGGCATCTATCTTCTCGGTGGAAAAAGCAAAGGATGATTGTATTGAGCTTGTATTTGCCAACACTTCTGACAAAGATGAGCTTATGAATATTTCAGGTGGCAAAGGCTTTGATGATGTTTCTGTATACGCTCCTGTTCCCGCAGTGGTTGAGCTCGGCGATGCTATTTTAGGCTTTGATGGTTCTCTTAACTTCTTTGCAGGTCCTCTCGACAAGAAATTCAGTGCCAACTTTAATTTTTATAATGTTCATTATGCACAGCATCATGTAGTCGGAACAAGCGGAAGCACAACCGACGACGTGAAAGATGTTGTTCGTTTGATTGGCGAAAAACGCATAACCCCCGCGGTTATGATCACGCATATCGGCGGTATTGACGCGGCAATAGATACAACCCT
>JAZNHF010000020.1:0-4347 GCA_045576835.1 Clostridia bacterium
CGAACATATCCCCGTCACCGTCGTGTGTCGCGAATCTGCGCTCCGACGGAGCTCCGCTTGTCGCACTCGCACTTTGGGTGACACCGCTCGAAAAAACGATACTTAATCGTTTTTTCCTCACTAACCCAACGAGCTCCGCTCGTCGGTCTCATAACCCGGAGGTCGAAAAATTAAAATCTTAGCTACATCGAGAAAAGAAAAATAGCCGTCTTGCGACGACTATTTTCCATTTCTGGGTGCAGGGGAGGGATTTGAACCCCCGACCTCCGGGTTATGAGCCCGACGAGCTACCAAACTGCTCTACCCTGCGGTATATTTAATTAGATGGTGCCGGAGACCGGGGTCGAACCGGTACGGGAAAAATTCCCACAGGATTTTAAGTCCTGGGCGTCTGCCAGTTCCGCCACTCCGGCGTAAGCTTCACTTAAAGCAGTGCCAACATCAAAGCCCTATTATAATACCACACAAGCAAGTGTTTGTCAAGGGGTTTTATAAAGAATTTATACATTTTCATTCGACTTTTCGCAAATTTTTTCTTATTATTTCGGGCATAATATTATATAAAAATTTTTCTTGTAAATTCTTGTTGAATAAATTATTGCATATATAAAAGCCATATGCTATAATAAGAATTTAAGATATGGATTGTAAGGGGGAATCTCTGTATGGATTTTCAGGTTGTTTCTAAATACAAGCCGAGCGGTGACCAGCCTCAAGCGATAAAAGAATTGCTTGATGGGATAAACAGTGGCGAGAAATTCCAAACGCTTCTTGGCGTTACAGGAAGCGGAAAAACCTTTACAATGGCAAATGTTATTGCTTCTGTTAAAAAGCCCACGCTTGTGCTTGCACACAACAAAACCCTTGCGGCACAGCTGTGCAGTGAATTCAAAGAAATTTTCCCTAACAATGCAGTAGAATATTTTGTATCATATTATGACTACTATCAGCCCGAAGCATACATTGCTCAATCGGACACATATATAGAAAAGGATGCCTCTACAAACGAAGAAATTGATAAGCTCCGTCACAGTGCAACCTCTGCTCTTTTTGAGAGAAAGGATGTAATTATTGTGGCGAGTGTTTCGTGTATTTACGGTCTTGGTGACCCTATTGATTATAACAATATGGTCATATCGCTTCGTCCCGGAATGACGCGTGACAGAGACGAGGTAATAGATAAGCTGATTGAGATAAAATACGAGCGAAATGATATTGCGTTTTCGAGAAATAAATTTCGTGTCAGGGGAGATATTCTTGATGTTTTTCCGTCGGAATCGAGCGGTAATGCGGTAAGAATTGAGTTTTTTGGTGATGAGGTTGACAGGATTTATGATTTCAACCCACTCACGGGAGAGGTTGTTGCAGAGAGAAATCATATTGCGATATATCCGGCTTCTCACTATGTTACTACGGCAGAAAAAAGAGAGGCAGCAATCGAGAGTATAAAGGCAGAGCTTGAGGTAAGACTTGCAGAGCTGAAGGCGGACAACAAGCTTATCGAGGCACAACGGCTTGAGCAGAGAACCAATTATGATATAGAAATGATGAGGGAAACGGGATTTTGCAACGGAATAGAAAACTATTCAAGACACATAAGCGGAAGAGCACCGGGAAGTGCTCCGTTTACACTTATTGATTATTTGCCCAAGGACTTTCTTTTGTTTATAGACGAGTCACATGTTACAATTCCGCAGGTGCATGCAATGTATGCGGGTGATCGCTCACGCAAGGAAAGCCTTGTGAAATACGGCTTCAGACTGCCATCGGCGTTTGATAACAGACCGCTTACCTTTGATGAGTTTTACTCCAAGCTGAACCAGGTGGTATTTGTAAGTGCTACCCCCGGTGAATATGAAAAGGAGCAATCATCTGCTATTGTAGAGCAGTTAATAAGACCGACAGGACTTATAGACCCCGAAATAGAGGTGAGACCCATTTCAGGTCAGGTTGATGACTTGTACGGTGAGATATTAAAACGCATTGAAAAAGAAGAGAGGGTTTTAGTGACGACTCTCACCAAAAAGATGGCAGAGAGGTTGACGGAATACTTTGAGGATATGGGTGTCAGGGTGAGGTATCTGCATTCAGATATTCAGGCAATAGAAAGAATGGAAATTATTAGGGACCTTCGCCTTGGAGTGTTTGATGTTCTAATCGGGATAAATCTGTTGAGAGAAGGACTTGATATTCCTGAAGTATCTCTTGTTGCAATACTTGATGCGGATAAAGAGGGCTTTTTGAGAAGCGAAACCTCGCTTATACAGACGGTCGGCAGGGCGGCTCGTAATGCAGAGGGCAGAGTTATAATGTATGCAGATGCAGTAACAGGCTCTATGAGGCGTGCCATAGATGAGACCAACCGCCGCAGGGTTCTTCAGTCAGAGTATAATAAAGAGCATGGAATTATACCTAAAACCATAAAGAAGAGCGTCAGCGAGGTAATAGAAGCGACAAAATCCGTAACCCGGGTTGTGCCTGATGAGGGCAAGGATGAAGAGAAACGGAAGGATGTTCAAAGAACGATTGCTTCTCTTACAACCGAGATGAAAAAGGCGGCAGAGCTATTACAGTTTGAGCTTGCAGCTCAAATTCGTGATGAAATAAGACGGCTTGAAGATTCGATGCAATGACGAGGTGAATTAAATGAACAAGAACATAATTATAAGAGGTGCAAGAGAGAATAATTTGAAAAATATATCCCTTGAAATACCGAGAGATAAGCTTGTTGTTCTGACGGGGTTGAGCGGTTCTGGCAAATCCTCGCTTGCGTTTGAAACAATATATGCAGAGGGGCAACGCAGATATGTAGAGTCTCTCTCGGCGTATGCGAGAATGTTTCTCGGGCAGATGGACAAGCCTGATGTTGACTCGATTGAGGGGCTTTCGCCTGCTATATCCATCGACCAGAAAACTACGAGTAAAAACCCAAGGTCAACTGTCGGTACGGTTACAGAGGTCTATGATTATATAAGACTTTTGTTTGCTAATATTGGTATTCCGCACTGTCCTGTATGCGGAAAGGAAATATCGCCGCAATCAATAGACCAGATTACTGATGCAGTCTTGCGTTTGCCTGAAAAGACAAAAATTCAGGTAATGGCACCCGTTGCACGGGGCAGAAAGGGAGAATATGTAAAAACCTTTGAAAATGCCAGAAAGAACGGTTTTGTAAGAGTTCGTGTTGATGGCGAGATGGTTGAGCTTACGGGCGAGCCGATAAAGCTTGATAAACAGAAGAAGCACACAATAGAGATAGTAGTAGACCGACTTGTTGTAAGAGAGGGGATTGAAAAGCGGCTTACCGATTCTCTTGAAACGGCACTTAATATGGCAGATGGCATAGTTACAATCTCGGTAACAGATGGAGAGGATTTGACATTCAGTCAGAACTATGGCTGTGACGATTGCGGAATAAATATAGAAGAGCTTTCGCCGAGAATGTTTTCTTTTAATACGCCGTATGGTGCATGCCCTGATTGTATGGGTCTTGGCACGATTACGATGGTGTCGCCTGAGCTTGTAATCCCCGATAAGACCTTGAGTATAAACGAGGGTGCAATACAGGCCCCGGGATGGAGCGGGACAGAAAAACACAGTATCTCGAGAATGTATTATGAGGGTATGGCACAGAGGTATGGGTTTAGTCTTGATACACCGATAAAGGATTTATCTGACGATATACTTGATATTATTTTGTATGGAACAAGAGGAGAGAAGCTCAAGCTGACATACGACAGACGCTATGCTAAAGGTGTTCAATATGCGAGGTTTGAGGGTGTAATTCCAAATCTTGCACGCAGACACGAGGAAACGAATTCCGAGTGGTCAAAGTCTGAAATAGAGAATTATATGATTAGTATGAAATGTCCCAAATGTCACGGAACAAGGCTCAAGCCCGAGACGCTCGCGGTGACAGTAAACGGGCTTAATATAGATGCGGTTACAGGGCTTTCGATTTCTGATGCACTTAAATTCTTTACGGACTTATCTGAAAAATTAAGCGGTAAAGAGGTTATAATTGCAAAGAATATCTTAAAAGAAATAATAGGCAGACTTGGGTTTCTGGTAAATGTGGGACTTGATTACCTTACGCTTTCAAGAAGTGCGGGAACATTGTCAGGCGGAGAGGCACAAAGAATTCGACTTGCAACCCAGATAGGTTCAAGCCTTATGGGTGTTATATATATTCTTGACGAGCCGAGTATAGGCTTGCATCAACGCGACAACGGAAAACTGATTGAGACCCTAAAGCATCTGCGGGACCTTGGTAATACTCTTCTTGTTGTAGAGCACGACGAGGATACTATACTCTCGGCAGACCATATAATAGATATAGGTCCGGGT
>JAZNHF010000021.1:0-48333 GCA_045576835.1 Clostridia bacterium
TCCATACTTAAAATGTCATCAAAGGCAATGACCTCTTGAACAATCTGCAGTTCTCTTGCTCCAAAATTGACCTTTGCGAGCATCCCCGTCAGCTTTATATATTCTCCGTCCCTGAAATATGTCACAGACACAAGCTTGCCCGTCTCCACCTCACGGATTTTCATGTTAAGCTCGTCTGCCATATCAGGCGAAAGCTCGATTTTCGGCACAAGTATTTTCTCCCGTTTCAAAAGAGCCTCCTCAAGCCCCTTGAGTGCCGAAAATGGCATAAACTGCTTCGCCCGCTCTGCTCTGAGCATTTTCGCCCTTTTTTTACTCGCCACTTTTGTGTCCTCCTATCTGCCGATTTCTCTCGAGAGTTGTCGCCTTCTCCTCTAAATCCATCGCCTTAAAGACCGAATTTTTGCCATACCTTTCCTTTATATCGACCAACGCCTTTTGCAGACTTTTGTTCCTCTCTTTTTTCTGTGTTTTTTCAAACAAACTCATCTGTCTGTCACCCTCGGGAACAACACGGTTGCACGATATATTAAGTCGCCGTATAGGATATGCGGGATTTACGATTTTCTCGTAGAGCGACTCAATCGCAGGAACCATTTCGGTATATAAATTTGTTGCACACTCAAGATAAAGGGTTCCTCTTGCAGGCTCTAAATTCAGACTGTTTGAATAACCGACAGTTACAGTAACAGAGTTTGCAACAACGCCCTTTTCTGTCATTTCAAGGCAGAGCGACTCCATCATTTCTTTTACAATCAGCCTTCCGTCATCAAATCCGTAATCGCACATAAGCACCTGACCGCAGGTGAGACAGTTGGTTTTGGGTTTGTACACCTTTATGTCTGCCATGGTCGTACTTTCTCTGCCCCATGCATGGTCTATCAACAGCTCTGCGTCTACTCCGAATTTATGATACAGCATATCCTCATCCGCCCTTGCGAGGGCACCCATTGTATATATGCCGTATCTCTCGAGAGCTTTTGCCGTACTTTTTCCAATCCTCCAGAAATCCGTCAGGGGTTTATAATCCCATAATTCCTCTTTGTACTGTTTTTCATCAAGCTCGCCGATAAAATCCTCTGAATGTTTTGCTGTAATATCAAGTGCAACCTTTGCAAGATAGAGATTTGTCCCAATTCCACAAGTTGCCCTTACCCCCGTTTTGCGATAGACCTCCTCCATCATTGTCTGTCCAAGCTCTCTCGCCGTCATTTTATAAAGAGACAGATACGGCGTAGCATCGATAAATACTTCATCGATTGAATAAACATGAATATCCTCTTTTGAAACATAGCTTAAATATACCGAATAAATTTCTGCTGCATAATCAATGTACTTTTTCATTCTCGGCTCTGCAATTATATATTCAACTGCATTTGGTATTTCAAACAATCGGCAACGGTTCTTTATTCCTAGCTTTTTCATAGCAGGAGTAACAGCAAGACAAATTGTCTTGTCGCTACGCTCGGGGTCGGCAACAACAAGGTTTGTCGTCATTGGGTCAAGACCCTTCTCTACGCACTCAACCGATGCATAAAAGGATTTCAAATCTATACACAAATACATACTATCGCTCATATTCTCTCCGCCCTTTTACATAAATAAATAGCCGACCAAAGCAGTCGGCTATTTGCGTATATGTCATTTTATAAAAGCAGCCCCATAGCGTTTGAACCAAACGCAAAGACAATTCCGATTATTGCCCCCGCAAACACCTCAAACGGCGTGTGACCCAAAAGCTCCTTCAGTCGCAGCTGTTTCTTGTGGGGGTCGCTCTCATTTAATGTATCTATAATCATATTGATAATCCTTGCCTGTTGCCCTGCCGCGCGTCTTACACCCGACGCATCGTACATAACAACAAAAGCAAGAACTCCGCAGATTACAAAGCTTGCGGAATTAAATCCTTCGCAAATACCGACGCAAATCGCCAGACTCGTAACCAGGGTAGAGTGTGATGATGGCATACCGCCCGAGCCTAAAAATCTTGACATATCAAGCTTTTTCTCTCTTATGCATACCAAAACGCCTTTTAATATACACGAAAACGCCCAAGCCGAAAAAACTACCCATAATATATTATTGTCTAAAAACTGTTTAAAATACAATTCTCGTCAACTCCAATATCAAAAACTTCTTTTAAGCAGAAAATCTGCAAGCGACTTTAAAAACCAACCTGACTCACCAAGCGGAGAAATTGCCCTCTTTGCCTCATCGGTTTTTTCTTCAAGCACACGCCTTGCCCCGTCTAATCCGAGAAGCGTCACAAATGTGGTCTTCCCGCTCTGCTCGTCACTGCCGATAGGTTTGCCGAGCAACGCCTCGTCGCCGACAACATCTAAAATGTCGTCTTTTATCTGAAAGGCAAGACCAAGCTCTGACGCATATCCCTCAAGCATTCCGACAGTCTCATCCTCTTGGCAAATCCCTGCACATAAGGCACCGCATACCGCCGCAGCGGATATAATCGCACCCGTCTTACCCTTGTGCATATACTCAAGCTCGTCTATTCTGACATCGCTCCGATTTTCGTTTTCAAGGTCAACCACCTGACCGCCAATCATTCCATACACACCCGATGCCGCCGACAACCGCTTGATTATGGAGAGCAACGACTTGCCCGATAATTGTCTGAAGTTATCACTGTCAGACAGTATCTCAAACGCCATATTGAGAAGTCCGTCACCCGCAAGAAGTGCCGTACTCTCGCCGAATTTTCTGTGGCAGGTTGCCCTTCCTCTCCTGATGTCGTCATTATCCATACAAGGCAAATCGTCATGAATCAACGAATAGTTGTGTATACACTCTATCGCAAGCCCCACCGTGGCACAATCGTCTAAATCTGCACCGAGCATCTCGCCAACCGACATAAGAAGAACAGGCCTTATTCTTTTACCGCCTCCGCATATGGCGTATTTCATTGCTTCAAACACACTCTTTTGCGGAATTGTCGGAATGCGAAAGTATTGCTCTATCTTGTCTTCTATTATTTTCAAGTACCTTTCGTACTGACTGTTAAAATCCATTAACTGCTCTCCCTTAATCGGTTTTAACCCTCCGCCGTAAAGGGTTGCTCCTCTACATTGTTCGTTTCACGGTTCTTCATAAGCACCGTAATTTTCTGTTCGGCAGTATTGATTGCCTCCATACATTCCTTGGTAAGTCCTACGCCCTTTTCAAAAAGTGCGAGCATATCATCAAGACTTACATCATTTGCTTCAAGAGCCTTAACGACCCCCTCAAGCTCTGCAAGATTTTTCTCAAAGCTACCGTTATTTTCAGTACCGCTCATAGGTATTCCGCCTTTCATCGGTTATTAGTCAACTACCTCTGCCCTGAAGCTTCCGTCAGAGACCTGCACGCGTACAGTATCCCCGACCGCCACCTGCACTACAGAGTTTATAACTCTTCCATCGTCTGTGTGAGAGAGAGAATATCCTCTCTTAAGTGTGCCGAGCGGGCTTAAGCCGTCCAGCCTTGCGACAGACTCGGTCATTTGTGTTTTCTTTACTGCTACCATATTTTTACATAAGGTATCAAGCTTATACGAAAGATTATCAAGATACTGTTTTTCCGTCTCAAGCCGTCTCAACGGATTTTTCAGCACCTCTTTTTCTTCACATTGTTTAAGCCTCATACGGCTCCGCTCGATTACACGCATCGACTGTTGATAAAGCCTGCGGTATACATTGTTGAACTTCTCACCAAGCTCGGTCTGTGACGGAACGACAAGCTCCGCCGCCGCAGACGGGGTCGGTGCCCGCAAATCCGCAACAAAATCGGAAATTGTAAAATCAATCTCGTGTCCAACCGCAGATACAATTGGTATATGACTGTTATATATCGCCCTTGCGACCTTTTCCTCGTTAAACGACCACAAGTCCTCTATTGAACCGCCGCCGCGTCCGACAATCAAAACATCTGCAAGATAGGTTTTGTTGAAATATTCTATTGCCTCTACAATACTGTCGGCAGAATTCTCACCCTGTACCAAAACGGGATATAGAACAATGTCTGCATATGAAAATCTCCGTGAGAGAACATTTATAATATCCCTGATTGCTGCACCCGTCGGGGCAGTAACCACTCCAACCTTCTTCGGATATTTCGGAAGCGGAAGCTTGTGCGACATATCAAACAACCCCTCCGCCGAGAGCTTAAGCTTGAGCTTTTCAAATGCGACATACAAATCGCCCTGACCCTCTTGCTGCATATCATCAACATATAACTGATATTGACCGTCACGCTCGTATACGCTTATCCTTCCGTGGGCAATAACCTTCATTCCATTTTGAGGTTTAAATGTCAGCTTTGACGCACTTGAACGGAACATAACCGCCCGCATAACGCCCGATTCATCCTTAAGCGACATATACATATGCCCCGAGGTATGTGCCTTAAAATTAGAAAGCTCACCCTTTACCAAAACATCACAAAGAATATCATCACGGGCAATAACCTCTTTTATGTATAAATTAACCTGCGTAACCGATAAAGCTTGTCTCTCTTCCATAATCCAAACTCACTCAATCTCTGTATTTTATAAAAGACTGTCCTTTATTTTATCAAGTATTCCGTTTACAAATGGTGCTGCCTCGTCGCCGTCAAATTCCTTTGCAAGAGCTACCGCCTCGTTTACCGAAACGACGCTCGGAATATCAGGGACATAAAGCATCTCGTATACACCGAGGCGTATAGCAGCAAGGCTGACCGACGAAATTCTGTCAAGCCGCCAGCCCTTTGAGTTTTCATCAATAATACTGTCAATCCTCTCTATTTCAGCAACCGTCCCCTTGACTGTATTTTCTATATACGCTCTCTCTTTTCCCGCATTATTCTCACAGAAAAAATCCTCAAGCAACTCATCTATACAGTCAGGCTGGAACTTATACTGAAACAAGAGCAAAAATGCTTGTTTTCTCGCTTCTCTTCTGTTCATAGTCAGGACTATTCCTCCGTAGCAGCTTCAACTACAGGTGTGGCTTTTGTCTTCGGGGTTTCCTCGACTGCGGGAACATTTACGCTATCTACCGAAACATTGACCGAGACAACCTCAAGCCCTGTCATAAGCTCAACCTCGCTCTTTACCTTTTCCTGAAGTTCCCACGCAACATCGGGAATTTTCGCACCATATTCAACTATAACTGACAAATCAATAGTTACCTTGTTTTCCTCTCTCACAATTTTAACGCCCTTTGAAAGGCTCTTTTTCCCGATAAGCTCTGCAATTCCGCCTGCAACACCGCTCACCATTCCGGCAATCCCCTTGACTTCAGCTGCAGCAAGAGAGGCAACAACTGCTACAACCTCATCAGAAATATTTACATTACCATTATTTTCAAAAACCTCTGTATTAACTGTGTTTTCCATAACAATACCTCCTGTTTATCTTATTTATCATTTATCGCATATTTATTTATTATAGTATACCACATCGTTTTTCATATTACAATCTTTATTTTTAAATTTATTTAATCTTTTTACGCCTAAAGCCCCTGCCAAAGCGTTTGTTTGGCAGGGGCTTTAGTTTATATTGCATTTATCTTTATATTTCTTGCAGGCATATTTGTCTCGGTAATAATAATATCCTTAATCTGTGCCACCTTTGAGCCATCAATCTCTCCGCCCTTGACGGTTACGGCTATTCCGCCCTCGGACAAATATGCGAAACAATCGTCATAACCCTTTGACTTTACCATTGTCTCGACTTTACGCTCCTTGTCGGCATTTTCGTTTTCCGTTGCTATCTTTTTTTCTGCGTCACGCTTTGCCTCCTGTGAGGAGCTGCTGTCTTGTGCGACCTTCTGCCATTGTTCTATTGACTTACTCCTTGCCAGGTCCCTCTCCCGCTTGAGTGCATCAATTCCGCCATCTGTCTTTTCTTCTGTCTCCTGGTTGTTCTGTGACTCCTCAGGCAGAGCCTCGCTTGCCGTCGGCACACTTTCTGTGTAGTTTGACCTCTCTATGGTCCATCTGTAATACCCTGCCGTAATAACCAATGCCACCAATCCAAAAAGCAAAATCTGCCTTCCTCTGAACTGAAATTTCTTTTTTGTACCCTTCATTTATATTACATCCTTTCGATAAAATAGTGTTTAATAGGTTACCCTTATTCTATGTGCGGGAACGCCGTAGACAGCCGCTACCGCCTCATAAATTTCTATTCTAACCTTTTCGTTTGAAGCACCCTCTGCAACTACCAAAATTCCGCCAACCGACGGAGCTTTTTCTTCCGTCACATACGGCTTTCCATCGGTGCTTTTGCCAACCATTACAATCTGACTTTCCCTCTCCTCGCTATAGCCCTCTGCCTCCTGCGAGACCTTGCTTTTGTCATCTCTTGCGAGTATTTTTTCACCTCCGCCTTCAAGGTTTATAAAAACCGAGACATCTCCCGCCCCGTTGATTTTTTTCAAAATTTGTTCAAGTCTCTCTTCCTGCTCCTCCTCGTATCCGTCAAGGTTTGTATTTATATCCTCTCGGTCCGAAGCTTTGTTCTCTGTTTTGGGGCTAAAGCCGCCAAAGGCAAGAAATACTATTCCTATAATAATTATCCATATAATAACCATATTGGGCTTTTTTCTGTCTCCTTCAAAGGCTTGGGGTAAATCCCGAGCCCCGAACATCTCCCTTAAACCCATATTCCCGCAACTCCTCTTTTGATTTATTCTCCCAAGCCCTTAATATATTTAACGCCAACCGCTTCCATATCAACTCCAAAGCTATGGCAAAGCTCTTCAATCGCACCCTCGCTGATTTTTCCTCTCGAACTATCCTCTGTCGTTATCAAAAGCCTTTCTATTCTGCCAAAGCTATCCTCCGCTTCACTTACCTCAATTATTACATCAACACTCTGCCCCGTCTTGCTCTCAAGCTCTTCATCGAGCCGTGAAGCAAGCTTATCTTTGTATATTTTCATTACTTTTTCCTTCTGGAAATCCGACATATCTGTGCTTGCCTTGTATGCCTCCCTCTGGGTTGCAATCGAGAAATCAAGCTCTGCACGATTTTTTGTAAAGGGTGAAATCAAGGCAAGCACCAAGACAATTCCTATCGTAAGATGGAGATATTTTTTATAACTACCGCTCGGCAGAATAGTCTCACAAAGCGAAGCAAAAACGATTATCCCCGCAAGCGACATTGCCCACACCTTAAAAATTTCGGGCATACTATCACCTACCTAACATTATTGCGGTATTGCCCGCATTTATGATTATCGCAACAATCATTACAAACATAACAGAAACCGCTGTTACCATCGAGAACAAAACCGAAATCGAGTCGGCAAGCCTTGATATACACAGTGTAACCTTGTCGTCTGCAATCGGTTCTGTCACCGCCGCGGTAATGCGAAACAAAATGAGCAACGCCGCAAGCTTGAGCACAGGTCTTGTCGCAATAATTATAATTCCTATAATCCCAATTATTCCTACCGAATTTTTTATTACGGCACTGCAGTTCATTATCGTCTCAACGGACTCTGCAAGTATTCCGCCCACAACAGGGACAAGATTTGCCGCGGCAAACTTACTGAGCTTTACCGCAAGTCCGTCAACCCCCGTAGAGGCAATGCTTTTAAGTCCCGCAAGACTTACAAACACAATCAGCAAAACTGTAAGTCCCCACTTAACGCCGTTGTTGAGAAGCTTAACCATCTTGTCGGTCTTAAATTTCTCGGATATTCCGTTTACAATATTGAGTGCAGTCGAAATCATTACTGCGGGTATAAAAATACTCTCGATAAGCCATACCGCAATTTCCACTATTGACATAAGGGCAGGCTCAAGCACGGCAGCGGAGACGGTTGCTCCGCTTGTCATCAAGGCGGTAATTATCACAGGAAGAAGAACTCTCATAAAAAATGCAACCGCCTCGATTACCTTTGAGGCACAGGTTGCCGCCTCATAAAACGCAGACGATGCAACCCCCGCTATTATTATGTAGCTTACATAAAATGCACAGTTGTAAACCGCATCACCGCCAAACCCCGATTTAAGTCCGCCAAGATAGGTTGACAGCACCGAAAGAGCAAGCACTATTGCCAAAAGCCTGAAGCCTGTATATACCTCACCAAGCAAAATTCGCAACAGATATTCAAGCACCTCTCTCGGGGTTGTTTTAAGCTCGCCCGTGTTCAGTTGTTTTATTATCTCCTCTGCAGAAAAATCGGGAATATCAGAAATAATATCACTTGCATCATTTGCATCCTCTATTCCGCTTTGTAATATGCTTCCGTAAAAGCTTGCATATTCATTGAGAAGTGTTTGCGTCTCGCCCGATTCCTCGGTTGCATATACGCCCCTGCAAAGCAGAGTTAAAAATATTATGGCTATTATAAGCAACAACTGCTTTTTCATCGTTGTATCTCCAAAATTCTAAAAGTTTATTATATCGCTCACCAAGGACAGCAAACTGTATATTATGGGTGCAGACAAACTTATTATTGCAACTTTTCCGCCAATTTCAATCTTGCCTGCAATCGCAGATTCGCCCGCATCTCTGCATATATCCGATGCAAACTGACATATGTATGCCACCCCGATAATCTTTATAACAATCTGCATATGCGAAAGCTCTACTCCCGCTTGCTCTGCTATGTCCTCAAACATTGTGATTACTGCAGACAGATATGGTGCACAGATTAGGAAAAGTAACACTACCGTTATTATCGGAACTGCTATTGCAAGCTCTTTTTTATACTGCTTGAGCATAAGCGACAACACCATGCCGATTATGCCGACCCCAATTATCTTGTATACAAACATATCTACAATCCAAATAACGACTTAATTGTTTCAAACAGGGTACTGATTTCCTGCACCACAACGAGCAAAACTACAACAAGTCCCGCAATAGTCGTCATCATTGCCTGGTCCTCACGCCCCGCCCTTACAAGAAGCATATTTAAAACTGCAACCAGAATTCCGATTGCCGCCACCTTGAAAATCAAATCTACTCCGCTCATACAACCTCCTAAAACAGCAAAACAACGACAAGCATTCCGCCAAGCAGACCCATACCCCTCCAGAGCTTGCCCTTTTGCGACAGCTCTCCGCGGGCGTTGTCCCGTGCGAGCGTAAGCTTGGCACACGCAAGATTTATGTTGTTGATTTCGCTTTCTGTATCTCCTCTGCCGAGATTTTTTGTAAACTCGGAAAGTATCTCTATCTCACCTTTTCCGATACAAAGCGAGCCACGGCTTTTTCTTATTGCTCTCTCAAACGCAGTATCGGGCGAGACGCCGTCCTCTGCAATCTGCTTTGCAACACTGCCGAGCAAACCACCGACCGCACCTCTTTGTCCGTCTGCAACACCGCGAATTGCACGGGAGAGGGGCATCTTTAAAAAGCTTATGTTAAATCCTATTTGCGAAAGTGCCCCAAGAAGCTCTTCAATTTGCCGAACTCTCGTCTCAAGCTCTGCCGCCGCCAGGATACCTATGTAGCCGCCGCCTAAAACAACTACTGCCGACGCAATAATTTTAAGAACACCGCTCAAAGCTTCACCACCTTTGTATAGGTGACCGACTCGGGCGTGGAAAAATCCCGTTTTAAAAGTATTGCCTGTGAAAAAACCTTGTCCTTAAATATCGGCAAGAGGACATTTCTTCTCATTACCTCCTCAACCGATACCCCGTGAGCCGTAGCAATAACCGACGCCCCCGTAAACGCCGCACGCCTTATTGCAGAAACATCACGCTCTGACACAATCTCATCGCTTATGATTACCCTTGGCGACATTGTACGGATAAGCATTTCAATCGCCTCTGCTTTTGGGGCACCGTCTATAACATCTGTCTGTGCCCCCAGCGAGTTTGTCGGGCATCCGCCATACATAGCAGACAGCTCTCCCCTGTCGTCTGCAACGCCACATTTAAAGCCTCGGTTTG
Source organism: Clostridia bacterium (assembly GCA_045576835.1). Classification (GTDB taxonomy): domain Bacteria; phylum Bacillota; class Clostridia; order Monoglobales; family Monoglobaceae; genus UMGS1820. The sequence continues at coordinate 9,890 of JAZNHF010000021.1, forward strand.
AAATTTGCCTTGTAATATCCCGCAAAAGTGTTGTCTTTCCCATCTGCGGCGGTGAGATTATAAGCGTGCTTAAAACCTCGCCGTCTTTAATCAATGTATCCATAACACCATCGGCAAGTCCAATTATCTGATGTGCAATTCTGAAGTTAAGCGAGCTTATCTCACTAAAGGTTTTTATTCTTCCTCCCTCACAGACGGTCTTTCCGCAAACACCGACACGATGACCCCCTTTAATGGTAATAAATCCGAAACGAAGCTCCTCCAAATGGGCATAGACCGAATTTTCGCAGACCGACGCGAACGCCGTCTGCACTTCTTCTGCCGTAATCTTATAAGCATCACTCTCATGATTGGTAATTCCCCCCGTCGGTGTTACAAAACAACTCTCTCCCCATACGCTTATCGTAAGCGGAAGTCCGCTCCGCAGCCTGACCTCTTCGATATCAAGCCACTCGTTTGAGACAAGCTCTGCCATAATAGTGCGGATTTTCTGCGGAAGATAAGAGAGTACCTCTGCAATCCTTTGTTTCTCCATAGTGTTTTCCCCTTTTTGTACTGTGTTTTAATATTCATTATCTGTAAATATTGTTATGAGACTTTGTCCTATTTTAGAACACAAAAAAACGGAAACGAGAAATCGTTTCCGTTTTTATCTTTTCATCATACTCATCCATTTGCCACAGGCAACAATTATATGGTCAAGCAGGGTCACACCTACCGCCTCAAGAGCATTCTTTACATCCCTTGTCATTGTTATATCCGCCATTGACGGTTCAAGCCGTCCGCCGGGGTGATTGTGCATAAGCACCACAAAGCACGCCTCATTTAAAATCGCCCTCTTTGTAATCGTATGTATCGAAACCCCTGCCGAGGTTGAATCCCCTTCGGATATCTTGTCAAAACGCATAACCTGCCTTGCAGAATTAAGGCTTACCATATACAAATTTTCGGTAAGCTTGCCATAAAAGAATTGCTTTGCATACTCGCCCGTCTTTTCTGCCGAGTCAAGCTTGATTTTCGCGTCTGTCTCGCACATTGCAGACCTCTCTACTATTCCAAGCAGTGGCATCAAATCATGCAAAAACTCTGCCGTTCGCTTTCCAACGCCCTCAATGTGCATAAGCTGTTTGACATCGGCGCTTAAAACGCCGTAAATCGAGCCAAACTCACCCAACAGCTTTATCGCAAGCTCATTTGTATTTCCTCGGGGTATAACTGCAAAGAGAAGCTTTTCAAGTTGCTCGTGCTCTTCCATAAATTCAAGGCCCATAAGTCGGGCCTTTAAATCTATTCTTTCTCTGTGACCATCGTGTAATCCGGACATTATTTTGTTCCTCTGCTGCCCGGCTTTACAAGAGGTGCACCGCTTTTACAAATCGGACACTCGTCTGCCTCATACGATGTAATATCCATCGAGAAAGCACTTTTATAGGGTACACCAAAATCAATCTTGCCACCCGTTCTGTCAACGATAGAGCCAATTCCTGCAATAACTCCGCCGCATTCCTTAACAAGAGCCATAACCTCTTTTACGCTTCCGCCCGTGGTCACAACATCCTCAACAATTAAAACTCTCTGTCCCTTTTCGATTGTAAATCCGCGGCGAAGCGTCATCTGACCGTTTTCTCGCTCAGCAAAAATGTTCTTGACTCCAAGCTGGCGTCCAACCTCGTATGACATCTGGATTGCACCGATTGCAGGGCCGATTACAAGCTCAATGTTGTCGTCTTTATATTTTTCAACAAGCTCTGCACAGAGCGGAACGCTGTATTTCGCATTCTGGAATATTTTTGCACACTGCATATACTTGTCGCTGTGTCTGCCTGATGTCAAAAGAAAATGTCCCTCAAGCAAAACCTCTGCCTCTTTAAGCATCTCTACAATTTCATTGTTTGTCATTTTAAATTTTCCTTTCCCGTTTTATAAAGTTTAGTACATTTCAACCGTGCCGACCAGGTCAGCAACGCTTGCAATATTGTTTTCGTCAAGATATTTTTCAATTCCGTCTATTACATTAACCCACGCATATGGGTCAACAAAGCCCGCCGTGCCGACCGAGACTGCACTTGCACCCGCCATAATAAACTCTATCGCATCCTCACCGCTTGAAATTCCGCCCATACCGATAAGGGGAAGCGAAACCGCCTTGTGCACACGATAAACCATATTTACTGCAACCGGCCGAATTGCAGGTCCCGAAAGTCCGCCCGTATTATTTTTAAGTATAGGCCGTCTTGTCCTTATGTCAATCTTCATACCGAGCAAAGTGTTGATAAGCGAAAGTGCGTCTGCACCGCCCGCCTCTGCACCCTTTGCAATTTCGGTAATATCCGTAACATTGGGTGAGAGCTTTACAATAAGCGGACATTTAGACACCGCCTTTACCCGCCTTGTTACCTCCTCGGTCATTTTGGGGTCGGTTCCGAAGGCAAGTCCGCCAACCTTAACATTGGGACAGGATATATTCAGCTCGAACATATCAACGCTGTCACCTAAAATTTCTGCAACCTCGACATAGTCCTCAATAGAGCTTCCGCAAAGGTTAGCAATAAGCTTTGTGTCATAGGTGCGAAGCTTTGGAAGATAATTTTCCATAAAATATTTTGCACCGGGATTTTGAAGTCCCACACTGTTTAAAATTCCCGACGGAGTCTCGGCAATTCTCGGTGAAGGATTACCCTTTCTCGGAGAGGCAGACAGAGCCTTAAGGCAGACCGCACCGAGCCTTGACAGGTCAAAATATTCACCATATTCCTCGCCAAAGCCAAATGTACCCGAGCCTGTCGTTACAGGGTTCTTCCATTCAACACCCGCGATATTCACTCGCATATCAGCCATCCCATTCCACCTCCGATGCAGTAAATACAGGTCCATCCTTGCAGACACGCTTTCTCTCACCTGCAATCGTGCAGGCACATGTCACACAAGCACCGACACCGCACGCCATACGCTCTTCAAGAGATACCTGGGCAGGAACGCCCATCTCTCCCGCCACCATAGCCGATGCACGCATCATAGGAGTCGGACCGCATATGTATATCATCGATACCTCATTTGAGGATATGATATTCTTTAAAAGGTCGGTAACAAGGCCCTTATAGCCACAACTGCCGTCATCAGTTGCGACAAATACATTGTCAGCGTATTTTGAAAATTCCTCCGTCAGCATCATTTCACTCTGCGTTTTAAAGCCGAGCAGAACACTTGCCCTCTTGCCGAACTGCTTTGCAAGCTCAAGAAGCGGAAAAACCCCAATTCCGCCGCCGACAAGAAGAACTCTGCCGTCACCGTCTACTGGTGTGAAGCCGTTTCCGAGCGGACCTAATATATCAAGCTCCTCTCCAAGCTTTTTTGCTGCCAGAGCCTCTGTTCCCTTTCCTCTCACGCTGAATATAAATCTCAAGGATTTGTTGTCAATAACCTCACACACACTAATCGGTCGACGCAAATATGCATCACCGCCGCACAGTATATGCAAAAACTGACCCGCCCTTGTCTTTTCCGCCATTTCGGGACAATAAACGGTAAAATCATAAACCTGTTCTGTCAGCTTCTCTTTTTTTGTCAGTTCACAAAACAAATTTTTCTCCTCCTTTGTATATTAGAGCACGCTTAATATGTCCTCTCTCATTCTTATAGCTTCAGCTCTTGCGGCATCACCGACAGAGCCTCCGTTCTTCATATACGCACACATAATCGAACGGGATGCGTTTACGATTGCACCCAGACCGTCCTTGTTAAAGCAGGGTGCGACATCTTTAGCACCGCCGCCTTGTGCACCATAGCCGGGGACAAGAAAATATGTGTGCGGCATTTGCAGGCGAAGTTTTGTCGCTTGCTCGGGATAGGTCGCACCTACCACCGCACCTACACTGCTGTATCCGTAGGTGCCAACCAAATCACTGCCCCATGTCTTTACAAGCTCTGCCATATGCTCGTATATATATTTGCCTCCCGACTTCAAATCCTGAAGCTCGCCTGATGACTTGTTTGAGGTCTTTACAAGCACAAAAATTCCCTTTTGGTTTTCGGCACATTCTTTAACAAATGGTGCAACACCGTCTGTGCCAAGATAGGGATTTACCGTCATACAATCAGCATCAAGTGCACAAATACTCTTTTCGCCGATTTGGGTCTTGCCGAGATATGCCGTCGCATAAGCCTCTGAGGTAGTTCCTATATCCCCTCTTTTTGCATCAAGAATGACATACATACCCTTTTCCTTTGCATAGGCAACTGTGTCATACAAGCACTTTATCCCCGGTAGTCCATACATTTCATAGTAAGCCGCCTGTGGCTTTACCGCAGGAACTATATCGCAAAGCGAGTCTATAAGCTGTTTATTAAACTCAAAAATTGCCGATGCAATCCCCTCAAAGGTCTCGCCGTATTGAGCAAACGCCTTGTTCTTTATTTCATCGGGAATATAATCTGCCTTAGGGTCAAGCCCTGCAACGGTCGGATTGTCCATTTCCTTGATTTTTTCAATTAGTTTGTCTATCATTGTCATTCTCCTTTGCGAATTATGCTTTTATACTTGATATACCGTTTTTCCGCCCATAATCGTTCTGCGGACTCTGCCGAAAAGCTTCATTCCTATATAGGGAGAATTCTTTCCTTTTGTCTCAAAATCATTCACATCAACGGTAAATTCTTCATTTTCGTCAAATATAACTATATCTGCAGGAGCACCAACATTCAGGGTGCCTCTGTCAACCCCGATTATTTTAGCGGGTCTTGTGCACATTCTGTCAAGCAGCTCCAGCATTGACAGCCTTCCCGTCTTTACAAGATAGGTAATGCCGAGTGCCAACGAGGTCTCAAGCCCGACAATTCCGTTTGCCGCCTTTTCAAACTCTATCCGCTTGTCATCAATGTGATGCGGTGCGTGGTCTGTCGCAATAGCGTCTATTGTCCCGTCTGCAAGTGCCTTGATTATTGCTTCTACATCCTCCTCATCACGAAGCGGGGGGTTCATTTTCGCATTTGTATTAAAACCGTCACACGCCTTGTCTGTCAGAGTAAAATAATGAGGTGCAGTCTCTGCCGTAATTTTTGCCCCTCTCTTCTTGGCAGAGCGAACTGCCTCGATAGAGTTCTTGGTGCTGATATGACAGATGTGAAGCCTTGCCCCAAGCTCTTCTGCAAGCAGAATGTCCCGACTGACTGCGGTGCTTTCCGCCGATTTCGGTATCCCTCTCAAGCCAAGATAGGTCGACATATAGCCATCGTTCATGCTTCCGCCGTCAACCAAATCCAAATCTTCACAATGAGCCATAACGGGAATATCAAGCATTTTTGCATACTCAAGTGCACGCCTCATTATAACAGAGGATACAACCGGTCTGCCGTCATCAGATACCGCAACTGCACCCGATGCCTTAAGTTCTGCCATCTCGGTGAGCTCTGTCCCGTTTAGCCCCTTTGTAATACAACCTGTTGTCATAACATTGGTAAGGCCTGTTTTCTTACCGCGGTTTATAACATACTCAACAAGAGCGGCATTATCAATCGGCGGATTGGTATTTGGCATACACAAAACTGTTGTGACACCGCCCTTTACCGCCGCACGGCTTCCCGAGTCTATATCCTCCTTGTGTTCAAAGCCGGGCTCACGGAAATGAACATGAAGGTCAACAAGTCCGGGCGAGACTATCATTCCGCTTGCGTCGATTATCTTCGCATCGGGGTCGTTGATGTTCTCTGCGACCCTCTCAATCACGCCATAATTCACGAGAATGTCAGCCTTGCCTGCAAAACCCTTATCGGGATTTATAACAAAACCGTTTTTTATAATCTGCTTCATCTTACACCCTCCTATCTGCCTGCAAGCATATCGAGTATAGCCATCCTCACGCATACGCCGTTTGTAACCTGTTCTCCGATTACTGACTGCGGTCCGTCTGCAACATCGGCAGAGAGCTCAACCCCTCGGTTTACAGGTCCCGGATGCATAACAATCGCGTGCGGTTCTGCAAGGGCGACCCTTCTCTTATTTATACCGAACAGCTTGTGATACTCCCGTATAGACGGGAAAAGACCGCTCTTCTGCCTCTCTGCCTGGATACGAAGTCCCATAACAACATCTGCGTTATGCACCGCAGTGTCCGCGTCATAGCACACATTAACTCCAAGCCTCTCTATCTCGGTCGGCATTAGCGTCGTCGGAGCACAAACAGTAACCTCTGCCCCGAGCTTTTTAAGACCGTATATATTACTTCTTGCAACACGGCTATGCTTTACATCGCCTATTATCGAAACCTTCAGTCCATCAAATCCGCCAAGCTTTTCACGCATCGTCATAAAATCGAGTAATGCCTGGGTCGGATGCTCATTCATTCCGTCGCCCGCATTTATAACCGATGCCCCCGTATAATTCGAGAGCATATGCGGTGCCCCTGAAGAGCTGTGCCTTACAATAACAACATCAGCACCCATCTCGTCTATTGTCTTGCCTGTATCCTCGAGCGTCTCGCCCTTGGCAACACTGCTTCCCGATGCGGTAATATTTGCCGCAGTCGCACCAAGATATTTAGACGCAAGCTCAAAAGAAAGACGGGTTCTGGTACTGTTCTCATAAAAAAGAGTGATTATACTCTTTCCGCTTAAACAGTTATCCTTTTTTCCCGCCTCAAAAACCTCGTGCTTCATTTTATCCGCCCTGTCAAGAATTTCAATAATCTCTTGAGCGGTAAGCTCTTTTATTCCAAGCAAATGCTTCATATAAACTCCGCCTCGCCTTCTGCCAAATTCTATCCTATATCATACCATAACTCTTAAAGCTTGTCTACAAAAATTTACTAAAAAATATCTTATTTTTGATTTATGCAAGCTATCAATTTACACATCAAGCCTTGACTTAATCGTGTTCAGGTATTCAGTCGGAGACTTGTTTTCATAGCTTTTGAATATTTTACTGAAATAGTGTATTGACGAAAACCCCACCCTTGCCGAAAGCTGGGTAAGATTAAGCTCGCCCTCCCGCATAAGTCGTTTTGCGTTCTTTATTCTCAACTTGTTTATATAATTTATAACCGTATCACCATAAGCTTCTTTAAAGCTTTTGCATATCGTGGTCTTGTTTGTTCCAAACAGAAAGCACAAATCGTCAAGTGTGATTTTTTCCTTATAGTTGTTCGTCACATAGGTGAAGATTTCATCTATTTTCGCATCTGTATGCAAAGTGTTCTGCTCACTTGCACCCGTTTCCGTGCTTCGTATAAGTTCAATTAAAAACATTTCAAACTTGAGCTTGAGCATCTGGTCTGCCCCGAACGGAAAATCCTCTCTCTTTTTCATATCGCGGATATTCGGCACATCATACGGGGGCAAAAAGACGGAACGCCCCTCTTTTATAACCTCGGTCAGAATTCTTATAAGCTCACCCGACAGAGTGTGGGTAGTATCCGAAAAGATATCAAGCCTCGGCGACGCACACTCAAACCCGATTATTATGACATTGGGTGCATCCTTTTCAGAGCAGGACAGAGAATGAACCTCGTTGCTCTTGTGTATTATAAGCTGTTTACTCTTCAAAACACCGCAATACCCCTCACCCTCAACCTTTATAGCACCGCTGTCTACATACACAAGCTCACGAAATGGATGCCTGTCCTTAAAGGTGTGGTATTCCTTTATGAATTCAAAATAGTGTATATTCGCCATTTTTGTAACAGAAATATCGGTTGTAAATTCTTTAAGACTAAAATCCATATTGCCACCTCTTTTTGATTTTATCACACCCGCATACTTTGTGTCAATATTAAATAATTTTAATATATTACAAAAAATATTTAATATAATTCAAATACAAAAATTTCTTTTATGGTATAATTAAAGAAAAAACTAAAAAATCTAAAGGAGGATTTTTAAAATGAGTAGAATTTGTATACCCGATTATGAGTACAAAGAGAGAATTCAAAGAGCTGCAAAGCTCGTTCGCGAAAAGGGTCTTGATGTTATGGTAGTATCAAGCACAGAGTCTGACTACGCTAACGCAAGATATTTCAGTGGCTTCTGGCCCCTTTTCGAGCGTGCAGGTGTTGCAATCGCTGCAAACGGCGACGCTGCATTGATGGTTGGCCCCGAGTGCATCATCTTTGCACAGGATGTTGCTAAAATGGACAAGATTTTCTGTCTCAGAGAGTTCAGAGAATCAGCTGACCCCTCTTACCCCGAGCTTAAAGCAAACACATTCCAGGATGTGTTCAAGGCAATCGGAGTAACAGGCGAAAACATCAAAATCGGTCTTGGCAGCTATGTTGAGTGCACACTCCCGATTTATGAGGGTCTTAAGGATAGCTTCCCGAAGGCTGAAATCGTTAAGTGCAACGACATTATGGTTGAGCTCCGCAAAATCAAGAGTGCAAATGAGCTTGCTTGTATTCAGGAAGGCTTCAGAATTGTTGATATCGCAACAGACGAAGTTATCCGCAACCTAAAGCCCGGCGTAACAGAGCTTCAGATGGTAGGTATCGCACAGAAGGTTATCTACGAAGAAGGTGCAGAATACGAAGGTCTTCCTATGTATGTATTTAGCGAGAAGTCTACAAGCCACGCTATCAGCCGTTCAGGTTATAAAACAATCAACAAGGGTGATATCGTTCAGCTTAACCTCTCTGCTAAAATTGATGGTTATTCACCTGCTATCGGTCTTCCCGTTGTTATGGGTAAGCTCGAGGGCGAGAGAAGAAGAGTTGTTGAGTTCTGTAAGCAGGCTCACGACTGGACAATCGATCAGCTCAAGGCTGGCGTTATGGCATCTGACGTTGCTAAGGGCTTCTACAATATGTATGTTGACAACGGCTTTAAAGACAGCTATGTATACGGACCTTGTCACGGAACCGGTATGATAGAGGTTGAGCCGCCCTGGATGGAAACAGACTCAAACTACAAGCTTGAAGAAAATATGACATTCCAGGTTGATACATTTATTATGGGTAATGGCTTCGGCTGCAGATGGGAAATCGGTGCTGCTATCACAAAGGATGGCTGCAAGAAGATGACAGATTACCTCAAGAAGGGCATAATCGAACTCGATTTCTAATTTAATACATATGGGCAGGGGACAACCCTGCCCTGTGCATATTACAAATTTTTTGAAAGGATTGATAAAAATGGCAGTAGGTAAAAAGGTATGGATTATCCCCGACTGTGAGCTTCCGCCAGAGGGCGAAGGCGTTGCAAAGGGTCACGAATCGGTAATTATTGTAAACGACACAAAAAAGGACGCAGAAATCGCTGTAAAGCTCTTCTTTACAGACAAGGACGCATACGAGGAAATCAAGTGGACTGTTAAAGCGGGCAGAGTTCGTTGCTTCCGCACAAACAACATTGATGATATGTGCGGCTATGAGGTTCCGCTTGAAACACAGTATGCTATGAAGCTGACATCAAACTGCGAAATCGTTGTTCAGTACGGCAGACTTGACAACACACAGCCAAATCTCGCCTTCTATACAACTCTTGCTTACACAGAATAAGGAGGATGACATTATGGAATATAATATGAGCTTTCCAAGAGAATTAAATAAGGTTAAGGAGAACAGAATTCCTTTTGTTATCTGCGGCGGTACTGTTGAGTACCACGGTCCCCACTGTTCATATGGCTGTGATACTCTTGTTGCAGAAGGACTTATAAAAAAGCTTGCAGAGAAGAAAGAAATTATGATTGCACCTACAATCTATTACAGTCCTTCAAGCTACGCAGTTGCCGACGAGACAAGCGGTACTGTTCATATTGAAGAAGATATATTTGAAGCATATCTTTTCCAGATTTTTATGAATATGCTCGAGGCAGGACTTCGCAACATCTATGTTGTCATTCACCATCAGTTTGAGCAGGAGAACTACAAGCCTATGACGCTTTCGTATATGAAAGCATCTCAAAGGGCAATTATGAGATATCTCGAAAAAACACAAGGCCGCGGCTGGTGGGGCAGCGAGAATTACGCTAACTACTACGAGAGTCTTGACGGCGGAGACGACCCGTTCAGTTGGATTAAGGTTATCCCCACAATGAGCACAGAGGTTCAGAACGCAACAGGCTATGACCACGCAGGCAAGTATGAGTGCTCAATTTTAATGTCACTCTATCCCGATGCAGTTAAGCTTGAGCGTCTTGGCGATATTGACCACTGGTTCACAAAGAGTGCTGCTGAAGCCTCAACTGAAATTGGTGACGAGATGGTAAGACAGTCTCTTGCATACCTCGAAAAAGCAATCGTATAGTTAATATTTAAGAAAGGTTGTTTAAATATGAAGATAAACCTTAAAAGAGAGCTTTTTACAAGCGACGCATATAAGCTTTTGACGCATGGCAATATTACGGTTACCGCATTTCGTTATAAATCCGGGATAGAGGGCCTGAAGGTGGAAAACACAAAGGGTAGCTTTGTTGTTCTTCCTTTCCGCGGTCAACAGCTCTGGAATTTCACTTTTGGCGGTCGCGACCTTACGATGAATACCACCGTTAAAGAGCCCGTTTATGCAGACCATTATTTAGAGACATATGGCGGCTTTTTATATCATTGCGGTATTGCAGCAATGGGTGCTCCCCAGAAAGATGATACTCATCCGCAACACGGTGAAATGCCGAATATGGAGTATAACGAAGCATACATCATCACCGACGAGGACGAAAAGGGCAAGTATATCGCTATCGGCGGTGTGCTTGATTACGACAAGGCATTTGTCCGCAAGTATCGTTTCTGTCCCGAATACAGACTTTATGAAGATTCAAGCGTTGTTAAGCTTGATATTACACTCGAGAATATGAAAAACTCACCTATGGAGTATATGTATCTTTGCCACATCAACTTTAAGCCGATGGAAGGTGCAAAGCTTGTATACAGTGCAAAGAGGGATAAAGAGCATATAAAGGTTCACAAGATTGTAAGTCCAGACCTTCCTAAAGACCACGCAGAAAAGCTGAAAAACTTTATGGATAAGGTTCAGGAAAACCCCGCTTATCACGATACTGTCGGTGTAGAAGACGAATGCTATAACCCCGAAATTGTATTTGCAATAAAATACGAAAGCGACGAGAACAACCGTGCATACACAATGCAATACAAAAAGGGCGAGGGTGCTTGCTATGTAAGTCACCCGACAGACGCTCTTCCCGTAGGCGTTCGTTGGATTTCAAAAACCCCTGACGAAAACTCTATGGGTATGGTTCTTCCTGCAACATCAGAGCATCTTGGTTATCTTGACTCTAAAGCAAAGGGTTATATAAAAACCCTTGGACCGAGAGAAAAGTTAAGCTTCTTTATAGAGGTTGGCTATCTTGAAGACAACGAGGCTCAAAGGGTTGAAGAAAAAATAAACAATATTCTCGGCTAATCAAAGATTAAAAAACGGCGATGTGATTACATCGCCGTATTCTATTTTTTTATCTTTGAACTCTGGCACCTTTACCGCCAATAATATTTTCAACCTCTTTTAGGCTTGCCATAGATGTATCACCTGGTGTTGTCATAGCAAGAGCACCGTGGGCTATGCCGTAGTTAAGTGCTTCGCTTGGTTCCTTACCTGAGAGTAATCCATAGATTAGACCCGATGCAAAGCTGTCTCCTCCGCCGACACGGTCGAAAATTTCGAGGCCAGGGAGGTCTATACCCTTATGGATTTTGCCGTCTGCCCAGCAGATTGCACTCCAATCATTTATGGTTGCAGTCTTAACCGTTCTGAGCGTAGTTGCAATAACCTTAAAGTTTGGATAAACCTTTGTCGCAGTCTCTATCATTTTGTAGTAGCCGTCAACATTAAGCTCTTTTAGGTCGCCGTCATTACCCTCAACCTCAAGTCCAAGGCAAGCGGTAAAGTCCTCTTCGTTACCAATCATTACATCGATATATTTTGCAATTTCTTTATTAACCTTTTGTGCCATCTCCTGTCCGCCAATACCATTCCAGAGACTTGGACGATAGTTAAGGTCGTAGGAAACAACCGTTCCATATTTTTTAGCAGCCTTTACGGCTTCGATAACAACCTGTGCGGTTGTCTCGCTGAGTGCGGCAAAAATTCCGCCTGTGTGGAGCCAACGAACACCGAGTGTCCCAAATATGTAATCCCAATCAATATCGCCCGGCTTTAACTGTGAAACAGCAGTATTGCCTCTGTCAGACACGCCGACCGCACCTCTTATACCATAGCCACGCTCGGTAAAGTTGATGCCGTTACGAACGCTTCTTCCAATTCCATCGTATTTTACCCACTTGATAAGCGAGGTGTCAACGCCCCCCTGAAGGATAAAGTCTTCTATAAGTCTGCCAACCTCATTATCTGCAAACGCAGTTACAACAGAGGTTTTCAAGCCAAAGCAACGACGAAGTCCGCGAGCAACATTGTATTCACCGCCGCCTTCCCACGCAGCAAAGGTACGGGTCGTCTTAATCCTGCCATTACCCGGGTCAAGACGGAGCATAATCTCACCAAGAGATATTTCATCAAACATACATTCTTCTTTAGGTCTTAAACTCAAATTCATTTTTCTACCCCCTGATTTCATTTAAAAGAGCAACTGCTTCTGCGGTAAGGCTCTCTATTTCGTCAAACTTGCCCTCTGATACCTTGTCAGACGGAACCATCCAGCTTCCGCCGCAGGCAAATACTGCCTTGCAATTTAAGTATTCTGCAACATTTTTAACATTCACGCCGCCTGTTGGCATAAACTTAATTTTTGTATAAGGTGCAGCCATTGCCTTTATCATCTTAACACCGCCAGCTGCCTCTGCAGGGAAGAACTTGAGATAAGAAAGTCCAAGGCTCATAGCAGTCTCAACCTCGGTCGGTGTGCAGACACCAGGAATTACAGGATAACCCTTGTCAATACAATGCTTTACAACGATTGGATTAAGTCCCGGGCTTACTATAAACGATGCCCCCGCCGCCATTGCGGCGTCCGCCTGTTTTGGAGTAAGAACCGTACCTGCCGCTATAAGCATATCGGGGAATTCCTTTGCAATACGCTTTATGGATTCCTCTGCGGCATCGGTACGAAATGTAACCTCTGCACAGTTTATTCCACCGTTTTTAAGAGCTTTTGCAAGCGGAACTGCATCCTTTGCATCGTTGAGTACAACCACGGGAACTATACCCGTTTTTGTAATCTGTTCAATCAACTTTTCCATAATGTATGTCTCCTTTATGATTAAGATTTACAATCTTTAAGTTTATAGAATAATATAGATTAAATACCAAATTACCCTATGATACATTAAAATAAAACAAATTTACCTTGTCAACCACTTTTGTTTACTCTTCAACAATTTTTACCACTTTTTCGTCAGTTCAACGCCCCGCCAAGCTTTTCAAAATTGTCATTTATGCACAGTTTAAGTTCAAGATTTTCTTCGCTCTCAAGCATGGGGTCTGCAGCTATTATTTCAAACGCCGCCTCATGGGCATCTTTTAATATCTGCATATCGCTCATCAGGTTCCCTGCCTTCATAGACGGAAGCCCGTGCTGCCGTGTGCCGAGAAACTCTCCCGGTCCGCGAAGCTCTAAATCCTTTTCTGAAATCTTAAAGCCGTCATTTGTCTCACACATTATCTTCATTCGCTCTCTTGCTGTATCCCCCGAGCTTTTATACATCATTACACAATAGGACTGATGCTCACCTCTGCCGACTCTTCCACGCAGCTGATGTAGTTGAGAGAGTCCAAATCTCTCGGCATTTTCAATTACCATAACGGTCGCATTCGGGACATCTACGCCGACCTCTACAACGGTTGTTGCAACCAGAGCTTCTGTCTCGCCCAAGGCAAACTTACTCATTATCTCGTCTTTTTCGGCAGCCCTCATCCGCCCGTGAAGAGCAACAATCCCTCTATTGCGATAGGCTCCCTTTTTCAGTTCTGCCAGATAATCCTCTACCGCATTAGCATCTATTACTTCAGATTCCTCTACAAGCGGGCAGATAAAATAGGCTTGTCTGCCCTCGCCAAGCTTCTTGAGAACAAACTGCTCTACCTTTTTTCTCTGCCCCTCGGGAACTGCAATCGTAGAAACAGGCTGTCTGCCAGGCGGAAGCTCGTCAATTATTGATATATCAAGGTCTCCGTACATAATGAGCGAGAGTGTTCTTGGAATCGGGGTTGCCGTCATAACAAGACTGTGTACGCTCGCACTCCCGCCAAGAGCGGTTCTTTGTCTCACGCCAAATCTGTGTTGCTCGTCGGTAATCGCAAGGGCAAGCCTTGGAATGTTTATCTTCCCTGTTATCAAAGCATGTGTGCCGACAATAATTTTCGCTTCACCGCTCTCTATAAGTCTTACATTCTCTTTTCTCTCCGATGCCTTCTGGCTTCCGCTTAAATATGCCGTCTTTATCCCAAACGGCTCAAACACCTTGCTCAATGTATTCATATGTTGCTTTGCAAGAACCTCTGTCGGTGCCATCATAACCGCGGAATATCCCTGGACTGCAACCGCATACATAACCGCACCTGCAACTATTGTCTTGCCCGAGCCGACATCACCCTGAACAAGTCTGTTCATAGGTATTGTCCGTCTTATGTCTGCAGATATTTCGTTTATAACCCGTTTTTGGGCATTTGTAAGCTCAAACGGTAGCTTCTTTGCAAACTCGGCTATACACTTTACATCCGAAATCTGCGGTGCAGTTTTCTCGTTATTATAGCTCTTTGCAATCGCAACACCCGTCTGCAAAACGAGAAATTCCTCAAACGCGAGCGTTCTTCTTGCTATATCAAAATCGTCAAAGCTCCTCGGCTCGTGCATTTGGCGTATAGCATCATCTGCAGAGATTAAACCATATTTTTCCCTTATCACATTCGGGACAATGTCAGATATTTTTTCTTCAAGCCCACCGAGAGCAGAGGCAACTGCCGCACGGATATTTTGTTGAGTAAGCCCCGCCGTACAAGGATATATCGGCACAAGCTTGCCTGTTTTCTGACCCTCGGCATGCTCGCTCTCTATCACGGGGTTTATCATTTCAAGCATCATTCCCTTGCGGGTCGCTCTGCCGAAAAAGGTAAAGCTCCCCTCGCCACGCAACGCCTTTTCAACATACGGTGCATTAAACCATGTGAGGTTTAAAACCCCCGTGCCGTCGCTCACCCTTGTCTGAACCACACGGGAACCCGTTCTCGCACGAAAAGAGCGTATACCGCTTGCAAGAGACGCTCTGACGCAAACGCTCTCACCATCGTTTACATCACAAATATTGCGGATATCCGTTCTGTCCTCGTATCCTCTCGGAAGGTAACGAAGTAAATCACCAACACAAAATACGCCAAGCTTATTGAAAAGCTCGGCGCGTTTTTCTCCTATTCCTTTGAGATAGCGTATATCTGTATTCTGCTTCAGCACAAAACCGCACCTCTTTTATGCAATTATTCAACTGCAATCATATAATAATAAACGGGTTGACCGCCATAAACCACGGAAACATCAACATCCTTGTGTGCGTCACCGATTTTATCAGCAAGCTCCTGTGCAACCTCTTCGGTTGTATCTGCACCGTAATAAATGGTAACAACCTCTGACGCATCATCAAGCATCCTCTCGGTGAGCTCATAAGATACCGTATTTATATCGCTGCCGATATCGGTTATATCACTGCCAACCATACCCATTACATCACCCTCGTGGATTTCAAATCCGCCAACTGCAGAATCACGGGCAGCAAAGGTAACCTGACCGCACTTGACAGAGCCAATCATATCAAGCATAGCTTCTGTATTGTCCGCCTCTTCTCCCTCGGGGTCAAATGCGAGCATTGCGGATATTCCTTGCGGAATATTCTTGGTGGGTATAACCACAACATTCTTATCAACTATATCATTTACCTGCTCTGCGGCAAGAATTATATTCTTGTTGTTCGGCAGAATATAGATTGTCTCTGCCGCAATTCTCGATGCCGCATCTGCAAGGTCTTGTGTGCTTGGGTTCATCGTCTGCCCGCCCTCGACAATCATATCAACGCCGACGCTTTTAAACACCTCGGTAAGTCCTGCACCTGCAGAAACCGCAACAACACCAAACTTTTTAAGTTCAAGAGGTACACTCTCTTGCTGTTGCTCGGCATTATCCATATTTTCACTGTGTTGATATTTCATATTGTCAATCTTGATATTGATAAGCTCACCAAGCTTTAACGCCTGCTCAATTACAAAGCCGGGATGATTTGTGTGAATATGCACCTTCACAATCTCATCATCGGCAATTACAAGCATACAATCACCCTTTGGTGATATTGCTGCTTCAAACTGGTTTGTCTGTCTGTCGGGCGAGGATTTTTGTATAATAAATTCGGTACAATACTGAAATCTTATATCCGCCGTCTCTATGTTATCCGACGCCGCAGCACCGCCTGACTGTACTGTAACACCTGCACCGTCCCTCGCTTCGATTGCTTTGCCCTCTTTCAGTGCATATGCAGCACCCTCAAGAAGGGTAACAACACCGCAACCGCCCGCATCTACAACTCCCGCCTGCTTTAAAACGGGCAGAATATCAGGGGTTCTGGAAAGGCTTTCCTTGCAGGCAGTTATAATCGCATAGAAAAATTCTGCCGCATCATCATAGCTCTCATAATTCTGTTCTGCAAATTCGGCACCCTCACGGATTACCGTAAGAATTGTTCCCTCGGTCGGCTTCATTACCGCACGATAAGCCGTATCACGGCCGCCACAAGCGGCATTTTTAATATCCTCTACAGTAAGAGTCTCTTTTCCTGCAACCGCACCCGAAATACCACGCAAAATCTGTGACAGAATTACGCCGGAATTTCCTCTTGCATTACGCAATGACGCCTTTGCAAGTATCTCCATCATTTCGCCCACGGTTTTGTCTCCCGCAGAGAGAACCGTACCCGCTGCCGCACTGAAGGTAAGACCCATATTGGTACCCGTATCCCCATCGGGAACCGGAAAAACATTAAGGTCATTTATCGTCTTTTTATTGTTTTGAAGATTATTTGAAGCTGACTCAATCATCAGCTTTATCTCATTGTTGTTTAAAATTCTCACCGTTCTTCCTCCGATTTCTGCACTAATTCACGCGAATACTCTCTACATTCACGGTTACCGAGCCAACCTTAAGTCCTGTCTGCTCTTCAACCAGATACTTAACATTGCTCTTCACAATATCGCCAACCGTGCCGACATTTACACCATATTCCATAATAACATAAAGGGCAATATCAACTACACCCTCTGTCACCTTTACCTTTATGCCCTTGTCCATGCTCTCTTTTTTAAGGAGCATTGCAATCCCGTCCTTGCTTGAGCGTGCCGCCATACCAACTACGCCATAGCACTTTGTTGCCGCATATCCCGCAAGCTTGGCTATAACATTATTTGAAATTCTAATTATTCCTCTTTCGTTTTTGATTTCTGCTGCCATATTTATTCTCCTTTCCGAATTAACCGATTTACAAATTATATTATTGAATTGTAATTGTGTTTACACTACGCTTTTCTGCATTTTCCTTATCAGACAAGTGACAGGAAAACATCAATATCTGCCAATTTCCTGAAAGCGTACAAAGATATTCAAGCGTGTTTTCTGCCCTCTCGTCATCATACGCCGTAAGTATGTCATCAAGGAACAGAATTCCCGCCTCACCTATAAGCTCTGCCACTGCAAGCCGAAGCGAGAGATACATCTGCTCATATGTGCCAAAGCTTAAATACTCTGCATCAAACAGCTCCGACTGTGAAGAAACACGCAGCTTGTATTCCTCCGAAACCTTAACGCCGTCGTATCTGTCTGCTATAATCCTTTTGGCAATCTCTGTTACCTTTTCATTAAGCAACGGAAGCGTCTCCGCCCTCCAGCTCTCTGCCGCTTCTTTTATTGCACCCTCCGCCTCGTCTATAACCAAAAGCTGTCTTTCGCATTCAGAAAGCTCATTCACTACAGCATTTATCTCTGTATCTATATCTGCAGGAATTCTTGTAATCTTTGCCTCATACGCCATCTTCCCGTCAAGCGTCTTTATCTCTGCAATTAGATCCATCTGTCGCTTGCGTTTTCCCTTAAGCTCAAGCTCTATCGCATCAACCCCTCGGGGAAGCCTTTCAAATCCGCTTCTTGCCCTTTTAACAAGCTCGTCTATATCCTCGCCCGAGAGGAAATCTCTCTTTGCGTCTTCAAGACTTTTTATCCGCTCTTTTATTCCAAGTGCGGTCGTGTATAGCACAGAAAGCTCATCTGCGTTTGAAACACCAAACCTCTCAAGAATTGTGGCAAGCTCTGCCCTCTTTCCAGCCTGAACGGTCAGTTGCCTCTCTTTTTCTTGATTTTGAAGGCTTCTCTCTGCCTCAAGCATCTGTAATATATATTTGTTTTTATTTATTACGGACCTACTCAAGACAACAAAAGCAATTCCAATCACAAGCAAAACTGAAAATATTGCTAAAAGAACAACATTTATACCAAAAGCTAACAGGAAAATCATAGCAATGGCAACCACAACAGACAGAGCAGCTCCGCCGCCAAGCAGCATTCCCGCACGCCTTTGTGCATTGAGACTGCTTTGCAGCTTTTCATCTGCATCGGTGCTTGTCTCGACAGCTTCCTGACCTGACAATTCTCGTTCAAGCTTCATTGCCGAGGTAACCTCTTGTTCGTTTAGCTCCTTGCTTTTTTTATATTCCTGACTTTTATATATTTCTTCTAACCGTCTGTCACATTCCTCAATTTGTCCTATTCGGTCCCGCAATGCACTTGTTTTTGCGTATTCTATACTTTCCTTCTGCTCTGCCTCAAGAACCGATATCTCCTTGTTAACATTCTCAAGCTCTGTGTTTGCAGCAAGCAATCTGTCTCTTATATTTTCTGTTTGTGCAAGCTGGGTTGCAAGGTCATATTTTTCCCTTCGACATTCTTCAAGACGGTCAAGAAGAATATCTATTCTTCCCTTTGCACTTCTTCCGTCTTTTGCTTTTAGCTCTCTGCGAAGTGCCGACATTTTTTCAAGAGCAGCCGCGGCAGATACCTTTTCATCACCCGTCGTTTTGAGGTTCATCATTCTTTTAGTAAGCTCATCATTTCTGCCGCCAATAACCACTTCGTTTTGTCTAATCCAAAGTGTTTTTTCAAAAACCTCAACCGGCATACCGAGAATACGCTCGCCGACATTATTTTCGTTATATTCGGGAATTTTCTGTCCGCTTACTTCATCGCGAACCTCAAGCCTATCTCCCGCAGGAGTTTTGCCAAATCTGCGGTATATCTCTATTCTGCGTCCGCCCGCATAAAGCACAAGCGTGCCCTCTGCCATTGTTTCTCCAAACGGAATTGCCCTCTCTCTTTCTTTAAGGGCATCACCGCTTCTCTTCCTTGACGGAAAGCCATAAAGCATTGCCTTCAGGAACAACTGTATTGTGGACTTTCCTGATTCATTCTTACCATATATAACATTGAGACCATCTTTAAGAGTTATACTGTAATTTTTAAATCTGCCAAAGCTCAACAGGTTGATTTTTTCTATTTTTATAAGTTTATCATCACTCGGCGGCATTATTTCTCACCCCCAAGCAACGCTTCTATTCCAAGCTTAATTGCATCCTCTGCAATTTCCTTCTTGTCGAAATCTGCTTTTTCCAACCGTTTCTTCATAATCCTTACAAATTCACCGCACAAGCTGTTTTGTGATTCGAGATAATCAAGGTCATAATCAGAACGGGTCTTGTCAATAATTTCTGTATAATATAGCTTATCCGAAAGCTCATCTCTTAAAACATCAGTATTTATAACCTCACGCGAGAGCCTTCCGCTTATTATAATCTTGTATAAATCATCTTCGGTGCCGAGTTTAAAAACCTCATCCATAATAATGCGAACAGCGTCAAGACTATCGGTTGCCTCACTTATATCTGCATTTATATGGAACATTCTGCGTCTGCAGACCCGTACAAACCTGACCTGTGCAACGCGGTCCTCAATACTGCCGATATAGCAACCCATATCACCGCATTCATCAAAACCACGCCCCTCGGGAGGGCCCGGATAAGCATAGTAGGTTTCGCCGAGCCTTTCAACCTCACTTCGCTTGTGAATATGCCCAAGGGCAACATAATCTGCACCGCAATTCTTTAAAAATTCCTTGTCTATGGGATTGTAATTGCTCTCACCTTGAGCAGATACCAAATCACCGTGCAGAACAAGAATATCCGTAATGCCGTCTATCTTTTTTATTTCAGGAACAAAAATCGTCTTATCGCAGCTTGAATCAGCAAAGCTTGCTCCAAAAACTCGTGTTTTAAGAGACGGAAGCTCTACACATTCAACCTCCGTGCCAAAGATGTGAACATTCTCACCAAAATCCTCGCTTGCATAAACCGACGAGGGAGTGTAAGCATCGTGATTTCCCGCAACAATGAAAATTTTAGTGTCGGGTATCTCGGAAAATTTTCTCTTTAAAAATGCAACCGTCTCGGCAGAAACACATTTGCCGTCGAACAAGTCGCCTGAAATCAACAAAAGGTCAAGTCCTTTTGCCATATCAACCATTTCAGACACACTCCTGCGTAGCTCACTTCTGCGGATTTCCGCACGCTTTGCGTCAAAATGTGCAGAAAAAGCAGAGTCTAAATGAATGTCCGCAGTATGCAAAAAAGTCGGCATCTGTATTTCACCTCCTCGGGTGTTTATACGCATAATCCAATGAAAACAACATTACACCTATTATGCATATACAGTATAACATAACGATTTTATTTTGTCTATTATTTTATTATGTATTTTTTTAATAATTTTAGAAAATAGTATATTGCAAAAAACCATTGGCATTTGCCAATGGTTTTGTTGTTATTATTATTCATCGTCTGGCATTTCCCAGGTGTGATAAACATTCTGAACATCATCGTTCTCTTCAAGCATATCTATAAGCTTTTCCATCTTGGAAACTGCGTCGGGGTCGTCAAGCACGGTTGTTGTTTGCGGAATATAGTTAATTTCAGCCTGAACAAAGGTGTATCCTTTTGCATCAAGTGCATCGCGAACTGCACTGAACTCTTCGGGGACTGTCATAATCTCAAAGCAATCATCTTCTACATTGAAATCCTCTGCCCCTGCATCGAGTGCGTCCATCATAAGGGTATCCTCGTCGATACTGTCCGCCTTTTCAACAACAATCATACCCTTCCTGTCGAACATAAATCCGACACATCCGTTTTGACCGAGGTTGCCCCCGTTTTTATCAAAATAGTGACGCAAGTCACCTGCGGTTCTGTTTTTGTTGTCGGTCAGGGTTTCAACCATAACCGCAATTCCGCTCGGACCGTAGCCCTCATACACCATCTCAAAATATTCGCTGGTGCTTCCCTCTCCCGATGCCTTTTTTATACTTCTCTGAATATTATCGTTTGGCATATTGTTGGCTTTAGCCTTGGCTATAACATCTCTCAATTTGGAATTGCTGTCCGGGTCGGGACCGCCCTCTTTTACGGCAACCATAAGCTCACGGCCGATTTTTGTGAAAATCTTACCCCTTTTTGCATCAATTGCACCCTTTTTTCTCTTAATGGTTGCCCATTTGGAATGTCCTGACATAAATTAAAAACCTCCTGAAATTTATCATATGTTGTGTGCTGATTATTCAGCATTTTCACCCTTAATAAGCTCTGCAACCGATGTGGCAAGCCCCGCCAGACCTTGAATTTCTGACGGAATAATAATTTTTGTTGCCTTGCCGTCTGCCGCCTTGGCAAATGCCTCAAGACTCTTTATTGCAAGAACTGCATCGCTCGGCTTTGCTTCGCTTAGCATACGAAGTCCCTCTGCCGCTGCCTTTTGAACCTCAAGTATAGCTTGAGCCTCACCCTCTGCAACTCTTATAGCCGCTTCTTTTTCTGCTTCGGCACGAAGTATTTGAGACTGCTTTTCCGCCTCTGCCTGCAAGATGCGGGACTCCTTTTCACCCTCTGCAACAAGCACTGCCGATTTTTTCTCACCCTCGGCACGGAGAATTGCCTCACGACGCTCACGCTCTGCCTTCATCTGTTTTTCCATCGCTTCGCGTATTCCCGTCGGCGGTATAATATTCTTTAACTCAACACGGTTTATTTTAATTCCCCACGGGTCGGTTGCCTCGTCAAGAATTGAACGCATTTTTGTGTTGATTATATCTCTTGAGGTCAAGCTCTCATCAAGCTCCATATCACCGATTATATTACGAAGCGTGGTAGCTGTCAGATTTTCGATAGCAGACATAGGAAGCTCCACACCATAGGTGTAAAGGCGTGGGTCGGTAATCTGAAAATACACAACCGTATCTATCTGCATTGTAACATTATCCTTTGTAATAACGGGCTGCGGCGGAAAATCCACAACCTGCTCTTTAAGACTGACCCTTTTTGCAATCTTTTCTATCATAGGAATTTTAAAATGCAGACCTACGCCCCAGGTTGCGTGATACGCACCAAGTCTTTCAACAATGTATGCGTGAGCCTGCGGAACAATCTTAATATTAGAAACAAATATAATAACCAAAAGCACCAATATTCCAACTGCCAATCCCATAGCTATTCCTCACTTTCTTTATTTTCAATACTTACCACAAGGTGAGCACCGACAATATCCTCGACAACAACCCGTGTTCCTTCAGATACATATCCGTCTCCTCTTGCCTGGGCAGACCAACTCTGACCCTTTATCCGAACCTCACCCTTTGAAATAAGCGGGTCAATAGCCTCGGTTACAATACCGACACAACCAATAAGCCTGTCCGCGTTTGTCGGCGACTTTGCCGTCAGTCTGAACCTTTTGCAAAGCGGTGCCGTCAAAAGCATCAATATCAGAGACGATACCAAAAATACTATAATCTGCACCGTCACACTTGCACCAACGCCTGCCGAAATTGCCGAGAATACTGCACCGATTGCAAACCAAACCGATACAAGTGATACTGTAATCGCCTCAACAATACCCGCCGCAAGAGCAATAATAAGCCATAAAATAACCATCATATATCTCCTCTCGTATACCCAGAGGCACTAATACGAACGCTTGTAGCCTCCGCTTCTTTTACTGTCGTTACTGCGTTTTAAATCCTGAAATTTCTCGTCGCTGTCCTGCTTGAATTTCTGAAGCATATCATCAAAGCTCATATCCGATTGTCTTGAACCGAAAACCACCTCTTCGGGAGGCTTGCTGAAATCCGTCTTGTTTTCACCACGCTTTTTAAAATCGCTTCGTTTGTTTCCCCTTGCAGCCTTATCACTTCTGGGGGCAGACGGCATAGCCTGTTTAATCGACAGACTAATCTTTCCGTTTTCGGTACCGATAACCTTGACCTTGACCTCTTGTCCCTCTTTAAGATGCTCTTTCACATCACTGACATATTCCGTTGAAACCTCTGAAATATGTACCAAGCCCGTCTTTCCGCCCTCAAGCTCAACAAACGCACCAAAGGCAGCAAGACCCGTAATCTTTCCCTCTAATATTGCTCCAACTTCAAACTGCATATTTTTGCATATTCCTTCCCGGAGGATAACTCCTCTTATGTAAAATAATAATTATATTTAAGCTTTAATTTTTTCCTTTATCCTCGCTCTTGTTCGAGTCAACAAAAACTCTCTCGTTGGGTCGCACAAGTCCAAGCCTCTCTCTTGCAACTCTTTCAAGATATTCAGGGTCACTCAAATTATCCACCTCTGCCTTGAGGCGTTCTGACTCCTCACCAGCTTCGGCAACCTGTCTTTCAAGCTCTTCAATCTCTCGGCTTTTCTGGTTGATGGTAACCTGCTGTGCAATCAAGATATATCCGAAATAAATCACAACAACCGCGGCAACTGCCGAAATGACTGCTTTTTTTATGTTGATTTTGCGGGTTTTCTTTTTTTTATCTTGTGCAGTCCCTCTCCCGTCCACAGAATTTTGGGTCATTGGATTTCTTCCTTTCATATTATATAACAAACATCCGCATTGTATATTATTCACAAGCAGCTTAAAAATATTATATACTATGAAACATCTTTTGTCAATGGAATGCAGACACAAATAAACACAATATTTTACTGCTTTTTTTCGCATTTTTTACTATGAAATACAGGTAATCGCTTTACTATGAACAACGGCTTGCCAACGATTTTTAAAACAAACCGAACCACAAAAAGCAACGCCCGACCAATAAGTAAAAATATCCTTTGTATAAACCCGTATATAAGCATAAGCACATTTACCAGTCTGTCCTTTAAAAGCAGTCTGTAAATAAAAAAACCCAGAACCGTGCTTATAAGTCCGTATATTCTGAAAGAACCATTGTTTACAGTATATGCAGTATATGCACACGCACTGCCCGCAAGGATTATAAACAGTATATCCTCAATATTAACCAATATATCCGCAGTTCTGATTATCCGTCTGCTCAACCTCAATGCATCATACAGAAGAGCCAGAACTCCTCCCAACGCAACCGACCACAGAAAATAATTCAAATCAGGACCTGTCATCACCTTCATATTGCATACATCTCCGTTATGTCTAATATAAGCCTACCTGAAGAGCTTGCCGAAAAATCCGCCGCTTTTGGTATTTCGCATCGTGTCACTGTATTGAATTTCATCTATCTCGCCCTCTATGACTATCTGACCGTTATCAACATTTAAAAGACTTATACGAAAGTCTGCCCCGAGAACTGTCATAGTTCCCATATCGGTTATTATTACCACCCTTTCATCGTCAAAGCTCTCTACATCTTCAACCGCCGTCACCGTAAGCTTTGCCCTGTCGGTAAGCTCAACTCTGTGAGTTCTGTTTTCCTCCATTTTATCCTCTCCTTGCATCTGTTTTAATTATGTATATTCATAAAATAATGTCTTGATGCAAGAAAATAGAGTTGCGGCTGCAACTCTATATACTCTATACAAAATATTCATTTAAAATTTCTATCGCATTATCTTCTATCATCAAAGCTCCATACTCACCAAGTCTGCCGTGAACATATTGGCTGTTTGAAAGTCGGCTTGCAAACTCAGGCAGGAGTATTTCCGCCTCACACAGAGAAATCGGCTCACTCGGGACAAGACACAGATAAAACCTCTCGTTCATCTTATAAAGGCTGCTGCTTCCGATGTATCTGCCAAACAGCTCGCCTACAGCAGAACATACACTGTCAAAGCTCTCAAAGCAAAAGATACATTTGCGTCTTTTTTCTCTTCTTTGAGCATCGGCTTTCAGTTCGGTCCTTTTGAGCTTGCCCTTGTAGGAGCAATTCTCTACCGCTTTGCTGAATTCCTCGTCAGTGCACGCCTTTGTAATAAGCATACCAAGCCCGCTCTCATATGACGGAATTGTCTCCACAAACAGCTTTGCCCCGTCAATCGAAAAATTCATATTTTCCTTTGCCATACGAATAGCATGCCAGAACATCTTCTGCACCTCGGGGGTGTTTTCATATATACTTTTGGTTGTGATGTTCCATTCCTTGGCTTCAGCGTGGTCAAGCAGAACCTTTATCTTGTTTTCGTCTACCCGTTCAATTTTCATACTCTGTCCTCCAAGCGTGTTTGGTCTGTCTTGCTGTGTCAACACATAATATGTTGCAAATTTTGTCGATATTCCTACTCTTCGGCACTTTCATTATAACAATATAAAAGCATATTGCAACGCCCCGCAACCAAATAAAACACAAATGTAAATTCAGTGTAAAAAATATGAAACCTTCGTAACCTTAAAGAAATATTTTGCCTTATTTTCTAAAATTTTTCTTATATTTTTCACTTAATCCTATTGTTTTTTATGCTGATATGTGCTATAATAATTTCATCAAAGATGAAATCATTAACTAAGTTTGCCTGCGGCAAGTGAAGTTATCTTCTATAGTGAAGTTTACTTCGTAAGTGAAGTTTCGCCTGACGGCGAAGTAGCAAACTTAACTTCACTTTTGAGAATCAAAAACTTCACTGCGGTATGCAACTTCACTTTGAACTTTTAGTTCAAAACTTCACAAAATAACTGGCATCTAAATCGTACACGAATTCTATACTATGCTTGCAGTTTAAATTAAATATTTCCCTGCTTTGTTTGTATATGAGCGGCTATAATGTAAAACCAACAAATTATTTAAGGGGCTTTGTCTCCGAGGGCGGCGCACATGCCTCATGTCTTTTGACATCCAGTGGACTTGTAATGTTCTCGGGCGTTTTCCCACCTGGTTTCCAGGTTTTTACTTTTGGCCGTCTACGGCACGGTGGGGTTTTATTTTTTGTCCTTTTTTTAAAGCCTGAAAGCAACCATTCCACCCATTATAAATATAATAAAAAACACTTGACAAATTTCTTCTTTTAGGATATAAATATTAAAGTAGTATAAGTGTATACGGGAGGATTTTCTTTGCGAATCATTTCAGGCATTCGAAAGGGTTTAAAGCTCAAAGCCCCCGACGGACAGGGCACTCGCCCTACAACAGACAGGGTTAAAGAGTCCGTATTTAACATTATTCAGACATATCTTCCGGCAGACAGGGTTCTTGACCTCTTCGCCGGGAGCGGTGCACTCGGGCTTGAGGCTGTCAGCAGACGCTCTTTGCATTGTGTTTTCGTTGAAAACGACAGACGGGCTTTTCAGCTTGTCAGGGAAAATATCTCTCTTGCCTCGTTTGAGGAATGGACAGAGCCAATTTTTTCTGACTCTCTTACATACCTCGACACAAACCCGGCACCCTTTGACATAATTTTTCTGGACCCACCCTACAACAAAGGACTTCTCGCCATTGTGCTTGATAAAATAAGCAAAAACGGTCTTTTAAATCACGATGGAATTATCGTTGCCGAGACCGAAAAGGACGGCGAGGTCGCAGAGCATTCCGATTACGACACACTCAAGTGCGTGACCTACGGCAAGACGGTGGTTTCTGTGTTGAAGCAAAGCCGCACATCTATGCAGGCGTAATTGGAAATTTCTCGCAAAGCTTATAATCAATGAGACTATTTTATAGGAGGAAACAATAATGGATGGATTAGAATTATTGGATGAATTGGAAGACATAATAGACAAAGGTGCAAGCGTTCCTTTTTCAGGTCGCTGTATTTTAGAGCGTGATGAGCTTATGGACATCGTTCAGGAGTTAAAGCTTAAGCTCCCTGATGACCTCAAGCAGGCTAAATGGATAAAAGAAGAGCGTCAGCGTATTCTTCACGAGGCTCAGGTTGAGGCAGATGATATTATTAAAGCCGCAAACGAAAAGGGTATTTCTATGATAAATGAGCATGAGATTACTCAACAAGCAGTAGAGCAGGCTCGTATTATCATTGACAAGGCAAACGAAGAAGCACATGCGATTGCAGAATCGGCTTACAATTATGCAGACAGCCTCCTTGAAACTGTAGAAAAGGTAAGTGTCGGCTCTATGAAAGAGCTTGAACAGTGTATTTCTATTGTTCGCAATAACAGAAGCGAGCTTCGCGGAACAAACCCCACAGTTGTAACCGAGGGTATAGAGGAATAACGCTTTTACATCGAACATAAATCGATTTCCTGAAAATGACAGAACGGCCGTTCTGTCATTTTTTATATTATATTAACATTTGATTAAATTGGTAAAAATTATGTTGACAAAGTTATACATACTGTGTATAATGAATACAATTTAATATCGAAAAAATATAAATATACCAAAACATTTTTTGACAAATCGTGTTTTGGTGTGTTTTTTTATTATTTTTTTAGAAGAGACGCGAAAGGAGAAAAAATGTCAGAAACAATTTTAACCACTCTCGAATACTTCTTGAGGATAGTTCTTGCAGGGATATGCGGCGGAATTATCGGCTATGAGAGAAAGAACCGTGGAAAAGGTGCGGGCGTGCGTACCCATGTAATTGTTGCAGTTGCTTCGGCACTTATGATGATTGTATCAAAGTACGGCTTTAACGACCTTGCCTTTCACGAGGATTTCAAGCTTGACCCGTCAAGAGTTGCTTCACAAATTGTCACAGGGGTCGGTTTTCTCGGTGCAGGTATGATATTTGTGCAGAAGCGTACCGTTACGGGCCTCACAACGGCGGCGGGAATATGGGCTACCTCGGGTATTGGTATGGCAGTCGGAAGCGGAATGTATGCAATGGGCATCCTGACATCAGTTGTAATACTTATTCTGCAGTTTATCAGCCATAAAAATTGGCGGGTCTTCCATGCACCAAACGAAGAGGAGCTAACCTTTACGATTGCAGATTCTGAAGAGGCTCTTGCTTATCTCAAAAATTATTTGAGCTTTTCAAACATTCAAGTGTCAAGCCTCTCGGTTAAGCAGCTGCCAACCTCAACCCTGTCAGTCGAGGTTGTGGCATTTCTTCCGCCTGACTATGATGTCCTGAAATTGATGGACTACGACCACAAATACATATCTTCAATGTCAATTTAGCAAACCCATCAGTGTATCTGATGGGTTTGTTATTTATAATATTATATAATTTTTCAAAAATCTATTGACAAACAAAAAATGTGTGATATAATAAAGCCAAAGGTCAAAGATAGTCAAAGTCAAATTTAGACTTTTGATATAAAGGGGTGGTTATTATGAAGCTGTCGAACCTTATAGAGGAATTTATTAAGGAGATGATTTCTTCCGAAAACGGCGAGGTTGAGCTTAAACGCAACGAGCTGGCATCACATTTTGGTTGTGTTCCGTCACAGATTAACTATGTTATAGCCACACGCTTCTCCCCCGAGCGTGGCTACATTGTAGAGAGCAGACGAGGCGGGGGCGGATACATTAAGATTACAAGGGTTATCCCAAAGCCCGGGAACCGAATGATGCACATTGTCAACGCAATCGGCGACTACTTATCATTTACGGATTCGGCGGCAATCATACAAAATTGTTATGATTATGATTTAATTTCAGAAAAAGAGGCAAAGCTTATCATAGCAGCCTCGACAGAAAAGTCCTTACCTCTCAAACAACCCGAGCAGGATTATCTTCGGGCAAGACTTATTAAAAATATGCTTATAACACTTGCGTAAATACTTTGATTATAAAGGAGGAGTTTTTATGAAATGCGAAAAATGCGGAAAGAAAAACGCAACAACACATATAACTAAGATTGTAAACGGCTACAAGGAAGAGCATTTTCTGTGTTCGGACTGTGCTTCTAAATCAAACGAATACAAGGAAATGAAATCGAGTATGAACTATGGTATCGGTGATTTTCTGACAGGAATGTTCACGGGCGGCTCGCACTCTTCAATCGGCGGCGACCAGGGTGGCGATGTTTGTCCGGTCTGCCATATGCCCTATGACGAATTTTTGAAAAAGGGTAAGCTCGGCTGCGGAGACTGCTATTGCACCTTTGCAACCAGAATTAAAAGACCCCTCAAGCAAATTCACGGCACATACGAGCATATCGGCAAGGTACCCAAGCGTGGCGGCGGTGACCTTATTGTCGGAAAGAAAATATCAGCTCTTGAGGCGGAGCTTAACTCTGCGGTTTTAAAACAGGATTTTGAAACGGCTGCCAAGCTTCGCGATGAAATAAAAGCACTCAAGGCCACAGGCAAAGAGGAGGTGTAGTTATGTGGTACACAGAATGCGGAAAAGAAAGTGATGTTGTTTTGTCAAGCCGTATAAGGCTTGCTCGAAACATAAAGGGTATTCCGTTTCCCGAGAGGGCAAACAACGAAGAACAGGAAAAGGTTATCTCACTTTGCAAGCAATCGGTGAAGGACAGTGACATAAAGCTCAACTACATTGACATAAACGAAATGAAGGATTACGAACGCCAAGCTATTGCAGAGTGCCACATTATAAGTCCGCAAATGATGGACAATAAAATCAAACGCGGTCTTTTGCTCAACGACGACAGCTCGGTGAGTGTTCTTGTAAATGAAGAGGACCACCTCAGAATTCAATGTATGGAGCCGGGGCTTGACCTTGAGAAATGCTTTGAACGGGCGAACCGCATAGACGACGCCATTGAGGCTTCCGTTGATTTTGCCTATGACAGTCAATTTGGGTATCTTACCTGTTGCCCCACAAATGTCGGCACAGGTATGAGAGCATCTGTTATGGTGCATCTTCCCGCTCTTACAACAAGCGGCAGTATCAATAGCATTATTGATTCGCTCGGACAACTCGGTATGACGGTTCGCGGAATTTTCGGCGAGGGCTCTAAAGCGACAGGAGATATTTATCAGATTTCAAATCAAACCACGCTCGGCGAAACCGAGGAGGATATCCTCGAACGCTTTGGTCAGATTATAAACGAGGTAATAGGCAAGGAGCGTGAGCTTCGGGAGAGGATATATTCCTCGGACAAATATCGCATAGAGGATAGGCTCATGCGGTCCTTCGGGATACTGACGAACGCACAAATTCTCTCCTCTGCCGAGGCTATGTCAAGACTTTCCGATGTACGCTTTGCGGCAGAGCTTGGGATAATTAAAAATATTACTCTCAAAATGCTGAACACTGCAACCTATGCAATTCTTCCCGCAAACATTGTAAAGAGCTATAATCTCACCAACCCGATGGAAAGAGATTTAAAGAGAGCCGAAATTATAAAAGAGGTTCTGCTGACTAAACCGGAATAATTCTATATGCTTACAGAAAAGAAAGGAATGATATTATGTACGAAGACAGATTAACCGAGAGAGCAAAAGAGGCTCTTAATCTTTCGGCAGAAGCGGCACTTGAAATGGGTCAGGCTTATGTCGGCACGGAGCATCTGCTCGTTGGTCTTATACGCGAGGGCGAAGGCGTTGCCTCTAAAATTCTTGAAGCAAACAACATAACCGCAGAGGCGGTAATTGAAAAAATTGACGCACTTATCGGCACAGGCGAGCCTTTAGACAGCGGTTCTCCCGAGGCAACCCCGCGAACAAAAAGGGTGTTGCAAAACAGCTATGTAGAGGCCCGTCGCCTTGGGCACAGCTATGTCGGAACAGAGCATCTGCTTATTGCTACCCTGCGTGAAGGCGAGAGCATTGCCGTAAAAATTTTGCTTGAGCTTGGCGTTTCTCCGCAAAAGCTCTACAATGAAATTCTGGCACTTTTGAACGAAAACAACCACGAGGAAGCAGAGGCTTCTCCCTCCTCTCCGTCGGGCAAGGGCGGAAAGAGTAACACACCTACCCTTATGAAATTCGGGCGTGACCTTACAAAGCTTGCAAAGGATGACAAGCTTGACCCCGTTATCGGCAGAGACGAATGCATCGAGCGTGTCGTTCAAATATTGAGCAGACGCACCAAGAACAACCCTTGCCTCATAGGCGAGCCGGGCGTCGGCAAAACTGCTGTTGCAGAGGGTCTTGCCCAAAAGATTGTTTCGGGGGCTGTTCCCGAAATCCTGAAAGACAAAAAAGTTGTTGCACTTGATATGTCCTCGATGGTTGCGGGGGCAAAATACCGCGGCGAATTTGAAGAAAGGCTCAAAGCGGCTATGGAGGAGATACACAAGGCGGGCAACATTATTCTCTTTATTGATGAGCTTCACACCATCGTAGGTGCGGGTGCTGCAGAGGGTGCGATTGATGCAGCAAACATCTTAAAGCCCGCTCTTGCAAGAGGCGAAATTCAGGTTATCGGTGCAACCACTCTTGAGGAATACAGAAAATATATAGAAAAAGATGCCGCACTCGAGCGTCGTTTTCAACCGATTACCTTAAGCGAGCCTACCGCCGAGGAAAGCATACAAATTCTGCGTGGTATCCGTGACAAATACGAGGCACACCACCGTGTAAAAATTACTGACAAGGCAATAGAAAGTGCCGTAAATATGTCGATACGCTATATCTCTGACAGATTTTTGCCCGATAAGGCAATAGACCTTGTAGACGAGGCGGCATCAAGAATAAGAATAAAAACTCTTACTGCACCGCCTGACATCAAGGCTCTTGAGGATAAGATTGCAGAGCTTCGCAAAGAAAAGGAAGCATCAATAACGGTTCAGGATTACGAAAAGGCGGCAAAGCTTCGTGATGAAGAAAAGGCACTTACCGACGAGCTTACCTCTACAAAGGAAAATTGGGAGAAGAGCAACAGCTCAAAGGAAGCAGTTGTAACCGAAAACGAAATCGCCGAGATTATTTCTATGTGGACGGGAATTCCCGTTAAATCAATCGAAGAGAGCGAGGGCGAAAGGTTGCTCAAGCTTGAGGAAATACTTCACAACCGAGTTGTGGGGCAATCAGAAGCGGTTTCTTCCGTTGCAAAAGCAATCCGCCGCGGAAGAGTCGGTCTTAAAGACCCAAAGAGACCAATCGGTTCGTTTATCTTCCTCGGGCCGACGGGCGTAGGTAAGACAGAGCTTTCAAAGGCTCTTGCCGAGGCTATGTTCGGTGACGAGGAATCAATGATAAGAATTGATATGTCAGAATATATGGAAAAGCATACCGTTTCAAGGCTTGTCGGCTCTCCCCCCGGATATATCGGCTATGAAGAGGGCGGTCAGTTGACTGAAAAGGTTCGCAGAAAGCCTTACTCGGTTGTGCTCTTTGATGAGATTGAAAAGGCTCATCCCGATGTGTTTAACATTCTTCTGCAAATTCTTGAGGACGGCATACTGACAGACTCCCAAGGCAGACGGGTTGATTTCAGGAATACGGTTGTTATTATGACCTCTAACCTCGGTGCAAGAAAAATTACCGACCGCAAAAGTCTTGGTTTTTCCGCAGGCGATGACAGTGGCGAGCGTGATTACGAACAAATCAAGTCCGATGTAATGGGCGAGGTAAAGCAAGCATTCAGACCCGAATTCTTAAACCGTATAGATGAGCTTATCGTTTTCCATCAGCTCACCTCCGACGACATCAAGGCTATTGCAGTAAAGATGCTTGGCAGCCTTAAAGAAAGACTTGCAGAAAACAAAATTACTGCCGAATTCTCAAACGAGGCAATTTCAAAAATTGCAAGCGAGGGCTTCGACCCCGTATACGGGGCACGGCCGATAAGGCGTGTAATTCAAAACGGAATAGAGGATATGATTGCAGAAAAGCTTCTTGAGGGAAAAGTTGCAGACGGTGACAATATAAAAATTGTATACAAAGACGAAGCCTTTGACTGCGAAAAGCTATAAAAAAGGGACTGTACACACAGTCCCTCAGACCGCTGACAAACTCGTTCTACCACAAGCGGGCTTTGAAAATAAATATTATATGGTTTAGTGATTTTGATACACCGATATTAAAACGGCGGGTGCCCCATCGAGGAAGCACCCCCCGTTGCTTGTTTTTTTGCAAAATCGTTCTCTACCGTACCATTGTACGCCGACGAAAACGATTTTACAAAATATAACTTCGTTTCTCATCGTCTGCTCAACTTAATGACTTTGTCATTAAGTTGACGGAACGACATTGTCGTTCCGTTTTTTCTATTTCACGGTGTAACCGCCCTTTACCATTATAATCGCATCGGTCTCCGCCTCAAACCCTCGCCCGTCTGCAACAGGAATAATCAAGAGATGGTTTGACGGCATCGCTGTTCCGTCAGGCAGGTCATAGCCCGCAGTTGTATCGGCAAGTCCGCCCTTTTGGGTTGCAATAATTGTACCCTTGCCCATACGAAGAATTATCTCGGTTCCTGCCTCGCCATACACGCATTGACCCGCATTAAGGTTTACAACCACAAAGCTGCTCGGTCTTGCAGTAACCTCACCCTCTGACGATACCTTTCCGAGCTGTTGGTCAACATACGCCTTAAGCTCGGGAATAACCTTGTCTATAATATAGCTTTTTGTAACTACAGGGTCATCTGTTCCGCCCGGCTCTGAAAATACTACCGAGCCTCCCGCTATAACAAGGCAAAGCCCGACAATAATGCTTACTCTTAAAAATTTACGGTTTTTCATAGTTACTGTCCTCCTAAGTATATTATAATTTAAAATAATTAAGTCAATCCGAACGAGATTTCAAGTGCCTCGTTTACCTTGTCCATTAAGCTCCCGTCTATATGACCTATCTTTTCTTTAAGTCGTTTTTTATCGATTGTCCGAATTTGCTCTGCCAAAACGACCGAATCCTTGGAAAGCCCGAAGCCCCCCGCATCAATCTCGATATGAGTCGGCATTTTCGCCTTGTTTATCTGCGAGGTAATCGCAGTCGCAATTACGGTCGGGCTATATCTGTTGCCAATATCGTTCTGAATTATAAGCACGGGTCTCACCCCGCCTTGTTCAGAGCCGACAACCGGACTTAAGTCCGCATAATAGATGTCTCCTCTTTTTACTACCAAAATATTCACTCTCCGCAAGTTAGTTTGTATCCTTTGCTCTCATCAGTATTATACGCGGTGTAACTTTTTTTGGTACATAATCAAAGGACAAACTTGCGGCAAACGAACAATGATTATGTACGGCATATAGACTGAAATCAATCAGAAACAGGAGAATTCAGCAAATAATTATGCATCGCTGTTTCCACTCCGTCTGTAATATAAATCCGCGGAATTCTCTTGCCTATAACACAAAGGATTTCGTAGCTGATAGTCCCCATCTTCTCGGCAAGGCTCTCTACCGGTAATTCTATATTATCGCCATTGCCGAACAAAATGACTTCGTCGCCGATAGCAATAGTATTGACATCTGTAACATCAATCATACATTGGTCCATACAAATATTTCCGACAATATCACACAATTTTCCGCCTGCAAGCACTTGTGCTTTGTTTGACAGAACCCTTGAATATCCGTCGGCGTAACCGACAGGTATGGTCGCAATTTTGCATGCCCTCTCTGCAACGAACTTTCTGCCGTAGCTTACACTCGCTCCTTTTTCTATTGTTTTAAGGTTTGAAATTGTCGCTTTAAAGCTCATTGCGGGCATCAGATTAAGTTCGCTGCAGTCAACAAACGATGACGGCTGTTGACCATATAATATAATCCCGGGTCTGACCATATCAAGATGCATGCTCGGAAACCGTATAAGTCCCGCACTGTTACAACAATGCTTTGTGCCAACATTTATCCCCTTTTGCTCCAATTTACTGCATAAATCACAAAATCTCCTAAACTGCTGCTCTGTATAAGCATCGTCATCATCTGCAACTGCGAAATGTGTAAATATTCCGTCTATTTCTACGCCCGATAGAGCGGCAGTCTCGCATATCTCTGAAATTGTTTTACTGTTTTCTTCCTCATTGTCGCCGTAACAGTAACCTATTCTGCCCATTCCTGTGTCTGCTTTTATATGTATCTTTGATGTCTTGCCAAGTTTCTTTGATGCGTCAGCCATAGCCTTTGCAAAGCTCAACTCATAGCACGCGGGAGTAATATCATATTTAACAAGCATTTCTGCATCCTCACCCGTGCTATGTCCGAGTATGAGTATCTGACAATCAAATCCGCTTGTACGAAGCTGAACAGCCTCGTCAAGGCAGGCAACACCGAGAGCGTCTGCTCCATTTTCAAGCAGTACCCTCGCAACCTGATAAACTCCATGCCCGTACGCGTCTGCCTTTACAACTCCGAGTATTTTAGCAGACGGGCTTACATAACGCCGTATAGCCTTTATATTGTTTTCTATCGCATTTATGCTTATTATCGCACAGGCTCTGTTATTATGCTTCATACTTGTCAACTTCCTTTTTCACCTATATTCCAAAATCCAAAAGACTCTTTATTGCAAGGGGCAGCATATCAACCACATCACCCGCGATAAGGCCGAACTCACCCATCTTATCTCTTGCCATATCCCCCGCAAGCCCGTGTATAAATGTCCCGAGAATTGCAGAATTGTATATCTCTGTTCCCTGACCTATAAACGAGGCAACCGCCCCCGTCAGCACATCCCCCATACCGCCGCTTGCCATTCCGTTGTTGCCCGAATTGTTGATATGAACCTCACCGCTTGGCGATGCCACAACGCTTTCGCTTCCCTTGAGTATAACTACAACATCATATTCCTTTGCAAAGGATAGAGCAACGCCGACTCTGTCTGCTTCTATTTCTTCGGCAGAAAGCCCTGTAAGCCGTGACATCTCGCCCGTATGCGGAGTAATAACTGCTTTGCATTTTTTGTTCTTTAATATAAGAGTATCCTCGGCTATCACATTTAAGGCATCCGCATCAACCACACACGGTACGCTCTGCATAAGCACCTCTTTTACAACAGTCTTTATATCTTCGCCTCTTCCAAGTCCGGGGCCGATTGCACAAGCATCGCAGTCCGCCAATTTGTCGGTTATCTGCACAATAGCCTCCTTTGAGATTTGACCCCCTCTTGACAAAAGAGGCATAGTCATAACCTCGTCAAGCTTTATCGCCGCAAGAGGTTGAACGGACTCTGCCGTCGCAAGCGTCACAAGTCCGCTTCCGCATCGCATTGCAGAACGGGCACAAAGGCACGCCGCACCAACCATCGTAGAAGACCCCGCAACCGCAAGCACTCTCCCGCAATCTCCCTTGTGCATATTCTTCTGCCTCTTTGGCAGATATGCACGATAGCTCTTCATATATTCCATCTCTTCACCGCAGAGTGCCATCTGCTCTCCGCAAACGGTCGCAACCACAGTTTTTTTGCAATGACTTATGCTCACATCTGCGTTTAATCTCTTACCCATAAAGCACAGATACGGTGAACCCATTTCGTTGTGCAAGACCTCTATATCCAAAAAGCCAAAGCCTCTGAAACCGCTTCCCGCATATTTTGAAAAAGCCTCCTTGGCAGCAAACGCACCTGCAATACTCTCTGTCTTGTTCCCTCTTGACAAGAGATACTCCTGCTCTCGTTTGGTGAAAACCCGTTTTATAAACAGGTCGAGCCTTTTCATTTCTGAAATCCTTGAAAGCTCAATAATGTCTGTTCCAACCTTAATCATCTCAAAAACTTCCTAATCTGTTAAAAATACCTTCTGCGGGTTTAATCTCCTGAAACCGTCTAATATCTTATCGCTTGGGTTAAAAAGAAGCATATATCTCCCTCCCAAGCCCTCGTACACAACGAAATACACACCCTCGTCCTCTGTTGAGGTGCAGGCATAAATCTTTTTTATCTCCGCATTTTCCATATAACCGCGAAACGCAGAGTTGTTTTTTGTTGCCAGAATTTCAATGCTCCTTGCGTTAAGCTCGGTCACTCTTTTTCTTCTCTTTGCGGCAACGATTTTGTCAACATCAAACGCACCATTGGTAAAGCAATACTCAAACTCTACATTTACAGAGGTGTATATGTAATAAATTGCGTACATCGCACCCGCAAACAAGAGCAGCGTAATAGACGCAACCGACGGAAAAGCAAACAACAGATTAAATAAAAGCCATATAAAGAAAACAATCCCCGCTATACACGCCGCTTTGAGTGCAATATCCTGCGGTCTGCTTTTTCTTTTAATTAACTGCTCAACAAAAATATCCATTTTAATCACTCCTGCACAAAGCATATGTAATATATTTTACATAAACCAATTACAACTATAGCTCAAAGTATATTTTTATGAAAATTCACATACCTCTATCATATATTATACAGTTATTATGTGCAAATTGCAAGAGCTTTATGATTTTGTAATAAAAACTTTAAAAACAAAAAAGGTGTTTGGCTTTGCCAAACACCTTTGTTATACTTATTAGTTGTTGATAGCTGCCTGTGCCGCTGCAAGTCTTGCAATCGGAACACGGAAGGGCGAACATGAAACATAGTCAAGTCCAATCTTGTGACAGAACTCAACAGATACGGGGTCGCCGCCGTGCTCACCGCAGATGCCGACATGAAGCTTGGAATTAACGGGCTTACCAAGTGTAATAGCCATTTCCATAAGCTTACCAACGCCTGTCTGGTCGAGCTTTGCAAACGGGTCGTTCTCAAATATCTTTGCATCATAGTATGCATCGAGGAACTTACCAGCATCGTCTCTTGAGAAGCCGTATGTCATCTGTGTGAGGTCGTTTGTACCGAAGCAGAAGAATTCTGCCTCTGTTGCAATC
Organism: Clostridia bacterium; assembly: GCA_045576835.1. Lineage (GTDB taxonomy): Bacteria > Bacillota > Clostridia > Monoglobales > Monoglobaceae > UMGS1820. The sequence goes on from JAZNHF010000021.1 coordinate 47,723, forward strand.
TCGTCAGCAGTTAGACATGCTCTCGGAATTTCCATCATTGTACCAACCTCGTAAGTCAGCTCAACACCTGCAGCTGCGATTTCTGCATCTGCTGTTTCTACAACGAAGTTCTTAACATACTTGAACTCTTTAAGGTCACCGGGAAGCGGAATCATAATCTCAGGAACTATGTTCCAGTCTGCGTGAGCCTTTTTAATATTGATAGCCGCACGGATAACAGCCTTTGTCTGCATCTTTGCAATCTCAGGATATGTTACCGCAAGACGGCAGCCGCGGTGGCCCATCATCGGGTTGAACTCGTGGAGACCTGAAATGATAGCCTTGATATCCTCAACGCTCTTGCCCTGTGCTTTTGCAAGTGCTGCAATATCTGCTTCTTCAGTCGGAACGAACTCGTGGAGAGGCGGGTCAAGGAATCTAATGGTAACGGGGTTACCCTCAAGTGCCTCGTAAAGAGCCTCAAAATCGTTCTGCTGATAAGGCAATATCTTCTCAAGAGCAGCTTCTCTCTCTTCTACTGTATCTGCACAAATCATTTCACGGAATGCAGCAATTCTCTCTGCCTCAAAGAACATATGCTCTGTACGGCAAAGACCGATACCCTCTGCACC
>JAZNHF010000022.1:0-12503 GCA_045576835.1 Clostridia bacterium
ATATCCTGTTCCTCCGTTTCTGGTTTCTGGACAATTCCATTATAACGGATTTTGAACAAATATGCTCTCTTTTTTTATTGTCTTTTTAAAATTTTGTTGAGCTCTATTTGTTGGACACCCCAACATTTATTATAGAGCCAATAAAATTAACAAGTCGCATAACGACATAATTTACATTATGTCAGATAAAAATTGGGATTTTGTAATGACATTGAACAAAAAGAGTTAAAAATTAAAAAAATGGTACAACAAAATAGGGCAATGAGTACAATTTTCGTCGCATTACTCTTGTTTTTATGTTTAAAAATAACTATTTTTTAAAAAAACACTCATCTCCATTGACAAATCACCTGCATCGTGATAAAATGACCCTCGTAGTATGTATTCTGTTTTGCATTTCTTATGACATAATGTAAATTATGTCTTTTTTTATGCCCTGATACTGACAAGTCCAAGCTTTTGTATCTTTCGGCGATGGTTGGCTCCGCTTTCGACTGTATAAATCCGTGTAGTATTTATGCTTGAATGTCCAAGCAAATCCGCAAGACGAACAATATCCTTTTGTTGCGAATAAAAGGTTTTTGCAAACAAATGACGAAGATTGTGCGGAAATACCTTTGAGCGTGCAACCCCTGCATTCTCGCACAGCTTTTTCATATCCGACCATATGTTTCTTCGGTCTATTGGCTTTCCGTTCCTTGTAACAAAAATACTCCCGCTCTTTATCCCGATATCAAAAATATACGCCCGCAAAAGTTTGCACAAGTCCTTCGGCAGAAAGACCCATCGTGTTTTGCCCTTACATTTCACCTCTGCTCTTTGCAGTTTAACAGCTTCAACTGTGATAAAGCGAAGCTCGGATATTCTTATTCCGCTTGCACAAATTGTCTGCATTATATAATAAATTCTTTGATTTTTCTTGTTCCTTGCTGACTCAAGCAATCTTTCGTATTCCGACTTTTTTAATTCCTTTTCTGTGTCCGTAAATATTTTCCTCTGACATCTTATGGTCCTTACCCTCAACTCATACCATTCACAAAAGCTAAAAAAACTGTTAATTGAAGAAAGCATTGAATTTACACTTGCAGTCATATAATTTTCTATTAGATACCTCTTGTAGCAAATTACATCTGCTTTTTCAAATTCTTTATCAGGCAGACTGTTATAAAATGCAAATACATCTCTGATATATTTTTCAACAGTTACATTAGATTTTTCCTCACTCTCAAGATAGACTTTAAATTTGGTAATTTGTTCGATTGTTATTTTTCTTTTCATAAATCGACAACTCCTCTCTTTTTCTATTTTACCACAAAACGCATAATTTATTTGAAGGTTGTCAATGAATCTTCTCTTTTCAATAACAAAAGCAGATGTTTTTAAAGCATCTTACAAGGTTCTTGTTTTTGCTTACTCATACATTTAATCCATAGTAATATTGAGAAAACATAAGCATTTCAACTATTGTATCACAAGAAGATTTTATAATATATTTGTTTGTTTACCAAATTTTGTATGTTAGTATCTTTAATTCTTAATCAAAATGTCATAGGGACAAAAAACACGCCCCGTCACAGGGCGTGTTTTGTAGTTTTATCACAAATAAGCTTCATATATGCTGGTTATCTATTCTTCAATCATTTCCTCGGGGTTTATCCACTCTTCTACCTTTTCGATGAACATATGCCCGTCAAGATGCTCTATCTCGTGGCAAAAGGCACGGGCAAGCAAGCCCTCGCCCGTAATTTCACGGATATTTCCTTCTCGGTCCGCCGCACGGACAGTGACCTTGTTCGGTCTTGTTACAATTCCCCAATGCTCGGGATAACTGAGGCAGCCCTCACTTCCCGTTTGCTCACCCTCGGTTGCAATTATCTCGGGGTCGATAAGCTCTATCAGGCCCTCTCCTATATCAATAACCGCCATTCTTCGGAGAATTCCAACCTGGGGTGCAGCAAGACCGACTCCGCCCGACTCATACAAGGTATCTGTAAGGTCATCAAGAAGTGCCTTTGTTCTCTCTGTAAGCTCGCCTACGGGCTTACACTTTTTCGAAAGCGTCTCCTCGCCCTCGACTCCGAGTTTAAGTATTTTTCTTATTGCCATTTTTATCTTCCTTTCTCTGATGCTTGCTTTATATCATATTATTTGGATTTATGTCAATAGTCAGGGTATTGCCCGTCTTTGCACTCCCGTGCATTTTATTTATCTCGCAGAGAATATTATAAGCGTCGTCTCCGCTCTTTACCTTTATGAGCACACGGTATCTGTACTTGTTCTTTATTTTCTGAATGGGTGCAGGTGACGGACCTATTATTTTTATAATATTCTTATCAAAGGGCTGTGCCTTACTTAACATATTTCCAATTTCAATCATCTCAAGCTCTGCGTCGGTATCACTGTCGCCCGAGACCATTATGCACACTATATCGCAAAACGGCGGGTATTCCATCCGCTTTCTGTAAAGTATCTCATTTTCATAAAAATCAAGGTAGTTTTGCTCTTTGGCAAAGTTGATAGTACGGTTCTGCGGTTGATATGTCTGAATTACCGCCCTGCCCGGCGTATCACCTCTGCCCGCTCGCCCACATACCTGAGTTATAAGCGAAAAGCACTTCTCGTTTGCTCTGAAATCATCAACATTGAGAGCGGTATCCGCCGCAAGCACCCCCACGAGCGTTACATCGGGGAAATCAAGTCCCTTTGTAACCATCTGTGTTCCGAGCAAAATATCTGCCTCTCCGTTTTTAAATCTGTCAAGGATAGCCTCGTGACCTCCTTTGCCTGATGTAGTATCATAATCCATTCTCAAAATTCTTGCCTCGGGGAATATTTTTTTAAGCTCGTCCTCTATTTTTTGAGTTCCCGTTCCGAAAAATCTGACATATTCAGAGCCGCACGAGGGACAAGTCTTTACATTATCAACTGTCATACCGCAATAGTGACAGGCAAGCTTGTCAGTCTTTTTATGATAGGTCATAGCTATACTGCAGTTTTCACAACGAATAACCTCTCCGCATTCTCTGCAGGATACAAAGGTATTGTAACCTCGTCTGTTTAAAAAGAGTACCGTTTTTTCTCCACGCTCAAGATTAAGTCTAATCTCCTCCCTCAACCTTGTGCTTATCGGTGAGAGATTGTGCAGGTCGAAAAGCTCGCTTCGCATATCTACAATTCTCGCCTTGGGCATATCGTTTTCATTGTATCTCCTGTTCATTTCAAAAAGCGTATACTCTCCGTTTTCTGCCCGATAATATGTCGAAACATCAGGGGTTGCAGAGGCAAGCAAGACAGGGGCACCAAAATACTCACCCCTCTTTTCGGCAATTTCTGCCGCGTGATATCTCGGGGAAATATCAGATTTATAGCTGCTTTCGTGTTGCTCGTCAAGAATTATAATTCCTATATTGTCAAAGGGTGCAAAAATTGCACTTCTTGCACCGACCACCACGCTGACCTCTCCGCTTCGTATCTTGTGCCATTGGTCAAACCTCTCGCCAACCGAGAGACCGCTGTGCATAACCGCGACCTTATTTCCAAATCTGCCGACAAACCTCTCTACCATTTGCGGTGTCAATGAAATTTCAGGCACGAGCATTATCGCCTGTCTGCCAAGGTCTATACAATGCTTTATCGCCTGCAAAAACACCTCTGTTTTGCCGCTTCCCGTTACACCCCGAAGCATAATTTTCTCGTGGCGTTTATTGTCTGTCAAGGTGTTAAGATAATCTATAATCGGTTTTTGCTCCTCGGTTGGAATATATTCAGAGGTAGTCTCGTATTTCTCCGAGCTGTATGCCTCTCTCTCTTTTTTCTCGTTATAAATCTCCACCAGGCCCTTTTCACAAAGGGAATTAAGCGACGCATAATTTCCGTCTGTTATCATAACAAGGTCTGCACAGGTCAAAGCGTCACTGTCACACAAAGCAAGAAGCATATTCGCCTGAACCTGGGCACGCCGGGAGAAAAGCTCGTCTGCGATTGCATATCCGTCATCTGTTGTGCATAAAAGCCTTGCCTTTCTTATATACTTGACATCTACGGCTTGGTTTATATCCTCGTGTATGTCTATATACCCCTTCTCCTTCAAAGCAGAAACAGAAGCACGAAGATTTCTTCCGCCAATCACCTCTGCAATCTCGGCGTATTCCGAAACGCCGTCCCTCTCTTTGAGTGCATCGAGTATTCTTTTCTGTACCTGCGAAAGTCCCTCATCGCCTGCCTTCTTTGTCCGAACCAGCCATTGTCTGATTTTTACCGAAGTCCTCGGCGGTCTTATCTGCTTATACGCCTGCGAAAACGAGCAGAGATATTTTTTCTGAAGCCATTCACACAGCCCAAGCAGTTCCTCGGTGCAAACGGGACTGTCGCCGACAAATTCCCGTATCGGCTTGAGGCGTTTATAATCGCTCTTGTCTGTTATGCCTACAATTATCCCCTCTGTCGAGGAATTATGCACGCCAAAAGGAACGATTACCCTCATTCCTGCAACGGCTTTTTGTTCAAGCTCGCTCGGAATGGTATAATCGAACTCTCGGCTAATTGCATATCCTGCATTTGTGAGCATAACCCTCGCAATCATATACTGCTCCTCTCTGTCTTGTACTAAAAAGCACGGCATTTTGCCGTGCAGATAGTATAAACAAGCTTATATTCTATTCTTCAATATCGCAGGTGTCTCTGCGTTCGATTGACATACGAAGTTTGCTTGCCGAAACGGCACTAACCTTGCCCTCATAAATCTCGTTTATTGCAACCGAAACATCCTTGTTAGAGTCTGCCTTGCTGAGCGGGGTTGCACCCTGAGCCAGCTGTCTTGCACGGCGTGCAGTCTCAATAACGAGTGTATAACGGCTTCCTGTTTTCTTAACAAGCTCCGCAATGGGTGGATAAATCATCATAACCTTTTCTTCCTTTCTTTTTCTATTATAGCCTTAATATCAGATACAGCATCGTCTACAACTCTGTTTACTACAATGTAATCATACTTGTCCATCATTTCAAGCTCGGCAGTCGCTGCCGAAACTCTTTTTTCTATCTCCTCGTGAGACTCACTGCCACGGTTTTTGAGCCTGTTTTTTAATGTTTCCACACTCGGCGGTGAAATAAAGATAAACAGAGCATCAGGGTAGCTCTTCATAACATTCATACCGCCCTGAACATCAATCTCAAGCACGACATCATAACCGTCTGCCATCTTCTTTTCAACAGGCGAGAGCGGCGTGCCATAGCAATTACCGTTGTATACTGCCCATTCAAGGAATTCCCCATTCTCTGCCATTGACGCAAACTCGTCCCTTGTCTTGAAGAAATAGGTAACACCCTCTGTGTCCTCTTCTCGTGGCTCTCGTGTTGTCGCAGACACCGACAAGCATAGACTGTCACATTCGCCGAGAAGCCTCTTAACTAATGTTCCCTTCCCGACGCCCGACGGCCCGGAAACAACGATAAGTCTGCCCCTATTCATTGTCTGCCCCCTCATCGTATTTTTCCTCTTCCTTCGGCTCGGCTCTGCCCGCGATTGTTTCGGTCTGAATTGCAGACAAAATAACATGGTCACTGTCAGTAATTATGACCGCACGGGTGCGTCTGCCACAGGTTGCGTCTATAAGCAAACCCTTTTCCTTTGATTCCTGAACAATCCTCTTGATAGGTGCCGAATCAGGACTGACAATCGCAACAACTCTGTCACCCGAAACTATGTTTCCGAACCCAACATTGATAAGCTTCATATATACACCCTCAATTCATTAGTATTTATTCTATATTCTGAATTTGCTCACGGATTTTTTCAATAATTGACTTAAGCTCTACAACATGCGAGGTAATCTCGGCATTGTTGCACTTTGACCCCGTAGTGTTTGCTTCTCTGTTCATTTCCTGAACAATAAAGTCAAGTTTTTTACCGACAGGTTCATCTGCTTTCATCGTTTTTTCAAAAGCACAAACATGGCTCTTAAGTCTTACAAGCTCTTCATCGACCGCAACCTTGTCTGCAAAGATAGCAACCTCGGTTATAAGTCTGCTTTCATCGGTCATACGCCCGTCAAGAGTTTCCTCAATCTTATTCTTTAACCTCTCGCGGTACTCGTTGACACTCTCAGGCATAAGCCTTTCTATAATTCCCGCTTCTTTTAACAACGCCTCTAAATGAAGCTTAAGGCTCTCGCCAAGGCGTTCACCCTCGTCAAGACGCATCGCCATAAACCCGTCAAGAGCATCGCCAAAGGTGGTAAGCACCATCTCTGCAATCCTTTCCTCATCAATCTCTTTGTATTCGATATTGAATATATCAGGAAGTCGGGTCAGCACAGATACCGACAAGTCGTTCTCTATCCCAAACTCTGAAAGCTCACCTATTGCACGGATATATCCCTCTGCAACAGGACGATTTAATGTAATCTCCCTGTCGTCATTTTCTTTTTGCTCAATATTTACAATAATTTCAACCTTGCCCCTTGATATTGCAGAAAGTGCTGCATTTCGCACCCTGTCTTCAAGAAAATTATAGTACCGCGGAAGCTTTATCGTAAAATCACTGTATCGGTGATTGACAGATTTAATCTGTACTTTTATAAGGTATCCGTCTATAAGCCTTTCGCTTCTGCCAAAGCCGGTCATACTCTTTAACATTTCATCTCACCCCGAGTAATCGTTTGTACCGAAAAATTATACCATATTATTTTGTCTTTTGCAAGTTTTATTTTCAAGCCTCCTCCACTATTCCACGCCCGAGCTTTGAGACTGCCTTCTTTTCAATTCTTGAAACATACGAGCGTGATATTTTAAGCATTTTTGCAATCTCTCGTTGGGTATAGCAGTTGCCGTCCTGAAGTCCGTATCTCAAAATTATTACCCTTCTTTCTCTCTCGTCAAGCTCATTCTTTATATTCTTATAGAGCTGTTTAACCTGAATTTCCGAATTTATTACATCAAAAATATCAACACCGTCGCTTTTCATAACATCAATCAGCATTATTTGATTGCCCTCTTTGTCTGTGCCTATTGATTCATTAAGCGACACATCGCTTTGCGTCTTCTTCTGTGTCCGCATAAGCATAAGAATTTCATTTTCCACGCATCTTGCCGCATATGTCGCAAGTCGGGTGCCCTTTGACGGGTCAAAGCTTGAAATCCCTTTTATAAGCCCTATCGTACCGATTGAAATAATATCCTCACTGTCACGGACACTATTAGTGTATTTTTTGGCTATGTGGGCGACAAGCCTTAAATTGTGCTCAATCAGGGTCTCTCTTGCACTGTCGTCGCCTTTTTGCATAAGCTCTATATACCGTCTCTCCTCCTCCGCAGAGAGAGGCTTGGGGAACGAGCTTCCGCTTGAAATGTACGAAACAAGAAGAGTCACCGTTTGTAAAATCTGGAATAAAAACCCAATCATAAGATTACCTCCAAAAGTATTGTTGTCTAAATCTTATGCTCCGAGTTTTAAAATTCTGCAAGTCCGCACAATAAAAGTTAAAACCGTGCGTTTTCGCACGGTTTTAAAAACCTTTTATTCCTGAATACTGAAAAGCAAATCTCCGTACGACGGAAACGGCCAATATTCCTTTGCCGTATGGGTTTCCATCTCGTCAGAGATGGCACGAATTTCGCCCATTGTAACAAGCACAGAATCGTGGTAAAATCTTGCCCGCTCCAGAGTGTCATCTATGCTGCGGGCACGGAATATTTCTCTGTCTAACTGCTCAAGCTTGGTGTAGAGCTGTGCTACCCCGTCGGACAGCTTGGGTATCATTGTCTCCTCAAACCCGCAGTTTACGGGAACACCAATCTTCTTTTTGGCAACCGTCTCCTCGCTGAGCAATTTGATATACTTGCAAACCGCAGGAATTATATCCTGCCTTGCCATCTCAAGGGTAGTGAGTGCCTCAATATTTATAACCTTGTTATAATTTTCAAGAGAAATCTCGTATCTCGACATTACTTCGCTTTTTGAGAGAACTCCCTGGCGTTCAAACAATGCAATATTTTTCTCTGCAATAAAGCAAGGGATGGCATCAGGCGTGCTTGCAAGATTTAAAAGTCCTCTTTTCTTTGCCTCATCAATCCACTCATTTGAATAGTTGTTGCCGTTGAAAATAATTCTGCTATGCTTTTTTATGGTATCTGAAAGCAGCTTGTCTATTGCAGACGGCAAATCCTCCGCCTTTTCCAGAGTGTCAGCAAATTGCCCAAGCGTGTCCGCAACCGCACTGTTGAGTATAAAGTTAGGTCCTGACACAGACAGACTTGAACCTGGCATACGGAACTCAAACTTGTTGCCTGTAAACGCAAATGGTGATGTTCTGTTTCGGTCGGTCGTGTCCTTGGTAAAGTCGGGCAACGCCTCAACTCCCGATTTCATAATCTCTTTTCCCCTTGCCGAATACCCGCTTCCTGCTGCAACAGACTTTAAAACCTCTGCCATATCGTCGCCGATAAATATAGAAACAATCGCAGGCGGAGCTTCGCTTGCACCAAGTCTGTGGTCATTTCCCGCAGTCGCAACAGAAAAACGAAGCAAATCCTGATAATCATCAACCGCCTTGATTACCGCACAGAAGAATACAAGAAATGTCTTGTTCTCTCTCGGGTTTTTGCCCGGCTTTAAAAGATTTATCCCCGTGTCAGTTTCAATCGACCAGTTGTCGTGCTTACCGCTGCCCGATACACCCTCAAACGGCTTTTCGTGAAGCAAGCACTTAAGTCCGTGCTTTTCGGCAACCTTTTTCATAATTTCCATCGTGAGCTGATTGTGGTCGGTTGCAATATTTCCCGAGGAAAATATAGGTGCAAGCTCGTGTTGAGCGGGGGCCGCCTCGTTGTGCTTGGTCTTGGCACGAACGCCCAGCTTCCACAGCTCTCTGTCGAGGTCCTTCATATACTCGGACACTCTCGTCTTGATTACCCCAAAATAATGGTCGTCAAGCTCTTGACCCTTTGGCGGCATTGCACCAAACAAGGTTCTGCCCGTATATGTAATATCCCTACGCTTCAGAGCCATCTTTCGGTCGATGAGGAAATATTCCTGCTCGGGTCCCACCGTGGTGCTTATACGCTTGACATCATCCATCCCAAGAAGCCTTGCAACACGAAGTGCTTGTATATTAAGTGCCTCAAGCGAACGCAAAAGCGGAGTTTTTTTATCAAGAGTATCGCCCGTGTATGAACAAAATATAGTAGGAATACATAAAATATCATCTTTTATAAAGGCGTTGGATGTAGGGTCCCATGCAGTATATCCTCTTGCCTCAAAGGTGGAGCGAAGTCCGCCTGACGGAAAGCTTGACGCATCAGGCTCACCCTTTATAAGGGCCTTGCCAGAGAACTCCAGAATAATTCTGTCACCCTCACCCGGAGCAATAAAGCTATCGTGCTTCTCTGCGGTAACACCAGTCATAGGCTGAAACCAATGAGTATAATGGGTTACGCCCTTTTCGATTGCCCAATCCTTCATTGCGTTTGCGACTATATCTGCAGTCGCCCTGGTCAGCGGAAGCCCCTCTTCCTTTGTCCGTCTGACCTGAGTGTAGGTCTCCTCGGGAAGTCTTTCTTTCATTACTCGGTCATCAAAGACCATACTGCCGAAAAGCTCTTCAATATCAGCCATAAAAATACCCCTTTCAAAAAACCAAGCCCTTATCTATTTCAGGCTGTTTGCCTTTACATTCTTGTCATCGGGAAAGGCTCTGTAAAGCAATGCCACAACCTCTGCCCTTATAATCGGGTCCCCGGGACGGAAGGTTCCCTCCTCATCGCCTGTGACAATCTTGTTATCAATAGCCGCTACAATGTATGCACGGTTATGTGCAGAAATCTTTTCCCAGTCAACAAACCTCGCCTGCAAATATGCATCACAATCCGTGTATTTTGTAACATCAATCTCAAGTGCTTTAACCATCGCGACGGTAACATCTTCTCGGGTTGCATCGTCCTCGGGTGCAAAGAAGAGGGTCCCGCCCTCAAAATACCCCGTTATAAAGGGGGCAGAATTTATATACGGAAAATACCACTGGTCACTCGGCACATCAACATACGGCGATACCGTATTTGAGACAAGCTCAACCCCCGAGATATTGACGAGCATCTTTGCATATTCGCAACGCTCTACATTTGCAAGAGGCTTAAAGGTTCCGTCACCATATCCGCCAACAATTCCTCTGTCCGCTAAATTGTAAATATACGGAGTTGCCCAGTCATCTGTCGGAACATCGGTAAATATCTCTCTCGCCGAAGCGACGAGTACACTGCAGGTCAGAATTATTGCCATTGCCAAAGCCAAAAACTTTTTCAATCAAATCCCCTCCTGTTTTCTAAAATCCAAACTCAGTCGTCTGAAGATATAAAAACATTTCCGTAAAATTATATAGGAAATTTGCGGTTTTGTCAAGTTTTACGCCATTTTACACCCCCTATTAGACATTTTAACACAAAAATTTCCTAAATTTTGTTTATTATGCGAATTGCTATATTATAATAGTGTGTGATAGAATGTCTTTGTATGCATAATGGAAAAACGCCGTATATTGGCGTTTTTCGGCTAAAATTTTTAAGGGAGGGTGAACTATGATTCACTTGAGAAACTCGCGAATTTTCGCGTTTATCGGTCTGGTGGTTATGATGCTTTGTGTCATTCTGCCCCTCACTGTACTCGCAGAAGAGGATTTAACTGACAACGATGCTGCAGCTGCATACCTCTCATCTGCAGAGGAATTTAACGCAGAAGCATTATCAGAAGAAGAGCTTGCGGATTATACAACTGCCGCAACTACATTTATTGACGGATATTCTGACAATGTCGGCGGAGACGGCTTTGACCAGAACCTTCAAAAGGCTCTTGATGCAAAGAAGAACGAAATTCCGCCCTATGCAACCTGGCTAGCACTTTTGCCGCCGCTTATCGCGATTATCCTCGCTCTTATCACAAAAGAGGTTTATTCTTCGCTTTTTATAGGTATTCTTGCAGGGGCACTTATGTATGCAAACTTTAATTTTGCAGGCACAATCGATCATCTTTTCGTAGACGGCTTTATTGCATCTATTGCAGACTCATATAATATAGGAATTTTGTTATTCCTCGTTGTTCTGGGTGCAATCGTTTCACTTATGAATAAATCGGGCGGCTCTGCCGCTTTCGGCAGATGGGCTTCAAAGCATATTAAATCAAAAATCGGTGCACAGCTTGCTACCATTTGTCTTGGCGTACTTATCTTCGTAGACGACTATTTCAACTGTCTCACGGTTGGTTCGGTTATGCGTCCTGTTACCGATAAATTTAAGGTTTCTCGTGCAAAGCTCTCATATCTTATCGACGCAACCGCAGCTCCTATCTGCATTATCGCACCTATCTCGTCCTGGGCGGCAGCCGTTGCAGGCTTCGTTTCAGAGGACCAGATTGGCGGACTTGAGCTTTTCATAAAGGCTATCCCTTATAACTTCTATGCATTGCTTACAATTATTGCAATGGTTGCTATGGTTGTTATGAAGCTTGAATTCGGCCCGATGAAAAAGCACGAGAAGAACGCCGAAGGCGGCGACCTTTTCTCCTGCGAAGCAAACGAAATGATAGAGCAGCTCGAAGAATCTGCAAACGATAAAAAGGGTAGCGTTTGGGACCTTGTTGCACCTGTTCTCGTTTTGATTGCAAGCTGTGTCTTAGGTCTTATCTATTCAGGCGGTTTCTTTAGCGAAGGCTCTGACGCTTATCATCAGTTTATCGGTGCTTTCTCGGGTGCTGACGCATCCGTCGGCTTGGTTTACGGCTCATTTGGCGGCTTGATATTCTCTATCATCTACTTTATGATAAGAAGAGTTCTGAAGTTCAACGAATGTATGGAAGCTATACCCGAGGGCTTTAAGGCTATGGTTCCTGCAATAATGATTCTCTGCTGTGCTTGGACACTTAAGACAATGACAGACAGTCTCGGTGCAAAGATTTTCATTGCAGAATTCGTTAGAAACAACGCAAGTGCATACATCAATCTGCTTCCTGCAATCGTATTCTTAATCGCCGTAGGTCTTTCCTTCTCAACGGGAACCTCTTGGGGAACCTTTGGTATACTTATTCCCATCGTTCTTGCAATATTCGGCGGTTCAATCAGTAATGAGGTTTGTATCATTGCAATTTCGGCTTGTATGGCAGGTGCGGTTTGCGGCGACCACTGCTCACCGATTTCGGATACGACGATTATGTCGTCTGCGGGTGCACAGTGCAACCACTTGAAGCATGTTTCGACACAGCTTCCTTATGCACTGCTGGTTGCAGGGGTTTCGTTTGTTTCATACATCGTTGCGGGCTTTGTTCGTAATGTATGGATTTCGCTTCCGATTGCAATCGTTCTTATGCTTGTAACATTGGTTGTAATTAAGCTTGCAACCGCAAAGAAATCTGCATAATTTTAATTTATATAACACAGGCTTTTATCAACTGTTACATTGACATATTTCAGGGCAGGGGAGAGCCCCTGCCTACCGAAAAACCCGTGATGGCACATTCGCCATCA
>JAZNHF010000023.1:0-28721 GCA_045576835.1 Clostridia bacterium
TTAGGTATAATAGTAAAATTTCCATTTAGTTTCATTAAAGTTTTCCTCCTTAAATTCAAATAAAAAAACACAGAGTAGAAATTTTTACTCTGTGTTTTGGAATTGATATTGAATTTAGGACTGCGGTTCAAGTTCACAAAAAAGATATTTGACAGTAAACGATTTGTCGTTAAAAATCCTTGCTTTTCAAACCGCTTAAAACCGCATAAAAAAGCGAGATGACCTTACTGACAGTAAAATCATCTCGTTATTATGGCGGAGAAGGAGGGATTTGAACCCTCGCGCCGCTTTCACGACCTACACCCTTAGCAGGGGCGCCTCTTCGGCCAACTTGAGTACTTCTCCGAATTTGTCTTATTATTAAATTTCGCATAAAATAGATTGGCGGAGAGGCAGAGATTCGAACTCTGGGTGCTTTCGCATCACTAGTTTTCAAGACTAGCTCCTTAAACCACTCGGACACCTCTCCGTATTCATATCTATCAAATGCGACTTATTTAGTATATCATCTAATCTCGGTTTTGTCAAGTGATTTTTGCTATTTTTTCACAAAAAAAGGACTATGGAAAACCATAGCCCTTTTTAATTTAAACAGTCTTATTTAATAACTTCTGTAACAACGCCTGAACCAACTGTTCTACCACCCTCACGGATAGCGAAGCGGAGACCCGGCTCGATAGCGATGGTTGGTGTAAGCTCAACATCCATTGTTACATTGTCGCCAGGCATACACATCTCTGTGCCTGCAGGAAGGTTAACAACACCTGTAACATCTGTTGTTCTGAAATAGAACTGCGGTCTGTAGTTTGTGAAGAACGGTGTGTGACGACCACCCTCTTCCTTAGTAAGAACATAAACTTCGCCCTTGAACTGAGTGTGAGGTGTGATTGTACCCGGCTTTGCAAGAACCTGTCCTCTTTCGATTTCGTCTCTTGCAACACCACGGAGAAGTGCACCGATATTATCACCAGCTTCTGCATAGTCAAGAAGCTTTCTGAACATTTCGATACCTGTTACAACAACTTTTCTTGATTCGTCAGAAAGACCAACGATTTCTACTTCATCAGACATATTGAGCTGACCTCTCTCAACACGGCCTGTAGCAACTGTACCACGACCTGTGATTGAGAATACATCCTCTACGGGCATCAAGAAAGGCAAGTCGCTCTTTCTCTCAGGTGTGGGAATGTAGCTGTCAACAGCTTCCATAAGCTCGTGGATGCAAGCATACTCAGGAGCACTGGGATCTGTAGATGCACTCTCAAGAACCTGAAGACCTGAACCCTTAACGATCGGAATATCGTCACCCGGGAACTCATACTCTGTGAGAAGGTCTCTGATTTCCATTTCAACGAGCTCGAGAAGCTCAGGATCGTCAACCTGATCAACCTTGTTCATGAATACTACGATATAAGGTACGCCAACCTGACGAGAAAGCAAGATATGCTCTCTTGTCTGAGGCATAGGACCATCAGCTGCAGATACAACCAAGATTGCACCGTCCATCTGAGCAGCACCGGTGATCATGTTCTTAACATAGTCAGCGTGTCCGGGGCAGTCAACATGTGCATAGTGACGATTGTCTGTCTCATACTCAACATGAGCTGTAGAGATAGTGATACCTCTTTCTCTTTCCTCAGGAGCCTTATCAATCATATCATAAGCCTCGTACTGAGCCTTACCACCCATAGCAAGAACCTTTGTTATTGCAGCGGTAAGAGTTGTTTTACCATGGTCAACATGGCCGATTGTACCAATGTTAACATGGGGTTTGCTTCTTTCAAACTTTTCCTTTGCCATTGTTTAAATCCTCCTAAAATTATATTACCTTTAATAATTTTTAAAACAAATCTTTTCTCTATTCTACTATTAAACAAAATAAATTTCAATAGTTTTTTGAAAAAAAGTTTAATTATTCCTCATTCTTGCTGCGTTCTTTAATAATTTTTTCAGCAATGCTCTTCGGAAGTTCTTCAAAATGACTCGGCTCCATAGAATACTGACCGCGTCCCTGCGTTTTTGAACGAAGGTCGGTAGCATAACCGAACATTTCAGAAAGCGGAACATGTGCAGTAATTTCTTGTGCACCTGTTCTTGCCTCCATTCCCTGAATTTGTCCACGGCGAGAGTTAAGGTCACCCATAACATCTCCCATATAATCTTCAGGAACATTTACAACGACCTTCATAACAGGCTCCATAATAACGGGGTTACCCTTTTTGCAAGCCTCTTTGAAAGCCATTGAACCTGCAATCTTAAACGCCATTTCAGACGAGTCGACTTCGTGGTACGAACCGTCAACAAGTGTGCACTTAACATCTACAACGGGGTAGCCTGCAAGAACACCTGTCTGCATTGCACCCTGGATACCTGCATCAACTGCAGGAATATATTCCTTGGGAATAGCACCGCCGACAATCTTGTTTTCAAATACATAACCTGCACCCGGCTCAAGCGGTTCGACATCCATAACAACATGACCGTACTGACCTTTACCACCTGACTGTCTTGCATACTTGTGGTTAACATGAGAAGCTGCACGGATAGTCTCACGATATGATACCTGAGGACTGCCGACATTTGCCTCTACCTTAAACTCACGGAGCAAACGGTCAACGATAATCTCAAGGTGAAGCTCACCCATACCTGCGATAATCGTCTGGCCGGTTTCATCATCGGTGTAGGTTCTAAATGTGGGATCCTCTTCTGCAAGCTTAGAGAGAGCAATACCCATCTTTTCCTGACCAGCCTTGGTCTTGGGTTCGATTGCAACACGGATAACCGGTTCGGGGAACTCCATAGACTCAAGTATAATTGGATGCTTCTCATCACAGAGTGTATCACCTGTTGTTGTATTCTTTAAACCAACAGCAGCAGCAATATCACCTGAATAAACAATATCAATATCCTCTCTGTCGTTAGCGTGCATCTGCAAAATACGACCGATTCTCTCTTTGTTGTCCTTTGTAGAGTTGTAAACATGCGAACCGCTTGTCAGTGTACCTGAGTACACACGGAAGAACGCAAGCTTACCTACAAACGGGTCAGTCATAATCTTAAACGCAAGAGCTGCAAACGGCTCATCATCAGAAGAATGACGAACATCCTCTTGTTCAGTTCTCGGAATGATACCCTTGATAGCAGGTACATCAAGAGGTGACGGCATAAAGTCGATAACGGCATCGAGCATATTCTGAACGCCCTTATTTCTGTATGAAGAACCACACAAAACAGGAACCATTTCGTTTGCAATCGTTGCCTTTCTTATTGCCTTTTTAATGTCAGCCTCCGACAAGTCTCCATCCTCGAAGAATTTCTCCATCATCTCTTCGTCTGTTTCAGCAACAGCCTCTAAAAGAGCCTGACGGTATTCTTCTGCCTTGTCTTTCATATCGGCAGGGATTTCTTCAATTCTTTCATCAAGACCCTGTTCATCATAGTAAACATAGGCTTTCATCTGAATAAGGTCAATCAAGCCTTTAAATTCGTCTTCAGCACCGATGGGGAGCTGAATCGGAACAGCGTTACATTTAAGACGGTCCTTCATCATAGCTACAACATTGTAAAAATCCGCACCCATGATGTCCATCTTGTTTACATATACCATTCTCCGAACCATATATTTGTCAGCCTGACGCCAAACGGTCTCTGACTGAGGTTCAACACCGCCTTTAGCACAAAGAACAGTAACACTACCATCGAGAACACGGAGCGAACGCTCAACCTCAACAGTAAAGTCAACATGTCCGGGAGTATCGATAATGTTTACTCTGTGGTTTTTCCACTGTGCAGTAGTTGCGGCAGAGGTAATTGTAATACCACGCTCTGCTTCCTGCTCCATCCAGTCCATCTGCGATGCACCCTCATGGGTCTCACCGATTTTGTGAATACGGCCCGTATAGAACAAGATACGCTCTGTGGTAGTAGTCTTACCGGCATCAATGTGAGCCATGATGCCTATATTTCTGGTTTTCTCCAAAGAAAACGCTCTACCCATATTTTTCTCCTTTCGCAATGATAATCACTGCATATTCGGTTTGTCGTAGATTAAAGTCACAAGATTTTCCTGTAAGGTTTTGCAAAGTTAATTTTACGCTGATTTGGGGGTGCAGGAGCACGAGCTGTATCGAGATACGCGAGTGCGACGAACACCCGAAGCAGCCAAAATTAACGAAGCAAAATTACCAGCGGTAGTGAGCAAATGCCTTATTCGCTTCAGCCATCTTGTGAGTATCTTCTTTCTTCTTGAACGCACCGCCGGTGCTGTTGATAGCATCCATCAGTTCGTTTGCAAGGCGTTCTGCCATCGTTCTCTCAGACCTCTTTCTCGCATAGAGTGTAATCCATCTGAGACCGAGAGTTTCGCGTCTGTCAGGTCTAACCTCAATCGGAACCTGATAGTTAGCACCGCCGACACGACGGGCCTTAACCTCCAAAACGGGCATAACACAATTCATAGCTTCCTCAAAAACCTCTACCGGATCCTTTCCGGTCTTCTCCTTTATGATATCAAAAGCATCATAAACTATTTTTTGAGCAACACCTTTTTTACCGTCGAGCATGATGTTGTTAATGAGCCTTGTAACAACCTTGCTATTATAAAGCGGATCAGGCAAAACATCACGACGAGCAATATGACCTCTTCTTGGCACTTTTCTTCCCCTCCTTCATTTAGGTTTAATCACCATTTAAGGTACTCAACGGACCATATGTCCGCTGTCGTGCATATAGGTCAGGTTATATTCAGAACATATATGCACTACATTTCAAAATTGTTCAGAGCTTATTTAGGACGCTTTGCGCCATATTTAGAACGGCTCTGCATACGCTTATCAACACCCGAAGCATCAAGTGTACCACGGATAATGTGATAACGCACACCGGGAAGGTCCTTAATTCTTCCGCCACGAATCATAACAACGCTATGCTCCTGCAGATTGTGACCAATACCCGGAATATAGGCTGAAACCTCAATTCCGTTTGTAAGCTTAACTCTGGCAACCTTACGAAGTGCCGAGTTCGGCTTTTTAGGAGTCATTGTTCTAACAGATGTGCAAACTCCTCTCTTCTGCGGAGAAGCCTGGTCTGTAAGCTGACTCTTCTTGGTATTAAGACCCTTCAAAAGAGCAGGTGCTGTTGATTTCTTCTCAACAGTAGCTCTTCCCTTTCTGACCAATTGGTTAAATGTTGGCAATATGTTCACCTCCATACATATAGATTTTATATAAAACACAAAAGTGTGTTTTAGCTATTTTGTCTGTGGTTTTTATAAGCCACAGATTTTATTATAAAACACAAAGGTGTGTTTTAACTATTTTAACACCGCGGCAGATGCACACGGCACATCAATTTTGCAGGCCTTTGCAAGCTCCTTTCGAGTATGTCCCAAAACAAGCTCTGTCCTACCCGCTTCACACAGTTCAACAATCTCTGCAACCAGAGACGGCTCTGCGTCAGCTGCAACATAGACAACATCAGCACCGCCTGCTTTGAGTGCAGCTTTGGTCTGCTTGATGCCCACAACCTTATTGTGAGATATGAGTCTTTCCATTATTATAGCCCCTTTTCTCCCACTTTAAGTATTAACTGCATTATTATATAACATTTTTCAAGTTTTGTCAAGCCTTTATTGCTATATGTAATTTATAAAGTCGACGCTTTATCTCCTTGTCATCTTTGGTATGATACACAGAATTAGCGTTTTGAAAAAATATCCCTCCGTGTACGGAGGGATATTCCTGCAACCTATTTCAGATTTTTCCTTATACGCTCCAAAGCATCTTCTAATTGAGTTCGAGGGAGAGCAAGATTAAATCTTATATGATGCTCCGGTCCATGATACAAAGCATAGTCTTTGGAATCATAATAAGAACCGGGATCACAAACAACCTTCCACTTATTGAACATAACTTCCTTTAGCTCGTCGGCATTCAGTCCAAGCTTTGTAATATCTGCCCACAGCAAAAAGGTCCCCTCCGGATGTGATGCTTCAATCGGTAAACCGGATAAATATTCAAGTGTAAGCTTGAAATTATTTTCTACATACGCAAGCATTTCTGAAAGCCAGCCCTCACCATATGTATATGCTGCAGTCTGGGCAGCAATGCAAAGTACAGTAGGGCGATCGCAAACATGTCCGTATGAATAGAACTGCTTAACAATTTTTTCTCTTAATTCAGCATTCGGAATAATTGCTGTACCTATATGAAAACCACCCATATTGAAAGTTTTTGATGTCGAGAAGACAGCAACTGTTCTGTCCGATATATCAGGAATTTGAGATGGAGATATGTGTTTATTTTCTCCCCAGACAATGTCGCTATGTATTTCATCCGAAATAATATACCCGTTATACCGTTTTACAATCTCACCGACACGCAAAAGCTCTTCCTTTGTCCATACCCTTCCTGTCGGGTTGTGCGGTGCACACATCATCAGCACCTTTGCTCCGCTTTTAAAGCATTCCTCAAGATTATCATAATCTATTCTATACTTACCATTTTCATAAATAAGTCTGTTTTCAAGCGGAATTCTTCCAAGCAGCGAGGCACTTGTAATAGACGGGGTGTGCAGAGGCGTCTGAACTATAACCTTGTCTCCGGGTGCAGTCAGCGTATGTAGTGCCGTGCGGGCAGCATAAAGCACTCCCGGAGTGGAAATTATGTGCTCCCGCGGAACATCATACCCACGACGCTTTTTTTATCCATTCTATTACAGCATCATAATCCTTTTCCTGCATTCCTATATATCCGAAATCGCCACGGTCTACAGTCCTTTTAACCGCTTCCCGAACCTCAGGCAAAAGCGAAAATTCCATATCTGCAATTCCCATCGATATTACATCATCGGGAATATTTTTCCATTTTTCAGCAAAGGTAGCTCTTCTATTCGGTACAAAATCAAAGTTATATTTCATAATCTAGCCCCACTTTCATCCTCTCAGTATACTACACTCTAATCTTAAAGTCAACAAGAAAGTACTTAATATTCCCTGGTTATCTGCACAGACTGGTTCAGCTGTCACATAGTTTTCATCATACAATAAAATTTACACGCTTTAGTTGGGCAACTCTTGTATCGTACCTTGGGAAGTTCCTTTCCTCTCCTCGTGAATTCGGTCTATCGCCTCAAATCCCGAGCTGGTCTCATCTCTGGATTCTTTATACTCCTCCCACTCTGCCTTACTCTTTGGCAGAAAGACATCGTTTATCAGCTCCTTTGTGGCCTCTTTGTCGCATTTATACCACCAAGCAGGCTCTATATATTCAGCCTGCCCAGGAAGCTGATAGGAGCCAATCTCATCAAAGTCAATTCTTTGAACAAAATCTAGGTGGTTCAGCAAATCAGACATGGTATAATTTGTCCTGACATTCTTCTTTACAACCTTGAACAAATCATCAATTTTAGCAATATATTGCGCCTTACATTTCTGACGGATAAGCTCTTTTAAAAATTGTTGTTGCCAATACTCTCTGCCCTCATCCCCGAGGACATATTCTCCCGGGGCAACACCGTTGGTGTTGTGACGGAACCTGACAAAATCATGGGCTTTCTCTCCATCGAGGTGTTGCATTCCTGCACTTAAATGAATGTGCAAATCCTGAGTCGGGTCATCATAGTTCATATTATACGGAACATTGAAATCAACCCCATCAAGAGCGTCTATTATTTCTTTAAAGCCGTCAAATTCCACCGAGACAAAATAATGAATAGGGAGACCGGTAAGCTCCTTTACCATATCTATTATCAACTCTTCAGGCTCATCCATTTTGCCGCTAAGCGTAGCCTCTCGCCCAAGTCCAATCAACGCATTTATTTTCTGGACAGTATAACCCTTTGCCTTAACCATAGTATCTCTCGGAATTGAAAGTATTGACACTCTGTCCGAATATCCATCAACCGATAAAAGCATTATAGTATCGCTTCTATATCCGCCATCATCGACGCCAAGCAAGAGAATGTTTACCAACCCAAGCTTGTTATCCTCTTCCTCAAGTCCATATATATATACCTCATCACCGAGCGAAAGTTCGGACAGCTTTTGTGCGGCAAGCACGCCAAACATTGTTGAAAAGACCACGACAACTATCGTAATGATTGTCACTGTGCTTTTAAATACCTTGTTCATCTTGTTACCTCTCTGTAACTCCGATTATTTAAACACATTCCTGATTATAATAAAATCCGTGAAATGGCGTCAAAACGCTATTTCATCAACTGTTATTCATTATAAACAAGCCTGCGAATTTTGTCAATGATTTGATGTGAATATTTATTATTTGTTAATCTTTATAATATAATACAAATAATACAAAAAACACCCCAGCTTTTCCTGGGGTGTTTGCGTCTAATGAAAATTAGTCAACAAGCTCAAGGATTGCCATTTCAGCAGCGTCACCGCGTCTGGGGCCTATCTTGATAACTCTGGTGTAACCACCGTTTCTGTCTGCATATTTAGGTGCAATTTCATCAAACAATTTTGTTACAACATCACGCTTTGTAATAAAGCTGAGTGCCTGTCTCTTCGTGTGAAGTGTATTGGCTTTGCCGAGCGTAACCATCTTGTCAGCAATCTTTTTAACTTCCTTTGCACGGGTAACAGTAGTTATAATTCTGCCGCTTTCGAGGAAAGATGTGGTCATAGACCTAAGCATTGCTCTTCTCTGGTCGGTCGGTCTGCCAAGTTTTCTCTGGTGTGCCATAATTATCACCTCATTTTCTTAAATTCTTTAAATAGCGGTCAATTAGTCATCGCTTGAGAGCGACAATTCCATCGCATCAAGCTTTGCAATAACCTCTTCAAGCGACTTGCGTCCGAGGTTTCTGACCTTCATCATATCGTTTTCGGTCCTCGCTGTGAGGTCCTGAACCGTGTTAATACCGGCCCTCTTCAGACAGTTGTAAGAACGCACCGAAAGGTCAAGCTCTTCTATTGTAGTTTCAAGAACCTTTTCCTTCTTGCTCTCTTCCTTCTCAATCATAATTTCCGCATTTTTAGCATCGTCTGATAAATCAACAAACAAGCTCATATGCTCACTTACAATTTTAGCGGCAAGGCTAACTGCTTCTGCAGGCGGAATTGTTCCGTTTGTCCAAACCTCAAGTGTAAGCTTGTCATAGTCGGTAACATTACCCACACGAGTATTTTCAACTGTGTAATTAACCTTGCGTACAGGCGTGTAAATAGAGTCTGTTGCTATCATTCCGATAACAGACTGGTCTTGTTGCTTGTTTCTGTCTGACGAAACATAGCCGCGACCTCTGTCAAGCGTAATCTCCATAAAGAGCTTTGCATCTTCATTAAGTGTAGCAATGTGCAAATCTTCATCGAGAATTTCAACATCTGAATCATGCTTGATATCTCCGGCACAGATTTCGCCTGCACCTTCGTGATTGATATAAACCGTCTTTGGTGCATCAGAATGAAGCTTTACCGTCAACTTCTTAATGTTAAGAATAATCTCGGTAACATCTTCCTTTACGCCGGGGATAGTTGAAAATTCGTGCAAAACACCATCAATCTTGACTGATGTTGCAGCAACGCCCGGAAGCGAAGAAAGCAACATTCTTCTGAGAGAGTTTCCCAATGTTGTTCCGTAACCTCTCTCCAGAGGCTCAACAACAAACTTGCCGTATTTGTTATCTTCGGATGCTTCAACGCATTCAATTTTTGGCTTTTCTATCTCAATCATTGTCAGCCCTCCTAAATTTTAAATAATAGTTCTTGTTATATAAGAGCTATTATCTGCTGTAGAACTCAACAATCATATGTTCTTCAACTGGGAAGTCAATATCCTCTCTGTCAGCCATTGCAACAATTCTGCCCTCAAGAGTATCCTTGTTCATATCAATCCACTTGGGAACCAATCTGCTTGAGTTTCTCTCAACGATATCCTTCATACGGTCAGCATTTCTGCTGCTCTCCTTAAGACCGATAACATCGCCCGGCTTAACGAGGTATGACGGGATATTAACCTTGTGACCGTTTACGGTAACATGGCTATGGTTAACAATCTGTCTTGCTTCGCGTCTTGTGTTGGCAAGACCCATACGATAAACGGTGTTGTCAAGTCTTGACTCAAGTATACTGAGCAAGCACTCACCTGTTACACCCTTCATCTTGGTTGCCATAACATAGTATTTAGCAAACTGCTTTTCAAGAACGCCATATATAAACTTAACCTTCTGCTTTTCATTAAGCTGCATACCATATTCGCTCTTTTTTCTTCGTCTGGAATCGTCACCTCTGTTTGAGCTCTTGTCGTAGCCCATAACAGCCGGAGAGATACCAAGCGAACGACATTTTTTAAGAATTGGTTGCGTATTCTTAGCCATTCTTTTATCCTCCTTACAAATCTAAATCGAACTACACTCGTCTTCTCTTCGGCGGTCTGCAACCGTTGTGAGGAATAGGTGTAACATCTTTAATCATATTTACCTCAAGTCCTGCAACCTGAAGTGCACGAATAGCAGCTTCACGGCCGGAACCCGGGCCCTTAACATATACTTCAACGAACTTTAAGCCGTGTTCCATCGCTGCTTTTGCTGCGGTTTCTGCAGCCATTTGAGCTGCAAACGGGGTGCTCTTTCTCGAGCCTCTGAAACCGAGTCCGCCGGCGGATGCCCATGAAATAGCATTTCCGGCAACATCTGTAATAGTAACAATGGTGTTGTTAAAAGTAGACTTAATATGTGCTGCGCCACGCTCGATATTCTTTTTCTCTCTGCGACGGCGAGTTTTCTTTACTGTCTTTGCCATTGTATTTTTCACCTCCTGAAAATACGAATATCTGTATAAAATACAGAAAATACTCAATAATCAATCAGACACAAGGGTGCCCTCTTCATTTTAATAATAAGCGGTAGTGATATTTCAAAAAATTGAAATAGCTTATTATTTCTTCTTGTTTGCTATGGTCTTTTTAGGTCCCTTACGGGTTCTTGCATTTGTCTTTGAACGCTGACCTCTAACCGGCAAGCTCTTTCTGTGACGAAGACCGCGGTAGCAGTTGATTTCCATCAAACGCTTGATATCAAGAGCAACATCGCGTCTCAAATCACCCTCTACATTGTAGTTGTCAATTTCAGCTCTGAGCTTTGATACATCGTCTTCTGACAAGTCACGAACTCTGATATCAGGGTTGATGCCTGTCGCAGCAAGAATTTTCTTAGAAGTAGAAAGACCGATACCAAAGATATAGGTAAGACCTATCTCAACTCTCTTATCGTTCGGTAAATCTACACCTGCAATACGTGCCATAAATTTTCACCTCCATCAATTTTAGAAAAAACAACGGAGCAGAATTTCACCCGCATATTGCGGAATCAGCTTAAAAGTAATTTTGGTTCATAAGCCTGACCCTGCCCCAAATGAACCTTGCTTTAACCCTGCTTTTGCTTATGACGCGGGTTCTCGCAAATTACCATAACTTTGCCTTTTCTTTTAATAATTTTGCACTTCTCACAAATAGGTTTTACTGAAGGTTTTACTTTCATTTCCTCCACCTCCTAAAGTTGACTCGTCCGCTTGGCACACTACCACATACTAAGCGAACCATATAATAATATCACACCTCTGTCAAATTGTCAAGAAAAATTTAAAATTTTATAAAGTTTATGCAGGACTACAATATCATTTCTCCTGCATTCTCTATGGGCTCCTCCCTCGGCAGATCCTCGCCCTCAAATCTTATATCAACATCACCCAGTCTATCAGAAAATTTTTGGATTTTCTCTTTTATCCTCTCCGCCTCTTCTCCGTCTGCAGGGGTTGGTTGATAGTTATTCCTCGACGAGGTTGATGATATTGAACAGGGTATTACGCAATAATCTCTGCAATCAATGTTTCCCTCTCCGTCTATCTTAAAGGTCTGCCTGAAAATCATCGTATCCTTATCTCTGGGATTCTGGTTTCCGCCGAAACAAAAATTGCCAAGGCTGTAGGCAATCATTTTACCCTTGTATCTTTCAACACCCTGCAAAACATGCGGATGATGGCCAATTACCAAATCCGCACCTAAATCAATCGCATTATGAGCGAGCGAAATCTGGTCCGCTGTTGGGTAGTTATCACTCTCTATTCCCCAATGTGCCTGAACAACAACTATCTCTGCACCCTCGTTCTCTGCAGACTGCATCGCAATCGGCAGGTTTCCCTCGGCACTCCCGTTGAGTGAATAAAGCCCGATAAGCCCCACCTTAACACCGTTTACATCTATAACCCTTGTATTTAAATTTTCAAACCAGACAACGCCCGCCTCATCAAGATGCCTTCTCGTATCCTCGAGACTTACCTCGCCATAGTCACGGCTATGATTATTCGCAAGCGTAACCGCCTCCACAGAGCCCTCGGTCAGAATTCTTGTGTACTCGGGATCGCCTCTAAAGGCGAAGGTCTTGTCCTCTCTTGAGCCTCTGTCTGTCAATGTGCCCTCAAAATTCACAATCGTCAAATCGTCTGTGGCAAAATACTCCTGAACATTTCTCAAAAAATAGCTGTAATCATAGCCGACATTCTCCACCTCAACCGGAAGAGTTATTCCGCCAAACGATGCATCTGTTCCCAGGGTGCAATCGCCCGCACAGGTGATTGTAACTGTCCTTTCGGTTTCCTGTGGAGACTCGTCTGTATGCTGTTCTCCCGAGGTTTGTAAATTCTGCTGTACGCAAGCACAACAAAATATTACACAAAGAATAAGCACAGTTATTTTTAAGCACGGTCTCATATGTATGTTATATATCATTATATCACCCTAAAATCCGAGCCGAGATTTCTCTCGGCTCTTGATTATGCTTTATTTTGCTCTCCATGTAATTCTGCCCTTTGTAAGGTCGTACGGTGAAATTTCAACCGTAACCTTATCGCCCGGCAATATTCTTATAAAGTGCATTCTGAGTTTGCCCGAAATATGTGCAAGTATCTGATGGCCGTTTTCAAGCTCAACTTTAAACATAGCATTAGGCAACGCTTCAAGCACGGTACCCTCAACCTCCAAAACATCTTCCTTTGACATAACTTCACCCCCTGTTATAAAAATTCTCTCAAACGCTTTATTTCGCGTCTGATATTTGCATCAACCGCATAATGCGGTACATTATTTACTAAATCACTATGAAGTCCGGTAGACTTTATATGTTTAATTTTCTTCTTCTTTTTTTTGTCGGCTTTTCTCGTCTTTCCGTCGCAAACAGTAACAAATATCTCGTCTGCATCAATCACTATGAGCAAATCACCCTTGTCGTGACCGCAAAGAGAAACCACCAAATCACCAACCGAATATTTCATCAGCATTACTCCTGTTCTTCGGGAAGGGTAAGCAGGTATGGCTTTCCGTTTGTAATCAACACACTATTTTCATAGTGTGCAGTAAGACCACCGTCCTTTGTAATAACCGTCCAATCGTTTGATGCAACATACACCTGATGGTCGAACTGACATACCATAGGTTCAATCGCAAGACACATTCCCGCACGCATTCTTATCCCTCTTGCCGAGGTAACATAGTTCGGCACCTCCGGGTCCTCGTGAAGAGCGGCACCGACTCCGTGTCCGCAATATCTGCGAAGAACTGAAAAACCATTGTTTTCAACATACCTTTGAACCGCTCTTGAAATATCGCTTATGCGATACCCCTCTTTTGCATATTCAACGCCTTCAAAAAAGCTCTGTTTTGTAACATCAATAAGTCTTTGTGCTTCATCTGATATCTTCCCAACGCCAAAAGTTCTTGCCGCATCGCCGTTGTAGCCTTTGTAGCAAGCGCCAACATCAACCGACAAAATATCGCCTTCTTTTAAGACCCTCTCACTCGGGAAGCCGTGAATAATTTCGTCGTTCACACTTGCACAAATGCTCGACGGGAAACCTCCATAACCCTTAAAGGATGCCGTGCATCCCTGCGATTTAATATACTCCTCCGCAATTTTATCAAGCTCTGCCGTGGTGACTCCGGGTCTCACCGCGGCTTCTACCGCTTTGAGTGCCCCATATGTAACCCGCCCTGCCATCTTCATTTTCTCGATTTCGGATTTTGATTTAATCGTTACCATTGCTTCAAACCCCATATATATAGCATCAGTAAAGGCTTATTATAAGCCTTTACTGAAAATTTTACTCACCAAGCACCCTCAAAACCTCTTTTGTGGTGTCACTTATTTCCTCTTGCCCATGTGCTGTCTTCAAAAGACCTCTCTCTTTATAAAAGCCTATGAGCGGCTCTGTCTGGGTATGATAAACATTAAGTCTGTCCTTAATTGTTTCAGGATTGTCATCCGCCCTTGTTATAAGCTTGCCGCCGCAGTTGTCGCATATGCCTTCCTTTTCGGGCTTGCGATGGCTTTTATGAAAAGTAGCCGCACACTTACTGCATTCAAGTCTGCCCGACAGCCTCTCTATAATTTTTTCATCGGGTACATCTATATTCAAAACAGCATCTATTTTTATGTCCGAATTTTCAAGCATCTCCGCCTGTGCAAGTGTGCGTGGAAATCCGTCAAGAATAAATCCGCCTTTACAGTCGTCTTCATTAAGCCGAGATTTTATAACCTCTATCATTATATCATCAGGAGCAAGCTTTCCGTCATCTATATAATTTTTTGCAATACCGCCAAGCTCTGTTCCATCTTTAATGCTTTTTCTTAAAATGGCGCCTGTCGATATGGTCGGTATGCCAAAATGCTCACTAAGCTTTTCAGCCTGAGTCCCTTTTCCTGCCCCGGGTGCAGCCAATAATATGATACGCATAATTTTACACTATTCTCCAATCTTCGATTAACTCTAATTGTCCTTATAAACGGACAGAGCAGAACCTATCCACACTTTTTAAGGGATAGTTTCTACTCTTCCACAAATTTTTATTTACTTTATTCTAAAAATCCCTTATAATGACGCATAATCATTTGAGACTCTAAACTCTTAACCGTCTCAAGAGCAACACCAACTACGATGAGAATTGATGTACCGCCGATTGAGAAATTTGAAATGTGGAGTCCAAGATTCATAAATATCGGGAGAACCGCAATCACTCCAAGGAAGAATGCACCTGCGAGCGTAACTCTCGATAATACCTTTGAAATATATTCAGAGGTAGGCTTGCCGGGACGAATACCCGGAATAAATCCGCCATTCTTCTTCATATTGTTAGACATTTCAACCGGATTGAACTGAATTGCCGTATAGAAATATGTGAAGAATATAATAAGCAAGAAATAAAGCAAAGCATATACCCATGACTGCCCCGAGAATACCCATAAGAAGCCACCCCAGAAGCCATCGCTCTCTGCGGTCTTACCGAAGAAGCTTGCAATAGTACCAGGAAACGCCATAATTGACATAGCAAAGATTATCGGGATTACACCTGCACCCGCAACCTTAATCGGAATATGCGTGCTCTGTCCGCCATACATCTTTCTGCCTACAACTCTTTTTGCATACTGAACGGGCAAGCGTCTCTCTGCTTCGTTGACCATTACAACAAATGCAACAACCACGAGCACAAGAACAACGAGACCAACTGCCATTAACCAGTTGATTGTTCCGCCCTGAACATATGCATAAAGCGAGGTAGCCATACTTGGAATTCTTGAAACAATACCTGCAAAGATTATAAGCGAAATACCGTTACCTACGCCCTTTTCTGTAATCTGCTCACCAAGCCACATAAGGAATGCTGTTCCTGCAACAAAGGTAGAAACGATTACAACAGCCGAACCCCAACCGGGATTTGTAACAGCAGTATAGCTCTTGAGCAAGAAATAAAGACCGATTGCTTGAACAAGAGCAAGAACAACTGTTCCGTATCTCTGAATTTGGGCAATCTTTTTTCTTCCCTCTTCGCCTTCTTTTTGCAGTCTCTCAAGTGCAGGAATTGCTACACAGAGAAGCTGCATAATAATCGATGCGTTGATGTACGGCGTAATGCCCATAGCAAAGATTGTTGCGTTCTGGAAAGCACCACCCGAGATAATATCAATAAATCCAAACAATGAGTTCTCGCTGCTAAACAACGCACTCATCTGGCTCGGGTCGAGCAGAGGAACAGGTATGCAAGAACCAAGTCTGAATATTACCAACATAATGAAGGTGTAAATAAGCTTTTTTCTTAAATCAACAATCTTCCAAGCATTTCTGATTGTCTCGAACATCTTATACCACCTCAGCCTTTCCGCCTGCAGCTTCTATCTTTTCTGCCGCAGTTTTACTAAATCTTTTAGCTTTTACAGTAAGCTTTTTGTCGAGCTCGCCACGGCCGAGAATAACAATACCGTCACAAATCTTTGAGATAATGCCTGCCTCCTTAAGGATTTCAGCTGTAACCTCTGTTCCGTTTTCAAGCTTGTTAAGCTGCTCAACATTTATAGAAACATATTCCTTTGCGAAGATGTTGTTAAATCCACGCTTAGGCAATCTTCTGTAAATCGGCATCTGGCCACCCTCGAAACCGGGACGAACGCCGCCGCCACTACGAGCATTTTGACCCTTGTGACCCTTACCTGCAGTCTTTCCGTTTCCGCTTCCATGACCTCTGCCAACTCTAAATGCGTTTTTCTTTGAGCCTTCGCTCGGAGATAATTCATGAAGTTTCATTGAGTCCACCTCCTCCTTTTTTATCAAAAAATAGATGTGCGGGCTTTTGCCCGAATGTGTCTTAATTACTCGGATACTTCAACCAAGTGCTTAACCTTAAAAATCATACCTCTGATTTGAGGATTATCAGGTTTCTCAAGGCTTTGACCTATTTTCTTAAGGCCAAGTGCCTCAACTGTTGCAATCTGGTCTTTTTTGCATCCGATTGTACTCTTTTTAAGAGTAACCTTAATTGTATTAGCCAAGGATAAACCCTCCTGTCATATTTGTTTAATTAACCGAGAATCTCTTCAGGCTTCTTACCTCTGAGTTGAGCAACCTCCTCAACACTCTTAAGTGATGCAAGACCCTCAATCGTTGCAGCAACAACATTTTTAGGATTGTTACTACGCAGACACTTTGTTCTTATATCTCTGATACCTGCAAGCTCAAGCACCGCACGAGCGGGACCGCCTGCGATAACGCCGGTACCTTCTGCTGCCGGCTTTAAGAGAACTCTGCCCGCACCGGATTCACCGATGATTTCATGGGGAATTGTGCTCTTAACCATAGGAACAGTTATCATATTCTTTTTAGCATCATCTATGCCCTTTCTGATTGCATCCGGAATTTCAGCTGCCTTACCCATTCCGCATCCAACATGACCATTGCCGTCACCGACAACAACCAATGCACTGAAACGAAATGTACGACCGCCCTTAACAACCTTTGCAACGCGGTTAAGATGAACTACCTTTTCTTGTATATCAAGCGTATCCGCCTCTATACGCGGCTGCTTCTTGGTTCTTTCACCTTTCTCTGCCATTTATGTTTCACCTCTTTCAACCTAAATTAGAATTTCAGTCCGCTCTCGCGTGCTGCCTCGGCAAGCTCTGCAACTCTGCCGTGGTAAACATATCCGCCTCTGTCAAATACAACTTCAGAAATACCCGCCTCAAGTGCGCGCTTTGCAATAAGTGCACCTACTGCCTTTGCAGCATCCTTGTTGCCGCCGTAGTTTGCCTTAAGATCTGCGTCAAGCGATGAAGCAGAAACTAAAGTCTTACCTACGGTATCATCAATGATTTGAGCGTATATGTTTTTCAGACTTCTGAAGACACAAAGTCTCGGCATTTCACTTGTACCTGAAACCTTTCTGCGAACTCTTGCGTGTCTTGCAAGTCTTGATACATTACTGTTAGTCTTCTTAATCATTAAATTTGCACCTCCTGACGGTTACTTATTTTTTAGAACCGGCCTTACCTTCCTTGCGTCTGATATACTCATCAACATACTTAATACCCTTGCCCTTGTAAGGTTCAGGCGGTCTCTTCTCACGAACATTCGCTGCAAACTGACCAACCTTCTGCTTGTCAGGACCTGAAATGATAATCTGGTTCGGTTGAGGAACATCTACTGTAATTCCGTCGATTTCCTCCATTTCAACCTGATGAGAATAACCGAGGTTCATTACAAGCTTCTTTCCTTGCTTCGCCGCTCTGTAACCAACACCATTGATTTCAAGCTCCTTCTTGAAACCGTCTGTTACGCCTACAACCATATTATTGAGAAGTGTTCTTGTAAGTCCGTGAAGTGCTCTGTGCTCTTTAGCATCTGATGGACGCTTAACCTCAATAACATTGCCGTTTTGCTCTATAATCATATCCCCGCTAAGCTGAGCCTTAAGCTCACCCTTGGGGCCCTTTACGGTAACTTCATTGTTTGCACCGACAGTAACGGTAACACCCGCCGCTACCTCAATCGGCATCTTTCCTATACGAGACAATGAATTCTCCTCCTTTCTTAAAGAAAATGTGTATTACCAAATAAACGCCAATACTTCTCCGCCAACATTCTGACGACGAGCTTCCTTGTCTGTCATAATGCCCTTTGAAGTAGAGATAATTGCAATACCGAGTCCCTTTAATACCTTGGGAAGCTCATCCTTTGATGCATAAGAACGAAGTCCCGGCTTACTTACTCTCTTAAGACCTGTAAGAACCTTCTGCTTGTTCTCTGCGTACTTCAATGTGATACGGATTACACCCTGAATGCCGTCCTCAATGATTTCAACATTCTTAACATAACCCTCCTGAAGCAAGATGTCGGCAATAGCCTTTTTCATATTTGATGCAGGAATGTCAACTGTTGTGTGTCTTGCATTGTTGGCATTTCTTATTCTTGTCAGCATATCCGCAATCGGATCTGTTATATGCATAATTCCAACCTCCTTTTTATCGGAATCGAAGCCGGTTTGACCGTCCGTGACATCATTTTGTCGGTCACCTGTCTTCATTATTTTTAAATTGTGCTTACCATGACGCTTTCTTTACGCCAGGAATCTGTCCTTTGTAAGCGAGCTCGCGGAAGCAAATTCTGCAAATACCAAACTTACGAAGATAAGCATGCGGTCTTCCGCATATCTTACATCTGTTATATTCACGAGTTGCATACTTTTGCTCTCTCTGCTGCTTTACAACCATAGACTTTTTAGCCATAAGCTCTAATCCTCCTTATCGACACTATTTCGTAAACGGTGCACCCATCATTGTGAGTAGCTCTCTTGCTTCTTCATCTGTTTTAGCAGTAGTAACAAAGATAATGTCCATTCCACGAATCTTGTCAATCTTGTCATAATCAATTTCAGGGAAGATAAGCTGTTCCTTGATGCCGAGAGCATAGTTGCCTCTGCCGTCAAAGGAATTCGGGTTGATACCTCTGAAGTCGCGGACACGCGGAAGTGCCGCATTAAAGAGTCTGTCAACAAACTCATACATTTTTGAACCTCTTAAGGTAACCTTGCAACCGATATTCATACCTTCTCTTACTTTAAATGTAGCAACTGACTTGCGTGCCTTTGTAATAACAGGCTTCTGACCTGTAATCAAGCCAAGGTCATTCGCTGCACTCTCAACTGCCTTTGAATTCTCGCGTGCATCACCAACACCCATATTGATAACAACCTTGTCGAGCTTGGGGATTTGCATTACGCTTTTGTAGTTATACTTCTGCATCAAAGCATCTTTGATTTCTTTTGTATATTTCTCTTCAAGTCTCATTTAGAGTGAAACCTCCTTCCTCTACAAATTATTAAAATGTTTCGCCGCATTTCTTACAATAGCGAACATGTGTTCCATCTTCCAACACCTTGCGTCCCACTCTTGTTGCAGCATTGCACTTTCCGCAAACATTCATAACCTTGCTTGCATATATAGGTGTTTCCTGCTTAATGATACCGCCAACTTCACCCATTTTTCTGGGCTTCTTGTGTTTGGTAGCCATAGATACACCTTCTACAATAACCATACGCTTTTCGGGGTTAACGGATAAAACCTTACCCTTTTTGCCCTTGTCTTTACCTGACAAAACAACAACCTCGTCGCCGGTCTTTACATGCATTTTGGCAATCATTGTTTTTCCTCCTATCTCATAATTTAGGATTTATATGCTTCGCCCGGGCGGGCGGAACAAAAATTACTACAGTACCTCAGGTGCAAGTGATAAAATCTTCATATAATCCTTATCACGAAGCTCTCTTGCAACCGGCCCGAATATACGGGTACCTCTCGGTGTCTTATCATCCTTGATAATAACCGCCGCGTTCTCATCAAATCTGATTTGAGAACCGTCAGCTCTCTTTACGCCTTTGACGCTGCGGACAATAACTGCCTTAACAACATCACCTTTTTTAACAGCACCGCCGGGCGTTGCTTTTTTAACAGAAGCGATGATTACATCACCAATGTTACCATAGCGTCTGAAAGAGCCGCCCAAAACACGGATACAGAGAATTTCTTTTGCGCCGCTGTTGTCGGCAACCTTCAAAACTGTCTGCTGTTGTATCATAACGGATTTCCTCCTATCTTATTTCTCATTCTTGCAGTATATCCTGCATAAACGATTTTAAATTTAGCTTATTTAGCTTTTTCGATGATTTCAACGAGACGCCATCTCTTGTCTTTAGACAAAGGTCTTGTTTCCATAACCTTAACCTTATCGCCGATGCCGCAAATGTTTTCCTCATCATGCGCCTTAAGCTTGTAGGTACGCTTAATAACCTTATCATAAAGCTTGTGCTTTACATTTTCTTTAATAGCAACAACTATTGTCTTGTCCATCTTGTCGCTGATAACCTCACCGACACGGGTTTTACGATAATTTCTTTCACTCATTCCCTACACCTCCTACGCATTAACGCTTGTGTTAATTCCAAGCTCTTTTTCCTTGAGGACGGTCTTTACTCTTGCAATGTCCTTCTTAACGCTAACAATTCGCATCGGATTGTCGAGCTGGTTGGTAGCGTTCTGGAAACGAAGGTTAAAAAGCTCTTCCTTTAAGTCCTTGATTTTATCTTCAAGCTCCTGCGTTGAAAGGTCTCTTATATCTTGTATTTTCATTAACTATCACCTTCCGTTTCTTGGTCTGCCTTTCTAACAAACTTACACTTGAGCGGCAGCTTATGCATAGCAAGACGAAGTGCTTCTCTTGCAACCTCTTCTGATACACCACCGATTTCAAACATAACTCTGCCAGGCTTTACTACTGCAACCCAGTATTCAGGTGAACCCTTACCGCTACCCATACGGGTTTCAGCAGGCTTCGCTGTAACCGGCTTGTCAGGGAAAATCTTTATCCATACCTGACCGCCTCTCTTTGTGTAACGGGTCATCGCTACACGGGCAGCCTCTATCTGATTACTTGTTATCCAAGCAGGAGAGAGAGCCTGTATGCCATACTCACCGTAAGCAATCTTATTGCCTCTGTGAGCCGCACCCTTCATTCTTCCTCTCTGTTGCTTTCTGTGCTTAACTCTTTTTGGTGATAACATTATTTTCTGCCTCCTTCCGTACGACGAGCCTTTCTTTTAGGCTTATCTTCGGTCTCAGTAGCAGTATTTCTGCCTTCAGCAAGTATCTCACCCTTGTAAATCCAAACCTTTACGCCAAGCTTACCATAGGTGGTATCTGCCTCAGCAAAACCATAGTCAATGTCAGCTCTGAGTGTCTGAAGCGGAATTGTACCTTCATGATACTGCTCTGTTCTCGCAATTTCAGCACCGCCAACACGGCCTGCAACATATGTCTTGATACCCTTTGCACCAAGCTTCATTGTGCGACCCATACACTGCTTCATTGCCTTTCTGAACGAAATACGGCGTTCAAGCTGTGATGCAATGTTTTCTGCAACCAACTGTGCACTCAAATCAGGAACCTTAACCTCAATTACATTGAGAATAACGGTCTTGCCTGTCATTTTTTCAAGTTCGCTCTTGAGCTTTTCTATTTCAGTACCGCCCTTACCGATAACGAGACCGGGCTTTCCTGCGTGAATAGAAACGCGAACCTTGTTTGCAAATTTTTCGATTTCAATTTTTGCAACTCCGGCCTGGAATAACTTTTTCTTTAAGAACACTCTGAGGTTATAGTCCTCAACGAGACTGTCGCCGAAGCTTTTCTTGTCAGCAAACCAACGAGAATCCCAGTCTTTAATAATACCAACTCTGAGACCGTGTGGATTAACTTTCTGACCCATAATTCTACCTCCTATCTTATTCCTTCTCCTGAAGTTTCAATGTGATATGACTTGTTTTTTTGTTAATTCTAAAAGCTCTTCCCTGTGCTCTTGCCTGAACTCTCTTAAGAGTTGGGCCTTGGTCCGCATAAACCTCTGAAATGTAGAGACCTTCAACATTCATATTGTGATTGTTCTCTGCATTTGCAATAGCGGATTTGAGCAGCTTTTCTACAACAGGGCTTGCAGCCTTAGGTGTATTTCTTAAAATACCAATCGCCTCGCCAACTGCCTTACCTCTGATAAGGTCAATAACTACACGAACCTTACGGGGTGCGATGCGAACATGAGTAACTTTTGCTACTGCTTCCATCTCTGTGCAGCTCCTTTCATACTGATAAAAGTTTATTTGCGAAAACTATCCGCAAATTATTTGCTGGTCTTTGCGCCGGCATGTCCTTTAAAGGTTCTGGTCGGTGCAAACTCGCCGAGCTTATGTCCAACCATATCCTCGCTAACATATACCGGAACATGCTTTCTTCCATCGTATACCGCAATGGTATGTCCAACCATCTCGGGGAAAATCGTGGAAGCTCTTGACCATGTCTTGAGTACGACTTTCTCGTTCTTCTCGTTCATCGCAACTATTCTGCTGAGCAGTTTAGCATCGACGAAAGGTCCCTTTTTAATACTTCTTCCCATACGAATAATCCCTCCTTATTTAGCGTTGCGTCTCTTAACAATAAACTTGTTAGACT
Source organism: Clostridia bacterium (assembly GCA_045576835.1). Lineage (GTDB taxonomy): Bacteria > Bacillota > Clostridia > Monoglobales > Monoglobaceae > UMGS1820. The sequence goes on from JAZNHF010000023.1 coordinate 22,834, forward strand.
GTTTCTTCTTATTTCTGGTCTTGTAACCGAGAGCCGGCTTACCCCACGGGGTAACAGGACTCGGCATACCGATGGGGGACTTACCCTCACCACCACCGTGCGGATGGTCATTCGGGTTCATAACAACACCGCGAACGGTAGGTCTAAAGCCCATATGACGCTTTCTTCCTGCCTTACCGATGTTGATGTTCTCATAGTCCGCATTACCAACCTGACCGATGGTCGCACGGCAGTTAAGTCTAACCATACGAACCTCACCGGATGGAAGTCTTACCTGAGCGTAGCCATTCTCTTTAGCCATAAGCTGTGCGGTATTACCTGCACTGCGAACGAGCTGTCCGCCCTTGCCCGGGTTAATCTCAATGTTGTAAACGAGAGTACCAACGGGAATATCCTTGATTTCCATTGCGTTACCGGGCTTAATGTCTGCACCCTCACCGGATACAACGATGTCGCCCGCTTTAAGACCAAGAGGTGCGATAATATATGTCTTAACGCCATCCTCGTACTGAAGGAGTGCAATGTTTGCACTTCTGTTCGGATCATACTCAATAGAAAGAACTGTTGCGTTCATTCCGTCCTTGTTACGCTTAAAGTCAATAACTCTGTATTTTCTCTTTGCACCACCGCCACGATGTCTGACTGTAATTCTGCCGTTAGCGTTGCGTCCTGCTTTGCTGTGAAGAGGACGAAGAAGTGATTTTTCAGGTGCAACCTTGTCAATCTCTTCAAATGTTGAAACAGTCATCTGACGCAGCGAAGGTGTAGTAGGATTATATTTCTTAATACCCATTTTAATTTCTCCTTATCTGCAAATTTTAACCGATTTTAAATATTAGCCCTCGAACAGTTCGATTGTCTTACTGCCCTCTTTGAGCTTTACAACAGCTTTTTTCCAGTCCGCTCTCTTACCTGCGAACACACCCTGTCTCTTGGGCTTGCCGTCGTAATTCATTGTTGTAACCTTTTCAACCTCAACCTTGAAAATCTCTTCAACGGCTTTCTTTATCTCGATTTTGTTTGCGCCCTTTGCAACCTCAAAAGTGTACTTTCTGTCCGCAACCTGGTCCATGCTCTGTTCTGTGATGATAGGTCTTCTGATAATATCGTATGATAACATTATGCGTACACCTCCTCAAGCTTTGTAACTGCATCCTTTAATATAATGCACTTTGTATGATTGAGAACCTCGTATGTGTTGATTGCACCAACATAGGTTGTGTCAACACCCTTGATGTTTCTTGCCGAGAGAACAACATTTTTGTCATTCTCGGGAAGAACGATAAGAGCCTTCTCGTTTACATTTAAGTTCTTCAAAAGGTTTGCAACCTGCTTGGTCTTAATCTCGGGTGCTTCAAAGCTGTCAAGAACGATAATCTCGTTCTCCTGAACCTTTGAAGTAAGAGCAGACTTAAGTGCAAGTCTTCTTACCTTCTTGTTTAAGGTGTATCTGTAATCTCTGGGCTTCGGACCGAGAGCTACGCCACCGCCAACCCACTGCGGAGCTCTTATGCTACCCTGTCTTGCACGACCGGTACCCTTTTGTCTCCAGGGTTTAATACCACCGCCACGAACTTCCGTGCGGGTCTTTGTGCTCTGTGTGCCTTGTCTCTGATTTGCAAGATAGTTTACAACTACTTCATGCATAACATCAGCTCTAACATCAACACCAAACACATTTTCATTCAAATCCATACTGCCGACTACTTTTCCGTCAACATTATAAATATCTACTGTAGGCATTATCTATTTCCTCCTCTCTCTGTGGTTTAGGCGTTTGCCTTAACTGCGTTCTTAACAACAAGCAATCCGCCACGAGGTCCGGGAACCGAACCCTTAACCAACAGAAGATTGCGTTCTGTATCTACCTTCACAAGGTCAAGGTTCTGGATAGTAACGGTATCCACACCATAATGACCGGGAAGCTTCTTACCCTTGAATACTCTTGACGGGTCAGAGCAAGCACCAAGTGAACCGGGACCTCTGTGGTAATGGCTACCGTGAGTCATAGGACCTCTGTGAGTTCCCCATCTCTTGATTGTGCCGGCATAGCCGTGACCCTTGCTTGTTCCGGTAACATCTAAAACATCACCGTCTGCAAACTGGTCAACACCAAGAATGTCACCAACATTGAGTGCATCTGCACCTTCAAGCTTAAATTCCTTTAAATAGCGTTTTACCGGAACATTTGCCTTTGCAAAATGTCCCTTTTCAGGTTTGTTCGCCTTCTTTTCCTTCTTGTCCATAAAACCAACCTGAACTGCGGAATATCCGTCAACCTCTACGGTTTTTTTCTGGACAACAGGACAAGGACCTGCTTCTATTACCGTAACCGGTATTAGACTGCCGTCCTCTGCAAATATCTGGGTCATACCAATTTTTTTACCCAAGATTGCCTTTTTCATTTTTTTATTCCTCCTAATTTACACAAGCATCGGTTCAATCTGAACATACCTGCGGGTCATTGGTTGACAGTGCCAACATAACCAAAATTTATTTTTTCTTTTTTAAGTATAGCTTTACAATAAAGCTATAAATTTAAGACCCGAACTAAATCTTAAGCTCGATGTCTACACCTGCCGGCAAATCCAAATGCTTAAGTGCATCAATAGTCTTTGCGGTAGGACCAAGAACATCAATGAGTCTCTTGTGAGTGCGAAGCTCAAACTGCTCACGGCTGTCCTTGTACTTATGAACCGCTCTCAAGATTGTAACAACCTCTTTTCTTGTAGGAAGCGGGATAGGTCCTGAAACCTTTGACCCTGTTCTCTTTGCGGTTTCCACAATTTTAGCGGCACTCTGGTCGATAAGATTGTGGTCATAAGCCTTTAATCTGATTCTGATTTTCTCTGCTGCCATGCTTTAACCCTCCTTAAAATAATAAGTTCACACTGTGCCGGGCGTTTCGCACAGACTGAAAATTAAACCCCGAATCCGACAAGCCCTAAAAAAGAGCAACGGTTCGGGACATACAGACACAATTATCTCCTTTGCAACATCAGCATACTGTCGCTTTGGTAAAACCTGTGTATTCTGTTTAGAAGTGTGACCCTTCCGCCCGTTTTTGTAAAACCGGACAATCTCCTCCGAAATTCCCGAAACCCACGAAAAATCGTGCTTTCGCCACCTCCGGATTCATCGTATGTCTTTGCCACGCCTAAATATTATACTACTGCTTAAAAATAGTGTCAAGTTTTTTTACAACTTTTTTAAAAATTTCTATATTTTTGTTAATCTTGTCCATAATGCAGAAAAATTATTGCTTTTATGAGTAAATTTGCACAAAATAACCAAAAAATATGGGCGGGGACACCCCGCTGCCACAAGCGACGCACCCGAAAAAGATTATAATAATATCTTTCGGATTTATTCGTAGGGGAGGGACTCCGTGCCCTCCCGATAAACGGGCGGGGATGGAACCCCGCCCCTACAACGCTATGCCGAGATTACAAACGGTATCTATGTATAACCAAAAGCGTGCTTCTTTTATAATACAAAGCATTTATCTATAAAAATAGTGCAATCTGCGATTGCACTGTTTTTATTATTTCGTTATCATCGTGCCAATACCGCTGTCGGTAAATATCTCAAGGAGCAGGCAGTGCGGAATTCTTCCGTCTATAATGTGGACATTCTTTACCCCTGCCTCTATTGCCTCAATACAGCCTTTAACCTTTGGAATCATGCCGCCGACAATCTTACCGTCATCTATCATCTTATTGATGCCCTCTTTATCAATTTTGTAAACTATCTCATCGCTGTCAGCTGACTCCTTCACTCCTTCGGTATCCGTAAGCAAAATCAGCTTTTCTGCTTCTATCGCCGCCGCAACCGCACCTGCAACGGTATCAGCGTTTATGTTATAGCTATTGCCGTCCTCGTCAACGCCAATCGGTGCAATTACTGGAATATAGTCGTCTTTTGTTAAAACCTCAAGAACCTTTGAGTTTATATTTACAATATCGCCGACATAACCAATATCCGTTTTTTTGCCGTCAACCTCTGCGTAATATTTTTGGCACTCAATAAGCTTGCCGTCAATACCCGAGATGCCAAGACCCTTTCCGCCCTTTGTTCCGAGTAGAGAAACAATCTCTTTGTTAGTTTTGCCGATAAGAACCATTCTTGCCACATTCATTGTTTCCTCATCGGTAACGCGAAGACCGTCTACAAACTCGCTCTCAATACCAAAGGTTTTAAGTGCAGAGGATATATCAGGTCCGCCACCATGGACAACGATTGGGTTTATTCCTATATATTTAAGCAAGGTTATATCCTCCATAACCTTGTTTTTCAGCTCATCGTTTATCATCGCGTTTCCGCCATACTTAATAACAACAGTCTTACCATAGAACTCTTGTATGTAAGGCAGTGCCTCTATCAATATTTTTGCCTTGTCTATAAAAGGCTTCATTTCAGGTTGATTCATTTATAAATCCCTCCATTCAAAATCAGAGATACATTGCTATATCAGAAATGCCTGTATCCTCAGGAAGTCCAAACATAATGTTCATATTCTGTATAGCCTGCCCCGCTGCACCCTTAATAAGATTATCGACGCAAGATACAATTATCGCACGATTTAATCTTTCGTCAACAACAATTCCAATGCCAACTCTGTTAGATCCTGCTATGTGCTTAACCTCCGGAAGCGTTCCCGCATCATAAACGGTAATAAATGGCTCGTTCTTGTAGAACTCCTTATATAACGCAATAAGCTCCTCTGTCGTCTTTTTCTCCTTCAGATTTATATAGCAGGTTGCAAGTATGCCACGCTTCATTGGTGCGAGGTGTGGCGTAAACGAAACCATAATTTCCTCACCCGCAGCGTGTGAAAGCTCTTGTTCTATTTCAGAGGTATGGCGGTGGGTCGCAATCTTATACGCCTTCATAGTCTCTGTGCATTCACAGAATAAATTAGGCAGAGAAGCACTTCTCCCCGCACCCGTTACACCTGACTTTGCATCTATTATAATACTTTTGTTGTCGGCAACACCCGCCTCAACAATGGGATAAAGAGCAGTTATCGAACAGGTTGTATAGCAACCGGGATTTCCTATAAGGCGAGCCTCCTTAATTTTGTCACGATGAAGCTCACAAAGACCGTAAACAGCTTTTTCTAAAAGCTCGGGGTTAGAGTGCGGTGCACCATACCATTTCTCATATACGGCAGGGTCATCATACCTGAAATCACCCGACAGGTCGATAACCTTGAGTCCCTTATTATAAATATTCGGTATAACCTCTTTAGATGCACCGTGCGGGAGAGCTGTAAAAACAAGGTCACAGTTCTCTGCAATATCGTCTACATCAAGCTCTGTAAATTTAAGGTCGCATATACCTTTAAGGTTAGGATATAATTCCGATATAGGTGTTCCAACCGTTGTGTGCGAAACAACTCTTGTAAGCAAGACCCCGCTATGCTTTAGCAATAATCGTACTGTTTCAATCCCTGCATAACCCGTAGCACCTAATACACCGACCCTAATCATATATATCATCTCTCTTTTTAATAATAGAATAGATTACATTATAACTGAAACTACTGCATTTTGCAAGTTTATTTGATAAAAAGAAATATTTTTGTATAATAAATATAACAAAAGACCCCCGACGAGTAATCTCATCAAGGGTCTTTTATATAGTTCCGGCGACGACTTATGTTTCCGGGGGGTCGCCCCCCAAGTATTTTCAGCGCAAAGAAGCTTAACTACTGTGTTCGGAATGGGAACAGGTGTGACCTTCTCGCTATTGTCACCGAAGAAGCGTTCCGCTTCACCTAACTCCGTTGTTACTCTGACTAAAAGAGGTACTTTTTCGCCGAGCCACAGGCTTTAAGTGAAAACTCACACTTTTAAGCAATGTTTTAAGATTGAACAAGAGAAGGT
>JAZNHF010000024.1:0-6674 GCA_045576835.1 Clostridia bacterium
GTGGAGTTGCAGCTTTGCGGTGACCTTTTCTCTTTTCTTGGCTTCTCTATTTCTGCATAACAAAACCTCCTATGGTAGTTTCTTTTATTCTACCATAGGAGGCTGTTTTTTCTATTGTCCTTTTTTACTGGTTCTGTTCACACACCCGCCGTTGCTTTTTTTAATATTTTTATCTTAATAATTCTGTGCACTAATTTCAAAGTAGCTCTTCGGATGTGCACAGGTCGGACAAAGCTCGGGAGCTTTTGTCCCTACAACTATGTGACCGCAATTTCTGCATTCCCATACCTTAACCTCACTTCTCTCAAACACTTGAGCCGTCTCTACATTCTTAAGAAGTGCACGGTATCTTTCCTCGTGGTGCTTTTCGATTGCGGCAACCAAACGGAATTTTATTGCAAGGTCGCTGAAGCCTTCCTCTTCTGCAGTCTTGGCAAAACCCTCATACATATCAGTCCATTCATAATTCTCGCCCTCTGCTGCGTGAAGAAGATTTTCTGCAGTATTGCCAATGCCCGACAATTCCTTGAACCACATTTTTGCATGCTCTTTTTCGTTATCTGCGGTTTTTTGGAAAAGTGCCGAAATCTGCTCGTAACCCTCTTTTTTAGCGACCGATGCAAAATATGTATACTTGTTTCTCGCTTGTGATTCGCCTGCAAAGGCAGCCTCTAAATTCTTCTCGGTTTGTGTTCCCGCATATTTGTTCATTTTTTACTCTCCTTTTTTAATTATATTGTATAATATCTGATAATTTTTTCATCTTAAATCAAGAGACATAAATGCTTTAGTTTTTAGATTTATAATACAGCATACAATGGCAAAAGCCTTCAAAGTCGGGGTCTGCCACCTGTTCCTTAAACTGCTTGCACATACACTTGGTGTCTTCGCTTTGCTCTCTCACACAGGGACAATAACCTCCCGTGCGTTTAAGCCCTTCTTTTACTATCTTTACAATTTCTTTATCAGGATTCAGCTTGATACTCATACCATACCCCCATATAAGATTTAGTACAGCTAGGTTACTGCTATTTTCATACACAACCACCTTATCGTAATTATGATTTACTTTTTCATTATATAATATTATTTTTTATTTTTCAAGCATTATTATAATTATATTCAAAGGATTTTTGCCTCTTGCTTATAATTTTCATATAAATGCAGAAAATAGTTTGTGTGAATTTAATTAAACGGAGGACATAAAGATGGTCAGAATAAACGGAAAGGCAGTATCAGACGGAATAGCTATTGGTAAAATAATGTTTTTATCCAAGGATAAAATCTCTGCAAAGCCCGAGCATATATCAGACATACAAGCAGAAATTCAAAGGTATAAATCGGCATCCGACAGAGCAATAAAAGAGCTTTCCGTGTTATCGCAGGTTGCAAACCAACGCGTGGGGAAAGACGGTGCCGAAATCTTTGAAATCCATCAAATGATGCTCTGCGACAAGGACTTTGTTGCGTGTGTCGAAGGACTTATAACAGACGGACAATGGTCTGCAGAATACGCAGTAGAGCAAACCGCAAAAATCTTTTCTGATTCTTTTCTCGCAATGGACAACGATTATATGAGAGGCAGAGCCTCTGATATACTTGATGTTGCCGAGCGAATGATTAAAATTCTGACCAACAAAACGAATGACTCTTACTCTATTTCCCCCGACGAGGAAAAGGTCATAATCTGTGCAGACGACCTCTCGCCAAGCGAGACCGTTCAGCTTGATAAATCCAAGGTCGTCGCCTTTGCAACACGCTATGGTTCCTCACAATCACATACTGCAATTCTGGCAGCGACTATGAATATTCCTGCAATCATCGGTCTTGGCGAGGAGTTGTCAGACGCTTATAATGGTATGCTCGCCATAGTTGACGGCTCTGACGGAAGTATGTATATTGACCCGACCCAAAATGCTCTGCAAATTGCACAAGAGCGTCACAAGCAAGCCATAGAAAATTACGAAAAGCTGCTGCGTCTAAAGGGTATGGAAAACAGAACTCTTGACGGACACGAAATTATGGTTTATTCCAACATAGGCACACCCGATGATGTAAAGAGTGTTCTTGATAACGACGCAGGCGGGATTGGTCTTTTCCGCAGTGAATTTTTATATCTCGGAGCTGAAAACTTTCCGAGTGAGGAAGAGCAATTTAATGCTTACAAAAAGGTTCTTTGTGATATGAACGGCAAAAGAGTTATAATTAGAACACTCGATATTGGTGCAGATAAATGTATCGACTATTTCGGACTTGAAGCCGAGCAGAACCCCGCCCTCGGTTACAGAGCAATAAGAATATGTCTCTCTCGCAGAGAAATATTCCGCACGCAGCTTCGAGCACTTCTGCGGGCATCTACTTTTGGAACTCTTTCGATTATGCTTCCTATGATTATATCGGTAGACGAGGTCAGGCAGGCCAAGGAACTGATAAACGAGGTCAAAGCAGAACTACGCAAAGAAAAAATTGAGTTCAGAGATGACATAGAGCTTGGTGTAATGATTGAAACCCCCGCCTCGGTTATGATAAGCGAGCTTCTTGCAAAAGAGGTGGATTTTTTTAGCATTGGCACAAACGATTTGACACAATACACCCTTGCAATCGACCGCCAGAACAGAAATTTAGAGCCGTACTATGACCCGCACCATCTCTCTGTCCTTCGTATGATACACCACACAATACGCTCTGCCCACAACGCCAATATATGGTGCGGAATATGCGGAGAGCTTGCATCTGACCTGACTATGACAGAGAGCTTTCTCGCAATGGGGATTGACGAGTTATCCGTTGCACCGCCGTATGTGTTGCCTCTGCGAGAGAAAATCCGTTCTGTAAATGTCGGGGCAATCAGAGAGGCTTGTCTTGCAAAACTGTGAAATTTTTATGTTTGACTTTTATATGTTTATATGATAAAATTATAGCTAATGTTTGTACTGTAAATCAGTATATTTAAAAGGCGGTGCGGGTGTTTGGATTTTGCAATGTTACTAAAGCAGGGCGAGAAGGATTATACGACAGATTTTGTGTCTGTATCCCAAGATGGGGACTGTACTTGCTTTGCGGTTGCCGACGGTAAGGATAATCCCGTCTCTGCAGAGCTTGCCATTAAATCCGTGACAGAAGCGTTTGAAAGCTCATGCGGAATTACCAAAGATTCGGTTGCAGATTTTTTTAAATCTGCAGACGAGGCACTCCTTAAATGCGAGCCCCCCGTTAACGCTTGTATGGCATTTCTTCTGACCGATGGCTCGGTCGCAGTATGGGGCAATATAGGTGATTGCCGAATTTATCGACTGCGTGATAATCTTTTATACGAGATTTCACCCGACCATAGCGGTGCATACGCCCTGTATGAAGCAGGTCAAATCAGATACCCTAAAATCAGAAAAGCAAAAACCAGATACGAGCTTAATCGTATGCTCGGTGCAGGCTACGACTCAAGACCTGATTTTTCTCAACCCGAGGTTATGCGTCGCGACGATTGTTTTCTTATTTGCACAGATGGTTTTTGGGAGAATATTCACGAGCTTCAGGTTGAAAAATGTTTAAAAAAATCAAAATCTGCACAGGATTGGCTTGACCGTATGATGAAGCTTGTAGACAAAAATCTTCATCTGAAAAAATACACCAGATTTAAGGACAGTATCGGTGCCATTACCATAAAACTATAATTTTAGTCTGCATAGCGCAGGCAGGAAGGCTACGGGATTTTTAATGAAAAAGATATACTCTGTTATCACAGCCGTTGTATGTGCTCTTTTTGGCACTGTTATCGGCTTTGCCTCACCCACCACCGACGGTACGGTGGCAGTAAGTCAGATTGATGTCGTGGATTATGTAATATTTGCAGGCATCGGGATTTTTATGATTGGAATGCTTCTCATTCTCTTATCTGTGTATTCAGGCAAAAAGCTCCCTCCTGACCTTGCTGCCGCCGACGCTGACGCTACAGAAATCGAACAACCTGAGGTCTGTGCTGACGCTCTGCCTGACCAGGCGGAGGCTAACGGCGAGGAACCCGAGCTTGACGGGCCCGAGGCTGAAAAGGCGGAAACCGAAACTGAAGCCAAAGAGCTTGAGCCTGAAACCAAGGTCAAAGAGGTTGAGCAAGAACCCGAAGCGGAAGAGGTTGAGCCAGAACCCGAGGCGGAAGAGGTTGAGCAAGAACCCGAGGCAGAAGAATATAAGGTTAGAATTACGCTTACGGGAACCAACAATTCTGATGTAAAAATTGCAGAATTTGCACACTCTGCCACTGTCGGCAGAAGGGCAACAAATGATATTATGATTTCGGATAATGCCGTATCGGGAAGTCATTGTATATTTACATATGAAGATGGTGCGGTATTTATTATCGACACAAACTCCACCAACGGAACGCTTCACAACGGAGAGCTTATAGATAAATCTGAGCTCAAGAGCGGTGACTTAATAATTCTCGGCAAGCATCAGTACAAAATCAACATAAGCTTATAACATAAAGGCGATAAAGCATTACTTTATCGCCTTAACTTTAAACAAAGAGGTGCATATCTTGAAAGTATACAAAAAAATTACAGATTTAATCGGCAATACTCCCCTGCTTGAGCTATGCAATATAGAAGAGAGTCTTTCTCTTTCCTCTGCCATACTTGCAAAGCTTGAATATTTCAACCCTGCGGGAAGCGTAAAGGACAGGGTAGCCCTGAAGATGCTCGACGAGGCAGAAGCAAACGGTACGCTCAAGCCAGGTGCTGTTATAATCGAACCGACAAGCGGTAATACGGGCATTGGTCTTGCGTGCGTATCAGCTTCGCGTGGGTACAGAGTTATTCTTACAATGCCCGACACAATGAGTGTAGAGCGTCGCAAGCTCTTGTCTGCATATGGTGCAGAAATTGTGCTTACAGACGGCAAAGCGGGTATGAGCGGAGCAATAAAAAAAGCAGAGGAATTAGCACGGGAAATACAGGGCAGCTTTATTCCCGGTCAGTTCACAAATATGATGAATCCCGCCGCACACCTTGAAACAACAGGCCCCGAAATTTGGTCGGACACAGACGGCAAGATTGACATTTTTGTTGCAGGCGTGGGCACAGGAGGAACTCTCTCTGGGGTCGGAAAATATTTGAAATCCAGAAATTCGGGCATAAAAATTGTTGCGGTCGAGCCTGACGCATCACCCGTCTTATCAAAAGGAAAATCGGGCGTTCACGGGCTTCAGGGCATTGGTGCAAACTTTGTTCCCGATACCTTAAGCACGGATGTTATAGACGAGATTATGACTGTTACGGAGGAAAACGCCTATATATCGGCCAGACTTATTGCAAAGAAAGAAGGTATTCTTGTCGGCATTTCTTCAGGAGCAACACTTCATTGTGCGATTGAGCTTGCAAAACGCCCCGGGAACAAGGGTAAAACTATTGTTGCACTTCTTCCCGACACAGGCGACAGATACCTCTCGACACCATTATTTGAAGAATAAAATGTAATATACAACCAAAAAGGATGTGTGGATTTCACACATCCTTTTTCGCTATTACTGTCTAATTCTGTTTAAGGCATTTCTTCAAATATTGTCCCGTATAGGATTTGGCTGACTTTGCAACCTTTTCAGGGGTGCCGAACGCAACAATCTCTCCGCCTTTATGTCCGCCCTCGGGTCCTAAATCTATAATATAATCCGCCGTCTTTATCATATCAAGATTATGCTCGATAACGACAACCGTATTGCCTGCATCAACGAGCTTCTGCAAAACCTCGGTAAGCTTATGCACATCGGCACTGTGAAGTCCCGTAGTCGGCTCGTCTAAAACATAGATTGTATTTCCCGTGCTACGCTTGGAAAGCTCTGTTGCAAGCTTTACTCTTTGTGCCTCACCGCCCGAGAGGGTCGTAGAGGGTTGACCTATTTTAATATATCCAAGTCCGACATCATACAGGGTTTGAAGCTTACGCTTGATTTTAGGAATGTTTTCAAAGAATTCGCATCCCTCTTCTACCGTCATTTCCAATACCTCGTATATGTTTTTCCCCTTGTATTTCACCTCAAGAGTTTCCCGATTATATCTTTTGCCTCCGCAAACCTCACACGGGACATATACATCGGGGAGAAAATGCATCTCTATTTTTATTATTCCGTCGCCCTGACACGATTCACAACGGCCACCCTTTACATTAAAGCTAAATCTTCCCGAGCTGTAGCCTCTTGCCTTTGCCTCTGCCGTCATCGCAAAAAGATTACGAATATCGCTAAATAGTCCCGTATAGGTTGCGGGATTGCTTCTCGGGGTTCTGCCGATTGGGGACTGGTCTATATCAATTATCTTATCAAGATTTTCCATCCCCAAAATCTTTTTATATTTTCCCGCAACCTTTTTTGCACCATTGAGCTCGTTTGCAAGTGCCTTGTATAATATCTCGTTTATAAGCGAGCTTTTACCGCTTCCCGATACCCCCGTCACACAAGTAAATGTCCCAAGCGGGATTTTTACATTGATGTTTTTAAGGTTGTTCTCCTCTGCACCCTTTATCTCAAGGAAGCTTCCGTTTCCGCTTCTCCTCTCGCTTGGAACGGGTATTTTCTTCTTTCCGCTAATATAAAGTCCCGTTTCAGAGTTTTCGCATTTCATAATTTCTTCCGCTGTGCCCTCTGCAACAATTTCACCGCCGTGAATTCCGGCACCCGGACCTAT
>JAZNHF010000025.1:0-1688 GCA_045576835.1 Clostridia bacterium
GGTGTTACAATGAGAGGATATCTCGATATTTTAGAAGATACAGCGTCAGGCTTGCTTGATATGGTTCATGAGATAATCGATACGATTGCAGAAGCAAAAGCGGTAGAATTAGCGGATAATTCCGACACACCGATTTTAAATGGTTTTGAAGCAAAAGCGGAAAATCTACTGCAAAACATAAAATAAATCAATGAAAATTGTTCTTTTTTTTCACGAAAGCAGAGAAGAAAGAACATATTTTTTTATTTGTATATTGCTTACTACCGACGATTGTGCTATAATATTGTCGAACAAATGTTCGGAAAGGAGTTGAAAAAATGTCCATTGATAACAAGCTAATAATCCGTACTAACTTAAAAAGATATAGATTGAGATGCTCTCATCTGACACAAAAAGAAGTCGCTTCTTTGTGTGGTATTCCGTTGAGGACTTATCAATCATACGAGCAAGGCGAACGAGCTATCAGCAAGGCAAATATCGGATATATTAAAGCCTTGGGTAGATTGTTCGAGCTTGATATGAATTGCATAGGGTTGATTTTTTAATACTGCTATCAGTTCGGCGGGGGTGTCCATTGCAACACCCCCACCTATTTTGTGCCACACATCAGCCTTGGTGGAATGATTTTCGGTTTCTCGATACCGGCGGTTATTATCCGCCGGTATCTTCGGTCAATTTTGTTCCCGCCCTCTCCGCTCGCTTGTGCGGTTGCCAAGCTTCGCTTCGTCCCCGCCCTATTGGCTATGTGTGTCCCAAAATAGTCGGACGGGTAGAATACTCTCGGCTTGCCTTCGCTCCGTACGGGGTTAGTCGCAAGCAAACGCTTTGCTTCGCTTGCTCGACCCCAATCGCTTCGGCTATGCCGAGAGTAAACTCCCCGCCTTACTTTGCGGGTTGTCCTTTTCTTGTCGGCTTACGGCGGGGGTAACCCCGCCGACTACTTTGCTATTATGGGGTATCGCCCAATAATGGGCGATACCCCTATACTTATTATATCTCTTGTTGTTTCGTCAAGGGCGTTGCAAGTGCGGGGCAATGCCCCGCACCCTTGACAAGAGAAATTGCTTCAAAAGAATAAAAAATAGTGCTTGACTTTTTTTGTTGTATGTTGTATTATAATCGTAGACATAGCTCGTGCAGGGGGCGTGAAATACATTGTTTTGTATACTCGACTATGAGTTGCAATATAACAGAGTCACACAACCTGCACAAGTGTGACTCTATTTTTTTATTCGGATAGAGTCTTATATAAGGACAACCCTCTTTTGTCCTTGGGGGGTACATAAGTCGGAGAATAAAAAAGGGCGGTTCAGGTAGCCGACACACAAAATACCTCGGTCAAGATAGTCCTTGCCCGTCAGCGGTTTTGATTTGTTCCGCAAAAACAAACGGAGGAAATGCAGAGTTTATCTCGGGTATTTGCTCGGCGGTCTGTGGTGGGTGCATTGCCATATATAAGACTTCCGTAACCTTGACGGCGGTAGGCTTCCGAGCCATTGTCAGGGGTTATCCCTTTTGCAAGGGGTAACCATATTCCAACGGTGACTAACCCGTCCATTGTAAGTTTATTGTCATCAATAGATTTACTATTATTTTTTTTATATATACATACATCAATAATTCAAAAGCGACGGAAAAGGGGGAGTCAGAGGGGGAAAAGGTGTCGCTTTTGTATCGCTTTTCGGCTT
>JAZNHF010000026.1:0-10993 GCA_045576835.1 Clostridia bacterium
TTTCGTCGGCACACTAGGGTACGGTAGAGAACGATTTTGCAAAAAACAAGCAACGGCGGGTGCTTCCTCGATGGGAGCCCCGCCGTTTTAACATCAGTGCATCAAAATCACTAAGCCATATAATGTTTATTTTTATTGCCCACTTGTGGTAGGACGAGTTTGTCAGCGGTCTAAGAGCCTTGATTTATTATCAAGGCTCTGTTTTTTAGGTGGTGCGGGCGAGGAGACTTGAACTCCTATGCTCTTGCGAGCACATGGACCTGAACCATGCGCGTCTGCCAATTCCGCCACGTCCGCATACTTATAATACAATGGGGGAAATTCTTTTTGCAACAAAAGTAATTTTATCACATTTAAGGGAATAAGTCAAGAAGATTTTGCGGGGATTAAGTCGTAAAAAGCGGGCAAATCAGGTTAAGAATAAAAGCAGATAAATTTCTTTTTACAAATGTGTAACGGCTATTGACTTTGAATCTTTATTTGCTATAATGCAAGTGAATTTAATCAAATAAAAAATGCAGGTTTACATGGGGTGGTACTTATGAAAACGGCAATAAACTTTGAGAGCAAAATTCCTGACTATGAACAGCTGTTCCAAGAGGGAACAGAAAAATCAAAGGGGAAGAAAATGGGCGGGATTTTAAAGCTTTTGCTCAAGCAAAATAATACCCGTTTAATTGCTACGACGGTATTTCTTATATTAAAGGATTTGCCGTCATTGATGATTCCGCTTGTTACTGCGGAAGTTATCAACACCATCTCTGCCGGGGAAGATGGTGCGATGCAGAAGGTGTTGCTTTTGGGATTGATTATTATCTGTCTGCTTGCCCCTAACTTTCCGATAAATGTACTGCTCACCCGTTTTTCAAGCAGACTTCAAAGAACGGTGTCGGCAGGTTTCAGAAACACGCTTATTCGCAAGCTTCAACATCTGTCAATTACATATCATAATGAAATAGAAAGCGGAAAGATACATGCTAAATTTCTCCGTGACATTGAGGCGATAGAGCTTCTTAACGCAAGACTTATAAATGGTGTCCTGCCTGTTCTGATAAGCACGATTGTGTCCATTGTCGTTGCGGTGTCCAAAAGCTGGAGGGTGACCCTGTTTTTTGCGGTTCTTATCCCAGTTAATATTATTACAATATGAATTTTCAGCAAAAACATGGCCAAAATTAACCGACGCTTCAGAAAAGAAAATGAGAGCATCTCGGCTAAGGTTTCGGATATGCTTGGTATGATTCCCGTCACAAAGGCTCACGGACTTGAGGACGAGGAAATAGCTGTGCTTGAAGGCAAGATAGAATCATTGAGGGATTGCGGGATCGATCACGATCGTTTAAACGCTTACTTTGCATCCTGCACTTGGATAGTAAGCCAGACGATGAGTGCGATATGTCTGGTATTTACGGCTTTTCTTGCACTTAAAGGCAACATTCAGGTCGGGGATGTTGTGCTTTATAATTCCTACTTTAATTCCATTTCGGGTGGAATAAACAATCTTTTAAGTGCCTATCCCGAGATAAACAAGGGGCTTGAGTCCATAACCTCGCTTGCGGAGGTTGTTCTTTCAAACGATATCGAGAACAACAGTGGGAAAATAAAGCTTCGGTATGTACACGGCACTGTAAATTTTGACAATGTATATTATCGTTACCCTGATGCAGACAGGGATATAATAAAAGACCTTACATTAACCGTTGAGCCGGGCGAATGTGTTGCTTTTGTAGGAAGCTCGGGTTCGGGAAAATCCACAATAATGAATATAATTATTGGTTTTTTAAAACCAACTGCGGGAATGGTAAGGATAGACGGAAAACCGATAGATACACTCAATTTGAGTGCATACAGACATTTTATTTCGGTTGTCCCGCAGAACAGTATCCTCTTTACGGGAACTATACGCGATAACATCACCTATGGTTTGCATGATGTTCCCGAAAGCGTGATAAAAGAGGTTGTTCATATGGCAAATATAGACGAGTTTACTGACAATCTGCCAAACGGACTTGATACCATTGTCGGTGAAAACGGTGCCAATTTATCAGGCGGTCAGAAGCAAAGAATTTCTATTGCGAGAGCGTTAATAAGAGACCCCAAGATTTTAATTCTTGATGAGGCGACCTCGGCACTTGATAACATATCCGAGTATCAGGTTCAAAAGGCAATAAACCGCCTGACTCAAGGAAGAACCACCTTTGTGGTTGCACATAGATTATCAACTATAAGAAACGCGGACAAAATTGTGGTAATGGAGGAAGGCCGATGTGTTGAAATGGGAAGCTACACCGAGCTTATGGCAAAGCGTGGCAAGTTCTACGAGCTTAAAACTCTTAACGATGTAAATATGAGTACAGACCCTGCCAATGCGTAAAACAAAACCCCGAACAGAAATTTCTGTTCGGGGAAATTTTTATAGTGAATTGTTTGAATAGTTAGGAGCCTCTTTTGTGATATATACATCGTGAGGATGGCTCTCTTTAAGCCCTGCCCCCGTAATTCTGACAAACTTGCCGTTTTTCTTAAGCTCTTCAATAGTACGGGTTCCGCAATATCCCATGCCCGAGCGAAGTCCGCCGAGAAGCTGATAGATACAGTCAGAAACAGAACCCTTGTAGGGAACACGACCCTCGACACCCTCGGGTACGAGTTTTTTGTTACCCTCTTGGAAGTATCTGTCGCGGCTTCCGTTGTTCATAGCACCGAGAGAACCCATACCGCGGTAAACCTTAAATTGACGGCCTTGGAAAATTTCTGTATCACCGGGGCTTTCTTCACAACCGGCGAGGATGCTTCCTGCCATAATGAGGTCTGCACCTGCTGCAATAGCCTTTACAATATCGCCCGAGAATTTTATACCTCCGTCTGCAATAACGGGAATGTTATACTTTGATGCAACCTGTGCGACATCGTATATTGCAGTAATCTGCGGAACGCCGATACCTGCAACGACTCTCGTAGTACAGATTGAACCTGGACCGATGCCGACCTTGACTGCGTCTGCACCTGCTTTGATTAAGTATTCAGCCGCTTCTGCAGTTGCGATGTTGCCCGCAATAACCTGAAGCTCAGGGAAAGCTTCTTTTATCTTGCGGAGGCAGTTTGCAATGTTATAAGAGTGACCGTGAGCCGAGTCGAGAACAACAACATCGACATTTGCGTCAACAAGGCGGGCAGCACGCTCAAGCACATCGTCGGTAACACCGAGAGCCGCACCGACCAAAAGTCTGCCGTTGATGTCACGGGCAGAGTTCGGGTACTGTACAGCCTTTTCAATATCTTTTATGGTAATAAGACCTTTTAAGTTGCCGTCACCGTCAACAATCGGAAGCTTCTCAATCTTGTTTTTGCGAAGAATTTGCTTTGCTTCGTCAAGAGTTGTGCCAACGGGAGCGGTAATTAGGTTTTCGTGGGTCATACATTCCTTAATCTTTTTTGAAAAATCTGTCTCAAACTTAAGGTCACGGTTTGTAAGTATGCCAACAAGCTTTTTGCCCTCAGTAATCGGAACACCTGAAATTTTAAAGCGTGCCATCAAATCCTCTGCGTCTTGGAGAGTATTTTCGGGCGAGAGGAAGAAGGGGTCAACAATAACGCCGTGCTCGCTTCTCTTTACCTTGTCAACCTCGAGTGCCTGCTCGTCAATAGTCATATTTTTGTGAATAATACCGATACCGCCCTCTCTTGCGATGGCGATTGCCATTGATGCCTCGGTAACAGTGTCCATTGCGGCAGTCATAATCGGAATGTTCAGTCTGATTTTGTTTGTTAGTCGTGTGGATAAGTCGGTTTCTCTGGGATGAAAATTTGATTCCTGCGGAACTAAAAGCACATCATCAAAAGTGATACCCTCTTTTGAAAACTTGTCTGCTTGCACTTGAGCACGCCCTTTCTTGTTTGTTTTTTGTTAAAAAAATATCCGCACACGGACATTTAAAATCACCCTTGCGGAATATTTGATACTCATTGTTATAATTGTAGCACATCCAACTTTTGTAGTCAAGCAGAAATTTATCCAAAAAAAACATTTATACAACACTCGTATTTATTGCTATTTAAGAATAATGTCAGAAAAACTCGCACCGATAAGGGAAGACAGTTCAATGGGGTTCATTTCTATCTGTGCCCCAAGTCTTCCGCCGCTGAAGATTATAGTATCCTGCTCCTTGGCACTTTGGTCTATAACTGTTGCGAATTGCTTCTTCATACCGATGGGACTGCAACCGCCGCGGACATAGCCCGTAACGGCAGTTATTTCCTTTACGGGAATCATCTCGACTGATTTTTCACCAACAGCTGTCGCTGCAGCTTTAAGGTTCAATTCCTCTGCTACGGGAACAACAAAGACATAGTATTTATGGCTCTTGCCGAGGGTGACAAGAGTTTTAAAGGTCTTGTTTAGCGGTTGGTTAAGCTTTTCCGCAATAGAGACCCCGTCAAGAAAGCCGTCGCATTCGTACTGATGTTCTGTGTATGGGATTTTGCTTCTGTCTAAAATTCGCATTGCGTTTGTTTTGGTTTCCTTTTTCATAATAGTTCACCCGTATTCAGAGTAATTTCTTTGCCTTTCAGGTATTCAAGCTCACCGCTTGGAGAGTTAAAATCAAAAATTATTTTATATGATATAAGGTGTTGGTATTCGGAATTTCCGTCACGCTTTGCACCATACTTGACATCGCCAAGCAGAGAAGCACCGAGATGGGAAAGTGTTGCCCTTATTTGATGAGTACGACCCGTAAGAAGCTCTGCCTCAATAAGAACAGGGTAGGTATCCCTCAAGGTTTTATACCTCGTCTTACAGTAAGTCGTGTCGGTTTTGTCGCTTGGCTCGTTTTCAAGAAAAACGGTTCGTTTAGTGTGAGAATCCCGCTTTAGCCAACCCTTTGCCACGCCTTGCGGAGGAGAGGGAACAGCCTCTGCCTCACAGAGATAAAGCTTTCGTACCTCTCTATCCTTAATTTTTTGGTTCATTATCCGCAAAGCGGGCGCGTTCTTTGCCATAATTACAAGACCCGAGGTGTTTCTGTCAATTCTGTGGCAAAGCGACGGAATAAAAGGCGTATCTGTGTCAAGGTCAAGCTCGCCCTTTTTATAAAGATATGAACGCAGTCGGCTCTCGAGTGAATCGCTTGACGAGCTTATGTCCTGACTCGGCATACCCGAGGGCTTGTTTGCGATAACAATGTTTTCGTCCTCATAGATAATGTCAATCACGCAGGAGGAATGTTGCCACGAAAAGCGGGTCGGTGTGCTTGAAAAGCACTCATCGTTCATATAAATGCAGACCGAGTCGCCAAGGCAGAGACGATAAGCCCCGTCCTTATGCTTGCCGTTCACACGGACCTTTTTCTTTCTTAAAGACATATAAATCTCGCCTGATTTAAGTGTGGGCATAACCTTGAACATAAACTTGTCAAGGCGGACCCCCTCGTTGTTTTTGTTTACAGTAAATTCCTTCACAGAGCTTACCACCTTATTTTAGTATCCAAATATTTTGTTTGCAACCTCAACATCTGCCCTCGCGTCTGCGACATAGAAATCTGCACCGACAAACTCGGCGTATTCCTGTGTAAGCACCGCACCGCCGACCATTACCTTTGCAGTACATCCTGATTTCTTTAATCGTTCAATCGTGTTTTTCATACTTGCAACAGTAGTTGTCATAAGGGCACTTAACCCGATAAGCTTTATATCGTATTCAAACGCAGCCTTTACAATTTCGTCTGCGGGCACGCTTCTGCCGAGGTCGAGCACCTCATAGCCGTAGTTTTCAAGAAGCATTTTCGCAATGTTTTTGCCTATATCGTGAATGTCACCATCAACGGTTGCGAGCAGGATTTTGCCCCTTGATAATATGTTGCTCTCGCTTTTGCTCTTCTCCCGCAGAGCCTCAAAGCCCCCCTTTGCCGCTTCTGCCGACTGCATAAGCTGTGGCAGAAAAACAACACCTTTTTCGTATTTTTCGCCAACAGTGTCAAGTGCGGGAATAAAATGCTTTTCAATAATTGTCATTGGGTCTTCTGTCTCTAAAAGCTCCTTTGTTTTTAAAACAGCCTCATCGCGAAGCCCACGCTCTATCAATAGCTTAAGGTCTTCCGAAGCAGAACTGATTTGTGTGACAGAGGTGTCTGTATCTGAATAGCAGGCTATATATGCCGATGCGTCGGGGTCAGACGAGTTCAGCACTCTGAACGAGCGAACCGAGTCCATAACCTCGCTTGACATAGGGTTGATTATAGCACAGTCAAGACCTGCACCGAAGCATGCACTTAAAAACACCGAGTTCAGTTTTGGACGGCAAGGAAGTCCGAACGATACATTGCTTACGCCAAGCACGGTTTTTACGCCAAGCTTTTCCTTGACAAGGGCCACCGCCCGTATTGTTTCAATTACAAGCCTCTGTTGTGCAGATGCAGTAAGTACGAGGCAGTCCACAATTATATCGGTTTTAGGAATACCGTATTTTGAAGCCTCGTTGACTATTTTTTCTGCAATCCTCAAACGCTCCTCTGCAGTTTCGGGAATTCCGTTTTCGTCAAGGGTAAGTGCAACAACAGCAGTACCGTATTTTGCAACAATCGGAAGTATGGCCGACATACTTTCGGCTTTCCCGCAAACCGAGTTTATAATGGGCTTTCCTCTGTATACTCTGACTGCATTTTCAATCGCAACGGGGTCAGAGCTGTCTATCTGCAGAGGTAAGCTTACCACCGACTGAATTTCCTCTACCGCACGACGAAGAGTTTTTGCTTCGTCAATCTCGGGAAGCCCGCAGTTGACATCCAGAATATCGGCACCGTTTTCGCTTTGCTTTATCGCTTCGTTCATAATATAACCAAAATCCTGTGCCCGAAGCTTTTCCTTTAAAAGCTTTTTGCCCGTGGGGTTTATACGCTCACCTATAACGGTTGCCTTGCCGTCTAATTCGACCGTCATTGTGCCTGATGTCAAAGCAGAAACAGTAACTCTCTCGGGTATAACTCTGTTTTTAGAGACAAGCTTTCTGCACATAGCCTTTATATATTCGGGCGTCGTTCCGCAACAACCGCCGAGGATGGCAACACCCTTTTGCGAAAGAGTAAGCATAAAATCGCTGTATTCATCAGAAGTCACGCTATAGACTGTTTGCCCGTCTTTGATTTCGGGCAGACCTGCATTTGGTTGGACTAAAACGGGTACGCTTGAATATTTAAGAATTTCCTCGGCAATGGGAGTAAGCTCTCTCGGACCGAGAGAGCAGTTAATGCCAATGGCATCGGCACCGAGAGAGGAAAGAGCAACCGCCTCTGTTTTGGGGTCGCAACCCACAAAGGTTCTGCCGTCATTCTGATAGGTCATACTTACAAAAACAGGGAGGGTTGAATTTTCCCGTACTGCAAGAACTGCCGCTTTTACCTCTAAAAGGTCGGACATAGTCTCAATCAGAACAACATCTGCACCTGCCTCTGCACCGACCTTGACCTGTCTTGCAAAGGCGTTGTAGGCATCCTCGAAGCTCATTGTTCCCATAGGCTTCATCAGTTGACCGAGAGGGCCAATGTCAAGTGCGACATATTTTGCCCCGCTTGAGCGGGCAAGCTTTATTCCCGAGGAAATAACCTCTTCGACACTGTATGGTGCACCGACGAGCTTAAATTCGCTTGCCTGAAATGTGTTTGAGGTTATTATATCCGCCCCTGCATCTACATATGCCTTGTGTATTTTTGTAACAATTTCGGGGTGGGTAAGGTTATATAATTCGGGCAGACCGCCCGTTTTAAGACCTGCCGACTGAAGCATAGTACCCATTGCCCCGTCAAATATAAGAATGTTTTCTTCAAGCTCTTTTATAATATTTTTCATAATTATCTATCCCCTTGTGCAATAATCGCTTCCGTTCTTTCTGTATACACACGAGCTTTGCATAACACAGTCCTTGCAAAGCCTTTTTTTAAAGCCTGTATCCGATATAGCTTCTGCCTTGCCTATACCGATAAACGCGGTTACGGATTTTGTCGGTAAAAGCAGAAAATCCTTGGTTGGACTTACACCTATTTTTCTTGCGGTGTCGAGAACTGTGCAAATATCCGTTTGCAGAGAAATGGATAAATCACCGTAACCCGGACTAAATCTGTCGGTTATGGCAAGACCGTCATTTTCTGCGATACGATAAATTTCTGCCTGAACACCATCGCAGACACATTCGACAAGCTCGGTCGCACATGCGTCATATATAACCGCCCGTGTCATATCAGTAACCTGTGCCCGTCTGATTAGATTGTCGGTCTCAATGCCAAGTGTTACCGCAAGCAGGGCACATTTTGTCGAATTCTTCAGCATGGTACCTGCAACCTCGCCCTCAAGCTTTAACTCTGATTCATCTATAATGGGAAGGGTATCGTTAAACAACGGAAATATCTTGTAGGTATACCTTGGCTTTGCAGAGGAATATAAGACATCGGCACATTCGCGAACAAGAGCCTCTGTCTCTGCGGATATTTCAGTTGCGTTTATCCCAAGGTATCTGTAAACCTCGGGAAGTCTTATCCTGTATTCCATACAATAATACTCCCTGATAAAATTTATAAAATTATTATACAATAAACAAATGAATTTTGCAACACAACTTTGCGATGCAGGAGGGACTTTAAACGGTTGACAACAGTTTTATTTGGTGTTATACTGATTTTATGTCTGGAGGGAAAAATATGAAAACAACATATACTGTGAATATTGCAGGGCTTGAGCGTACATTGCCTCTTTGCCCGCTGAATGAGAGTATGTATATCGGTGCGTTTGTTATGTTTGGCGATGTTGAGCTTACCATTGCGTCAGCGAGGGAGCTTTTAAAGCTTGCACCCGAGCACGATGTCATAATTACGGCAGAGAGTAAGGGCATTCCGCTTGCGTATGAAATGGCAAGACAAGAGGGAGTGAACAACTATATTGTTGCCCGTAAGGGCCCTAAACTTTATATGAAGAATATACATACAACCTATGTAAATTCAATAACTACAGAAAAACAACAGATGCTCTGTCTGGGCGAGGCGGAGAGGCTTGCGATTGCAGGTAAGAGGGTTTTGATAGTTGATGATGTAATCAGTACGGGAGAGTCGCTTTTGGCAGTTGAAAAGCTTGTAGAGGAGGTTGGCGGGAATATTGTCGGGAAAATGACAGTTCTTGCAGAGGGTGATGCAATAAAGAGAGAGGATATTACTTATCTTGCACCGCTTCCTTTGTTTGACAGTGAGGGAGAGCCTATTGAGTAAATATAAATCAGGTGACAATGTCGCCTGATTTTTTACATAAAATACAGTCGGAAAAGGGGAATGGCGTTGAATATAACAGAGTTTATAAAGAACTGTACCGATAGCTGGCACACAACAAAAACAATCGCAGACGAGCTTGATAAACAGGGATTTTCTCGACTTTTTGAGGAAAATGTTTGGGAGCTTTTCGCGGGTGGAAAATATTATACTACCCGTAACGGTTCATCAATTATTGCTTTTAAAATCCCCGATGCAGACTTTAAGTCATATATGCTCGCGTCTGCACACGGAGAGTCGCCAGGCTTTAAAATAAAGCCGATTTCAACGCTTGAAGATAGCAATTATATTCGTCTGAACACCGAGAGCTATGGCGGGGTAAAGCTTGACTCGTGGCTTGACCGACCGCTTTCTGTGTCGGGGCGTGCAGTGGTCGAAAACGGCGATATGTTAGAAGAAAGACTTGTAAGGCTTGACAGAGACGCTCTTATTATTCCGTCTCTTGCGATGCATCTTGACCGCTCTGCACGGGATGGAAAGGAATTGAATGTTGTATCGGATATGCCGCCGCTTTATGCCTTGCAAACGAACGGGGGTTCGTTTGAAGACGAGCTTGCAGCTTGTCTTGGTGTTTGCAAGGAGGCAATAAAGGGCTTTGATTTAATGCTTTATAACCGTGAAGAGCCGAGAATTTGGGGTAGGAATGATGAGTTTATCTCTGCTCCGAGGCTTGATGATTTGCAGTGTGTGTATGCTCTTCTTTGCGGTTTTGCAGAGGGTGAGAACAGAAATACCGTTCAGGTATTTTGTACCCTTGATAATGAAGAGGTAGGAAGCGGAACAAAACAAGGTGCAAGGTCTGATTTTCTCTCATCGGTGCTTGCCAGAATAGGTGAGAGCTTCGGCAAGGGCCACAGAGAGCAGATGCAGATGCTTGCATCGTCGTTTATGGTGTCTGCCGATAACGGACATGCAATTCACCCAAACAGAAAAGAAGCATCCGATATAACCAACTTCCCTAAAATAGGCGAAGGGGTTGTTATAAAATATAATGCCTCACAGAAATATACAACCGATGCGGTGTCCGAGGCTATATTTAAAAAGATATGTGAAAATGCGGATGTCCCGTATCAGGTCTATGCAAACAGAAGCGATATCGCAGGCGGTTCTACACTTGGGAACATTCTTACGGACAAGGTCTCCGTAAATGCGGTTGATGTAGGACTTGCACAGTTGTCTATGCATTCGGCATACGAAACTGCGGGGAATAAGGATACAGAGTATATGACACGGGTAATAACCGAATTTTATAACAGCTATATAAAGTGCAAGGGAAGAAGCTTCTTGCTTGAAAAATAAATAAACAAAGTTTCGATAAGAAATTTTAAAAAAATGCTTGACAAATGACGAGAAATATGGTATTCTTTTGCTTGTTGATGTTGAGCATTAAATGCTGGTGTAGCTCAATTGGCAGAGCAGCTGATTTGTAATCAGCAGGTTGCGGGTTCGAGTCCCATCACCAGCTCCAACCCTGTCACATATGTGACAGGGTTTAATTTTTACTAAAATAAGAATTCAACATTGATTAACTTAAAACCCGCAGTTGTGATTTTCACAACTGCGGGTTTTTTATTGTGGAACACAACAAGGTTCCGGGGCACCCGACCGCAATCTTTGATTGCGTTATCGGGTCGGGTTCTTATTAGAACTTTGACCTCTTTGTGTAGTGGGTGTGTAAAAGCTCGTGG
>JAZNHF010000027.1:0-36187 GCA_045576835.1 Clostridia bacterium
GCGAATCATATCCTCCCGTCCCTTGTCAAGGAACCACGGATGATGCCATTGTGCCCAGTTGTTAAACTGCGAATACGGAAGCAGGAAGCCATAGTGTATTGCCATTGGGTCAAGAAAATCCATATCACACGAGGTGTTTGAGTGAGCACACATGGAATAGTTGAATATCGCAGGCAGAGTATTCGCACCCCCACCTATATCCCCCGTCCAGGACGCTGCATACTGTTGAGAGCCTGCATAACAATCCGCAGTAAAAATAAAGGGTCGTCTGCCTGTATATTCTCTAAAACCGTTTTGCATCTGTTTTGCAAGCACAACACAGTATGCGTTATGTGCCTCCGCATCCAAAAACTTTCCGCCCCAAAGTCTGTCGGAATGATACATAAGTTGGTTTGCACCATCCAGTTTAAAGCCCGCAACACCATTGTCAACGAACTTCTTTAAATGTTCAAACCACGGTTCTTTCTCGTCGGTAATCTTATCTATATGAACTTCTTTTCCAAAATTCTCGTCAATAATTTCTGCACCCTCATAGGACGCCTCAACAGAGCGAAGTATACTTCCCTCCTCTGCATAGAACAAATCATAGTCACTACACAGCCAGAGCGTCAAATTCATACCTTTTTCACGCATTGGGAAGAAGAATGTTCTTCTTCCGCTCTGATTTGCGGGATACCAGTACGGAAGCGCAAACCTGTGCGGGTCCCATTTCTTATCATTGGTATAATCATAATAGGTCTCCATCCATCCCGGCTCCAAACTGATTATATCACAAGGGATATCTCTTTCACGGAAACTTGCGCATGTCTGAAGAAGAGAGTAAGCGTTGCACTGGTCATTCTCACACATTGTAAAGCCATATGCAATTTTAGGAAGCATAACCGGTTTACCGCTTATATCGGTGTATAAACCAAGAAGCTCGGTCAGGCTATCGCCTGTAAATACATAAAAATCAAGCGTCCCTTCCTCTGCTGTTATTGTCAATGTATTCTCATCTGTTTTTCCAACATCAAAAATGTGCTTATAAGTGCAGTTAATAAGTATTGCCCAGCCGTCTGTACTCATAAGATAAGGAATAGGTCCGTAGGATACGACATTGCGGACATCCATTATAAGAGTGTTTCCTCTGTGCATAATACTCGCTTTCTGGGCGTCGCCGCCGCCGAAAATTCGCTCATCCTTTGACATGGGAACACGAATTTCAAAGCCCTTACCAACTTTCTCATAAGAAATGGTAAGCTTTCTTTTTCCCGCCTCAAATTCAACACTTGAACTGTCAAAGGTTATCGTCTCTGTATCTCCGTCTCTTAAAATATTATAGCGGGTCAGCATACTGTCATTACGCTCAAAAATACGGGTAATCTTTTCGCTAATCTGTTTTCTTTGCATATCAAACTTTCCTTTATTACTGTGCGATATCGAATTATTATTTATAATTTTTATCGATTGCCACTCTTTCAATTCGCTTGCTTTTATAATTCAAGCTTTTTAAGATTTTAGCATTAAGGGTAATATGCGTCAATGTCAAATCTTGACACATATTACCCAAAATTTAACTATGCAAAACCTAAAAAAGCTATGCACAGCGGCAACCTTGTCATCCCTGACATTTTTTCGCCGGCATAGTTTTTTTTAGGTTTCATTTTAAAATTCGATTTCTTTTTCTTCTCCCTTTGTCATTTCAAGACAGATAATTCTGTCACCTTTTTTATTGGGATTGTACATTTTCATCAATCCACCCGCAAGAGCCTTAACCTTTACATAAGCAACCTTGCCTTTTTCCATGGTTGCAGAAACCTCAAATCCACCATTTGCAAGAAGTCCCGTAAATCCGCCTGTGAAATTCTTTTCGACACTCGGGAAAAGTCTTATTATGCCATCATAACTTTGAATCAGCATTTCCGTTGCACAGAACAAGAATGAAGCATTGCCCTCCATAACGGGTGCAGCAAGTTCCTTTGCATCTGTGTTTGCTGTTGCGCATCTACCCGAGGTCTGCCAGAAGGGTTGGTCAATGCTCGTTTTGTAATCCTTTCTCAATTCCTTTTGTACTATGCAATTCTTTTCTGCTTCACTCGACTGCATAACGAGAATTGAATTGTGCGTAAAGAACCCATTAGATTTTGCAAAGTTATCTAAAAAGGCTTTTAATTCAGCCCTTGCACGTTCTGCCATACCTAATCTCTGTCTTGTAACGGTTGTAAGGAACCAGCTCCAATCGTGAAGCATATGAAAACAACCCTCATGGTCCATAAACGCACGCTCATAAGCATAGTCATCAATAAAATCAAGAGTCTTTTTTGCGTTTTTCTTATCGTCATCCGATAAATATGTTTCCGAAGGGAAAAATGGATAGAGTAAATGCCCGCCAAAGAAGAAATGGTTATAGGGAATATCAGGTCCTCCCCACCACGCACCATCGGGTCTTTGCGCAGGAGCGGGAAGCTTGCCGAGCATTTCTTCCCAATGGTTTAATTCATCATTGCCCTCGCCAAGAAGTCTGCCAACCTCTACAGCTGTTTTAAGACAAACCTTAAGCATCGAAAGTGTGGTGCAATCGTCTTTTGTAAATGTAAATATTTCAGGCGGAATAGACACATCAAGATGATAAAGCCCATCCTCCCCAAGCTCCATCAGGTTATTTGTATAAAACCTTATAAGCTCACAAAGGATAAAATACGCCTTATCCTTCATCATTTCAAGATCGCGTCCGTACTTCCACATCCAGCAAATCATAAGGCCTGTATATGCACTTCCGCACATTGTATATCTGTATGTTGGCGAAACTAATTCTTTTCCGTTCTGGTTAGAAACGAGAGGAATATAAATACCATCACCACCCGTATCTCCAAACAGGAATTTGGTTTTTTCTCTCAACTCGTCATAAGAGTTCACAAAGGTATCAACAAACGGCTTCATCAAATCAATATGATTTGTCAAATGCAGAGGCATTACCGGGATTTGAGTATTCTGGTCAGAGTTATAGTTGCTGCTCGTAACGCCCGGGGTGGTTTCGTTTAAAGGACCATAGAATAGTCCTGTAAGCGGTGGCATCGGTGCAGTACCGAGCGAGCTTCCCAATATATAGGCAGACACATACCAATTCTTTTCAATCTCTGTGTATTTACCAAAATCAACTGCGCTCTTCTGCCAGAAATCCTCCCACCACTTTCGGTGTTCTGCTTCGATTTTCTCATAACCGGTTTTTGCCTCATTCAAAACCTCATCTACTGCTGTGCGCAGCGGGTCGTCAAACTCATAAGACGAGCATACCGAAACAAATATATCGGCATCTCCACCTTGTGAGATTTTCGCACTATAGCTTGAGATTTTTCCCATTTTTACATACGATGTCTGATTTTCGTATACGAAATCAGGCGGCATATCGTGCTTGACTCTGCCAGCGTCTAGTTCTCTGTTCTTTATGCATAATGCAACCGCATAGCTATCGCCGCTCGGCATCTTTTGAGTAAAGCTGATTACATCATTTTCACACTTCCATTCAGGAAGATCCATTTCTTCGTGGAAAGGTCTGTATAACTCGATAAGATGACCCCAATCAAGAGTGGAGCACCCCTCTATCCTGATAGCAAGCAAATTTTTGTTGTGTGGCGAAAATGTCTCAACTCTTGCATGAACAAACGCGGCATCTGCCTCGCTGTATAATTTTCCCTCATAGAGCGACAGTCGTTGGCTAACCTTGGGAAGAGCAGGGGCACTCCAGCCCAAATCACCCGAGCCAAAGTTAAACCTCAAAATAACGGGCGTCACCGAATAGAGCTGCACGTTCTTGGTTATTTTTTCAAACTGACCCATAAACTTAAAATCTTTTTCATTATGCTTTTTTATATAGTCAAGCACCTCGCGGTGAGTTTTCTGGTCAGCTTCGGGGACTCTGGAATCAAAAACATCGTTTTTGTTAATAATCCACTCCAGATTGTTTCGTGAATACGAAATTGCGCCAATGCTTCCACCACCGACAAACAAACCGTTTTTCCAATCTTTTGAAATATTTTCATAAATCAAATCATTAGAACATACCCGTTTCTTTATATCCTCTTTGGTAAATAATTTATTTTGCATTTTTCTGCCACCTTTTATAGTTTGTCGTTTACTCCTATATATTTCCCATTCCATTATTGCTCTACTTTTGTGGTTTCTTCTGATTACAATCCTTTGAAAAAAGCTTAATTTTATATAAAATTACGTTGATTATACTATACGATATATATTTTGTCATCCACAAAAAGTATGTATGTCAAGCAAAAAATGTACAATTTCGCTTGACTTTTACATCTTTTATGTATTAGAACTTTTTTGATACGGAAGGCTATCCTTTGTTCCGTGACGCTCTTTTCCGCACTTTGGGGCAGATGCCATGTGATACTGACATATATAACTTGAGTTCGCTGGGTATTTAATTTCATTCGTTGTTTTATTTAGCATTGTTAAAGCTTTTTATTCTCCCCCGATAAAATCGTGGGGGTATTTCCACGCCTAAATGCAAAATCAGGCTGAAAAGCGCATAAATTGTAGAGATTTAGCACATCGCCTTATGGTGTTAGTTTAACATCTACAGGGGCCATTGCACCACCCATATTATTTGCGTCTTTTACACCCATATCTATTATTTTGCCCGTTGTGATGTGGGTAACCATAAGTCCGTTTTTGTCTGTGCATCGTTTCAAAACCGCAGCACCCGAGCCCGTAACTGTCCATTGGGCACTCGGTGTTCTCTGTCCGCCATATTCAAGCGGATTTCTGTACTGTCTCTCTGCGGTGCAAAAATGACTTGAGGTTACTGCAACTGCACTGTCTGCAAAGCCGCCGTCTATCAATACAGCACCGAGGCTTATCCCCTCAATCATAGTCGAGCAAGCCCCGTAAATTCCCAAAAACGGAATTTCAAGCTCGCGAAGTCCAAAGCTTGCACTTATACATTGGTTTAAAAGGTCTCCCGAGAATACTCTGTCTATGTCATCAAGCTTCATATTTGCCTTGGACACAGCGAGGCGTGTTGCCTCTCTCTGCATTTTACTCTCGGTTTTTTCCCACGATTTTTCGTTCCACTCATTATCGGACAAAACCACATCAAAACAATTTGCAAGAGGACCGTCGCCCTCCTTTTCGCCGACTATTGATGCAGACGATATGATACATACATTCTCGATTTTTGCAGTTTGTCTTCCTAATCTCTTTTGACTGCTCATACCGCACCTCCAAACAACCCGACTATATAATATACAAGCCCGACAACGGCAGAGGCGGTAATTCCGTAGACAAGCACAGGCCCCGCAATAGTGAACATCTTTGCGGAAAGGCCGAGCACCAACCCCTCTTTTTTAAATTCCATAGCGGGTGAAACAATAGCATTTGCAAAGCCTGTAATCGGGACAAGAGTTCCCGCACCTGCAAATTTTGCAATTTTGCCGTAAACATCAAGCCCAGTCAAAAGTGCACCGAGAAAAATCATGGTAATACTCACCGCTGTTCGGGCGTCATCCTCTGATATTCCAAGAACTCTGTTATATATATCAAACACGGCTTGTCCTATGGTACAGATTATTCCGCCCGCAGCAAACGCAAAGAGCATATCTCTGAAAAGCTTACTGTTCGGGGATTTTTGCTCAAGATAATCCTGATACTCCTTCTTTGTATAATTCATACTATTCTCCCTTAATTTTGTTTTAAGAATAGTATTGTCCAGATATAAAAAAATATTCTGTTTCAGGACAATAACTCCATATCAATCCCGACCTTTATTCTTTTGATATTTTTTCACGAAGCTTAAGCAATATTTTCTTTTCAAGTCTTGATACCTGAACCTGCGATATACCAAGCCTCTCTGCTACTTGAGCCTGTGTTTTTTGTTTAAAATATCTGTAATAAACAAGCTGTTGCTCTCTCTCGCTGAAATCACTTATCGCCTTCTCGAGCATAACCCGATTGAGCATATTACCTATATCGTCGCTCTTGCTCTCAAGCTTTTCAATAAGACTTCTGCCCTCTCCGTCTGATTCCTCTGTGCATGAATATATTGATTGGGTCGGCCGTCTCGCCTCAAGTGCGGTTGCAAGAGAGCAAGCTGAAACGCCGAGCATATTGGCAAGCTCGGTTACAGTTGGCTCCTTGCCTGTTTTTTTCAGTATCTGTTCGTTCGCTTTGACTGCCCTTGCCGCAAGCTCTTTTAAGCTTCGGCTTACCTTTATTATTCCGTCGTCTCTTATAAATCGTTTGATTTCACCGATTATCATTGGCACGGCATAGGTAGAAAACTGTACTCCAAACGAGGGGTCAAATCTCTCTGCCGCAAGTGTCAGACCGACGCACCCGATTTGAAAAAGGTCTTCTGTCTCAAACCCCCGACCCGTAAATCTTTTTACCACACTGTGAACAAGACCCATATTATGCAATATCAACTCATGTCGTGCCGTCTCGTCGCCATCTGCCACCCTTTTAAGCAGAGCCTCGTTATTCGTGGCATAATTCTTAATCATCAAATTGTGACCCTACCTTTTTTGTCATAACGACAGTCGTGCCCTCGCCGAACTCAGATTCTACCCGCAGAGTATCCATAAAGCTCTGCATAACTGTAAACCCCATACCGCTTCTTTCCTCATCATTGCTCCCCGAATACAGAGGTTGCATCGCAAGTGCGACATCCGCTATTCCGTGACCTCTGTCTGTTATGGTTATCTCTATGCTCCTGCCCTTTATTCTGCATTTCATTTCAACTATTCCGCGTGTACCTGCATAGCCGTGAACAATCGCATTCGTCACCGCCTCTGATACGGCAGTTTTTATATCGGCAAGCTCCTCTATCGTAATATCAAGCTGAGTTGCAAACGCTCCTGCAACCGCTCTTGCAAACGCCTCGTTACAGCTTTTGCTCGGAAATTCAACCTTTATGTAATTTTCCATTATTCATCAATCCTTTCTGCTTTTAGCCTTTACTCACAATCCATCAGCTTATTTATCCCCGCAACCTCCATTACCTTGCTTACCTGCGGTTGTGTGCGTACTATAAGCATCTTTCCGCCCCTTGCCTTTATAAGCTTATATCTGCCGATTAACATTCCTATACCCGAGCTGTCCATAAACGACACGCCCTCAAAGTCAAATACGAGATTGTTTATTCCGTGCCTGCTTATCTTTGCATCGAGTTTTTCCCGAATTTCCGTTGCACAGCTTTGGTCAAGCTCACCCTCGAGCTTTGCAACCAGAGTCGAGCCAAGATATTCAAGTCTCATTTCCATTTTTACTCATCCTCTCATTAGCTTAACGCATAGTATACTTCAATTCTAACATATTTCCTTTATTTCCCACTTTTTTTCGTACGACAAAAAGACAAAAAAAAATCGAAACACCGATGTGTTTCGATTCAACTTAATGACTTTGTCATTAAGTTGAGCAGACGATGAGAAACGAAGTTATATTTTGTAAAATCGTTTTCGGCGGCGTACAATGGTACGGTAGAGAACGATTTTGCAAAAAACAAGCAACGGCGGGTGCTTCCTCGATGGGGCACCCTCCGTTTTAATGTCTGTGTATCAAAATCGCTAATCCATATAATATTTATTTTTAATGCCCGCTTGTGGTAGAACGAGTTTGTCAGCGGTCTTAATCGAAACACCGCTGTGTTTCGATTTTTATTGTGAAAGCTCCTCCCACAATTCATAACATTCCTCAAGTTTTTTGTTTACTTCTTCAAGCTTGAGTGATTTTTCGGTCGTCAGCTCAAAGTTTGTGTATACTGCCTCGCTTGAAAGCTCCGCTTCAAGTGAGGCACACTCTGCTTCGAGATAAGATATTTCATTCTCAAGCTCTTTTATTTTCTGTTTACGCTCTGCGTCTGCCCGCCGTTGCTCGCGGTTTCTGTAACCGCCTTCATTCTTTGGTGCCGTCTTTTGAGGTTTCTCCTCTGCCCTTCTTCCTATTGCTGAAATTCTGCCCTTGTAGTAGTCATAGTTGCCGTCATATACCACCGCACCGTCCTTTGTAATCTCAATGATTTTGTCAGGAACACGATTTAATAAATACCTGTCGTGAGATATAAAAATAACCGTTCCGTCATACTCTGAAAGTGCCGTCTCAAGCACCTCTTTAGAGCTCAAATCAAGATGGTTTGTCGGCTCGTCAAGAAGAAGAACATTGGATTTTTCAAGCATTATTATACAAAGGGCAAGCCTCGCCCTCTCGCCGCCGCTGATAACACCGACCGGCTTGTATACCTCTTCTTGGGTCAGCAAAACATTGCCGAGCATTCTTCTTATCTGTGCCTCGGGTATGTGCGGAAATCTGTCCCACAATTCGTCTATCGCCTGCTTTTTAGAGTCAAGGTTCAGATTTTCCTGCTCATAATAGCTGACAGAGGTGTTTTTACCCCACTCAACCTCACCCTCGTAATGAGGAATAAGACCTAAAACCGTTTTGAAAAACGAGGATTTACCAATGCCGTTGTCACCGATTACTGCAACCTTTTCGCCCCGCTTGATGCTTATACCGATATTTCTGCAGAGCTCCTTTCGCTCTGTCCCAACCGAAACGGCAAGGTTTTTGACAGTGAGAACATCCTTGTACGGCTCCTTTGTCTTTTCAAAGCGTAGTCTGATTGTCTTATTTGTATATACAGGATCTTCTAAAACCTCCATATTATCAAGGATTTTCTGCCTTGACTTTGCCGACGCCGATGTTGACGCCCTTGCCATATTCTTGTCAACATATGTCTGAAGACGGGCAATTTCCTCCCTTTGTGCTTCGTATTCCTTTATACTCCGCTCAAGCCTCTCTGCCTTTTGCCTTGTATACGCAGTGTAGTTGCCCTTGTAATAATAAAGCCTGCCCCGCTCTATTTCAAATATATTATCCACAATTTTGTCAAGAAAATATCTGTCGTGGGAAATTACAAATATTGCACCCTTGTACTCGGACAAATATTCCTCAAGCCAGCTCAAGGTCTTAAAATCAAGGTGGTTTGTCGGCTCGTCAAGCACGAGAAGCTCAGGCTCTTCAAGCAACAGTCTTGCGATTGCAAGACGGGTTTTCTCTCCGCCGCTTAATATATTTATCGGGGTATCGAGCTCCTTGTCCGAAAACCCCATACCGTTTAGTATCGTCTTTATTTTGACATCAATGTTATAGCCGTCACGACTGTCAAAATATGCCTGCTGTTTTGCGTATTCGGCTGAAAGTCTGCGGTATTCTACACCGTCATTCTCCCCAAGGGCAGACATCTCTGCCTCAAGCCCTCGCATCTTCTCCTCTGTATTGAGGACATCCTCGAATATCTTTCGCATTTCTGCAATTATAGAGCTATCCCTTTCAAGACCTGAATTTTGCTTTAGTACACCAAGCTTAATATCATTCTTTATATAAAGCTCGCCTGCGTCATAATCCGCCTCGCCGAGGAGAACCGAAAGAAGCGTTGACTTGCCCGCACCATTTATGCCAATTAAACCATAGCGGCATTTGTCCTCTATGGTCAGAGTTACATCTTTAAAAATAAGATTGTCTGAAAAGCTCTTTTCTATTCCATGTGCGGAAATTAACATATCTTCTAACCGTTCCTTTATAAAGTATCCTCTGTTTTGCGTACGGCAACGAGCCTGACATCCCGCCCTTTAAAGCATAGCTTAAGCAAGACTATTCCAAGAGCAAGACCGAAGACTGCCCCCACTACCGACGCAATATCACTCTTAAATATTATATACCCCAATACCGCAAAGGCTATTACCAGTATTACAAGTGTGCCATATCCCAAAAACACATTCCTGAAAAACCCGCCCGTCGGCATCGAAACTTCAGCTCTGTCGCCAACCTTAAGCTCGCCGTCTGATACACACTCTGCCACAAGTGCACTCTGTGGGCAGCCCTTGCAGCTGACGCAGTTCCCTCCGCAAGAGGATTCTCTGTCGATACGAACCTTTGCCCGACCGTTTGCCACCTCTGTGACATATCCAATCTGCTTCATATATGCTCTCCTATACTGTGGTGTTTTTCTTGTATGCCTCTGCCAGAGCTACCATTTCTCTTGCCGCACTCGAGGTTGTCTCGGTAACCTTAACACCCCCGATTATCCGTGCAAGCTCTGTTATTCTCTCCTCGCCCTCGACCGCCTTTACCGTTGTGGCGGTATAATCCTCCCCCGAGGTCTTTTCTATAAGATAATGGTAGTCCGCCATTGCCGCAATCTGTGCAAGGTGAGTGATGCAAAGCAGTTGTCTGCTTTTTGCAAGCATCCCCATCTTCTCTGCAATTTTCTGTGCCGCTCTTCCGCTTACACCCGTGTCAATCTCATCAAATATCAAGGTCCCGACACTGTCTGCATCAGAGAGCACCGACTTTAATGCAAGCATTATTCTTGACATCTCGCCGCCCGATGCAATCTTGAGCAAAGGCTTTAACTCCTCGCCTGGGTTGGCAGAAATAAGAAATTCCACCGCATCGTATCCGTCGGGTGTATATTTTATACCCCCGTTCTCATCTGACATTGGTGCGACGCTTGCACAGAACCTCATCTTCTGCATATCAAGGTCGCATAGCTCGTTCATCACTCTCTCCTGAAGCAAAATCGCAGAGCTTACCCGTGCCTTTGAGAGCTTATCAGCAAGCTCCGCAAGCTTTTCCTTTTCAAGCTTAAGCTTATCCTCAAGCTCACTCCGCCTCTCGTCGCTTCTCTCTATATCCGAGAGCCGTCTGCGTGAGTTTTCTGCATATTCAAGAATTTCCTCTATTGTGCTTCCGTATTTTCTCTTTAAATTATATATAAGGCTGAGGCGGGCTTCAATCTCATCAAGCTCACTCTCGTTATAGTCTACCTCGTCAATATAATCGCGAAGCTCGTGCATAACATCATCAATGTCTGCAAACGCAGACGAAAGCGTCTCGTAATACTGTGCAAGCTTTGTGTCGTATTCCTTTACCCCCTCGAGCCTCCTTATTGCACTGCCAACTGCATCGCAAGCCCCGTTTTCACTCTCATCACTGCCGTAGAGGGCATAATACGCACCGCCTGCACTCTCTGCAATCTGCTCTGCATTTTGCAAAAAGCTCCTTCTCTCTGTCAGGGCATCCTCCTCGCCCGCCTTGAGCTTTGCACTGTCTATTTCGTCTGTCTGGAATGACAAAAGCTCTACCATACGCTCTTTTTCCTGTTCATCTGTATTAAGCTCGTCAAGCTTGGTTTGTATAGCCCTTACTGCTCCGTACTGCTCCTTATATTTTTCTAAAAGCTCGGCGTTTCCTCCAAACTCATCAACAAACCTCAAATGTGTTTTCGGCGAAAGTATGCTCTGGTTATCGTTCTGCCCATGAATAGTCAGCAAAAGTCCGCCCGCCTCTTTTACAACATTAAGGGGTGTAATTCTTCCATTTACAAGGCATTTACTCTTCCCGTCAGGGAATATTTTTCGACTAATCAGTATCGTCTCGTCGAGACATTCTATTCCCAGCTCGCAAAGGGCATCTGTTACAGCCTTATCCTCCGTCTCAAACGCAAGCGACACCTCGGCAAATTC
Organism: Clostridia bacterium; assembly: GCA_045576835.1. GTDB lineage: Bacteria > Bacillota > Clostridia > Monoglobales > Monoglobaceae > UMGS1820. The sequence continues at coordinate 11,517 of JAZNHF010000027.1, forward strand.
CGCACCGTTTCGTATAAGCTCACGGCTTCCCCGTCCGCCAAGTGCCATGTTGATAGAGTCAATCAATATGGATTTGCCCGCACCCGTCTCACCCGTGAGTGCCTGAAAACCACTATTAAATTCAATACTGACCTCTTTAATTACTGCAATGTTCTTTATGTGAAGTTCCTTAAGCATTACAGGCCCTCCTTTTTAATCTGACAACTTTTCTCTCAATACATCAAAAAAGTTTCTGTTTGCAGGCTTTATAAGTCTTGTCCTGTAAGTAGATTTTGTAACCTTTATAAACTCGCCCGGTTCTAAAATACCAACGACCTCGCCGTCAATCATAATAGACATATCCGCACGGAACGGTTCAGCGGGGCTTATCCATATCTCGTCGTTTCCGGGAACAACCGTGCTTCGTGCCTTGAGCGTATGCGGACAAATCGGCGTAATTATCATAGCATCAAGGTCGGGGTGAAGCACCGCCCCCCCAGCCGAAAGCGAGTACGCAGTCGAACCTACCGCAGTCGCAACAATCAATCCGTCGGCAGAATAGGAGCCGATGTTTGTTCCGTTTACTGAAGCTGAAACATTTATCATCTTTGAGCTTCCGCTTCCCATGGCCACAACATCGTTAAGTGCAAGAAACCTCTCTCCCTCTACCCCCTGTTTTACAATCACGGCGTCAAGCATCATACAGCTTGCCATACTGTAATTATCCTTAAACAGATTTTCAAAGATTGTATAGTCGCCCTTTTCCGCCTGGGTCAAAAAGCCAAGGTTCCCAAGGTTTACCCCTACAATAGGTACGCCGAACTTTGCCGCTTGAGGAGCAATCCGCAATATCGTGCCGTCTCCGCCAAGCACAACTACTGCGTCTGCCTCTCTTAAAATCTGCGACATTATCCCATAGTCAACCTCGGCACCAAAGATACCCTTAAACCTTTGCTCACAGAGTACGGTTGCACCATAGCCCTGAATTATTCTGATTACATTTTTTGTTTCAACAAAGTCAATATCACGAAGCTCGTTTGGAATAACCACCAATCTTTCCATATGTAAAGCCTCCCTTTAAATCTCGGTATGAGATTTATCAACCAAATTTTCTATATTTATTTCGGCATTTTCGCCCGTTTTTGATATATACATAAGATACTCAATGTTGCCCTCGGGCCCCTTTATGGGCGAAAAATCAAGTCCCAATACCTTAAACCCGATATCCTTTGCAAGCCCGGTTACCTTTTCTATTACCTCGATATGCACCGCCTTGTCCCGTACAACGCCCTTTTTTCCGACCTTGTCTCTGCCTGCCTCAAACTGCGGCTTTATAAGACAAACCCCGCAAACATCGTCTGTCGAGAGCTTCCACGCAACGGGCAAAACAAGTGAGAGCGAGATAAACGAAACATCAACCGAGAAAAACTCTATTTTTTCAGCCAGTGCACTCTCCTCTACATATCTTATGTTTGTCCTCTCCATATTTACAACACGCTCATCACAGCGAAGGCTCCACGCAAGCTGACCATAGCCGACATCAACCGCATACACCCTTGTTGCCCCGTTTTGAAGCATACAATCGGTAAAACCGCCCGTAGATGCACCTATATCCATACAGACCCTTCCGCTTGGCGAAAGAGGAAAAACCTTCATCGCCTTTTCAAGCTTAAGTCCGCCTCGGCTTACATATTTTCTGCTCTGTCCTCTGACCTCTATGCTCTCGCTGCCGCTGACCTGCTCGCCCGCCTTGGCCGCCTTGACATTGTCTATATAGACATTTCCTGCCATAATAATGGCTTGTGCCTCGCTTCTGCTTTTTGCAAGTCCGTTTTCTGCAAGATAAACATCAAGCCTCTGCTTACTCATAGTCACACCTGCCCTTGGGTACTCGTAATATATTTTCTATCTAATCTATTATTTCCTTTATTCTTTCTGCGATACTCTCTTTGTCAAGATTATATTTTGTCTTAAGTTGCTCAATACTTCCCTGAACAATCGGTTCGTCAGGATAGGCAAGCCGCAGCACCTTTTGGTCAAGCAACGCTTCAAGCTGTTGCCCAAACCCGCCGATTTCCGTTCCGTCCTCTATCGACACGACAAGCTTTTTGCCAAAGGCGTTTCTCTTCATAAAGTCTTTATCTATCGGCTTTATACACCTTGCATCTGCTACCGCAGCAGAAATTCCGTCTTTCTCTAAAAGCTCTGCCGCACCGACGGCATCATATAGAGTTATGCCGACTGCCACGATTAAAACATCTGCTCCGTCTTTGACGAGTCTTGCCTTAGTTGCTTCTCTCTCTGCCGACTCTGTCTCGTATGCTCTCCCCCTTGGGTATCTTATTGCAACAGGGCCGTCTGCTGTGTTTATTGCATAGTCAAGCATAGCATCAAGGTCACTCCTGCACGAGGGCGACAGAACCGTCATATTGGGAATTTGTGTCATATACGATATATCATACATACCCTGATGTGTTTCACCGTCTCCGCCGACGGGTCCGCATCTGTCGATACAAAAAACCATATGAAGGTTCATAAGCGACACATCGTGTATAATCTGGTCATACGCTCTTTGTAAAAAGGTCGAATATATTGCAACAACGGGAACAAATCCCGAGCAGGCAAGCCCTGCCGAAAAGGTTACTGCATGCTGCTCTGCTATTGCAACATCAAAAAATCTGTCGGGAAATTTCTCGGCAAATTTTGAAAGACCCGTCCCGAGAGGCATGGCCGCCGTAACTGCAACCACCCTTTGGTTCTGCTCTGCTAAAGAGCAAAGCCTCTGCCCGAAGCAGTTGGAAAAATCCAATGTCCCCGCACCTTCGGAAACTCCTGTGTTTTTATCAAAGCTCCCTACTCCGTGGAACAAATCGGGGTTCTGCTCTGCAGGCGGATAGCCCTTGCCCTTTTTAGTGTGTATGTGGACCACCGCGGGACAGTTAAGGCTTTTTGCACTCTGCATAGCCTCGCGAAGCTCATCTATGTTATGACCGTCAATCGGCCCGAGATATTTAAACCCGAGGTCCTCAAACAATCCGCACGGGAGCATTATGCTTCTCAATACTTTCTTAATTCCCTTTAATACCCGTTTGATAAGCTTGCCGATTATCGGAATTCTGCAGACAACCGACTTGACATCACTCTTAAAATTCAGGTATTTTTTTGTACTTCTTATTTTTTGAAGCTTTCTGGAAAATCCGCCGACATTCTGCGAAATTGACATACCATTGTCGTTTAAAATGACAATGACGGGAAGCTTTTCACTGCCCGCATGGTTCATCCCCTCAAACGCCATTCCGCCCGTCATCGCACCATCTCCCGTAACCGCAACAGAAAATGCGTTTGTGCCCTTGAGCCTCTCGCCTGCCGAAAATCCCGTTGCAACAGATATCGAGGTCGAGCTGTGTCCCGAGTTAAAGGCATCGGCATCACTCTCTGATGCTTTGGGAAAGCCCGATAACCCGTCAAGCGTGCGAAGCGTATCAAATTTATCCTTGCGGCCCGTAAGTATTTTGTAGGTATAAGCCTGATGTCCGACATCCCACACAATTCTGTCAACATACGGGTCAAATTCAAGGCACAGTGCGATTGTAAGCTCAACCACGCCAAGGTTCGCCGCAAGATGTCCGCCGGTTTTCGATACATTATCCAAGAGAAACTCCCGTATATCATCACAGAGCTCTGCAAGCTCATCATTATTCAGTTTTTTAAGGTCAGTAACATCTTGAATTTTATCTAATATCTTCACCATTATTCCTCGCTTCAGGCTATACTGCTGTCGTCACTCTCCGCCACATCAAGCATATACCTCTTGATTTTCGCATAGGCATTAAAATTCACCAAAAACGACGAGAACGACTGTGTTATTACACATTCTGCCACATATACCACACAAAGAGCAGCTACAATATGCTGACCGCAAATCAGTATTACAAATGCAGGAATTACAGCGTGGATTAAAAATAGCACAAGCAAAATAAATATGTTAGACGGGAGCTTGCCTATTGCAAATAAAAATGCGTTTCTGTATATATCCGCGAGCGACAGCTTAAAGGTCACAAGCAACGGATAAATGTATAGATGCATCATGGTGTATATGAGCATTATTGCATACATAATATACCTCAAAACACCCATCGCACTGCCCGGTTGAGAATAGTAAATCAATCCGACATAGAATAACATAAGCATCACTATATCTATTAAAAATACAACTATTGCCTGCTTAAAATTATCCTTTATCGAGTCTTTAAAATCTGTCCATACCCACGCATGCTCTTCCCTTGAATAGTTTCGCATAACATAGGTAATCCCCGCAGTGGCAGGCCCCGCACCCCACATCGAAATAAAGAGGTTCAGAAATATCAGAGAGCCCAGAACAAGAAGCGTCGACAGCTCGTCTATACCAAAGCCTACCGTCTCTGCAAGCTTTGCAACAACCACCTCTCCCGCCAGAAATATTATAATTGCTGTGGGTATAAGCGTCAGGGTGTAAATCAGATTTAACTGAAAGAACTTTCCAATCTTCCGCCAGAATATATCAAAGAATCTGAAAAAGCTTCTCTTTTGCGGAGCATCAGGGTCAACGCCCTTGCCCGGTTTATCATAAGACCGTGAAAAAAATCCCATTTTTTATTCTCCTAACTCTTCACTGCTTCCAATCGTAATAAAATCCTTGATTGCGTTATATTTCTTCTCGCCGACACCCTCAACCTCAAGAAGCTCATCAATCGAGGCAAAGCCACCCGTTTGTTCTCTCCGCTCTAATATCCGCTTTGCGATAGTCTCGCCTATCCCCTCAAGCGTCATAAGGTCGCTTTGGGAGGCGGTGTTTATGTCAAGCTTTTCGGTCGAAGATGCCTCGTCCCCGCCTTCAGGCTCTCTCTCATCTACGGTCTCTGCCTCGGTCGGAACTGCGTCCTTAAGTTCGCCGACTCTGTCGATGCGATTGACAAGGTTAAGTCCAATCAAGTAGACACATACAATTATTATTACAACAGGAATTGTAATAAGCTTTTTATATCTGCCCATTATTTGTTATATCTTGAGCGAAGCTCTGTAAAAATATCGTCCCATGTGAGCCCCTGCTCAACAAGTACAACCGAAAGATGATACAGAAGGTCTGCCGTCTCGTACTGAACCTCGGATTTTACATAGTTCTTTGATGCAATTATTACCTCGGCAGACTCCTCGCCAACCTTTTTGAGCATCTTGTCTATACCCTTTTCAAAAAGGTAGTTGGTATAAGACCCCTCCTTCGGGTTCTTAACTCTGTCTACGATTATGTCGTATACATCGTAGAGAATTTTCGGATTCGTGTCTATTCCCGTCGGAATTTCAACAAGCCTTCCGTCTACAACCCTGCGGTAGAAGCATGAAGGATTGTTTGTATGGCACGCCGCACCTGTCTGCTCAATTTTAAGCACAATCGCATCTGCATCGCAATCAACCAGAATTTCTTTAACATACTGAAGATGTCCCGAGTGGGAGCCTTTCTCCCACAGCTCTTGTCTGCTTCTGCTGAAGTATGTAGCATGTCCGCTCTCAAGCGTCAGCTTTATGCTCTCCTTGTTCATATAAGCAAGCATCAGAATTTCTCCGCTTACATAATCCTGTGCAACCGCAGGAATAAGTCCCTTTTCGTCAAACTTAAGCTCGTTTATAAAATCTGTTATTGCCATTTTAATCTACCTTTCCTTTCGCATATTTTATTTCTTCGCCACGGCAATGGCATCTTTAAGGTCTATTGCATCGGTATAGAGTGCTTTGCCTATTATCGCACCCTCCACGCCGACCGCTTTAAGCTTTTCTATATCAGAAATGGTTGTAACCCCACCCGAGGCAATAATACCCGCCGTGGTGGCAAGCACCATCTCTTTCATAGCACAAACATTCGGCCCTTTTAACATTCCGTCGGTCGCAATATCTGTGTAGATTATATGCTCTGCCCCAATTTCGGTCATCTTTTTTGCAAGAGTAATGGCATCAATGTTGCTGACCTCTTCCCAGCCGTTGACCGCAACCATGCCGTCCTTCGCATCTATTCCCACGGCTATTCTTCCGCCAAAGCGGGAAACTGCACTCTCTACAAGCTCGGGGGTATTCAGTGCCGAGGTTCCGAGAATAACCCTCTCTACACCGCCTGACAAATATTTTTCTATCGCATCCATTGTGCGGATACCGCCGCCTACTTCAATCGGCACCTCAAGAGCCTTCGCGATTGCCGAAATAAGCTCAAAGTTTGGCATTGTACCGCTTCTTGCCCCGTCTAAATCAACAATGTGTATAAATTCCCCTCCGAGGCTTTGCCACTTTTTTGCAACCTCAAGCGGATTGTCTGCAAACTTGGTCTTTTGTGAATAATCACCCTGAACAAGCCTTACACACGCACCGTCTATTATATCTATTGCAGGATAAATCCTCATATTTTTTGTCCTCTCTGTTGTTATTTCAACTCATCTTTAATGCGGGCAATAAGCTCCATTATCCTCTCGCGGTGGATTTTCACGCTTACTCTGTTTACGACAAGTCTCGCCGAGAGAGAGCATATATCCTCCAGAACTTCAAGCCCGTTTTCCTTTAAGGTCTTTCCGCTTTCAACTATATCGACAATTACCTCCGAAAGTCCTACAAGAGGCCCAAGCTCAACCGAGCCGTTCAGCTTGATTATATCAACGGTTTGTCCCTTTACCCTGTGGAAATAATCTTTTGCAATTTTGGGGTATTTGCTCGCAACCCTCATAATATTTCTGCCGTCAAGCTTGCCCGCAAGCGATGCAGGACCCGCAACAGCCATTTTGCACCTGCCAAATCCAAGGTCAAGCACCTCATATATATCCTTACCGCTCTCGAGCAGGGTATCCTTGCCGACAACACCAATGTCCGCCGCACCATACTCAACATAGACAGGAACATCCGACGCCTTTACAAGTATAAATCTGAACTTGTTTTTCTCGTCTGTAAAGATTAGCTTTCTCGTCTTGGTTTTAAGCTCGGCAACATCAAACCCAAGCTTTTCAAATATCTCTACCGAAAGCTCGGCAAGTCTGCCCTTTGCAAGAGCAACCGTGATATATTCAGACGCCTGCTCGCTTGATGACCCGTCTGCCTTTGCCGAAAGAACCGCCATAACACGCTCTACCCCGATGGAAACACCTGTTGCAGGCAGGCTTCTTCCAAATTTAGCCGTAAGGTTGTCGTATCTTCCGCCCGAGCAAATCGGGAAACCTATTCCCTTTGCAAAGCCCTTGATAATTGTGCCCGTGTAATAGTCAAGGTTCGGCACCATACTCAAATCTATTGCAAGGTATTTTTCAAGTCCCTTGTCTTTCAGTATGTTGTATATCTGAAGCAAATTCAAAAGTGCATTTTTTGCAACCGAACCGATAGCCTCATTCTCAAGTGCGTCTGTGACAATATCAATTCCGCCGAACATTTTAGGCAGATTAAGAATTATTCTCCCAATCTCACCCGAGAGCCCTAACTCGCCGAGCATCTCCTCTATTGCGACAAAGTCCTTGTCGTTTATCTTCTCTCTCAAGCTATCGCTCTGGCACTCATCAAGGCCTGCCTGCTCTGCAATGCCTTTAAAAAACTCAACCTGACCCATATCTATCTGGAAATCAGTTACGCCGAATTTCAGTACCGCTTCTATCGTAACAGCAATAACCTCTGCATCTGCTGCCGCACTTCCGTCGCCGATTAACTCTATACCAACCTGTGAAAACTCCCTCTGTCTCGCAAGACTGAATGCCTCGTCGTTTCTAAAAGCACTGCCCATATACGCAATACGGTAGGGAAGCTCACCAAGCGGCTTTGTTGCCGCCATTCTTGCAACCGAGGTCGTAAGGTCGGGGCGAAGAGCAAGCATACGCCCGTTGTTATCGAAGAATTTAAACATATTCTCCGCACTTGTTACAGCGGCATCATATACATCATAATACTCAAAGGTCGGCGGTTGAACCATCCGATAGCCATGCTCTGCAAACACACCCCTTGCGGTTGTCTCAATATTAAATTTATTCTCACATTCCTCAACCAGAATATCGGTTAATCCCGCAGGAGTATGCGTATTTCCCGTCTCCTTCACATTACCACTCCCCAACTGCTGATTTTCGGCAAAACTGCCTTTTTACCCATTGTAAATTTAATCTATAAATTATACCACACAAACGCTTGTCCGTCAATGGTTTTGTAAGCAAAATACACTTATTTTTGTATATGTCAAAACCCCCGATTTGCTTCGGGGGTTTTCGGTGCATTCGCTGTGTTGTATTATTTTGTTTCTATTACGGCGTAGTTGCCGTCCCTTCTCTTATACACAATGTTCGTTCCCATCGTGTCGGGGTCTGTGTAAATAAAGAAGTCATGTCCGAGCATATTCATCTGAAGTATTGCCTCTTCTGCCATCATCGGCTTTGCATCAATATGCTTTTTCTTTATTATCTTGTACTCTGACTTGTCATCTCCCTCGCCGTATCCAAAGTCAACATCGTAATTTTCAAGAGCATCGTCACGCAGTCTTTTGGCAAGCCTTGTTTTGTTCTTTCTGATTTGTCTGTCTATATTTTCAAGACACTCGTCAACTGCGGTAAGAAGGTCACGATTTCTCGCCTCCGAGCGGATGAGAAAGCCCTTGTAGAAAAAGGTGATTTCCACCACCATATGCTCACTCTGATGAGATACCTGAATTTTGCACTCTTCACCGCCGCCGAAGAATTTGTCAAGCTTCTCAATCTTTGCGAGAATTTTTTCCTTGCTCGAATCCGCAAGCTCTACTTGTTTGCACAAAATTTTGTAAGTCATAAATCATGCCTCCTATCATTTCGTTTATATTGTATAGCCGAGCAAAAATATATATTCGGCCCATCTTTATTATACAACAACATTCACAATAATTCAAGAGTTCATTGGCTTGATTTTGTAACTTTTTATTAACAAATTTCTACATAAACGAAATTTGTTCTACACCCGTATCCTCCTCACGGATTGCAGAGCCCGCAGCGGGAATGTTTCTGGGTCTGTATATTTTGGTATCTGCAAACCCGCTCGCCTCGGACAGTGCCGCCGTCTTGATTGTCGCACCGCGGCGAAGCGTCATTACTCCAACGCCCTGAGTTGTTCTTGTTGTTTTAAGCGGAATTTTCTCGGTGCTTACACAAAGTGCCTTGTCTGCAGTGCTTACAAGAACTATGTCTGCCTCCTGCTTGAGGACAAACATTGCCACAACATCCGACTTATCAGAGTATCCGCCCGTCAGCTTTCTCCTGTTTGACTTTGTCGCATATGACGCAAGCGGAACCTTGGCACACTTTCCGTTTTCAAAGCAGAACAAAAGATTTCCGCTGTAATCCTCTGCAAACACCATTCCTATAATATCGGCTTTTTCTTCCATCCCGACAAGGTTGGGTATAAACTCACCAAGAGTGCTTGCTTTGCAGTCGGGTATATCGTTTGCCTTCAGCTTATACACATTCCCTCCCGCAAAGAACAAAAGCTCTGCCCTGTTGCTCGTCTCGATTTCTTCTATTATTTCGTCGTCGTCCTTAAGCTTTTGTTCACCGCTTGTACGAAGCGACACAAGTGATATTTTCTTGATATATCCGCCCTTCGTGCGGAAGAGCTTTATTGCATAATCAGGGATAATTTCCTCTGCGTCAAGCTCGGCTGCAAACTCGTCTGATATAAGAACCGTCTTCCTGTCCTCTCCGTATTTTTTGCAGACCTCCTTGAGTTGCTTTTCAATAATCTTGTTTATTCTTGCCTTGCTTGAAACGGTTGCTTTTAAATCCTCAAGCTCTTCTTTAAGGCTCTCTATCTCAGCAGTACGCTTTAAAATATATTCCTTGTTGAGATTGCGAAGCTTTATCTCCGCAACGAACTCTGCCTGAACCTCTGTGATATCAAAGCCTGTCATAAGATTTGGCACAACCAAAGCGTCCTCTTCGGTCTCACGGACAATCTTTATCGCTTTGTCTATGTCAAGAAGTATCTTCTCAAGACCCTCAAGCAAATGAAGCTTGTCGCTCTTTTTCTCTATATCGTAGTTCAGTCCCCTCGTCACACAGCGACGGCGGAAACGGAGCCATTCGCACAGAATGTCATTTACCCCGAGGACAAGAGGCGAGCCCTCAACCAGAATATTAAAGTTACAACCAAAGCTATCCTCAAGCTGGGTCATCTTAAACAGCTTTGCCATAAGCTTTTCGGGGTCGGTTCCCCTCTTTAAATCAATCGTCAGCTTCAAGCCCTTGAGGTCGGTCTCGTCACGGACATCCGAAACCTCCTTAATTTTTCCCGCTTTTACAAGCTCTACAATTTTTTCAATTATTACCTCAACCGATGCGGTATATGGTATTTCCTTTATCTCTATGCAGTTGTTCTTCTTGTCGTAGTCATAGGTTGCACGCACTCTTATGCTTCCTCTGCCCGTTTTGTATATCTCACGCATTTCATCGGGGTTGTAGATAAGCTCACCGCCTCCGGGGAAATCGGGTGCAGGCATAATCTCAAGCAAATCTGCGTCAGAATCCTTCATTACCGCTATGGTTGCCTCGCACAGCTCTTTGAGATTAAAGCTGCATATGTTCGACGCCATACCTACCGCAATGCCCTGATTTGGGTTAGCAAGAATATTCGGGAAGGTGGTGGGAAGCAACACGGGTTCTTTAAGCGTTCCGTCATAGTTGTCTGCAAAGTCGATTGTATCTTTATCCATATCACGGAATATCTCGGCACATACCTTGGATAATCTGACCTCGGTATAACGCGACGCAGCATAAGCCATATCCCTTGAATACTGCCGACCGAAGTTACCCTTTGAATCAACAAGGGGCACAAGCAATGCACCGTTACCCTCCGTGAGCCTGACCATTGTCTCGTATATTGCGGCATCTCCGTGGGGATTGAGCTTCATCGTCTGACCGACAACATTGGCAGACTTTGTGCGATTGCCGTTTAAAAGTCCCATCTTATACATAGTGTATAAAAGCTTTCGGTGAGAGGGCTTAAATCCGTCAATCTCGGGTATGGCACGCGAAATGATAACGCTCATTGCGTAGGGCATATAGTTTTTTTCCAATGTTTCAGTTATTACCTGATTTTCTATAATAGGTTGTTTAGCCATTTATAATCTCCTATCCTTAAGATATATCGGTTAAATCAATAAAGTTATAACCAACATTTGCAATATGCTCTTTTCTCCCCGCAAGGTTATCACCGAGAAGCAGGTCAAACATTGCCTGCGTTTTTTCCACATCGTCAGGCATAACCTTGATAAGTCTCCTCGTTTCGGGATTCATTGTGGTTTCCCACATCATCTCGGGTTGGTTCTCACCAAGACCCTTGCTTCGTTGAATTGTATACTTTTTACCCTCAAGTGACTCTATAATTTTAGCCTTTTCACTCTCGTCAAACGCAAAATAGCTCTTGTCCTTGTACGAAATCTCGTAAAGCGGTGATTCTGCAATGTAAACATAGCCCTCGTCGATAAGGCTCGGTGTAAGACGATAAATCATTGTAAGCACAAGCGTTCTAATCTGGTAGCCGTCAACATCGGCATCGGTACATATTATTATTTTGTTCCAACGAAGATTGTTTATATCAAACGAATTCAGCTCCTTGTTGTGTTTCGAGGAAATTTCAACACCGCAGCCTAAAACCTTCATCAAATCTACTATAACATCGCTCTTGAATATCTTATCATACTCTGCCTTAAGACAGTTGAGGATTTTACCGCGTATCGGCATAATTGCCTGAAACTCACCGTCACGGCCGAGCTTACAGGCACCAAGAGCCGAGTCACCCTCTACTATATAAACCTCTCGCTTGCTCACATCTCGGGTTCTGCAGTCTACGAATTTTTTTACTCTGTTTGTTATATCAAGGTTTCCGCCAAGCTTTTTCTTGACATTTATTCTCGTCTTTTCAGCAGATTCACGACTACGCTTGTTCACAAGAACCTGTGCCGACAGCTTCTCGGCGTCTATCTTGTTCTCAATAAAGTAAATCTCGAGTTGCTCTCTCAAAAACTCGGTCATTGCCTCCTGAATGAACTTGTTTGTTATTGCCTTTTTCGTCTGGTTCTCATAGCTCGTCATAGTAGATAGCGAATTGCTCACCAGAAGCAGGCTGTCCGCAACATCCGCAAATTGAATTTTGCTCTCGTTTTTGGTGTACTTGTTGTTTTGCTTTAAATACTGGTCAATAGCATAAACAAATGCGTTTCTTACCGCCTTGTCGGGTGCTCCGCCATGCTCCAAAAAGCTCGAGTTATGGTAATATTCTATTGTATGATTTTCGTTGTTAAAGCAAAAGGCAAAGTTCATCTTTACCTTATATTCGTCAAGGTCTTCTCTGTCTTTTCCCTTTCTCTCAACCTCAATCTGATGAATTGATGTTATCTCCTTTCCGTCAGAAAGCTCGGCAACATAGTCGGTTATTCCGTTTTCATAAAAGTATTGCGTCTCGTCAAACTGATTTGCCGCCACCTCGTTGCGGAATACAAACTTTATCCCCGAGTTGACGACCGCCTGACGCTTTAGGGTGCTGTGATAGTTTTCAAGCGGTATATCAATCTCTGTAAATACCTTTAAATCAGGCTTCCATCTGATTTTTGTTCCTGTATGTCTGTGACGGAACTCGGTCTTTTGAAGTCCGCCTATATTCTCGCCCTTTTCAAAATGCAGATTAAACTTGCAGCCGTCACGCAAAACCTCTACATCCATATACTCTGACGAATATTGGGTCGCACACGCACCAAGACCGTTGAGCCCGAGCGAATACTCATAGTCACCGCCTGCATTGTTCTTGTATTTTCCGCCTGCGTAAAGCTCACAGAAAACAAGCTCCCAGTTATACCTCTTTTCCCTCTCGTTGTACTCAACGGGAATACCCCTGCCGTAATCCTCTATCTCTATTGACTTGTCCTGATACCTTGTTATTCTTATGGTATTTCCATAGCCCTCTCTCGCCTCGTCTATCGAGTTTGAGAGTATTTCAAACATAGAATGCTCGCAACCCTCTACCCCTTCAGACCCAAAGATAACTGCAGGGCGTTTACGAACCCTGTCCGCACCCTTTAACTGCGAAATACTCGAATTATCATATTTTTTCACTTTGTACCTCCAATATAAAAAACTCCGACAGCCATCATACCAAACAAACGACGAAGAAACCCTCCGCCGTTTGTGTTTTTACTCCTCAAGTGTACCGCCAACTACACCGCCCGTCGTCTGCGGCGGCGTGGTTACAGTCTGTGGATTACCCTCCCCGCTCTGCGGTTTCTCTGTCTCGGGCTTTTCGGTTGTCTCGGGCTTTTCGGTTGTCTCGGGAGTTTCAGCCTCTTCGCCCTCTGCTCTCTCATCCTCTTCGGGATTTTCTTCCTCGGGATGTTGACCCTCGCAATATGACGGAATGTTGCTTTGAGAGAAATAATAGGTGTCGGTCGGACAACCCTCTATTGCTCTTTTGCCTGATATTGTGCAATATTCAACGCTTACCACTCCGTTTGGAGCTGACAGATAACGACTTCTGTCGTCGAGTGTTTTGTGTATATCATTCATTATATTTCTGAATACAGGTATGCACGGATTAGAACCAACCTTTATCTCCTGAGGTATGTCATACCCGTACCATATCGCCGCCGAATAATACGGGGTGTAGCCTACAAACCATCTGTCATTGTTGTCAGAGGTTGTTCCCGTTTTGCCCGCGGTATAGTTTGCATAGGATACGCCTGCACCGCCGCCCGTACCTGCAGATACAACCTCTTTAAGCATCTGGGTCATTATATATGCGGTCGATTCCTTCATTGCAACATTGCTCGAATGTTCGTTTGTGAGTATTACATTGCCGTCGCTGTCCCTTACCTCGGTATAGGTATACGGTTCGTTGTATATTCCGCCGTTTGCAAAGGCACTGTATGCCGCCGCCATCTCAACCGTAGTCATTCCGTCGGTAAGTCCGCCGAGGGCAAGCTGAGAAAGCCCGATATCACTGTATATCTTGCCGTCTATATCCCGACTCTCTACAAGCGTGGTAAAGCCAAGGTTCTTGCTCAGAAAATCAAAGCTTTTCTGTGCACCCATCTTGTTTATGATAGAAACGGGGATTGTGTTAAGAGACCTGCGGACTGCCGTTCTTATATCAACCTCACCCCTGTATGAATAGTCATAGTTTCTCGGTGTCCATCCGCCATATGACTTTGGCTCGTCAATATATATTGACGCAGGAGTTATAATATTATACTCAATGGCTGGGGCATATGCCGAAAGAGGCTTTATTGTCGAACCTGGTTGTCTCGGACTTGAGGACGCACGGTTGAGGGTAAGGCTCGCATTCTTTTCGCCTATGCCGCCTGCCATACCCACAATCTGACCCGTTCTTACATCTATTACCGTAATTGCAGACTGTGCCCCGCTTCCTGGAAAGTTATCGGCGTTACTGTAATATTCCTCTACAATTCTTTGTATCTCGGGCTTATACTCGGTATATATTCTTATTCCGCCCGTATATAACATTTTTGATGCAAGACTGCTTGAATATCCTTGTGTCTGCAAATCCTCCAGAACATCGTTTATAACCTGGTCAACATAATAAGAGTTCGTCTTGGGAGTCGCACTCAGCTCTTCCGCGTCTTCAGAAAAAACAAGCTCCTCCTCGCTTGCCTGTTTATACTCCTCCTCGGTTATATACTCAAGCTCGAGCATCTTGCCAAGAACAACCATCTGTCTCTTTTTGTTGTTGTTTGAATTATATATCGGGTCATATGCCGCAGGGTTTTGCGTTATACCCGCGATTGATGCACACTCTGCAAGCGAAAGCTCCGACACATCCTTGTCAAAGTAGACCTTTGACGCCGTCTGCACGCCGTTGCAACCGTGCGACAGATATATGCAGTTGAGATAAAGCTCTAAAATTTCCGATTTTTCAAGCTCCTTTTCAAGTGCAACCGCACGCGAAATCTCGAGTATCTTTCGTTTTGCAGTCTGGTCTCTCTCGCCCGTAATATTCTTTATAAGCTGTTGCGTAATTGTGCTTCCGCCAAAGCTTGCACTTCTGCCAATGAGCTTGTTGCCCGCCCAGGCAAGCGTCGCCTTTGCAGTCCTTGCAAAGTCAAAGCCCTTATGCTCCATAAATCTTTCGTCCTCTATGGCGATAAAGGCGTTTTGTAAATCCTCGGGTATCTTCTCAATATCAGCCCATTCGCGGTTTTCAGAAGCATTTATTCTCTGAAGCTCTACCTCCTCGCCCGTTTCCTCGTCTGTGTAGACAATAACCGAGTTACGGTTAAGAACAAGAGAGTCCACATCCAAGTCGTCAGCACTTCCCCAAAAGCCAAACACCGCACCGCCTAAAGCAACACCTGCTGCAAGCGTCAAAACCAGCACGGTAATTATGAAAATTTTGATGAACTTCTTTACATATGGGTTCATACAAATACTCCTTTTTTATCTACACTCACACAAGTGCAAAATCCTATATATACTAATATTATAGTCTAAAAAATTTGGTATGAAAAGACCAATATATGTTAATAATACATTAAATTACTGTTACAAAAATGCAATAATAAAAAGGAGGACTTTGTATGACAAAACATTTTCTTCGGAGCATAATGGTCGGTTTTTGTATTTTTACCGCTACACTAATTGTAGCCTATATTACCTTTACCTATGCAAATCGCATAACCTCCGAAAGAGCAACCGAGGCTTTATCCGAAAGCCTCCCAATTTCCGCATCGGCAACCTCCCCTCTCTCGGGCGGGGAAGTATTAACCGCAGATTATTATCTGGCAAGATGCAACGAAAACGGACTTGCTGTATATGCGGTAAACGATGAAACGGAAGAATTTCTCTATACCCTTGACATTCGGCTGGAGGATATTTCAAAGACCGAGTTAGACGAATTAAAGCTCGGGGTTATTCTCAAGGACAAGCAAGCCCTCGCCTCATTTGAAGAGGATTTTACAAGCTGATATTCACGGCGGCGGCGTATTTGACAAAACCGCTTTTTAATAGTATAATTACACCGTTTGTTATAACCTTGTAAATGGAGAGGTAATTATGAAATACGATGTGATTGTTGTCGGGTCAGGACCCGGTGGAATTTTTGCAGCTTATGAGCTGTGCAAAAAGAACGACAAATTAAAAATTGCCGTTTTCGAGGCGGGAAATTCTCTTGAAAAGAGACATTGCCCGATTGACGGCGACAAGATAAAGTCCTGTATCAAATGCAAAACCTGTGCCATTATGAACGGGTTTGGCGGTGCAGGGGCTTTTTCTGACGGCAAATACAATATTACCTACGATTTTGGCGGAACGCGTTATGAGTACATCGGCAAGGAAAAGGCGGTCGAGCTTATGCATTATGTTGACGACATTAACCTTGCCTTCGGCGGAGAGGGTACAAAAATGTATACCACCGCAGGAACCAAGTTTAAGACAATATGTATCCAGAACAAGCTGAAGCTTCTTGACGCATCGGTCAGACATCTCGGTACGGATATAAACTACATTGTTCTTAAAAACCTTTACGCAGAGCTCAAGGACAAGGTGGATTTCTTTTTCCTCTCTCCCGTGACACGCATAGAGGTTACAGAGGGCGGTTATCGCATATTCTGCGGTGACGATGCCTATGATTGCGGGAAGTGTATTGTCTCTGTCGGCAGAAGCGGAAGCAAATGGATGGAATCCGTCTGCAAAGAGCTTGACATCGGCACAAAGTCAAACCGTGTAGACATCGGCGTTCGTGTTGAGCTTCCTTCGGTTATCTTCTCGCATCTAACCGACGAGCTGTACGAGAGCAAAATCGTTTACCGTACCGAAAAGTTTGAGGATAATGTCAGAACCTTCTGTATGAACCCAAACGGTGCAGTAGTTACGGAAAACACCAATGGTATTGTTACAGTAAACGGTCACAGCTATGAAGACCCGAAAAACCATACCGATAACACAAACTTTGCACTTCTCGTGTCAAAGCACTTTTCAGAACCGTTTAAGGACAGCAACGGCTATGGCGAGAGTATTGCCCGTCTTTCAAATATGCTCGGCGGAGGAGTTATTGTTCAACGCTTCGGCGACCTTGTAAGAGGCCGTCGCAGTAACGCCGTCAGGATTGAAGAGGCAACCGTTCGCCCGACACTTGCTGCAACTCCGGGTGATTTAAGCCTTGTTCTTCCAAAACGAATTTTAGACGGGATTATAGAGATGCTCTACGCTCTTGATAAAATTGCCCCCGGAACCGCAAACGACGATACTCTTTTATATGGTGTCGAGGTTAAGTTCTATAATATGGAGGTCGAAATTGATAAAAACCTTGAAACAAAACACAAGGGCCTTTATATAATCGGCGACGGAAGCGGCGTTACACATTCGCTTTCTCACGCTTCTGCAAGTGGTGTATATGTCGCGAGAGAAATTGCAAAGCAAAGCTTGTAATATATAATAACATAAACATATTAACAAAAGAGGTGGTGCATTTTGAGACTTGTTCTTTTGACTGCTCTCGGAGTTGGCGGTGCAACCATAATAGGTTCTCTGCTTGGATTTACTATTAAAAATGTCTCTCATAAATTCAACGACATAACATTGGGCTTTGCGGCAGGTGTTATGCTCTGTGCCGCGGTTGTAGGTCTTATTCTGCCATCCTTTGAGCTTGGCGGAGACCGTGCAATATACACATCAATTACAGGCATATTTGCAGGGGCACTTTGTCTCAACCTCATAGACAAGGCTGTTCCTCATCTTCATCGTCTGGCAGGGGTTGACCAGGAAAAACACGCCTCTTCAAATGATAGTCTTAATAAAATTCTCTTGTTTGTACTTGCAATCGCCATACATAATTTCCCCGAGGGAATTGCCGCGGGCGTCGGCTTTGGCACAGGGAATACCTCCGAGGCACTTACGATTGCGGGCGGAATTGCTCTGCAGAACATTCCCGAGGGTATGGTGATAATTGCACCTATGCTAACGGCGGGTATAAGCCGAAAACGAACCTTTGTTGCAGCACTTGCAACGGGGCTTGTAGAGGTTATCGGCACACTTATAGGATATTTTGCTGTAAGCCTATCTACTGCAATTCTGCCGTTCGCACTTGCCTTTGCGGGCGGGACAATGCTCTATGTTATAAGTGACGAGATGATACCCGAAACACACGCACACGGATGCGAGAGAGGGGCAACCTATTCGCTCCTTCTTGGCTTTTGCCTTATGCTTTTGATGGATTTCTATTTAGGATAAAAACAACTCATTTTTAAGCGTAGCAGCTTGATGACTGCTACGCTGTTTTTATGCAGACGGGCGGCGAACACCTCGCCGAGCCGTCCAAAGCTTGAATAGGTATAAAAAAACAAGCATCCACCAAAGTGAATGCTTGAAAATAACAAAATTGTTTTTTATCTCTTTGAGAACTGCGGAGCACGACGAGCTGCTTTGAGTCCGTACTTCTTTTTCTCTATCAAGAAATATCCCTATATTACAAGTGTTTGTAACTATTCTCGTAAAAAATAACCTCAAAAATAACCCGAAAATGCTTGATTAACTTTGTCTTTTAAGTCTGTAGGTTTATTATATGTTAAGTGTGCGTATATGTCCAATGTGATTTTTGCGTGTTCGTGTCCGGCGAGATATTGAACAGTTTTTACATCCACTCCTGCAAGCAGTAAATTTGTAATATATGTGTGTCTGAGCTGATGCGGAGTAACGTGAAAATCCATACTATACACAACAGTATTATTGTGTGCCGCCTTTTCTCCCAAAACCGGCTTTACTATATGCACTGTTTTTTCTCCGTTATTATAACGATAATATTTGCGTTCTTTTGTACTTCTGACTATTACATAATTCCAAAGTCTCTGCCATTGTGTTCCCGACAATGCATCTCCATCTCTGTTTGCAATTACATAATCAGAGGCGGATTTTTCTTTTATATCTTTCAAGCAGTTTTGTAGCTGTGGTGGAATTGGTATATCTCGTTTGGCTGCAGGTGTGTTTAATTCTTCTGATACGACCGGTCTATTGTGTTCAATGTGCCAGGCTCTGCGAACCGAAATAAACGGAGCATCATTATCAAGATGTACACAGTCCCATTGAAGAGCCAGAGCCTCCTCTCTGCGAAGCCCTGAATACAAACAAAGCATTATAAAAGGATAAGCAGGTGTGTTACGAATAGCATCCAGCAATATAGCGACTTGTTCGTTTTTTAGAGCTTCCTTTTCTTTTGCTTTTTTACCGCCCTTGGGATTTAATTTATCACAGGGCGATTTATCTATGATGTGGCTCTCCACTGCTGATGTGAAAATCATTTTATATAGCATCTGTGTTTTTCGATATACAGACTGTGATAGTGTTGAAGCTTTCGAGATGGCAGTTTTTACATCATCAGGAGTAACCTCAAACATATACTTATCGCCCATAGTTGCTATAATATGATTCTTAACACAAGAAGTGTAATCTGTAAGAGTCGTTTCTCTTATGTGTGCAGCGTGCATTGATAACCATTTTTCAGCGTACTCTTTTACGGTTGGATTGTCTCGCCTGAATGAAGATTCCTCAATTTGCCTTTTTGCTATTTCAAGCTTCTCGGTCAGCTCCTCAGGTGTTTTACCGTAAATTGCAACATACTTCCCATCTGTATCTTTTATTCGCTTTCTGTAATAGCCGCGTGAGGCAATATATTCATATTGCGGTTTTTTCGGACGTGGCATTATGTATCACCTCCGCTGTCAGAATAGGCATCAGTTAAATACTTTATTTCTTTATCAAAGTCCGAAACTATCAGCTGCGTTTTGTTAAATACATCATATTCACGCTCTGCTTTTTCAAAAGCCTGTTGCCGTGATATTTTGCCATGGTCTTTTAATATTTGGTATCTACGGAAAGATAAAAATTCATTTACGCTGTCAGCAAACTCTGTCATTGTAAAGGTGTTTTCTCTTTCAATCAAATCTTCTATATAGTCAAAATATCCGGAAACCGCACGCTCGAGGCGAGAAATCTCTTGTTCTGATAAATAGTTTTTTGCAATAGTAACATCCGATTTCAAAATTCTGCCATCCGGAGAGTTTTTCCAAGTAGTAAGTCCCATATGGTCCTTAGTGCTATCTGCCTTTGTATAAATTATCTCTGCTGCAGTTTGCCCGGTAATAGCAAAATGAAATTTATTTTGTACCATTGCATAAAAGTCATGAGTAACTTGAGAGGTTTTATCATAGTCAATACTACATTCAGCAAAAATGTCTGTAATCTGCTGCCAGATCCTTCGCTCACTCGCTCTGATGGAGCGTACTCTCTCCAACAATTCCCTGAAATAATCTTTTCCAAATAATTCTTTTCCTTGTTTCAGGCGTTCATCATCAAGCGCAAAACCTTTTTGCATATACTCTTTCAATACGCTTGTTGCCCAAATACGAAATTTGGTAGCTCTGTGAGAATTAACGCGATAACCGACAGAGATAATGGCATCAAGATTATAAAACTCCATTGAGCGCTTAACGCTTCGAGCTCCTTCTTGTTGAACTATTTCCATTTTGGAAACAGTTGAATTTTTCTCAAGCTCGCCCTCATCAAAGATGTTTTGCAGATGCTTTGATATTGCAGGGACATTTACGTCAAAAAGCTCTGCCATAGCTTTTTGTGTCAGCCATATTGTTTCATCTTTAATTACTGCATTTACGGAAACATCTTCCTCTGCAGAACGATATATTAAAAACTGAAATTCATTATTCATAAATTTTCTACTCACTCTCAAATGAAATAATGGTTTTATTCTTCGGTATCAGAATTAATTTCTGTAATTCCAGGCATATTTTTTTGTAAAAATTCTTTGTTTGCTAAAATAAACTCAGTTACCATATTTATTCTCGTTGCCAAAAATTCTCTATTATACAATTCTGTGACCGTTTTATAATTTGCATTACCTTCACAAATTGAATATAAAACACTAATATGCTCTTTTTCGGCCGCCTTTACAGCTTCTCTCCATACACTGTCAGTAGCTACTTCTTCAAATGCCATATCAAGTGCTACAACCCTAAAGGAATTATCATCAGGGTCATCCACATCACCAAACAAATAACTTGTTGAGGTTTTTAGTGCTTTTGCAATTTTAGATAATCGTTCTAATGGAATATTTGTAACTATTTCTTTTTCGTATTTATAAATAGTCTGAGTTGCAACACCAACAATTTTAGCAACATCTTCTTGTGTCAAACCTCTACTTATTCTTGTATCTCTTATCCGTTTTCCTATTGACATATACAATCACCTCACAAGTTAATTTTAACACAACAAGTTAAAAAAGTCAATAAATGATAAAATTTTTTCTAAATTTGACTTGACAAGTTAATTTTGTGGTGGTAAAATAACTTATGAGGTTAAACAAAGGAGGTGTTCTAATGCTTAATGTAAAATTATTAAAAGCTGAAATTGTAAAAAATGGAATGACACAGGATGAATTCTGCAAAAAAATAAATATGGCACATTCCACATTTATTCGCAAAATGCGTATAGGTGTTGTCACCACAGAAGAAGCTCAAAAAATGATTCAGCTTTTAAAAATTAAAAACCCAAGTGAAATTTTTTTTGCAGATGAATTAACTTGACAAGTTAATTCAGAACAAAAAAACCAGAAAAAATATTATGACAGCTCCAAAATAGAACAACAGAGATTGTCATAATGTTTCAAAAGAGAAAGCGAGGATTTACAAAGTATGAAAACACTAAAAAAAGGCTCTGTTAAAATCAATTCAAATGAAATTCCTGATACAGATTATGACTTGGGATGCAGTATTCTTGCATCAAGCGTAAAACGCTGTTTTGAGCAACCAGGAACAAAAGAAGAATATGAGGAATGGTTAAAGTCAGAAGAAAATTCTGCTACTGTATAAGTAAAGGAGTGTTAGGTTTATGAGTATGTATTGGACTTGTCCGTATTGTCACAGTAATCTTGACCCTGGAGAACGGTGCGATTGTCAAAAGGAAAAACAAATAAAAAATATTCACAGAAACGCGGTTTTTACAATGTTACCGCCTACAAAACACACAAAAACATTGAAACTACGAACAGGAGGTGCTTAAATATGGCAAATTTATTAACACGAAAAGAAGCAGCTGCGCGACTTGGAATATCTTTGGTAACGCTTGATGAAGCCAGAAAGTTCGGACGCATTGCGTTTATTCAGAGAGTTCCCGGCGGAAAATGTTTCTTCACCGAGGAAGCTATTGCAGAGTATATCGCACGCTGCACTCATCCGGTTAAAAATACAGTAAAGTTTGCCGGAGCTACATACCGGAAACAAAGAGTCGGAGGTATGTAATTATGAGGTGTCATTATCAGCCATTACGATTTTTGGCGAATAGAAAAAGGGCATTCACCCAAGCCGACCAAAGCATAGTGAATACCCAAAATCGTACATTCGTTAACAACGAAATACTGATATAATTTTACACCCATATAACAATATTGTCAATACAATCAATGTAAATATTAAAATTTGGAGGTAATTTTATGAAGAATAATAAACTATATGCAGCAGCAATGCTTGCTGATGAAATAGTTGCTTTAAAAACAAAAGCAACACTTATAAGAAATTTAATGAACGATACTATGAATGAGAAGATATCAAAACTCAACCTTGAGCGAAGTGAGCCTGAAATATTAGCACTTGTTGCAGAAGCATACAAAGAACAGTGTTGGAAAATCGATATAGTAAGCGACTATGTGATGTACATAGATGAAAAACTACAAGAACTCGAAGCCCTTATAGATAAATACTATGATGGGGACGAAAAATTTATACAGGATATTGCCTCTCTAATTCGAGAAGCAATACAAAACAACGGCAAGGTCAGCAGCAAAAGGATCTCATCTGTCTTAGGGAAAGGCATTTCCGACACGGAATAAAGGAGGTACTGAGATGGCAGATGTAAAATGGATAAAGATTGTAACAGATATTTTTGATAATAAAAAAATCAAGCAAATTGAATGTTTACCTGATGGTGATGGGATTATTGTTATCTGGTTTAAACTGTTATGCTTGGCGGGTAACACAAATGATAATGGCATGGTGTACTTCACAAAAGATATACCATACACTGAGCAAATGTTGGCAGCGCAATTCAACAGACCCTTAACACTTGTACAAATTGCCCTTAACACCTTTCAGAGATTTGGGATGATAGATGTTGTTGACGATATTCTGTATGTATCAAATTGGGAGAAATATCAAAGCGTTGACAGACTTAGGGAAATAAGAGAATATAACCGTCTGGCACAGAAAAAATCCCGAGAAAAAAAGAAGTTACTTCAAAATGTCAATGACGTGTCAATGACAAGTCAACACTGTCACGACACAGATATAGATAAAGATAAAGAATTAGATACAGATATAGATATAGATATAGATTCAGAAGGAGATATAGAATACTCTACTCCGCAAGCGGAGGTTGTATCGGTCAACTGCCCTTATGCAAAAATCAAAGAGCTTTATCACTCTATCTGTATATCATTCCCCAAAATAAAAGATATTACCGGCAACAGAAAGAAAGCAATAGCTGCAAGATGGAGAACTCACAAGAGTTTGGAAATCTTTCAGGAACTATTCACAATCGCAGAGTCTTCTCCATTCCTCAAAGGAGAAAATGACCGTAATTGGTCTGCTGACTTCGACTGGATGATGAAGCCGACAAACTTTTCAAAGATACTCGAGCATAAATATGATGACCGTTCTCCAGGAGAAACAAAATTGACTGGAGCTCTCGGTGTACTTGCAAAAATGTATGATGAAGCAAAAGAAAGGGAGGCAGATGAAAATGACAGAAACGGAAACGCTTAGAGTTGTAACCATTATTGTAATGAGTTATCCATCTAATGACAAGTTTAAGGATGAAACCACACTTAATGGTATGGTTGCAGTGTGGAAAACTATTTTCAAGGATGATAATGCGCAGTTGGTGGAAATGGCGGTACAAAAACATATATCTGTCAACAAATGGCCTCCGAGCATAGCAGAAATAAGAGAGCAAATGGTAAACCTTACGCGCCCTGATATTATTCCTCCCGATATTGCTTGGACGGCGGTCAGCGACTTACTCCACGCAAAGGGCGAATACGGACATTTTGATTTATATGCGGTGTTGCCCGAGCCGGTGGCAAGAGTTGTTGAGACAATCGGATGGAGCAATCTTTATAATATGCACTGTGGCAGACACAGAGGAAATAAAGATGGTATGGACCGCGTTGCATTTATGGATTTATACAAGCCTGCTTACGAGAGAGAGCGTGAGCAGGCAATGCTCCCTGAAAGAATACGGAATGCATGCGAAAAAAAGAGACAAGAAATTGGCGGAGAGATCTTGAGGTTAATAGAAAAAGCTCACGAAGAGCGTGTAAAACACGACGAATATTGGGATAACATCACCATGAGAAATTTTGCTAACGCTCTGGAAGCACACGAAACAAAATTATTAGGAGGTAGTGAAAATGAAGCATAATCGACTGAACCTTGTAAACATTCAGCGTAATTTTTACACAATGGCTACTGTCGACAATAACAATGCCGTAATTACTATGTACGGCGATATTGTAGAGCAACAGCCTACAGATTGGTATGGAAATCCAATTGAAGGACAGTACATAATTGAAAAAGAATTTTTGGAGGACTTGAAACAGATTGAAAAATGCACCGACATCAC